>JAJECN010000047.1 GCA_022821965.1 Candidatus Poribacteria bacterium
TGCTTTTCAGGGGTTTCCTTGGTTTCCATAAGAGCACCTTTCATAACCTAATAGGGATGTAAAGTGGAAAAAGAGACATAAACTATCTGCTCTGTTTCCACTATTTTACCACATTCTTAGGTTTTACTCAATATGACTTCAGTACTAACTCCTAAGAGGATATGAGCCTATAAATATTACGTAGTTCGTTGGATTCTTAATTTATCGCTTTGTTGATTGCTTGTTGAATTTGGCTAATTTCTATAGGTGGAATACCAAGTGCTGCTATCATACCCTTTGTTAAGGTTGGTAGTGAGCTCATGATGGCTGTTTCAATAGCTTCCCTATCAACTTCATTTGACCGATAGACTATTCTTTCGCTTGGTTCACCAAAAGGGATACCATCGTAATGAATTTGAGTTATGTAACCTGCGACCATTTTTTCCCTGAATAGTTTTTTATCGTAATATATTACAGGCTCATATCTAACCGTAACCCTTTTTTCAGTTACTTTTCTATAAATCAAAATAAAGCTCACTACCCATAGGACAATTAGCACTAACAGCATAACAAAAATAGCTATTAACATTATTGGACTCCTTGAAGTCGTTTAGCCCTATAAGGACCGATGTGTCTCCCTTGAAGGACGTTCTTGCACCACAGGAATAACGTAACTTCGAATGGTCAAACCATCTATCGTCTCTGTCTCAGTGCGCGGTTCCGGTGCCTCGCGGTGATCGAATACAATATAGTAGCCTTCTGTTACATCTTCCGTTGATAGATACGTCGCGAGTTGTTGCTTCCCGTCGGCATAACCTCTTTCACTTCTCCAAATCTTTGTTTCAACGATATATTTTTTCTGGTTGTGGAGAATGAGCAGGTCCATCCTACCGCGACCTGTTGGGACTTCCATATACATTGCCCCGTTCACACTGGTAACGAACTGATCAAGGTAGGCAAAGAGGAGATGCTGTCCGATGAACTCTTGGGGAGTTTCAGGGACTTGCAGGATCCTGAACCCTGCGCGGGCAATAAATTCACGGAAGTTATCCATGAGCCGTTCCATCTGAATCTGTCCGGTAGACGTGAGGTACTGAGCTCCCTCCGTATCTGCGGGGAAGTAGTCGCGCTCCAAGCCGTTGACTATTGGTTTGAATGCTTGTATGATTCGGTATAGATAAATTGGGTTGACAATCTCACACCTTCTATCGTTCCCTTTCGTGATGATGCCATACGTAGCGAGTTCATTGATGATGTCATTGTCCGGATTGAATCGTACGCTGTCCTCATAAGAGACGATTTGCATGAGTATGGTTTCAAAGCGACGGTCTTTGCGGATATTGGTAAGCAGGTGTTCAATATTGGTATTGCGTTCTTCAAGCAGTTGCGTATGCGCGCTTACGAAGTGTGTCAACGTGATTGTCTCTGTTTTGGGAACGTTTAGTTCTTCGGTGAGTATCTGTGCAAATCGGTTGACAAGGAAGGGATGCCCACCTGTCTGTTTGTGAATGGATTCAATCACTTCTGGAGCAAAAGCCTGTCCGACCTCAGCGGTATATTGCCCAAACAGTTCTTGCACCTGTGTGCGTGTAAAATTGGGCAAAGCAAAGTCATCATGGATATTGAACGGAGAGGCAGAGCGATCGGCGTTGAGTTGCTCAATGCTTTTAACGCCAACGATGCCGAGACTGTGGGGAGATCGGGGAATGGTTCTGGAAATGTAGATGCGGCGGAGGGCATATAGAAAATCAGCCGCAGCGGTTTGCGGAATGTTATCAAATTCATCAATAAAGACGACAACTCGCTGATTTTCTAATATCTTCCCTAATGCCTGAAACCCTCTGAGCATTGACACATTGTCGGTTAGGGTTGTGTTCTTTAAAAAATCCCTTAACGCATCGGAGGGCACTTCTCCACGTTTATGGTAAATATTCTCGATTTCCTCGCGAATGTCTTCGGTGAGGTTACTATAAAAATCCGACGGCGCGAGGTTTTTATATGCCTCAAAGTCTAAATGAATCGGAAAGTAGGTCGGTTCTTCTGAGGCAAGGATGTCCATAGCGGCGTAGAAGAAGGTTGTTTTTCCTGTTTGCCGGGGTGCGAAGATGACGATGTAGCGTCCCTCTTTGATTCGCTTAATGAACTCGGCGAGTTCCTCAGTCCGAGCGACAACATAGTGCTGTTCGGGGTTTACAGGTCCCCGCGTACCAAACTTTCTCATATAGCCAAATCTCACTGGGATATAGGTTCATCGAGTGTATCCAAAACTTCCTGTTCTACAGCACGCGATCGGACTATATCCAAAGCATCTTGGTCTGCAAGATTAATGATTTCCGAAATTCGTTCCCTAACTGTTGCTGCAGTATCCGGTTCCCATTCGCGTAACTTGGCATCTAATCTTTCAGCTAATGCATCCATGGGTTTATTAATTCCAGTATAACTTTTGTATTCGATCATAGTAAAAAACAGTGCCTCGGTCATGGGACCGAGGCTATTGGAAAAAGATATTTCTACTAAAATCCAAGCTGCTTGTTCACAATGTTCTTCAACTCTTCACCCTTCAGATACCTTTCCAAGTTATCCAAGAAGAACTCGGTGATACGACGGGCGCGATGCTGTGAACCTCCTGCCGAATGCGGCGATATGATAACATTGTGAAAATCCCACAACGGACTGTCTTCCTGGAGCGGTTCGACCTCGGTAACGTCCAAGCCAGCCGCAGCGATTGTATCGGCTTGCAGAATCTCAACCAGATCCGGCTCGTTGACAATCGGTCCGCGGGCGACGTTGATAAAGAATGCAGTCGGCTGCATCACAGAGAGGTTGTCTTTATTGATTAGTCCGCGTGTCTCCTCAGTCAACGGACACGCAATCATCACGACATCCACTTGGCTCATCATATTTGAGAGCTGATCCATCCCCATCAGTTCGTCAACGTTATCGGGTTTATCGGTGCGGTAGGCATCGACAGCCATAACGTACATATCAAACCCTTTTGCGCGCTTTGCCATCTCCATCCCGATACCACCCATCCCAACGATACCGATCTTGAACCCGTCTATCTCTATCATGGGCATGCTACGACTGCCGCCCCATTGGTGCTTGTCCTGATTCCGAACAGATTCGTGGATACCGCGTGCTAAGCCAAGCAGGAGTGCGAAGGCTTGATCGGCGACGTGCGTTGCGTACAATCCTGCAGCGTTTGTGAGGATAACATCGCTCTGGCGGAGTGCTGGATACATGTGACGATCCATACCCGCACTGGTAGATTGAATCCATTTGATATTGGGCAGATGCGGGAAAAGGTCTTCGCTGCAGTAGCCGTAAAAGATATCGACATCTTTGCCTTCTTCAATGAGTTCCTCGCGTGAACCTGGGATCACAAAGGTGTGTTCATCGCCGACGATGCTTTCCAGTCTCTGGAGGAGTTCACCTTCAACACGTCCTTGTAATAGTATCTTCATACACTAAAGGTCCTTTCATAATGTAATATGGGTAATTGGAAGAGCGGAAGCTTGAAAGAATGGAAGAAGTAGGAGAGGGAGCGGTTCCTTCCACGCTTCCCTCCTTCTTCCACCTATCCTCTGATTTTCATTGCCACGGCGGGGTTTCGGGTAACAATTCCTGAAATTTGTCAATCAACGCGTCCTCATAAGCACCTGCGTATTGTCCGTTAAAAAATTCATCCATTGCTTCATCGAGGAAGAGTTGCCACGATGCGTCCTCGGAACCGGGGTTGACAGGGAAGAACAACGCACCTACATCCTGCGCCGCTTTCAGATCACCGGGTGAATCGCCGAGCATCAAGACGTGGTTTTTAGGGTACCTGTCTTTCGTCGTTATCGTGAGGTGTTCCGTTTTCGTACCCATCTCCTGTCCGGCAATCAGTGCAACGTAGGTATCAATTTCGTGTTCAGCCCATTCCCGCTTGAGAGCCTCGTCTGGTGTAGCGGAAACAACGATGACATCCGATTTTCCCTGAAGTCGTTGCAATGTCTCTAAAACGCCGGGAAACGGGGGGAGGTTATAGACAATCTCTTCGACACTTTCGTTCACACCGAGACTCCACTCCATGACTTGGTTGAGTTCGTTGAGCCTCTCACCGGTGGCGTTGTCGATTGCGGCTTGGAGTGCGGGATTGCCGAGTTTCGTCTCCGTTTCCGACCATTCGCGTAGGTATGGGAGCTCTGGCACTGCGACACCCATCTTCTGTACGAGCGGCATCTCGCGTAAGAAATCGCACACCAATAGGATCGCTTTGAACCGATTCGTCCCACGCGTTTTTGAGTAGAGATTCACAAAATCCCATGCCTGATGTACCTGCCGCGAAATAGACGCTAAGCCGAAATGCTTGACGAGGTTGACGCTAAAGCAGTCGTTGTGTTTGACCTCCATGCTATTGAAAACGCAACCGTCCGAATCAATTCCAACGAAAAACTCGTGCTGCGGTTCAAAATCGTATAACGCTTGTTGTGGTCCGTATTCCATGAACGCTCCTTTTTTGGAGTTATCAGTTATCAATTTTCAGTTAAAGAGGCTTCTGATAGTTCGGGCATTTCTTTCTGACAACTGAAAGATTTTTCGCAGAAAAATCGTACTGACAACCGACAACTATTCAACAATAACTTCTGGACGACCTTCCAACATCCATTCGGTGTGGAATACCGTCGGCTCGCCGTCTTTTCCGAGGATCGTGTTCCCGTCTCCGTCGAGTTTGTGATAGGTGTGCGCGCCGAAATAATCACGCATCGCCTGAATCAAGTTCGCAGAGAGTCTACCGCTACGGTAACTATCGAAATAGGCTAAAGCGGAGCTGAACGCTGGGATAGGTACACCGAGCTGCGTTGCCGTACCGATAACACTGCGCCAGTTAGGTTGTGCAGTTTCAAGTACATCCCGGAAGTAGGAATCAAGCATTAAGTTCGGCAGCTCAGGATTCCGCTCAAACGCCTCTGCGATCCGATGCAAGAATTTTGCACGAATGATACATCCACCACGCCAACCGAGACTAATCTTACCGAGGTCCAAATCCCATCCGAATTCTTCGCTTGCTTCTCGCATTAAGGCAAAACCTTGCGCATAAGAGCAGATTTTCGCGGCGTAAAGCGCGTCGTGAATTGCCTTCAACGCTTCATCTCGGTTGCCTTGATATGCACCAGCGGGTCCTTGGATAACTTGTTCTGCCGCAACGCGTTCGCTCTTGACAGCGGAGATACACCGCGCAAAAACCGCCTCTGCGATCGTCGGTGCGGAGATACCGAGATCCAGTGCTGAAATGCTCGTCCACTTACCTGTACCCTTTTGTCCTGCTTGATCCAGTACGACATCAACGAAAGGTGTGCCAGTGCTGTCGAGTTGTGTGAAGATGTCTGCTGTGATTTCGATGAGGTAGGAGTTTAATTCGCCACGATTCCATTCGCTGAAGACCTCGTGCATCTCGTCGGCGTTCATTCCCAAGATGCTTTTCATTAGGGAATACGCTTCACATATCAGTTGCATGTCGCCGTATTCGATGCCATTGTGCACCATTTTAACGTAATGCCCCGCGCCATCGGGTCCAATGTAAGAGCAGCACGGCGTGCCATCTACCTGCGCCGCAATTTTCGTAAAGATCGGTTCTACAAGTGCGTAAGCCTCGGCTGAACCTCCGGGCATCATTGCGGGTCCTTTGAGTGCCCCTTCTTCACCGCCGGAGATACCTGTGCCGATAAACAGGAGATCCTGTTCTGCCAATTCCGCGTGTCTGCGGACGGTGTCGTTGAAGTTGGAGTTTCCGCCATCAATAATGAGGTCCCCCTTTGAGAGATGCGGGACCAACTGTGCGATGAACGCGTCGACCGGTTCTCCTGCTTTCACCATTAAGATAATTTTTCGGGGACTGTCGAGTTTCTCAATCAGTTCTGGTATGGAATGTGCTCCAGTGATATTTTTGCCTTTTGCAGCACCTAAAATGAAAGCGTCCACGCGTGAGACAGTACGGTTAAAAACCGCCACCTCAAAGCCTTTGCTCTCCATGTTCAGTGCGAGGTTTTCACCCATTACTGCTAATCCGATGAGTCCAATATCTGCTGCCAAATCTATTTTCCTCCTATGATAGTGTGCATTTTTCATATCATACACTGTAGGAAGCAATAATGTCAACAGAAAAATAAAGCGGAAGTGGTAAAGAATTGAATTTGGAGGGAAACAGAATTTCGTTCTGTTAATCCTGAAAATCCTGCTTCGGACGATGAACACCGCGCACGCCAAAATTTCCGCGTCCTCTGTGTCCTCCGTGTTCTCCGTGATTCAGACAATTAACACATACATTACCCGATTAAATTCTTAATCTTCATTACATGAATTTTAAGAATCTATAAAGGGTTTCAAATCCCAGAGGAGGGTTGTGCACTCAAAACTGCCAGTTGCCAGAAGTGTGCTGTCGGGCGAAAAGGCGATCGACTGAATATCTGTCGGATGTCCCCAGAGGGTTGCGATATTCTCACCGCTCGCCACTTCCCATAACCGAATTGCCATCTTTTCCATGCCTTTCTCCCACCAAGTGCCGGATGCAACGTACTTACCGCACGGTGAAAATGCCAAGGCATAAGGTGCCCGCCTCTCTGGATGCGGTATTGCAAAAAGGGTTGTCTGCGTTTCGGCACACCACAAACGGAGTTCGGACAACCCACCCGCGATCAAGTTACCACACGGTGAAAATGCTATATCCATAAGTGTGTGAGGTTCACCTATTGGCAACGTGGCAATTTTTTCACCGGATTCAACATCCCACAGACGGGCGATTCTATCATCTGAGCCGCTTACCAGTCGTTTGCCATCTGGCGAGAAGCACACCGACCAAATGTGCTCGGTGTGCCCTATGAGCGGTTTTAACCGCGCCTTACGTATGAAATCGTATAGATAAATAGGACCTTCTCTACTTCCAACTGCAAGTAGATCACCTGTCGGTGCGAATGCGATGTTCCATATCAATCGTACCGGATCGGTTTCAGTGAATTCTGCAATCGGTGCGTCAGGTTTCCCTGTATCCCAAACTTTGACGTTGTTGTCTTCACTATGGGCAGCCAGCATATTTCCGGAAGGCAAAACAGTGAAAGAGGTAATGCGTGTATCCTTCAATAACGTTTCCCGAACCTGCTTACTTTCAACATCCCATAACACAATACCGTTGCGATACCCTCTTGTTGCCAGTGTCTTTCCATTTGGTAAAAACATAACTGGATCTGGAAAACAGGCAGGTTCACGAATTGTTGAAAATGTATGTATGTTGCCAGTCTGAGTCTTTTTGTGCGGCGTAGTGTCGGTGCGCATGTCGGCGAGAGCCACCTGCGGGAATTCTCTGAACCATGCGGCATCAACACTCCTCGGATGTAGTTCTGGGATCTCTATTTTTTCACGGTGTTCCATATTCCAGACTTCAATGGTGTCTTGCTCATCTACAATCACGAATAATTCACCTTCTGTGGAATAAAATGGCACTGTCCGAGACGTTTGGAAGTCAGTATAAACCGTCTTTTGCACACCTTTTGTCACGTCCCACACGCGTAGGTTTTCATCTCTACTACTGAATGCGACGAACTCACTGCAAGGTGAAAAGATAATAGTATCCATCCAAGCACTTTTCACGCTAAAGTGAGAGATACGTTCACCTGTCGTTATATTCCATACTGAGATGTAGTGATTAATAGGATCGGCATCACCAATGGGGTCGTCAGAAGTCACTCCTGCCAGTAGACAACTATCTTGAGAGAAGCTAAAATTTCCACCCGCAAACTTGAAAATTAACTTACCTGTTTCAGGGCACCAGATGTAAGTTTGTGTGCCTTCTGCGCCAAGATTATCTGCAGTCGCAGCGACGTACTGTCCATTTGGAGAGAATTCCAATCGGTAAATATCAGCTGATTCAACTTCACGCTCGCCTCGATCCATCTCTGCGATGCACACACCGCGATGGACATCTAACACTTCAACGATGCCGCTAAAATTCGCGGTGGCGATCCATTTACTATCCGCGGAAAAGTCAATGTGCCAATAGACATTATGTTCTTCCGTCCGCTTCATCTGTGCGAGGCATTCACCACTCTGAATGTCCACCACCTTAATAACACCGTCATAATTGGCGATAGCAATCCACTCACCATCTTGTGAAAAATCAGTAGCGGAAATCATTCCACGTTCTGTTTCCCATAATGCTATAGGTGGTTTTGACGACATCTCATACCACCAGAGTCCTATACCAGTTGCAACAGCGAAATACGTGCCATTTGGGGACGGTTTCACACCACGAGAATCACCTTTTCCCAATCGGGCGATCGCGCCTTCTGGTAATGCCCATGTAATTCCTTCGGTGTCCCCCGACACGACATTGAATGGTGCCGGTCTTCGATTTTGTTTCATATTCACTCCTTGATGATAGTTCTGTGTATGCCATGGAGGTTGTATAGACGAATTTCACTGCAATATAAATAATGATTACTTGTACGCATTCTTGGATGCACTTTTATGTGTTCTTAAGGCATCGCGAGCGTGGGGAAATCCGCAGAAATACCCAAGCAAAAACACACCAAGCAAAAACACTCGCTCCTATAGGAAGATGCCTCTTGGTATTACCGAAAACTTGATTAAACAGATACCTAAGATTTACGTCAAAATATAAAATACCCTCTTTCTTAACATAACGCTACGCGGCATAACTCACTCGCCGGAAAGGAGTCTCACCATTCGCAGTCTACTCGGTCTCAAGAAATATATCATTCGGTATCGGTTCGCCATTATATTCAGTTTCTTTCTTGTGCTTGTGACGAATGTGCTTCTCCTGATTAGCCCAGAGATTCTCCAGACAGTTGTTGATGAGTTGGAACTCGCTTGGAGAAGTGCTTATGACCCGAATTATGTGGGTCCAAGTTTTACAATGTCTCCGGAACGAATTCTCTTTTTCGCTCTGCTCATCTTTGGGGTCGCGCTTGTTGCGGGTATCCTGCGCTTCATCCAACGGCGCACTATTCAAGGTGTCGCGCGGCAGATGGAGTTTCACCTCCGAGCCGACTTCTTTCTCCATCTCCAAAAACTCTCCGCTGCGTATTACGATAACGTCCGTACTGGCGACCTAATGACGCGTGCAACGAGTGATCTAAACGCCATCAGAATGGTGCTGAGCAGTGCTGTAATGTATACAGCAGATGCGATCGTATTTTTCGGGCTCGCGCTTGTTATCATGCTGCGCATTTCCCCGACGTTGACGCTTGTTGCCCTCCTGCCCTATCCAGTGCTTGCCCTCCTGATTCGCTTTCTTGGAAAACGGTTGCATGCACGTTATGAGCGTATCCAAGAATCGTTCTCAACGTTGAATACCAAGGTGCAGGAGAATTTATCCGGTGTCCGTGTTGTGAAAGCGTACACACTTGAAGCAAGCGAAATCGAACATTTCCAAGAATTGAACCGAGAGTTTGTTGACCGTAACCACCAACAGATCCGACTGATGACTTTCTTTTTCCCACTCTTCCGCTTTTTGCCGGGGATCGGTATTGTCGTTCTGCTTTGGATGGGTGGACTCCGTGTCATCGGTGGTGAAATGTCGCTCGGGGATTTCGTCGCGTTTAACGCCTACCTCATGATGCTCATCCGTCCGATGATTACTCTCGGCTTTATCGTTAACACTTTTGAACGCGGTGCAGCGTCTATGGGGCGAATCCAAGCCATCCTTGATGAAAAACCGGAAATCTTCGATGGTGAACAGGTGAGATGGGGTATCAGGGATATTGAAGGTGAGATCGAATTTAGAGACCTTAATTTTGCTTATCCCGAGGGAACGCCGGTGCTTAAGGACATTAACCTCAAAATTGAACGCGGTAAAACGCTTGCAATCGTCGGTGGAACAGGGTCAGGGAAATCCACACTTGTCAACCTGATTCCACGCATCCGTCAAGCGGAACGTGGCACCGTCTTTGTGGATGGCGTAGACATTCAGGATATACCGTTAAGAGTTCTCCGATCAAACATCGGGGTAGTCGAGCAGGAACCGTTTCTTTTCTCTGACTATTTGCGAAACAATATTGCCTACGGTCTCGAAACACCAGAGGAGGAACAGGTGAAAGCCGCGGCGCATACCGCGGACCTCCTCGAACAAATTGAGGAATTTCCCAACGGATTGGAAACTTTCCTCGGCGAGCGTGGGATGACAATTTCCGGGGGGCAACGTCAACGGACCGCACTTGCCCGCGCAATCATCATTAAACCGAAAATTCTGATTCTTGACGACGCATTCGCAAATGTGGATACTCAAACAGAAGACACGATTCTCAGTCGGCTTGCCGAAATTATGAAGAATCGCACGACAATCCTTATTTCACACCGTATCTCTACCGTCAAGGATGCCGATCACATCGTTGTTCTTGATGAGGGCAGCATTGTTGAAACAGGGACACACGAACAATTGCTTGACCAAAACGGGATTTATGCCGGTATCTATGAAACACAACTCTTGCAAGAGGAACTTGAAAAACTTTAAAGGAGGAATCCATCTGTGTTTGGTATGGGAAGCGACCTATACGAATATAGCGATGAGGAGCAAGACCTCGGAAAAGTCTATGACCGAGTGTTGATGAAACGCCTTCTGGCGTACCTCAAACCTTACAAATTCCAGCTGCTCATCATCGGATTTCTTATGGTGGGAAATACGCTGTCGCAATTGGCGGGCCCGTTCCTGATGCAGCTGGCGATTGACGAGCATATTAACCCGGGTATAGCGGAAGGATTAAGTACAATCGCGATTCTTTACGTGTTGGCATTGATTAGTGTGTTTGTGTTTGGTTACTTTGAGGAGTATCGCACACAGATGATCGGGCAACATGTGATGCACGATCTCCGTCAGACGCTTTTTTCGCATTTACAACGCTTGGACGTACAGTTTTTTGATAAAAATCCGGTCGGTAGATTGATGACCCGCGTTATGGGAGATGTTCAAGTCCTCAACGAACTCTTTGCCTCCGGTGTGATTACTATCTTTGCGAATCTGCTCCGTATCTGTGGTATTGTCGTGGTGATGCTTCTTTATAATTGGAAGCTTGCGCTCGTGACGTTCGCAGTAATCCCAATCATCTTCGGCGCGACGCTTGTCTACCAGATCTATTCGCGTCGCGCCTTCCGAGAACAACGTAAGCAGCTTGCGCGAATCAATGCTTTTCTACAAGAAAACATCGTCGGTATGACAACGATGAAGCTGTTCGCCCAAGAACGACGGAGCCACCTCCGCTTCAACGAGCGTAACCGGAGATACCTCGCTGCGAATCTGAAAAGCATCTTCTATTTTTCGATCTTTCACCCGCTGATAGAGGTAACAGCATCACTCGCAACAGCCGTGATTATCTGGTATGGGGGCGGACAAATTATACAAAACGCGCTGACCTTTGGGGTACTGGTGATGTTCATGGGCTACGCGCAACAGTTCTTCTGGCCCATCCGCGAGCTGAGCGAAAAATATACCATCTTCCAAAACGCTATGGCCTCCTCGGAACGGATTTTTCAACTCCTTGATACACAACCGACTATCATTTCTACCGCTCCTAAAAAAGGCACCCAAGATCTGAAAGGCGAGATTGAGTTCCGAAATGTCTGGTTTGCCTATAACGATGAGGATTACGTTCTACGGAATGTCTCGTTCAAGGTGAAACCGGGGGAGAAGGTCGCGCTCGTAGGACATACAGGTGCGGGGAAAACCTCTATCATCAATCTGCTGTGTAGGTTCTATGAGATAAATAAAGGGCAAATCCTGATTGATGGTGTCGATATCCGTGAGATGAATTTAGAGGATCTGCGACGTGCGATCAGCATTGTGCAACAGAACATCTTCCTTTTTTCAGATTCAATTGAGCGGAATATCACGCTGGGGGATCCGTCAATTTCACCGAAGCAGGTGGCGAATGCTTCAAAGAATGTACATTTGGATAGGTTTGTCCAGAAGATGCCCAATCTCTACGGTACAGAGATTAAAGAAGATGGTGCGGGGTTATCGGTTGGGCAGAAACAGTTGGTTGCTTTTGCGCGTGCGTTAGCCTCGGATCCGAGTGTCCTTATCCTTGACGAAGCGACCTCAAGCGTTGACACCGAAACCGAAATCCTGATTGAGGACGCGCTGAAACGTCTGATGGAAGATCGAACATCTGTTGTCATCGCGCACCGACTCTCGACGATTCAAAATGCGGATAGGATTATCGTGATGCACCGCGGCGAAATCCGTGAAACCGGCACGCACAACGAATTGTTGCAACAGGAGGGTATCTATTATCGGTTGTATCAGTTGCAGTATAAGGGACAAGAGACAAAAAAGCGTTTGTAAGCGGTTAGATTTCTTCTACAGCGGGCAGCATTTCTGTAAGAACCTAATCCTCCGGTATTTCAAACAACACACCATCCTTCTTTTTATCGTAAAAAATAATTTTCACTTCTATGGATTCCGCTACAGTTGGCATTGCATCATAGGTGCTGGGCTTGATGGAATATGCTTCTTCGCCTACAAACCCATCTATACCTTGTGATTCTTCATGGGGTTCTGCCAAACGGTAGGCACAGCCTTTTATTTCCGACAGCTTTTTTAGGATTGCCTCCTGAAATCTCAGTCCTGCGAACGTCTTGACAAGCACGAGATCCTCTACCCATGATTTAACCAAGGTTCGGTCAATTTTTTCGACAGCCTCGTTGAAGTTTTCTATCATTGAGATTATTCTATCTGTTGCTTCATTAATTGCATCAGGATATCGTTCTTGATACCACGTAACCCATTCTTCAAAAGTTTGCCCTGGGAATTCCTGAATCAGTTCACTCAATTGTCCAACGTGCCTTGGTCGAGTCGCTTGAGAATTCTGATTTGCGACATTCATTAATTGGGTCGTGTACTTCGGAAATTCACTAGCGGGGGCGTTCACATATTCCTGAATCTCAGCATTTTTTAATTTAATTTGCATACATATCCTTTTGTGCAATATAGCGTCACTGTGCATTTAACATACTGAGTTGAGAAGGGCTTATATGAGGCTTCGTTTTGTTCCCAACCAAGGATTCTGAGGCGTGCTCAAAATTCCAAGTTTGGGGTTTCGTTGAATACGCGACTTGAAAAATATTATTCCTACATGCTTCAACCGCTTCTAAGTTATTGAACAAAATAAACTGTTCTTGGCTCGTCACCACTGGGAAACCGTAATATGCATTTGTATACTTCAGGGGTTTTTCATTTTGAATTCGGTTTTTGACGAATTCAAGGTGTCTGAGTGCTCTATCCTGCAAATACGTGTTTGAGAAGTTGACAATATCTTGTGCTATCGGACATAAGACATTTTGAAAACTCTCGTCGATTTCAACACCGATACTATTGCGTCCCGATGTCATTGCAGCTGCAGTCGTGGTGCCTGTCCCCAGAAATGGATCGAGGATCACATCACCTTTCACAGAATACATATTGATGAGACGATACGCCAGCTCGAAAGGAAATGCTGCACTCCGCAATCGCGACATCGGCTTGGGGAGTTTCTGCTCGGTTCCCTTAATATCCGTCCAAACATCCGAATACCAGACATTCCGCTCTTCCCAGAATAAAGCACTTTCACGTCTATTTTCTTTTGCGTCTTCTGTTTTAAATTCCCTTTTAGACCCTTTTCTCACGATTAGGATGTACTCGTGTTCTAGTGTTACATAAGCACCTGCGGGTAACATCCCCGATCCCATAAATTTGTTAGGCGTGTTCGCCTGTTTTCGCCAAAGGATATCGGGTAATGCTGAGAACCCGATTTTTAAGAGGTAATTCAAGATTCTCGCGTGATTTGGGTATAAACAAAAATCATCTCGGACCTTCCGTGTTGCATCACCGATATTAATGCAGGCAAATCTATCATTCTTTAAAACTCTAAATACTTCATCCCATACAGAATCAAGAATCTCGTGCATCAAGGCATACGCCTGGTTACCATCGCCGTTCGCTAACGCATCCTGAATCTCTGGGTTCTGGTGACTAAACATCTCATCCCACATCTCAATCATGGGATATGGTGGGGAAGTAACGATCAGATCGACACTTTCTGATGGAATATTTTTTAAATTTCGTGAATCTTGGAAAAGGATATTGTGAGTTGTTTTCATATTAATCATTAAACGGAAAAATTCTGGTGGTATCTCTACCTATTAGAGGATTTTTATCGTCCATTCCCCGTCGTGTGCCGGATTATAAATCAATCCATTTTCTATATCAACGCAGAGATCAAGAGCCTCTAAGATCATGTGTCCTACGAGAACGGGAGCGTCCTCCGGGAGGTCTGTTACCTGTATGGAGTGGCTCCGTTCCAAGACGGTATATTTCACCTCTGAATAAAAGGTGCGTTCTGCGGGACCGTTTGCAGTTTGCACCCGGATATTTCGGAGTGGAGTGAGTCCGAGTTGTTCAATGAGCGATTTGGGTAAACAGAGTCCTGTTGCACCAGTATCGACGAGAGCATTTTGGACGGTGAGTCGGCGCACATCCTCGGAGTTAAGAACGCCTAATTCTACAGCATGCAGATCTTTTAAATTTTCGAGTTCAATGCGGGTTGTATGTTCCATTTTTATAGTCTCCTTTGTTTTCTGAATTTTAGCATAAATTTGTGCCGAGTGTCAAGCAGATTTCGCTTCAATGCCAGACAATGTAAGTCGGCATCTGCAGTACCAATCCGATGAGACTCCAGACACATCCGAGCGTATAATCCCCTAAAATCAACCCCAAAAAGAACGGCACGGCTTGCCGATAAAGTTTCACACCGCCAATTTTCAGGACAGTCGCTTTCGCTAACCAGCTGAGGAAAATCGGAAACCATAAGCCACCCATTCCTGTCCCGCTCACGAGTACATAACCACCCGGATGCAGGGGCCACCACAAAAATCGGATCTTCATAATCATCAGGAATATCGTAAACAGGAAACTGCTGCCAATAACGCCAAGTTCCGGCACGCTTGTCTCCCGTGGACTGACAAGCCATGTCTGTAAGCGGTTGAACGTTTCCCATCCCATATAGACGATCCATCCACGCGCTTTGCTCCCCGCGCCCATATCGTAGAGGACATGTAGATATGCCCAGAACGTTATCAGGATACCGAACACAATCGCTAAAATCATCCCGATAAGCAATTGCCGATACCCGATACGACTCCGCTCTGCCAAGCGAAATGCCTCTAACTCACTGGGGGTCGGATGTGCTCGGAAACAGCGGACAAACGGATAAAGGAATGTTAGTCCCGTCAGATTACCAGCGCCGAGTCGGCGTGTTCCGAGTGCAAGGACCATCGTCCGTCCCGGATCGACAAAGATGAGTTGATGGAGCGGCGGTCCGATTTCGGCGCGGATGCGGGTGATGCCGATAACTAATGGAAAGTAGAAGAGAAAGAAAAGTCCAATCGCCCAGAAGGTCATTCCCATCTGATGACAGAAGAAAAAGAGAAATAGCATTCCGACGGTAAACAACCCTGCAGCAGTGCGATACCGCATCGGTTCCCCGGAATCATCAGGTGCGGTTTCACCTCGGCGTTGTGCGATTCCGAAAACTTTACGGATAATGCGTCCGTAGTGTTTCCTCCCTATCCACAATGGGATGCATCCGAACGCTATCCACGCACCTGTCTGCTGCTCAAGGTGATAGATGTTCCGCGCCCCGAAAGCGTCCGTTACGATCAGTTGAATGCGGGTGAGAAGCCAGAAGAACCAGCAGGAGAACGAGAGGTCCAACGGTGTGAAGAACATCAACCCGATGCTAAACGGATAGAAGGAGATATGAATCGGTCCCATCGCGCTCCACGGCTTTGAACTGAATTGACCGATTGTTTTGCCCTTGATGGGTAGTCCGGGTATTTCTGGAAACAGGTAGTTCAGACCGTTCAGCAATTCCGCACTCCCTGCGAGTGCGAATCCAAGCCACATCCACGGAGAGGTGAAGAAACGTTTTGGATTACTCGTCAATGCCAATGGGAGCTGAACAATCGGATAGTTCAGGCGTTCGTTTTCGGTCCACTGCTTACGAAGAAAAACCGTTACTGCCAGTAACGTCAGCCAGAGTGCGATGACAAAACTCGACCACGCCAGCACTGGCGGTATCCACGCGTTCAAAATGTGGGAGGTATAGAGCGTAGAATCTCCCTCGTAGAATCCGTCCAAAATACGCGGGCTTTTGACGGCGATCCACGTCGGGATGTGATGCCCGAAGAGCGGAATCCATTCGTTTTCTGGAGATGCGAACTGAAAGGCGTGGGCGAGGACGGGGATGAGATAGCCCATCATCGTGTGTCCGCTGATAGTCGTTAGCATCACCACCATCACGTAGATGGTTTGCAAGTCCGCCTGCGACATCGCCAATCGAGGTAGGAATCGCTGTAGCAATAGATTGACAAGCACGAAAACGAGGAGGGTGAAAACTGCGTTGAAGAACAGGGAGGCGATCGTCAGCTGCGTAGAGTGCCACACCTCTGTTCCCATCAGGCACCAGTAACTATTAAAAGCGACGAGTGCCAACCCAATCAGCAGAATATGCGGTTTGACGAGGTTGATTTTTTCACTTCCGTTGGTGGTTTCCATTCCCGCTCCTGCTGATATGCTGTAACGCTTTCTGTAGCACTGCTTCGTTGCTATATTTTTTCAAGATGTCTTGAGTTGTGGAATCGGTGAGTTTCCGAATTTCTTCGCATAACAGTGGCAGTGCCCGCACAACGTTATCCACAATCGTAATGCTCGCCTGCTTTGCGGTACGCGACATCGGGTTCAGATCGACAGTCACGACCTCTTTCCCCATCTTTCGGAGTGCTTCACATCGGTCTCCGTCTTCAAGCGGCACGAAAACGACATCCGCTTTGAAGATGCCATCTGGATGCACGAACTTTCGATTGGAGTCGATATAGGAGAGTTGTGCTTCGGTTGTAGGCATTAGCACATCCGGTGCTCCGTGTTTTAGGAGGGACTCTCGGATTTTTTCTTCCCGTCCTGTCTCTGTGTGAAAGATGTTCACCTCTAACGGTGCGTTCAGTACCTGTCCCAGTTCGATGAGTGCTTCCGGTGCCAACGCCGCCACATTTCCGTTGACGGAGATGACGGGGTGGTTTGACAGACGGAGCATCGCTGCTGCAGCATGGATCGCCTCAATCGCGAAGGGTTGTGTCGCCTCTCCGATGAGGTAGTCAAACGCCTCGCCTCGTCCATGCGCGATGAGTCCGTGGATAGAGGTAATGCCTTGTTCTACGCCTGCAACGATGGTATCTCTGAGTGTGAGTGAAAGGTATCGGGGATGTGTTTTCGGAACGTCGCTCAATTGGGTAGCACCTCAGCAGAAGTTTCCGTCTATTATACCGCGTTTTGCATAAGTTTGCAAGGGAAGGTGTGTAACCGAATTCCGGCTCAGATTTGACAAATTCCAAGCGTTACAGTATATTTATAACAAAGTCTACACTTACTTGGACATTACGAGGAGGCGAGGATACTGGGGGGAAACACCCAAGCAAAACCTCCCTCGCTAGCGGCTGTGAAGGGTCATTCATTAAACAACTGTCCACATATTTTCGGACTTTACTATAAATTCTAAAGTTTGGACAGTTTCTATTCAGATCAGACTCTGTCTCCACCACATTCTCGGATTTTCTGAGTGTTACAGACACAAACGCAACTCACAAGAAAAACAAATGCCGATACACCGATACGCAGCCCCGTAGGGGCGGTATTGCTTCGCAGTGAGAATAGAAACGGCATCCCCCAAGCAGCTAAGCCCCGTAGGGGCGGCATGTTTATTGCATAAAAATTGTCCAAACTTTAGTATAAATTCCGTAAGAGTGACATATATTACCCCTAAAAACTGTGGTAGGTTTTAGCGTTACCGGTAAAGGAGAGAAAAAGATGGTAGAAACAGCGAAACACCTTGTTGACGACGAAGCAGACGTTCAGGATAGCGCGAGCAGTGTTGATGCTGTTAGTGATGTAGAAATTCAACGCCAATTCAACGATTTACGAAGTGAATATCTTGATGATCGGGCGGATTCTCTTAATCAATGGCTGGTTATTATAGGTTTAGTTCTTGCCTTTTTTGCGGTTGCAATTCCGGTTGTAACCGGTATTGCCGCTTATGTTGCCTACAGCCAGTTTCAGCGTATTGAATCCGAAAATTGAACACCTCAATGCCACACAATATAGGTCGGTATCTCCAGCACCAATCCGATGAGGCTCCAGATACATCCGAGCGTGTAATCCCCTAAGATTAGCCCCAAAAAGAAGGGTATCGCTTGTCGGTAGAGTTTCACACCACCAATCTTCAACACGATTGCCTTCGCCAACCAACCCAGGAAGATTGTGAACCACAACCTTCCCATTCCGGTGCCACTGACTAACACGTAACCGGCAGGATGTAGGGGCCACCACAAAAACCTGATTTTCATAATCATCAGGAATATTGTGAACAGGAAACTGCTGCCGATGACACCGAGTTCCGGTACACTCGTCTCCCGTGGACTGACAAGCCACGTTTGCAGGCGGTTGAACGTCTCCCATCCCATATAGACAATCCAGCCGCGTGCTTTGCTTGCCACACCCATATCGTAAAGGACGTGTAGATATGCCCAAAACGTTATCAGGATACCGAACACAATCGCCAAGACCATCCCGATAAGCAGTTGCCGGTACCCGATATGACTCCGTTCTGCCAGACGGAACGCCTCTAACTCACTGGGTGTCGGATGCGCTCGGAAACAACGGACAAACGGGTAGAGGAACGTTAGTCCCATCAGATTCTCTGTGCCGAGTCGGCGTGTGCCTAACGCCAATACCATCGTCCGCCCCGGATCGACAAGGACGAGTTGATGCAATGGCGGACCAATTTCGGCGCGAATACGGGTGATACCGAGAATCATTGGGAAGTAGAAAAGGAAAAAGAGTCCAATCGCCCAGAACGTCATCCCCATCTGGAAACAGAAGAAGAAAAGGAACAGCAACCCGACGGTGAACAGTCCGGCAGCAGTGCGGTAACGCATCGGTTCACCGGAATCGTCAGGGGGTGGTTCGCCACGGCGTTGTGCGATCCCGAAAACTTTACGGATAATGCGTCCGTAGTGTTTTCGTCCCATCCACAACGGAATGCATCCGAACGCAATCCAGGCACCTGTCTGCTGTTCAAGATTATAGATATTACGTGCGCCGAACATATCTGTCACTATCATCTGAACACGGGTCAGTAACCAGAAGAACCAACACGAAAACGAGAGATCCAGCGGTGTGAAGAACATCAGACCGATGCTGAACGGATAGAAGGAGATGCGAATTGGTCCCATCGCACTCCACGGCTTTGAACTGAATTGTCCAAGCGATTTGTTTCTAATGGGTAGGGAAGGGATCTCTGGAAATAGGAAACTCAGTCCATTTAGCAGCTCGGCACTTCCTGCGAGTGCGAATCCGAGCCACATCCACGGGGAGGTGAAGAAGCGTTTTGGATTGCTCGTCAATGCTAACGGAAGTTGGACGATGGGATAATTCAAACGTTCATTTTCCGTCCACTGCTTTCGGAGAAAAATCGTTACCGCCAGCAATGTCAGCCAGAGCGCGATAACGAAACTCGACCACGTCAGCACCGGCGGGATCCATGCGTTTAAAGTGAGGGAGGTGTAGAGCGTGGAATCTCCGTTATAGAACCCGTCTAAAACACGGGGACTTTTGACAGCGATCCAACTGGGGATACTGTTTCCGAAGAGCGATAACCATTCATTTTCGGGGGTTGCGAACTGAAATGTGTGCGCGAGGACAGGGATGAGGTACCCCATCATGGTGTGTCCGCTGATCGTTGATACCATCACGACCATCACATAGATGGTTTGCAAATCGGCTTCGGACATCGCCAGACGCGGCATGAATCGCTGGAAAAGTAGATTGACAAGCACGAAAACAAGGAGGGTGAAAACTGCATTGAAGAACAGGGAGGCGATCGTCAACTGCGTGGAGTGCCACACCTCTGTTCCCATCAGGCACCAGTAGCTATTAAAGGCGACGAGTGCTAACCCAATCAGTAGAATATGCGGTTTGACGAGGTTTTGTTTCTGGTTCCCGTTGGTTTCCATTCCTGTTCCTGCTGGCGTGCTGTGAATGGTCCATCAGCACAAGTTTGCGTCTATTATACTGTGCTTTGGGTAAGTTTGCAAGGAGAGATGTTGTCTTCTTTTTTTCTTGAAGTCTCTTTCAAATTGATGTATAATTTCATTGGACTTAACGGGATGAAAGATAGATGCTTAAAGTAATGGAGGGTAATATGTTGGTCCCTGTTCAGGAATCTGTTGATGCTGCGTCTTATCCAGAGGGTCAATTGCAATGGCTTGTAAGTTTGCTAAATCTATTAGTGGGCATCGTCAATCGGAACGAGGACCTTAGCAGCGTTGTGATAACAGAAACCGAGTACCAACAACTTGAGGAAGAAATCGGTATACCTATGGTGCTGTGGTAGATGAAATTAATGATATGCAGGTTTTAGAAGTTGTGATTCCTTTATTGCACGATAAAAAAACGCAGTCGGAAATAAACGACACAGTTTTGGAAGCGAATCGGAAACGGACGGAAGCCTATAACTTGGAGCGGGAAGCCCTGAGAGTACTTGATGAGAAGGTTATCTATGGGCGGTGAAGTGAATAGTAAGGAGTTTCGGGAGGAGGGTAACCTATGATGCGATTTTCTAAAATGTGGTTTTAATTTATAACAGTTTCAACAATACTTCTTGTCTTGGTTTTTATAGTGGGGATGGTTGGAATGTCAGCGTGGATGATGTGTAATGCCATCGGTTTTTTAGACCACAGTCTAAAGGAAGATTGTGATACAATAACAATCATCCCATTGAAAGGAGAATCCGATGGCCAAACGAAGAACATTCACCCCCGAGTTTAAAGCTGAAGTTGTTCTTGAAGTCCTCAGCGGTGCGACTTCCCAAGCAGAAGTGTGTCGGCGACATAATCTCAACGAAAATCAACTCTCACAGTGAAAGCGACAGCTGCTTGAAAATGCGTCTACGCTGTTTGAGTCTACTGATAAGGAGTCGAGTGATACCGAGAAGCGTATCGCCCACCTTGAGCAGCTTGTTGGACGGTTGACGGTGGCGTTAGACATCCAAAAACAGGTTCCT
>JAJECN010000031.1 GCA_022821965.1 Candidatus Poribacteria bacterium
TGCTTTTCAGGGGTTTCCTTGGTTTCCATAAGAGCACCTTTCATAACCTAATAGGGATGTAAAGTGGAAAAAGAGACATAAACTATCTGCTCTGTTTCCACTATTTTACCACATTCTTAGGTTTTACTCAATATGACTTCAATTTTATACGTATTTGCCCAACGCCCGTGTGCAAAAGCAATGTATCTCCCATCTGGTGAGAAGGCGGGGCAACCACCATCTCTGCTTATCTGTAGAACTTCTTGGGTTAGGATATTAAAGATACAAACGCCATCGGAAGTACTATAGGCGATCTGTTTTCCGTTCGGTGACCATTCTACAGTATACGCCTCACCTGCTTTTACCAGATGGACTTTCGGTCGCAATTTCTTTAATTCACGTTTTGGAATGAGATATATCCCAGTCGCTGGTGCCGGTCCTGTCCGCTCGTGCGTGAATACGATATCACCGTTTTGTGAAATGTCGAGCCCCCAAATAAGACTAAATTGCTGACGCGTAAGGTCTCGCACTTTTGGAAAATCAGCCTCTTTATCAAAAAGGTAGATGTCGTTACCAAACATTAGTTGATCGTGCGAAGTGGTCGTGACGACGAGGTTCCCATTTGTTTGTACGGCGAGTCCCTCCGGTGAACGTTCCAGTTTAAAAAACGGACGATCATCGCGTGCTTTTTCCACGTCGGTGACCCAGAGTTCGTTGAATGCATCAATTGGAGGGGCAAAGATGACTTCCCCGGTGAGTTTCGCCTGTGCTGTTGCAAATGGAAAGAAAATAGCGAGACAGATAAGAAAGTACTTTATTTTTTTAAACGGTCTCATTTCCATTTGAAATTCACCTAAATCAAATATTTGAGTGCGACTGGCATCCATCAACGTTCACACAAGCACCCGTCACAAGGCTTGCCCGTTCCGAGGCAAGAAAGACAACAACATTCGCGATTTCTTCCGGCTTCCCGAACCTACCGAGCGGCATATCGCTCTTTACAAAAGCCTCCATCGCCTCTGGGTCCGCCGCCATCCGACGCGCCCAACCGCCACCCGGAAAGAGGATCGAACCCGGCGCGACACTATTAACGCGGATATTGTCCGATGCAAGCTCCTTTGCCAACGATTTTGTCATGCTAATCTCAGCAGCTTTTGAAGCGTTATAGGTGATATGTCCGCCGCCTTCTCGACCATAGATAGACGTTATCATCAGAATCACACCGCCCCCCCGCTTTTTCATCTCAGGGATCGCGCGTCGGTTAACCCGTGCCGCAGAAACAAGGTTCAAATCAAGAATCTCGTGCCATTCGGTATCCGAAATCTCTTCCAAAGGTGTCCACCGACTGCCACCCACGTTGTTCACAACGACATCAATCCCGCCGTAAGTGTCCACCGTTTCTGTGATAAACGTTTCGACCTGTGTCCCATCCGTAACATCTGTAAGTTTAGCGAAAACCTCCGCGCCTTTCGCCGTGAGTTCATCCGTAACACTTTGGAGTGTATCCTCGGTTCTGCCACAGATGCTCAACCGTACGCCCTCTTCAGCGAATCCATGTGCAATCGCGCGACCGATCCCACGGCTCGCACCCGTTACAACGACCACTTTACCTTTTAGTCCTAAGTCCATTAGAATCCTCGTATTTTCTTGTAGTATGGGCTTGTATAATAACACCCTAATATATCTATGTGGCTATTATAGCGAATAACCCTGAAAATATCAACGGGATAGTTTTTAGTTACGGGTTGTCAGTTATCAGTACTCAGTAGTCAGAATTAGCATTCACAGAATTTTCAGAATTATGGAGGTTGTCGGTTGATACACAGAAACCTTGATTACTGAAAACTGACAACCGACAACTGATAACCGAATACCTCCGATTTCAAACAAAAATACACTTGACAACTTATAATGATTATGGTAAAATATATGTATTGAGGATAACAGAAACATTCTATCCGACTTAAAAAACAGGAAAACTCATGGCATACTATATCACTGACGAGTGTATCGGGTGTATGGCGTGTTTAACCAATTGCCCCGTTGACGCAATCACGGGTGACAGGAACATGCTGCACATCATCGATCCAAACATTTGTATCGACTGCAGCGCATGCGGGATGGTCTGCCCCGTTGAAGCGATTCGGGACCAGTTTGGTGAGGTCTGCAAGTTCATCCGCCGCCCAACACACCGACCCATTGCCGTCATCTACGAAGAACTCTGCTCCGGATGCGATTTCTGCGTTCATATCTGTCCCTGGGAATGCTTAGAACTCAAGGACCCAGATACCGGTGAACACGCCGAAAGCTTCTTCGGCATCTGCGAATTGGTTAAACCCAAGGATTGTGTTGGATGCAAGTTGTGCGAAGAAGTCTGTATCAAAGACGCTATTCGCATTGAATCACCTGTCCTCGTCGAGTTAGATGAAGCCGCAGATTAACATAGGGCAACACACCTTTGTAAGGGTGCAACGTTTCCAATGGCGAATACCCATCTTTACAAACCAAACCTTGTCATCGTCATTTCTGGACCCTCCGGTTCAGGGAAAAGCACCATTATTAATGCCCTCTGCAAATCGGACGAAACCTTGCAGTTATCCGTCTCTGCAACGACACGTAAACCCCGTCCGCGTGAAGTAGATGGTGTTGACTACCGATTCCTGTCAAAAGCAGAATTTGAAAAGCATATCCAGCAAGGCAGCTTCTTAGAATGGGCAGAATACGGTGACAACCTCTATGGAACGCTCAAGTCTGAAATAGTTACAGCACGTGAAGCTGGTAAAGATTCTATTTTAGAGATCGAGGTAAAGGGTTCTCTGGCAATCCGGGAGCAAAACCTCGCACCGGCGAGAAGTGTGCTCATCTTCATTGTCCCACCATCCCTAACGACCTTAGAGAAACGCCTCCGCCGCAGAAAAACAGAATCGGAGGCGGAACTGAAACAACGGTTGGACATAGCCAAATCCGAAGTCCAAGAAATTAAGAATTACGATTACTGGGTTAGTAATCCAGAGAAAGCAATCCAAGAGGCAGTCCGACAAATTCAGACTATCATTCGTGCTGAGCGATCCCGCATTGATGACAAACTAATAGAAACAATCAACCCTCTGCTCAGTATTGACAGCGCAGATTAAATCCAAACTTGGTATTTCAAGTTATCTCTCAGAACCTACGTAAACACTTTTGCTTTGGTATCAATCCCAAATCCAGTTGAAATTAACCGAAAACCCGATTTTGACAACGGAAAAATCGGCACAGAAACCCAATAGTTAACAAAATGGAATTCAGAGAGCGAACGATCATCTTAGGTGTCACAGGCGGCATAGCCATCCACAAATCACTTGACGTGGCAAGCCAACTCGTCAAAAGCGGTGCTTATGTCCACGTCGTGATGACCGAAAACGCCACACGTCTCGTCCAACCCTTGCAATTCCAAGTCATCTCACGAAACCCAGTCCTCCTGAATCTCTTCAACGCGGGGACAGATTGGAAGCCGCCCCACATCGATCTCGCCGACCGTGCCGATCTGTTCACGATTGTTCCTGCAACGGCAAATACCATCGGTAAACTCGCAAACGGCATCGCCGACGACGCACTCTCCACCGTAGCGGTTTCCGTTCACTGCCCGATACTCCTCGCACCCGCAATGAATGGACACATGTATCAAAATCCCTTCGTCCAAAGAAACATCGACGCTTTGAAAGCACAAGATATCCATTTCATCGAACCTGAAAGTGGCGATTTAGCCTGTGGTTATGAAGGTACAGGACGACTGAATACAGTAGAGACGATCCTCCAAACTATGACGGATATTCTGAAGGGGCGCGATTCGGAGAGCACTCCTACCAAAAGAGCAGGTGATTTGCAAGGGACACGTGTCCTCGTCACGGCAGGCGCAACGCGTGAATACATAGATCCCGTCAGATTTATCACCAACCGCTCCAGCGGAAAGATGGGGTATGCTATCGCCGAAGCGGCAGCACAGCGCGGCGCAGAAGTCCGTTTGATTAGTGGAACCGCCACTGTTCCTGCACCCATTGGCATTGAAATTCAGGGCGTTGAAACTACGCTCGAAATGCACGACGCTGTCCTGAAAGCGTTTGGTGAAACGGATATCGTCATCATGGCAGCGGCACCTGCTGATTATCGCCCACGCGAATTTACGCCCCATAAAATCAAAAAAACGAACGATACATTGACGCTCCCGCTCGAAAAGAACCCAGACATCGCACAGGCTCTCGGCGAACAGAAAACCCATCAAACGCTCGTCTGCTTCGCCGCCGAAACCAACGATCTCCTCGAAAACGCGCAAAGGAAACTGATCCGTAAGAACTGCGATCTCATTGTCGCGAACGACATCCTTGCGGAAGGTGCTGGATTCCAATCCGATACCAACATTGTCACCTTGCTGGATCGGCACGGCACCTGTGAACAACTACCACGCGCCTCAAAGCGGGACGTAGCGGATGTCATCCTAACAAAGGTTGTCTCCCTCAAGACACGAAAGAAGTAAATCCTTTGAGAATAAGGATTTACCAACTCTTCTGAAAAATCGATCAAATCTTCAAATCTAGTCGCGAATTAATCGGAAACCTGCGCGCAACGTAGTGGAGCGCAGCTCAGATGCCCATAAATTAAAAAATGAATTACCGACAGGTCCGCGACTTCTTTGCCTTAAATCAGACCCGCCCCAAAAAACAGTTAGGACAAAACTTCCTCGTTAACCCAGAAGTCCTCAAAATTATTGTCGAAGCAGGGGAACTGACAGACACCGATACCGTCATAGAAATCGGTGCAGGTTTAGGGTGTCTTACGGAGGTGTTAGTGCGGTGTGTCAAACGCGTAATTGCCGTTGAAGTGGACGAATTGCTATACAAAGCGTTGGCAGCCCAATTTTCCATAGATCCACGTGTCCAACTCCTCAATGCCGACATTCTCAAACTGGAACTCAATTCACTGTTATCGGACAGCACAGGGAATGCGACTACCACATTTAAAGTCATTGCGAACCTGCCCTACAGCATCACGACACCCATCCTGTGGAAACTCCTCTCACATCACAAAGAGATACATAGTTGTGTGTTGATGATGCAGAAGGAGGTCGCTGAAAGGATCGTCGCCGGACCAGGCGGAAAAGATTACGGTGCGTTGACAATTGGAGTTGGCTATCGCGCCGATACGGCATTAATCTCCACCCTATCGCCAGAAAACTTTTACCCTGCCCCCAAAGTAGATTCCGCACTCTTAAAACTGACAATGCGTGAAAACCCAAAGGTTGCCGTTGACAATGAGGAACTTTTCTTTAAAATAGTGCGGACGGCGTTTCGGACACGACGAAAGATGCTAAAAAACACCCTAACCAGGGGCAGACTCGCACCGGCAGAGGCATTAGCCGCTGCATTTGAAGAACTTGATATAGCACCACAGAGACGCCCTGAAACGTTAGACATCACAGAATTCGCAGCCCTCACCAATTTCTTGTCTCGATCTTAACGGAATCACAATCGGACATCCAATTCAAAAAGCTGCCAATACACAATCTTCAAATCCGCTCCCTCACGGCGAAATTCAAATTGGCAACGAGCTTTGAGCTCCCTTAAGTCAAGATCCTCTCCCTTCTCGGCGTTTATATCAAGCTGAAGCGTTACCGCCGCTTTCCGGGCATGTGTAATATCCATCTCCATATCCTGGAACAGGAATTGAAGTGAGACATACTCCTCAAAGAGTTGTGTCATTGCCGGAACAACATCCGCATAATTCTCAGGAATAATTCCTGACGCCACACCGAAAAGTGTCGCTGGATCGTCAGCAGCGACGTAGGTCTCCGAAAAAAGTGCTTCAATCGCTTCAATGTTCTCCATATCTACAGATTCAAGGAGAACAGCAAAATTGTCAAAAAATTCCTGCAGCTCCACAACCGGATCCCGAAGGGGTGTCAACATAATATTCACAACCAAACGCTCTTGATTGAGGGTAATCGGTTGGCTATACGGTTTGTAATCCGGATCTGAAACAATTAAGGTATGCGTATCTCCATAAGGAACGCCTTGAAAGGTGTAAGCACCATCCACACCAGTTTCGATCGATTGTTCCAGCAGCTTTACAGTTGACCCAGGAATTCGATTCCCTGTTCCAACATCGGTGATGTTTCCAGAGACCGCTCCGTATTTAATCACGACTGGTTCTTCAGGTTCAATTGTCTCTTCCGCTTCCCCACATGCAAAAATACATGTCATCAGTAAGAGAAGCAAAGTCGTTTTCTTGAGTGTCATGGTCTGTTTGCCATCCTTTTTCTTGGACTTTCACATCCCCACACCAGCGAAGCAGGGCGGAAATTCTCCGTGAAATGTTAACATATCTTCAGATTTTATTATAATCGAAAAACTTCTCAAGCGTTTGTGAATTCGGCGGTTTCGTGAGCAGAGAAACAATTATCAGTGTGACAGACGAAACAGCAATCAGGATCGCAGCAGGCATAATACCGGTTCCGCCCACACTATACCCGGGTGTCCGCCAGTTTTGGAGAAAGAAATAGAGCCATAATAGAATAACACTTATGATTGCAGCGAACACGCCTAACTTTGTGCTGCGCCGCCAGAACAACGCCGCAACCACAATCGGAAAGAGACCCGCAAACCCCGTGAACGACCAGATCGCGAGCCTAAAAATACTCGGTGTCGCAATAAGTGAGATTAGATAGGTGACACAAAGCACACCGCTCACAAATAGGCGACCGACCCATACTTTCTGTTTCTCCGAAAACGCTTCCCGGCGATAATGCTCAACAATATCGTGTGTGAACATGCTCCCAATCGCAAGCGATTGTGAATCCAATGAGGACATAATCGCCGCGAAGACACCCGCTCCCAGAAACCCAGCCAAAACACCAGGGGCATGCATACTGATCATCTGGATCAGCACATTGTTTGCCTGCGCCCCCTTTAAACCCGGAACATCCACACTCCCCAATATTCCAAGTAGCACGCTCGGAATCCATACAATCGCGATACATAACGGATACAGAATAATTGCATAACGGAATGTCCCAACATCTCTCGCTGTTAGGAAATGTGAAAAGATATGTGGAAACATGCCAACACAGAGCGGAATACAGAGATACGTCAATAATTCCAACGGTTTTATATGCTCCGCCTGCATCAGCAAACCCGTGTCTACTTTAGAGATCGCGTTTGAAAAACCACCCATCCGATTCGTGATAACAAAAAACGTGATGCCTCCGAGGGTCATGAAAACGAGCGTCTGGAACGTGTTTACCCATGCAGTCCCTCGCATGCCACTGTAGGTAACGTAACAGAGGACGACAGCACAGATGAGTAAACCACCGCCCCACTGTGGAATCTTACCATCTGTGAGTGTTGCCAATGTTCCACCGCCGCCCATCACTCCGATAAGTAGATACGGAATGAGTAGCAACACAAACACGATAAAAAGAAGCAGCCCCAAGCCATCGGATTCCCACCGGTCGCGGAAGTATTGCGCCTGTGTCACATAACCGAACCGCTTTCCGAGCCGCCACAAGCGAGTTCCGATAAAAAGGAACACACACGGCACAACTATCGCAGAAGAAGAAGCCATTAACGCAAAAACACCGATACCTCTGTGATATGCCTCACCCGATGCACCGAGGATCGAGAATGCTGTCATGTTCGTGCCAAAAAGCGTCATCAACAGGATAAACCAATTGATTGTCCGACTCGCGACGAAATAGTCTTCCCCAGTGTTTCGGAAGAGTTTATGGCTCAGAACACCGAGCAACAGCACCATAGCGAGGTAGATAAAAATAATAGCGAGACTCATTTTTCTCCCCAATCCCCGCGCGCTTTGACGAAAGCTGCCATTAGCAACGTCGCCACAACGCAGTAACCGATATGATAGAGCAGTCCTACCGGCACTCCTAAAACGAGCTGCGGTGTCTTCCAGAACCAGAAATCGTTGTGTAGCAAAAACAGTAGCACGAGCAAACCATACAACACCCATCTAACTGGGCTCTTCATGAGGTTCCTCCTTCTTTTGCCAATTAGAGTAGAAAATAACAATACTCGCGAGGACGACTATTCCATGAATCCACACGAACTGCATGCCGGTCGGTAGAAAAAAGAGAATGAGTGCAGCAATAAACAGAATGCCGCGCGTCCATAGCGTCAACCTGTTAAAGATATAACCAGCGATCGCAGCCGCAAAGATAACCGTCCCAACCAACGTTAGTGAGAAATTCCCTAAAACTGTCCATACTTCTGGCGTACGACCATCCCCGCTCAACCAGAGTAACGCCGGTCGCAATACAAACACGTAAGGCAGCGCAAAACCGACAAGCGCGAATCTGAACGCAGCGAATCCCGTTGCCATTATTCCCGAACCCGCGATGGCAGCTGCAGCATACGCCGCCAAGGCGACAGGTGGGGTTACCATCGACATCATTCCGAAATAGAAAATGAAAAAATGCGCTGCGAGCGGAACGACACCCAAATCCAGAAGCACGGGACCCACCAAAATAGCCATCAATAGATAACAAACCGATGAAGGCAATCCCATCCCCAGAATAATCGTCGAAATCATCAGAAAGAACAACGCTAACATCAGATTCGTAGACGCAATCGGCAAAAGTGTTGAGGGCAGCTTGCTACCGATCCCTGTTAGCGTTACCACACCCAAGATGATACCGACACACGCTGCAGCTGCAATCAGGGACACACCGCTCTGCGCAGCGTTTTCCATCGCCTTTGAAATCCCCGAAATTCCGACGCGGGTTTTAGAATGAAAGAGACCCACAACCAATACAACTAACAGACTCCAACTCACCGCCCGGAAGGGTGTAGCATCCATTCGCAGGAAAACAATCAGTGTGATAAACGCCGTGAAAAAGACGACCCCTTGCATCTTAGGAAGTTTGTCCGTAGACGCACGCGTTTGATCACTTTCTCGCTCCTGATTCTCGTCCGTAACATCGACATCCGGGGCACTATCCGACGCAGCGTTCCCGATATGTTTCGCCAAAAAATGCACCATACACAACATCGCCACATAGTAAAGGATTGCTGGTAGCAATGCAGCTGTAATAATCTCAGAATACGTAACAGCAGGCTCTACGATTTCGAGCATCATATACGCCCCTGCTCCCATAATCGGCGGTACCAACGCGCCACCAGAACTCGCAGCGGCTTCAATACCTCCCGCCATCGCCGGTTGGAACCCAGCACGTCGCATCAACGGAATCGTAAACGTACCCGTCGTTGCAGTGTTCGCAACAGCGGAACCAGATAGCGATCCCATCATACCGCTGCCCAACACCGCGACCTTTGCAGGCGCACCCGCACTTGAACCAAAAACGCGCCTCGCCAAATCTAAAACATAACCTGTTGCCCCCGTGCGTTCCAATAACGTACCAAACAACACAAAAAGAAAAACATACGTGAACATCACCCGCAGCGCGACACCAAATGTGCCTTGACTGTGTAAAAACGTCTGGCTGACAATCCGTTGAATAGAATACCCGCGATGCGGGAATAATCCATCCGGCATAAACTGTCCAAAGCCAGCGTAAAGAAGAAACGCGAGCGAGAGCAGCGGAAGCGTCACACCGATAGAACGGCGCGTCCCCTCTAAAATCAAGATAAGTCCAAACCCGCCAACCACATAATCCAATAGCCGCTCCACTCCCGCCCGGTCCCCGAGGGACTTATCATCCAACCAGAACGCTCGGAAGATCGGTTCCGTTTGACCGACAACATAACCGAAACAGACAATCACACCGACTATCAGCACAAAATCAAGTGCTTGAAAAACAGGAGTGTCCGCAAAACGTGAGTGAACAGGGTATTTCAAAAACACCACTATTAACCCCAGCATCGCGAAGAACGCCAACTCAGATTGCGGTGCAAGCTGCGGATAGTTAACCTCGATTAAAATAAAGAGGCATAACAGCACCGAAACTACAAGAAAGATGTTATCCTTTAACTTTTGTATCAATAGATTAACCAATTCTGCTTTTTGGGTTTGCTGGTGTGGTTTGAACTTCCACCTATTTTCAAAGCGAATAACGGGATACCCTAAATCTCTTTAAGTTTAGCAAGAAACAAGAGGTAAATCAAGGGAAAAGAGGTAGCACTGCCCACTCGCGATGGACCAAATGTTTCATTGTGCGCCCGAAAACCGAGCTCTGCTTACTACGAAAAGGTTCGGAATTGTCCAGTCACATTAATTTTTTTCCCAAAAGAGAAGAGCATCGTAACGTTGGATGTCCTTTCAAGTGAACAACCGATAGAACGAAGCGGTTTCTCATATCTGCTTTCCTCGCAAGTCTCCCATATCAGTGGTGCGGAAATCGTTGCCTGCAGTGATTTGATAACTTCCATCGGATTTTGACCTGGCACAATCGGGTCACAAATTAATCCGTGTGGATAACCTTCTAACGGTTCAGACCATTCAGACCATTCCGCGTAGCCAATAATATCTCCCTTGCTACGCAATACACGGTACTCGTTTAAATTGGACTGATCTACTTTCACGGCCCCCGGTTTCCACCAGACTCGGAAATTTTGTCTTGCCCATCTTTCATCCAATTGACGTAAGATACTTAAATCTTCAAGATGCGTGCTCATCCACTTGAATCGAGAAGCATCGGAACTTGGTAAAAGTCGCGCTCGTAATTCCCTACCCACTTCCTGATATCCCACTTTCTGATACAATTGACGTGCCTCCTCCGTATCGGTATCAAGAACACTTCCGCGATAGTCTTTGCTTTCAAAGTATGTGTGCACTTCTTGCATCAGGCGGGTTGCAATGCCTCGTCGGCGCATGTCCAAGGCAACAAACACACCTGTAACTGTGCCGAATTTCTGGATCTTTCCTTCAATAAAAAGTGAAGTGGATTCACCCATCACATGTCCAACAACTCTTTCACCGAGAAATGCCAAACGAATCCCTTCAGGTTCAAGGTCTGCATCGCCAAATTTATGCCGGAACCAGTCTTCGTTGGTATTAGGTAGAAACGCCAAGATAGCGTCATCATCGCCGGGCTGCCAATGTCTGTAAACGATTGTATTGCGCATACGTCTCCTTTCGTGTAAATCACATCTGACAAAACAGATGTCCCCCTTGAAGTAACCACATAACGCGCGGTACTTAAGGGGTCCTGTCAGCGTATATTAAGAGGTTCAAGTTTATGGAAATTGCCCAGCAGAGCAACGGGAACAGTGAAAGGGCAGTGGAATAAGACTAATTTTAAGAAGTTAACACTGTCAACTACCCAAGCCTAAAGACTTGGGCTTGTCGCCAAACAACGTGAGTTGTGTTGCATTCTGCAAGTCCAAATCTCGTGCTTCGTTGGTGTTTCTCGTTTCAGTGAGGGTGGTAACCCACCGCTCTCCACGAAAGGCAGCAGCTGCCTTAAAAAGTATATTTCGTGCAGCGTTGTGGTCTCGGTCTAAAGCCGTGCCACAAGACTGACACTTAAAAGTTCGTATCGCCAGCGAAAGTTTCTTTGGCGATTTCTGACCGCAGTAGGAGCAAGTTTGTGAGGTATTCTTGGGATCGACTTTATGGAAGTGGAAACCGTCTCTTTCGGCTATGTTTCCACACCACGTAAAGAAGGTTGCCCAAGACGCATCGGAAATGCTCTTGCTGAGGTGTCTGTTCTTTACCATATTGGATACACCTAAATCTTCTACCACTAAGACATTATTTTCCTTATGATGGTAGAGTTTGTAGACGAGTTTACCGATAAAGTCTTTACGCCTGTTGGCAGTTCGCTCATGGTGTAGGGTAAGTTTGTGTTGTTGTTTCTTTCTACGGTTAGAACCTAACTTTTTACGCGATAGGTCTTTAGAGTGTTTTCGGAGGAGTCCTTCAGCTTGACGATACCAGCGCGGGTTATTTTCCTTTTCACCTTCGGAAGTCGTCAAATAGTGCGTTGTGCCAACGTCAACAGCGATCGCATCTGTCGGTTCAACTTTCGGGGTATCGGGGAGTTCACAGGTAATATGAACATACCACCCCGACGCTTTTTTCACGAGCGACACTTCTTTCGGATCGCCTTGCAGCGGGCGGTGCATGTAGATTTTGACTTCGCCAAGTTTCGGCACTTTCAAGCGGTCATGTTTCCATGCTGTTTCTCGGATCGGGTTTTCGCGGACGCGTATCGTCTGTTTATCAGTCTCTTTTGTCTTTTTCCGAACGACTTTGGTATATTTGCGGAGACTCCAAGTCAGAGAACGCACACGCTTTTTGTAGCGAGGATACCCTTTTTTCGCAGCTCCGTTCTTACAACGCCTGCGAAAATTCGTGAATGCCTTATCGTTTCTCCGTAGGGCGTGGTTCTGAAAATCTTGTGGCACTTCTCGGAAATCGTCATACTTCTCACGCGCGGCTCTTAGGAGGTGCTGCTGGTCATTTAGGGAAACAAAAGCACCTTCCGTCTCATACGCAACAAGCCTATCGTGGCGCGCAGAGTTCTGAAGGTCGCAAAGATGGTCAAACCAGTGTAGTAATGTTGTCTCCTGTGTACGCGTCGGATACACAGGATATTTGAAAGTCAATCTCATGGTATATCAGGTATCAGGTTTTTATCTCCTAACGAGTGAGAGGCAGACACATTGTCAAGCGACAATGCTCGTTATGTCTGCCAACCTGATACGCTAAGTATACCACATTTGCAGACCAAAGTCAAATATGTTTCAACGCTTGGGTCTCATTCACAATGGCGATTTTTCCTCCCAACGCTAAAGCATTGGGATTCCAAAACCGATAATTCTCTTGAACATGAAAAAATCTTAACTCTCGGCTCGGAGGGCATCAATAGGCGAAAGTCGTGCCGCCCGCATCGCAGGATAAACTCCAAAACCAACACCCATAAGAATTGAAAAGATAACGGAGATCAGGACCCAATGCCCAGAGAGAACAACGGGCCACTCTGGCACAACTGGAACGATCCGGACAGCGAGGCGTGTCATGCCGTGCGCTGCGAACCATCCACCCGCAATTCCGAAAAGTGTACCACAGAAACAGAGACATATCGATTCCGTCAAAAATTGCCAGAAAATGTGAACCTGTCTCGCACCAACCGATTTCCGTAAGCCAATCTCTCTCGTTTTCTCGCCCACGGAAACAAGACACATATTCATAATACCGATACCACCCACAAACAGCGAGAAACTTGCGATACTTCCCAACGCGATTTTTATCATCTTTTGCGTGTGCGCAAGCCGCTGAATATTACCTTTCGGTATCCAATAACCGATAAAGTCATCTTTCCCCCGGTGTCTCTTACGCAGAACATGTTTGATCGAATCAATGACCCTATAAACATCAGCATCTTTTCTAAAAAAGATAACCAATCTGTCAACGTAGGGGTTGCCTATAAGCCGCTGTTGACGCGTTGTCAGCGGGACACAAACGCTATCATCTAAAGAACGCCAAGAACTGAGACTACGACCTTTTGCTTTCATTACCCCGACAACACGTAGTCTTACCGAGGGATTCCGCCAAGAAAACCGTACCTTTACCTCTTGTCCGATGGGAGAAATGTTTCCGAACAACTCACTGGCAATACTGGCACCCAAGACACAGACCTGCGTTGCGTTTTCAATATCGTTCTCGGAGAGAAACCTACCTTCTTGAAGCTCCCAGCGCATACCGAGGGCATAGTCTGCGGTGACACCTTCAAAATGCGGACCCGGTTGGCTGCCATATTGGCTACTAACGAGGTGGGGCCGGAATCTTTCATTTTTCGGCAAAACAAATAAGACATCCGGGCATTCCGCTTCAATCGCATGAGCGTCCGCAAGCGTATACCGTTCAGTTGTCCGCCGCACGAGCCCTCGACGCTTCCAAACGGTACTCCGGGTCCACAATTGGACTTGGTTGGCACCACCAAGTTTTTCAAGGTCTTTAACGATGAGGCGTTTAGCACCATCGCCGATAGCCATCATGCACAGCACACTCGCAATCCCGATAAGAATACCGAGAATAGACAACCCAGCACGCAATCGGTTTCGAGAAAGATGTAAGATGCCTGCAACAACGACATCACGGATTTTCATTTTGTAGAGGCTGTGTTGGTTTCCTGTGTTCCTTGCACCATAGGCTGTTAGCAATGTAGGTTGGGTTGAACGGATCACCTCAGAAGGCTTGTCTATCAAAAAACACTGCTTGCCTTGGGCAACTAACGGTCTCAAGAGACCGAGTGAAACCCAACGATTTTCCGATAAGGTTTCCCATATGACGTTGGGTTTCACTATGTTTTTGGAACATAAACGGACATATTCGATTTGATGCGTCTTTGAGGGACGACATCGCATTTTTTATCCCCGTTCAACCCAACCTACGGTGATACTTAAATCTCTTATCGAACTCACGTTAGACTTAAAGAGGGAAATATTTGGGAAAAAGGTTTAAGAAAATGCAAAAGATGGGAAAAAGCGGTTTCCTGTAGGTTGGGTTGAGCGGTAAAGACCAAGACTACCCAAATTTCACCTTTCCATAAAACCGCGAGCGACATAGATACAGCGAAACCCAACAAATTTTTTACCAAATTTTCGTGTATTTGTGGTATACTCTTAGGTAGAAACCTTCATGCATTCCATTTGAAAAGTCTCAATCATTGAAAAAAGGAGAGTATCATGAAATGCTTAGTTTCGCTCATTGCTCTGATTACTCTACTCGGTTGTGGAAGCGATTCAAACCTTATAACGCCCGATCCCGCAATGGATATGGAACAACCCGCTGAAAGAAATGAGTCACCGGTCGTGGAGGCTCTACCAGTGCCTCCTGATGTCGTCGCCGAAATACTCAATCAGGACCCACCAATAATACGCGTCTTAGACCCCGACGCTATCGCCCAAATACTCAATCAGGATCCACCAGTGCCCCCGGATGTCGTCGCTGAAATACTCAATCAGGACCCACCAATAATACACGTTTTAGACCCTGACGCTATCGCCCAAATACTCAATCAGGACCCACCAGAGGTGCCAGTATTAGAACCCCCTGAGGTGCCCGATATTATTATCGCTGAAGTACTCGAGAATCCGCCAAAGATACACGTCTTAAAACCACCCGAAATTGCCGAGATTGTCATTGAAATCCAGAACAATGAGGACCCACCAGTGATAATAGTGATAAACCCTCCCGAGCGTATGCCTGAACCACCGAACGGGGATCCGCCGCCTGACGAGTAGTCGCGGCAGAACCAGCAGAGGATAAAAAAACATCCTCGATTTAGATTAAAACCCAAGTCGGGAATTTTGGCATGTGCAGTAAAATCCGTGCCGAAGTTTCCGACTTGCTTCTGAAAGCCCTCAGATTTTACGGACAGGCTCCAGATTACTTTCCGCTGCATGGAGGAGATTTCTTGTGAAATTCTCGCTATATTTCTCTTGCTTGTCAATTGTGTGTATCATTGCTTGTACAAGCTGCGGTTCTAAACGTTATGAGAATATACCGCAGGATCCCATACTGCTTCAGGCGAAAGTAGACGCTGAATCGGATGCCAAACACGATGTCAATTTACTGGCTTATTTTGGAGCAGGCATGAGTGCTCCTCTCTCCGCAGGGATGTGTGCTTTGATGACTGGATGTATTGCTGACTTGCACTTTGGACAGAGTCAACCCGAACCTTCATATATAATCGCTGCAATGAGTGCTGCAACGGTTTTCAGTCTGCTGACACGATATTATATCCGTCTCCATCCACCGAATCCGCCACCTGAAAGATTGATCGGAAAATCGCCTGAATACGTCAAGCTTTACGCCGATGCTTATCGGGCGAAAATGCGATCATATCAAATTAAATCAGGTGCCGCAGGATCCATTTTCGGTTGCCTGACCCTAACCGGTGGGACCATTATTATTGTTGTCGGTGTGGTTGGTATAGACGAGTAAAAAACAAATGCATAAATCTATCGCATTGTGAGTATCGACAATACACCAGCCCAAATGGAGATCGTCAAGATTGGAGCATTTCATGACTTTATTCACGAGAAAGTATCAAATGTGTGTGTTAGCCGTTTCTTGTTTGGCTATCACCATCCTATCTTCATGCGGCGATTTGCAAGACGAAACACCTGATCCCGAAACACTCGACCTCTTTGAAGTGTTTTTTCGCTATAAATTTCAAAATAATGCCTCTGCACAAAAACAAGAAGCCGAGGCGTATTTCTTGGAAATTGAGGGAGAAGACCCTTCGCCCGAATTTCTTGCGCGATTTAAGGGACACTCCCCACCCGTAAAGAAGGGGTCGGAATTTGTAATGGGGAGCGGTATCGTGATTGAAGAAGAAACTCCAACGGCGGGGAATGGTCTTCTATTCCGAATTGATAGTCATAGATGGATTAGTGTGTTTAGAAATTGTGTTAAAATTTCTGGCGGATACTCTGAAGGCGAACTTAGCGCGTCTTGGGCTTCATACATCTGGGTGAGAAGAAATGGGAAGTGGGAATTGGAATTTATTGGTGTCAGAGCAATCGCATAAAACAGTATGCGACAACTACTTGCAAACTCTTACTCAGAAGAAGACAACTCGTTATAATACCCACAAGCTAAAGCATGGAATCTCCTGCCCGAAGATTGATGAGCGACACACCTGATAAATGGTTATCAATTTATTTTATAGTAAATTCCAAAAATAAATACACACTTTCAACCCCCGGTAGGTGCGGTTTTGCGGCGTACTCACCTGCCCCCCTGATAAGGGGGGATAAAGGGGGGTTGCGATCTGCATTCCTAACCACACCGATGCTGAGTGTCCAAGTAATTACAGAATCTACTTTAAGTCACATTTGAGGAACGATAATTGTGCGGCGATAAAGAATAGCAGATTGAAGAGGATCAGCAGTCCGAGTGGAAAAATCGCGCTTTGATGCGAGATGCGCTCTTTAAATACGGGTACGGTCTCTGGATCCACGGGTTTCTGAGATAAGCCTTCTCTCACGGGGTAGATATGGAGACTCTGCGGATCACCCTTATCCTCCGTTTTGATGAAATCTATGAATGTATTTCTATAGCGGCGTACTTGCTTAACAAAACTGATATAACTGACTATTCCGGTATTCGCGAGCCCTTCCATGGTGTATTGGAAACAGGCCGTCGGAGAGATTTGGGCGAGTTCGCGGGTGAGTTGTACCTGTCTCAATTGCTGATCTACACGCGCATCTACTATACGGGTTTGCACTTCAGACCTTGCAGCGAAGTAGGTCGCCCATAGGCGCGTTGCTGATGGATTGTCAACGGAAGGGGCTTCACTGAGTTTTGTGGCTTCCACCAGTGCTGCTGGGCGAAATTCATCATCTATGTTCGCTAATTGCAAGCGTTTTTCCGCGGATATTTTTTCTATTGATGGGATTGGATCAAGGGTTCCGACGAATAATCCGAGTAGACTCGGGAAAATAAATGCTAAACAGACCCAAGTTAGCAATAGCCACACTAAACTGGTGATGGGATTTGAGACGCGACTTGAGAAAAACAGTCCTAAAAAAATGAAGATAGAAATATGCAACGCGAAGAGTCCGACCATTCCTAAAATCCGAAGCCAACTGCCTGAATCAAAGGGGATGTTCCCTGACAGATAGATGATAAGAAGGTTCATGAGGACTCCAATCAGGAATGGGATGATGAGCGTGAAAAATGTTCCTAAGTATTTCGCGAATAATACCTGTCCCCGAGGGATTGGGTTGGACATCATGAGACTGAGTGTTCCCCGAACGCGTTCCCCGGCGATGGCATCAAAAGTGAATAAAATAACAAAAAAACTCATGAAGACACCAATAAATACCCAGTCAATTTTGATGAGCGTAGTTGCGTCCCCGCCATGATTTGAAGGTAGATATTCTAAGGACCACAACTCCCGCCAACTATAGCTTTCAACCAAGTCCTCGTATTCAGGCCGTTCCCAATTGATGCGATATGCGATCATGATAGAATGGGGTATGAGGGCATCAGCTCCATCGGCACAGAATTTCAACTGGGGCGGACGCTTCGGTATCTCTGCTGGACCGGTCATCGCCAACTCCCCTAAACCTTGGGCAGCATATTTTTCAATATGAGAGCGTCCTTGGTCTACTTTACGGTTATAATCTCGTATTTCCGCTGTATACCCATTATTCCCGAAGCCATATATTAGGGCATTGGCGATCATCAAGACGGGCAACAGAATTATCATTAAGACGAACCGCAGGGTCATCAAATTGTGGTATATTTCTTTTTTTGCAATGTGCCAAATCATATTCGTCTGTTTGCCTCACGAGCACCTATTGATAGTTAGGTTGTTGGGTCATTGTTTAGCTTATTTCATAGCGAAGGAACGACACATACACGCCTATAAACAGGACGACATTCCACGCCAACAGGATCAGGATATCGCTTGATGCGCGGGAAAGACTCTGAAATAGAGAAGTGTGTGGGTCATGAAAAACAGGGAGATCTTTAAACGCCGCCGCCCCTTGATCGCTGGAAAACCATGCTCTCGCGGAAAAAGCGTTTTTACCGCTGAGATAGTCGACAACTTGACGTTTATAACTCCTTGCCCCCCCAATAAAGTCTTGGTAACTTTCCCTGTCTGTATCGGTTATCGCGCCAACGGCAAATCGGTATGCATCAGCGAAAGAAAATCGGGAGATATCTTTGGCAAGCTGTCTGTTCCTTTCCTCAACCTGTTCTCTCTGTTTGAGGAGTGCCTCTCCCTGATTTGCGTAGTCGATACGTAGCGGTTCTTGGTAACCCAATACTTCCTGAAAGTTGGAGACATCCACGATGTGGATCTGTTTGATATAATAGAACTCACTATACCCGATTTCCTCTGGTGAACTCGTGTACATCGCTACTAAAAAATTCCCCTCGCTTATCGGAGTAACCGCGCTAGCTGGATGTTCGTATCCCCACTTCTTGAGGATGTAAGCATCCCGTTCTTCCCTGAAATCTTCCCATCTCTGCTGAATATGCTGCAGAATCTCCTTTTCAGCTTGTGGTTGATAGGGCGGGAATTTCATGACTGCGAAGGTTGCTATATTGGAATGTAGGATTGTTAGGATTCCCCAAATGAACATTGAAAGGATGAGCGTGGTGGTTGCTTCCTTTGTCCATACGGATAGAAGCATCCCTAAAAGGTAACACGTTGACACGTACAATAGAGAAAGGATGAGCACGGCAACGAGCCGGAACAGATCAGCACTATTGAAATCGGTCGCAGGAGAAGCGTAAGCGATAAGGATTCCGATGATAAAGCTTATAACCACCATTGGGAACAGAGATAACATGCCGCCGAGGTATTTTCCAACCATGAGTGTATCTCTGGGAATCGGATTGGATAACACTAATTTTAGGGTGCCATCCTCGTGTTCCCCTGAAATCGTATTGTAAGCGAAAAGGATCGCCAAGGCACTGAGGATGATTTTGAAGACAAAGATAGCATCAATTGCAAGAAGAATGGAAAGAAACGGGTTATCGGATCCCTGTTTCTGCGCTTCTTTCTCCCAGATAGGTGTCGCGAGGTGAATACTCACCATATCGGCACCGGATTTTTCCATGCCGACGTTGAAGATACTGAGCGGACTGGGTTTTCTGTGTGCCTTGGGATTAATTTGGCTGTAGAGATCCCATGTCTGGGCTGTTTCTTGATGTTCCTGAACGGCGGTGTGATATGCTGCTAAGCGTTTCTCATAATCTTCAACCTGAACGAAAACTGCAGCAGCGGTTGACATCAGACAGATGAGAAAACCGATCGTGAATCGGGAAGTCAATACATTTGAAACGAATTCTCGTTGAATAACAAGCCAAAGTGTTGCCATAAGTATATACCGACTATTCAAGATGAAGTGCTTTTCGCCGTTCTGTTGGAAAGCTGATTCTCACTCAATCCTCTATTATTAAACCGATTTTTCTTTAATTTATTCAATTAAAATTTTTGGCGAACGGTTATCAACCATCAGCAGTCTGACCTCGATGGTGATTTGGCAGGATGCGGCACAGAATAGGGTATACTATTATCACAAGTGAGCATACTATTTGAAATGCCTTTTTCTACTAATTCTTTCAATCTATCTTCTTTGGAGGATTTTTTCGGAATTAGTCGTTTTGGACTTGAGAAAAAAATAAATTTGACAAAAAACAGAAAAAAATTGTATAATATTTAGAATGCCATTTGGTAGCGAATTTCATCTGTCTCGCTTGAGGCAGTCGCTACATCTGCCGAGTGGAATCGGAATGGCATTTTCAGGAGTGCCATTTGGTAGCGAATTCCACCTGTCTCGTTTGAGGCAGTCGCTATATCTACCGAGTGGAATCGGAATGGCGTTTTCAAGAATGCCATTTGGTAGTGAATTCCACCTGTCTCGTTTGAGGCAGTCGCTATATCTACCGAGTGGAATCGGAATGGCGTTTTTATCCAATCTAATTGCCGCGTCAACCTCCTCACGCGTTTATGAAATATTGTCTACACCACGATGCCTTCCCAACCAACTTTTCTGAATACGAGATTGCCGGTCTGCACGGCATTGTTTATGTGCACTTCCATTTTTCTGTAGAATGGGTGTATTAAAAAAGAAAAAGACGAATTTGCAATAAAAATCACAAATTCGCCCGAAATAACTGGTCCCTCAGTCGTGGACAGGCTGCTTCAACCTGCCCCAGAGTGTTGCTCGTGTCTCCGCAGTCGGAGCAACAGATAAAGTACCTGTTGGTACCCATGTCGGACCTATATCTGCCTCTGGATGGCGTGTCAATCGGCGGCGATTCCCTATGATGCCATTGATATCTGTTCGATAGATGTCAGCAGCTCTCTCCCACCAAGACATGAAAACAATCGTCTGTCCATCAGGGGACCAGGCGGGCGACCCCTCACCGTTCCGATGGCGGGTGATCCGTCTGAGATCTGTCCCATCAACGTTTAGGATGCAGATGTCATAACCTCCGAAAAAAACTGCGCTAAAGGCGATCTGCTTCCCATCCGGAGACCACGCTGGCGTATATGCCTGGTTGGGTTGGTTTTCGAGTCTGCTCTGATTTCCGCCATCCGCATCCATGATATAGATACCAGACGGGTCCTTGAAAGAACGAAAAGCGATGAATTGACCATCAGGGGACCAAACCGGGGTGTTGTTCTTCTCATCCGCGTCCGTCAACTGTTGGAGATTCGCACCACTGGGTTCGACTTTGTAGATGTCAAGCGTCCCTGCTCTCTCGGAGGCAAACGCAATCCATCGTCCGTCTGGAGACCATGCGGGACTATGGTCACGTCCCGGATGGTTCGTCAACTGGTGGGATACCTTCGTCTTGAGATTCATCACATAAATATCCCAATTGCCACCCGGAGAAAAAACGTAAGCCATCTGCTGTCCGTCTGGCGAAAACGCTGGAGAAAACTCATCGGCTAAGTGGTCTGTCAACCGTTGGAGATTATTGCCATTTATATCCATCATGTAGATATCATAATTTTTCTTCCGCCGTTTGGAACTAAAGGCAATATACGGAACATCGGACGCGTAGACATAAAGGTTCGTCGCCAGCGAGAAATACACGAATAGCATTGCAGCTCCCAACACAATATAGGCAAGTTTCCCTTTCATTTTTATATCCTCCACGTATACCAGTCAGACATAACGAGTTTATGGTGAATTATAAAAATAAGTTTACATTTCAATAGGAGCGAGACCTACCACCCCCGCTGGCGAGGGTGTTTTTGATAGGGTGTTTTTTCTAGTATCCTCGCCCTCTTTTGGTGTATACATAATTATAGATTTCACCATAGTAATAATAAGGGAGATGGGCTATGTCGTTCTCTGTAGATTCAATCTTCCTCTATCGGATGAACTTCATTTCGTCGTGGACAGACTGCTTCAACCTACCCCAGAGAGTTGTCTGCTTCTCCGCAGTCGGTGATACTGAGAGAAACCCTTCCGGCACCCATGCAGGAGATAAATCCCTCCCTCCAGCCTTCACAAGCGGTTTTCCACGTCCGTTTCCCATCGCATCTATGACATAAATATTAGCATTGCCAAATGTGTTTTCATAAACATAGGCAATCCATTTCCCATTAGGCGACCATACAGGCTGGCGAATCTCAGGAAGTCGAATACCATCCTTGTTCCCCAATATAGGCGGTCCCTCGGTGAGTTGACGAAAGTTTTTACCATCTATGTCAATCACGTACAAGTGCATGCGATCTTCCCTTGGGACAACCATACTGAAGGCAATCTGTTCGCCATCGGGAGACCAAGCACACTCACTTTGAATTATGCCATCGAGTGCTTGTACTTCTTTATCATTAATTCGCCTTAACCTTTTTCCATCGGCATCCATCACATAGATACCTTTCCTTTCATCACCCCGATGGTAAGAGACAAAAGCGATCCGTTGGCTGTCTGGTGACCAAGCGGGTCCCACGTTTGTTCCGCGGTCAGTCAACTGCACCAGATGTGCACCGTTGATATCTGCTTTGTAGATATGGGTCGTTATTTCAATTTTGACCCCGGGAATAAATTCATGGTTACCAGAAACAAATGCAATCCATTTTCCATCAGGAGACCATGCTGGTGTCCATTCTCTCTCGTCAAGGTTTGTGAGTCGCCGATGTTCTCCTGTCCTTGTGTCCAAGACATAAATCTTGTAGGTTCCGTCTTGATTTGAGGTGTAAGCCAAAAATCGTCCATCAGGCGACCAAGTTAAATCTTTCTCATCTGTCGGATGGTTTGTGAGTAGACGAAGATTCTCGCCATTTGTGTCCTGCAGATAAATGTTATAGTCTCCTGTTGTGTTAGATACATAGGAAATGTATTGAGCACCATAAGTCTGAGCGCAAATGTTATTTATGAACAGTGTGTGGACTAACACCAATGCGACCCCAAACGCGAAATACACCCGTTTATCTGTCATCGCTGATTTCATTTCTGTTCACCTCCTCTCTTTCCAAGCGAGAAACTATTTCACCAAGGAACGGAAGATTCCACGCCGGAAATGTCTGGAAACCATTTTTATTTCAGTGGGAAGGCGTATGTTGTTCGGATAACATCTCTGTCAAAGCAATTTCAAAATGATTATATCTCAACCGCTATCTCTTTTTGACTTCTCCCCACGTTGTCGTTAGTAACTCTGGTTGTGGTACAACTGGCAACGCATACACTGGGTCAAACCAATCCCCGCCAGAATTCCATGAAATATGTGTCAATTGCGTCCGAACCCCACTCCTTACGTCAACTTTGAAGATCTGATCCCGTTCCTTAATTTCTTGAGTATAAAGGACTTCTTCTCCATCTGGTGATAACTCGGGCCTCCTTGCCATAGGACCTGCCTCATCAACAAGTTGTTGGAGACCGGTGCCATCGCGGTTGACAATATAAATTGTTCGCTTATCAGCCCATCCCTCTGGTAGCCCATCTTCCTGCTTTAAATCTGGCGGCAATGGGTTGTTATTCCAAGCAAATGTAAGTTTGCCACCGGATACCGACCAAGAGGGCATCAGTTGACCCCCTAATTCTTTTCTCGGCAGGATCCGTTTTTGCGCACCCGTGCGAACATCAATGAGTGTGATTTTGCCATCTTCAAGCGGAGTATAAGCTATTTCCGCCCCGTCGGGCGACCATGCTGGATACCTACCATTCGCCAAGAAATTCTCTTCTTGTTCTTCTAAGTTCGTAATGTGGATGGCGTATATATCTTTATCCCAGTTGATGCGCGTGTAAGCGATCTGTTTACCATCGGGCGACCAGGTCGGATCATCTCGAAGAGTGAAACTTCTCTTCCGTTCTTTCTCGAAATAGCGTCGGATATTGGATCCATCAGGGTTCATCAGATACAGGTCTCGCTTACCGTCGCGATCGGAGATGAACAGAATCTGTTCACCTGTTGGAGACCAAACGGCGTTCAGATCGTTTCCGGGATGGTCTGTAAGTCTTATCTGTTCAGAGCCATCTGGGTTCATGATGTAAATTTCACGGTTACCATCACGAGAAGAGGTGAACAGGATTTTCGGCGTTGTCGGTGCCTTCGCGAAAACCGGAAAGACATCTACATGCAGAATCAACAAATTGAATGAGAAAAGAACTAACAATCTTATTATTCTCATAAAACTTCCCTCCTAAGACCATCTTGCCATTTGAATGATAACTTCTAAATCAGCATCCTCTTCAAATATTTGACATCCTCTCCCAGCTAAAGCAAGGGAGATTGCTTTGTTCCTTATAGGACAATTCTCTGGTTACCCAGAGCGACTTAGATGCCAATGGAATTTGACTCCTAAGGGGGCTGCCAGTTCCCCGACTACAGGGTAGAATAAATACCCTGATACTTTTGACCATAGATTGATAGCACCAACACCATCGCGGTGGTATTTGAAACCGCAATGAGTGCAGGTATAATTTCGATTTGTAGGTTTCTTTCGGTTCGCACATTTCGGACAGGTCTGTGAAGTATACGCTTCAGATTCAAAAATCACGCAGATACCTGCCATCTCTGCCTTGTAGCAGATTTTCTGTGCTATCCGAGAGAATGCCCATTGGTGAATCTTCTGATTAGACTTTTTGGAAAACTTGGCACGATCCCGAATGCCTTTGAGGTCTCCAATCACAATCGTATCCGTCTTCGCCTTTTCGCAGTCGGATATAAAGCGTGTTGTGATTTTGTGTTCAGCATCCTTGAGTTGTGCGTTGATTTTGTCCAATGTTTTGCGTTTTGCTTTAAGAAGTTTATACCAGCGTTTTGATCGTTTCTCGCATCTATCCATTTTTTCTTGGAAACGGGCATTAACTTTGTTTCGGTATTGGATAATAGACCGAATGAAACGCCCATTATAGATGATAGTTTTTGCGCCATCGTGAGAGACAATCGGATGTATTTCACCCATATCCACCGCAACGGCAATACCTGTCTCTTTTTTTCGAGGCACGTCTTTTTTGTCAACAATTGCAAAATAGTAGCAACCGCGGCGAAAATACATCTCTACATAGCGAGGTTTTGTTTCTATTTCTTCTATTTCTAATACAATCGGAGCGCGTCCACGTCCATTAGAGAGTATCAGTTTTCCGTTTTTGTAGCGAATCGCTGTTGATTTCCAACGCACTTTGAAATGTTTTGGGGTTCGCTTTGGTGGCTTCGCATCGGGATTGAACCTGCGAACCTGAAAATAGGAATCCAACGCATTAAAATAAGAGTCCACACATGCTTGGATACTTTGAGAATGCAGCGCATACCCGCGGTGCCGTAGATATTTTTGGACATCGTTTTTCGATAGCCAAAATCCTTTTTTCGCATGTGTTTTTCTCACAAGCGAAACGGTTTTAGAGTAGCAACGCCCCGACTCACAGGCAAGGGAGTCTAAAAACTCAGTTCTATGATGTTTTATCGTTGTTGTGGTATACATCGTTTTCCTTTACATCGTGACACCGCTACGAAACGGAGCAGTGGCACTCCCAAGCGGGAGGTCGTATCCACTGCCACGATGTATAATGAGTATACCACCATTCACAACCAAAGTCAAGTGTTTTTTCTATATCACGCTTTGGTCTAATGCACCAGGGCGGGCATTCATCCCCCCACTAAAGCACGGGGCTTTCTGCCCGAAAATCTGGTAAAACTGGTGCAAAGTTCTTGGAAAACCAAACATTTTTCTTCCAACCTTTTTGTTTCTTGTGATCATGCCCTTAAAATTAAAGACACAATACATGCAGACAAAGGGTGCAAAATTTGGAGAAAATATGCAGCCTCAATTACATTAAACATGCCCGCGCCTATTTCGCTGCGCGGCGCAATCGAACGATTCAAAGACGGAAAGCACTAACTTTACGTTCCTGCCACACGCAGCCCACCTAAAAAGGCAGAAAACCTAACCTATCCTCTAAGAACTAAGTACCAATCTCCCCGTCAGTTTGTCTTGTCTTTCGAGCCGCACCCTTAAACACAGTGTAAAGATACCAGAACGCGGGAACCAACAAGACACCTCCTGCAATCAGCACAATCAACAACGGACGCAACACCGTATCCGGTGCAGCTGTATTTGAAAAGGTTAAGTCTGGCGTGACAAGATACGGATACTGCGCCAGTCCCCAACCGAAGACGATGAGTGTAACCTGTATTGGAACGAGGATACGTGCAAGACGAAATTGACGGTTCCAAATCGTCCAGATCGCCCACAACGCCACCGCACCCGTCAAAATTTGAAATGGGATTGACCACGCAGCGCTACCGAGTCCACGTCGAATTGTGGGCGCACCTTCAGCCGATAAGATAAAACTCAATCCCGCCATTGCACCGACACCCACTGCAGCGAGAAGCGCACGTCGCCGAAAATCCTCCCGCAACTCGGTGTCCTCGGTCTCAAGCGTGAGATACACCGCCGCAAGCAACGCACACAACGTCAAAGTGAAGAACCCGATTGCAAACGGAAACGGCGCGAACCACGTTGAGATAAAATCGGTCTCTACCTGTCCACTTTCTGCGTCAACGTGAATCGTGCCAGATGCAACAGCTCCCAACGTAATCCCTAACATCACAGGCGTAATAGCACTCGCAATCGCAAACAACCGACTCCAACGGCGATGTATTATATCCGATTGAACGTCATAAGTCCGAAATACAAACGCCGTACCGCGAAGCACAATACCGATAAGCATCAGCGTCAGCGGAATATGTAAAGCCGTGCTAATCGCCGCGAAGGCGACAGGAAACGCCACGAAAAGCAGAACGACAATCACAATCAACCAAACGTGATTTGCTTCCCAGATTGGAGCGATCGCGTGTGCGATAAGCGAGCGTTGCGCTTTCGCACGACGACCCGTCGCGAAGAGGTCCCAAATGCCGCCCCCAAAATCAGCACCACCCGTCAGCATATAAATAATCAGGGAAATAAGCATCACACATGCAATGCAGAATTCAAGACTTAACATCGGGTTCTCACCACTCTTCCAATCTTCCCTTTTTGCCACGATCCCTCAAAACGTAAATCTACAAGTCGGGACTCTGGAAGATTTGACGACGTAATAGGATAACAACAATAATTGAGAGGAAAATGTAAAGCACCGTAAAACTGACAAACGGGACGACGAGGTTCGGCATTGAGGTTACCGCCTCAGCAGTACGCATGTAGTTATAGATAATCCACGGTTGCCGTCCGACTTCTGTGACCGTCCAACCCGCCTCTATCGCGATAAATCCAAGCGGTGCGCAGAACGTGACAAACCGAAGATACCAGCGTTGGTCAGGCAGACGCTTGTGTTTCCACGCGAGCCAGCCCCCAAGAACACCAGCGATAATCAGCACTATCCCACACGCAACCATAATCTGAAATGCGAAATGCACAATCGCCACAGGTGGACGGTCTTCCCGCGGTACTGCCTTAAGCCCCATAATCTCAGCGTTGAAGTCAAAATGCGCAAGAAAACTAAGTGCTTTCGGAATCTCAAGCGCATATCGGGTCTCTTCAGCGTCCTCGTCAGGGATACCGCCGATACGCAACGGTGCGCCGCGCTCCGTCTCCCACTGTGCCTCCATCGCTGCGAGTTTAATAGGTTGGTGTTTCGCGAGTTTCTTGGCACTAATGTCGCCCGAAATCGGTTGGAGAAGCGCGAACACACCACCAACACTCAAGGCAATAGCGAACGCCCGGCGATGGAAAAGGTTGTTCGGATCGCGTCGCAGAAAATAGGCATGGATGCCCGCCACTGCAAACCCGACTGTCAGAAAGGCAGCGATGGTCATGTGAAGTGCTTGGCTAAACGACGAAGGATTCAACATCGCCGCAATCGGATCGACATCTGTCACTTCCCCATTGACAATAGAGAACCCAGTAGGCGTGTTCATCCAAGCATTCGCGGTGACAACGAAAATACCGGACAAGGTACCGCCGAGCAGCACCATCACACCAGCAAACCAATGTGCATATTGGGGGATACGCTCCCAGCCGTAGAGGTAAAGCCCCAAGAAAATCGCCTCAAGGAAGAACGCAAACCCTTCCAATGAAAACGGCATGCCGATGATTGGACCGGCGTAAGCCATGAAATTGGGCCACAACAAACCGAGTTCAAAAGACAAGACAGTGCCAGAAACTGCCCCAACAGCGAACATAATCGCAGTCCCTTTTGCCCACCGCTTCGCAAGCGTCAGGTAAATCTCCTCTCGCGTTTTGAGCCATAGCCCCTCTGCGATTACCATCAGCAGCGGCATCGCTATACCGATCACCGCAAAAATAATGTGAAATGCAAGTGACATTGCCATCTGTGCGCGTGCTGCCAACAAATCCGACATGAGAGTAACCTCCTTCATGCACCAGCTGCACATCAGTGAGCGTCACAGGCACCCACCCTATTTGCTAACGATCAAGACGCATCACGCAACCCAAGGTTCAAGACCAAGGAGTTTCTTTCCTAAAGGGGTCAATTCCGCCGTTTCACCGTGGTAATGTTCCTTTTCTCTCGCCTCTCTTCCGAGACCAGTTAACCGTTCGCGCCATCCTTTAACACGATTTTCGTTTGTATCCTTACCGTCATTTGGTGCTGGTGACATCGTGATGTATTGCGCCATCCGAGGACGCTCGGCAGAGTTCGGACTACTACCGTGCGGCAACGCACTATGCCAGATAACCAGATCCCCCGCTTTCCCAGCAACCGGCACCGCCTCGGCTTGGTAGTCTCGCACAACTTCCCGCGGGTTCGCATCATCAGGTAAGTCCCCCAACCATTTTTCCAACTTCCGATGGAAGCCCGGAATACAGGTGAACGCGCCCTGATTACCCGGCGTATCCGCCAGATACAAAACACCTTGTACCTTCAAACGCACCGGCATATCATCCAACGACATATCCCAATGCAAATAAGGACCCGTGAACTTCCAGTCCGGACGTTCAGGCGGATTCATGCTCGCACGATCAAAACTAACCCAAAGTTTCTCGTTCTCCCAAATCTCTGAAAACGCCTGATGGATGCGAGGGTATTGGCGGTTGTTCCACAACGCTTGATGCTGATAAATCTCCACCATGATGCTCTTGCGCGGTGGCTCAGGATACCAACTATCTGGATTGTCGCGATCCATTTCAAGAAAATCCCAGACGGCTTGTTCCGCGGCTCGGCAATTCTCAGGTGGCACCGCTTCTGGTACAACAACATAGCCGTTCTCTTCCCAAAATTCTAAGGCTTCTGCGTTAAAAACTGGCATAATTTTCTCCTTATCAATCTATTCAGTTTAGAACTGTTCTATGAACAGAAAAACATTTTGATTGCCTGAAGATCAATGTATTTTTAAGAATACCACAAAATGTTAAGAGAATTCAAATTTTTAGACCATAGTAAACCCCCTGGACGTTGCAATATGAAGTAAACATTGCTGCGTATGAAAAAGCAACTTGATTGCCTTGAACATTGATGTTATACTATTCTTCAAATCTTATCCTCATCCTTGGATTGAAAATTTAGGTGCTTATGTCAAAAGCCTCAAAACCGTCTGAACCTTCTGATATCCGGATAGTACACTTCTCTGACCGGAGTATCAGACGATTGCTCCAAGACCCAGAATTTGTGCGTGGGTTAGTCGCAATCATCGCGCCGGAACTGTTACCCTTGCTCGATTTCAGTAGAAGTGCACAGCAGAACCGGAGTTTTATCTCTGATGCCTTACGAGAGCGGGAGTCGGATGTGCTACTGCGGGTGCCGTTCCAGGGCACACCTGATAGCGAGGAACTCCTGATCTATATTCTCATTGAGCATCAATCGACGGTGGATCCAACGATGGGCTTTCGGTTGTTGTCTTATATGATGGAGATATGGCAAGAGCAGTGGCGGATGTTGCAGGCTGGGACTGCGGAGAGGCAGCATTTGGATCCGATCCTACCGATAGTCTTTTACACAGGGGATGGGCGGTGGACTTCTCCGTTGTCCTTGACAACCCTAATGGAGGTTCCTGAAGTGCTTGCGCGGTTCGTGCCGACCTTTGACACGCTATTTTTAGGGGTAAAAGGGGTGGATCAAGAGGTGTTGACGAAGCCGGGGCATCCATTCGGATGGTTGTTAAGTGTTCTTCAGAAGGAGGATGCGGGGAAGTCTGAGATAAGTGAGGCGTTAGTAGCGGCGGTATCGGCGTTAAGTCAGTTGGATGAGGCGCAGGGGTCGCAAGTTCGTCAGGCACTTCTCTATTTTGTCCAATTGATTTTGCATCGTCGGTCGGCTGACGAGCAGGAAGATTTAATCGAGTTGATCAAACAGTATAGTCGCGATGAAAGTGAGGTGGCAATCATGGCACAGACAGGAGCTGAGTTCCTAATAGAACAAGGACGTGAACAAGGTATACAACAAGGGGCACGCCAAAATAATATCGAAAATACTATCGCTATTCTCAGCGCGCGTTTTCCAAACGAGGACGTTAACACTTTAAAGTCTACGCTCGAAGCAATTGACGATCTTAACCGCTTAAAGCAGTTAACTCTAAACGCGTCCTTAGCAAATAGTTTTCATCAATTCCAACAACAGTTAGAGGGATAGCATACCACTATACTTCTTAGGTCGCCTATCAATCACTTCATGCCCAGCTGACACCACTTTAGCATCAATTTGCGTTAGCCATCAAGTCAATTTTGGCATTTTTCCAGCACCCTTCAATTTTCAGTTTCCTGAGTGCAGTAATTGAGTGCTTCTGCAAAATTTTCTTGCAATTGACTTAACCTTGTGCTAAAGTACGGATACTTCAACCGACGAAATTTAGCGAACATTAAGACGAAGGAGAGACATCACAATGCTCAAAGCAGGATTTATCGGTGCAGGAGGACGCAGTCAAGGCGCACACTATCCGAGCGTAAATCGTTTGGAAGATGATGTCGAAATGCTCGGTGCCTGTGAACTGGATGAGGAGAAACTCGCACAAGTTGCCCAGAAATATGAGTTCCCCAACACCTTCACAGACCACCGGAAGATGCTCGACACACTGGACTTAGATGTCGTCTATTGTGTCATGAACGAGAAGTGGATTTTGCAACCCGCCTTGGATTGCCTCAACGCTGGCAAGCATCTATTTATTGAGAAACCTCCAGGTGCCAACAGCGACGAAACACAACAATTACTTGAGGCAGCGGTGGCAAACGATGTCTACTGCATGGTAGGGTTTCAGCGCAGATATGCTGCTGTTACGCGCGAAGCCATGCGCCGTGTCGCAGAGAAGGGACCCGTTACATTAGCCGTTACCACCTTTAACAAACAGATGTTAGGCGGGAATCGCGAATTTACGACAACCCTTTGGAACGATGTTTGCCATGTTGTTGATCTACTCCGCTATATGGCAGGTGGTGAACCCGTGGAAGTCACAGCGCATCGCGACACTTTTGGGGCAGAACAACGCAACTTTTACACCGCCTTTGTCCGCTTTGATAACAACGTCACAGGCGTTCTTTTTGGGAGCCGCGCATCGGGTGGACGTGTCCTACGCTCCGAATTGCACGGGGTCGGCATCGGCTGCTATATGAAAATTCCGGAAGAAATCGAAATTCATGAAGATAACAATAGAAGCACTATGGGAGGTTGGGAAGTTGATGGCGTAGACCAACGCGACAGCCCCAGTTATGAGGGCGTACTAACGATGCACCGCCACTTCGCCGACTGCGTCCGCAACCGAGAAGTCCCGCTCACAGACCTCCGTGATGTTATTCACTCCATCCATCTGGTCGATCAGATAGAAGGTCCTTTACCGGATTAACCCATTCCGGTATGTGGACAAACATCAGAAATTGGAGAATTACCCCATGCTTGATGAACGACATCTACAACATCAGATTACTGACGAACAGCACCAAAAACTGAACGAGGACGGATATTTCATTGTTGAAAACGCGCTCCCATTAAATCTCGTTGAACGTCTTGAAACACGAGTAGACCGCATCTACCAAGACCATCTCGACGCAGGTTATGATCCCCATACCAAAAATCAGATGACCGAGCACAGCAACTTTTTCTACCCGAACTTCCTCGGCACTGATCAAATTTTCGTGAATATCCTGGACTGGCATAAAACATTCCCGAAGGTCTGGGGCATTCTCGGATGGAACATCTATTCCTACCACAGCCATTTCATCATCACACCCCCTCGTCCTGACGAGGTTCGTGGCAAACCTACCCCGCTCGGATGGCATCAGGACAGCGGACGTGTTAACATGGAAATCGAAAGTTCACCACGACCCCGTCTCTCAATAAAAGTCGTCTATTGGCTCTCCGATTGCTCCGAAACGGGACGCGGGAATTTCTATGTCGTTCCCGGAAGCCATCTTTGGGACAAACTTGAGAAACCGGAAGACGGTTCGTTCCCCGAAGGCGCAACGCCAGTCTGCTGTAAGCCCGGTGATGCCGTTTTCTTTGACCGACGTATATGGCACGCCCGCAGCGAAAACGATTCGGACATCACTCGCAAGGGACTCTTCTACGGATACGGCTACCGATGGCTACGGAGCAAAGACAATATGACGATTCCACAAGAGATGTTTGAACGAAATGACCCGATTCGCCAGCAGCTGCTCGGTGGTGGAACCAATGCAAACGGGCACTTTTCACCCAAGGACGTAGACGTTCCATTGAAGGTTTGGCTTGAGGAGAAGGGAGTTATCTCAAATTAGCAGATCTTCAACAGATGGACAAAATCGTGTGTTGTTGAACGCAAACTCACTTGACAGAAAGAAAAAAATAGCGTATAATTTCAGTAACAACATATTTAACGGAGGCATGACGCGATGTTTCAAACATGGCTTAATGCGAGCGTTTGGGCTGTTATCCTCATAACAGCTATCTTGATTCCAACAGCTTCAGGGGAGAAAGCAGTGACAACGCCAGACACGCTAAAAGTGGGCATGATCGCCCCCGATTTCACATTGAAAGATGAAGAAGGCGTTGAGCGGAGCCTCAGCGACTATTTAGGCAAAAAGAATATCGTCCTCGCCTTTTATCCAAAAGATTTTACAGGCGGCTGAACAGCTGAACTTTGCTCGCTCCGGGATAATTTGAGCGAGATAGAAGCAACCGACAGTGTCCTTTTCGGGGTCAGTGTTGACGATGTTGACTCACATAAGCGGTTTAGAGAAGAAGAGAAATTTGGATTTTCACTCTTAGCCGACACCGAATTTGAGGTGAGTAATCAATATAGTGGTATCATTGAAAATTTCAACGCCTCAAAACGGACAACCTTTATCATTGATAAAGCAGGATACATCCGTGCCATTGATAGGGAAGTCAACGTTAAAACGCACGGTGAAGATGTCGCCGCACTGCTTAAGGAAGTCCTACCCAAGGTAGAAGTTGGACAATCCGCACCAGATTTCATCGCGACCGATGGAACTGGTAAAACGCACCAACTGAGTGAATTACATCAGAAGAAAAATGTCGTATTAGCGTTCTATCCACGCGATTTCGGGCGTGGCTGAACGGCTCAAGTTTGCTCGCTCCGTGATGAGTCGAGTAGTTTTGAAAAATACGATGCACAGGTCTTTGGGATTACGTCAAACGACGCAGACTCACATCAGAAATTTTCGGCAGAAAATCAACTGAACTTTCCGCTCTTGGTGGATACGGGACGCAACCTCTCGCTCCTCTACGGCGCAACGAATGCACCAGACGGCAAGATTCAGCGATTAGCCGTTGTTATTGACAAAACTGGGAAAATCTTGGAAATCGACAAAAACGTCAACGCCAGCACACACGGAGCGGACTTAGTCAATTTCTTCAAAACTTTGGAAACGTCAAATTAATTGATGGCGCGTAGCAATTCATTGACAATCCCGGCATGCATCGCATGGGGCACCTCTGTTTTATTCAGTCCATTTTTGGTGCCAATTGTAACAGCTGCCGGTGTCGTCCAAAAACATGCGGACCCTCAAAACGCACTCCGTTGGTTAGTAATTGTCGTCCTATTTGTTACCGTGCTGCCTGTTTTGTCAATAGCAGTGATGGTCCGGTGCGCTAAAGTAAGCGACTTTCATCTGCAGAATAGGGAAGAACGACTTCTACCTTTATGCTGTACACTTATCAGCATGATTGCAGGTACCCTTTTACTCCATCAGCTGGGTGCAGCACGCGAAATCGTCTGGGCGGGAGTCGCATACATTACAAATAGCGTTATCTTCTCCGCAATTACCCCGATGTGGAAAATCAGCTTTCACAGCAGCGTCGCCACTGGATGCATTACTGTTCTCGTCATGCTTGTTAACCCACAATTCGGCTGGCTATTTCTGCTGATTCCCCTGATCTCTTGGGCGCGGATCTACCGAAAACGGCACACGCTTCTCCAAACCGTTGTCGGTGCTGTGCTTGCTGTTGGCAACACGGTACTTGTTTTGCATACCGCAAAACTCGGAAGCCAAAGTTGAAGTCCATCTTCACCGCAGAAACAATTCGGAGGGTCCTTCAATACCTCATAAATCCAACAAAATTGGATCTGTGCTTCAGTCTAAAGTTATCGTGGGTGTTTGAGGGGGGGTAGGTTATCCCAATCGCATTCTAAGCAGAAAATACCTTCTCTGCCGAGCTGGCGCACACGCCCACCACATTCAGGACATTTTATTACCGAAGCAGAGTTGGTCTCTTCGGCACTCGGCGGAAACATGAGCAACTGTTCTATTGGCACAGTCTGTTCCCGTTCCCCCACGAATTCTAATTGTACACTTTCAATTATATCGCGGGTATCAAGTTTATACGGTGGTGGTGAATTTTGGGTGAGATTAATAAAATCACTACGGTAGACCCGAATTGTGTCTTCTTCCCGCGCCTGTCGTACAAAAAGCGTATATTTATCAGGTGCAACCAAATAAGCCGCAGTATCTAAAATGTACCTGCGCGGTTTGATCGCTATCTCATACCCCCCGTAGTACAGCACAGAAGGGCTGGCATCGGGTTGGATCTGACAAATTTCAAAGAGTTCATGAGAACGCGACGCTGAGAGAATCAACGCATATTGTCGACAAGAATACTCAGAGAGACGCTCAAACGGCAAAAAAGTCTCCGGTTCCGCATTATCTTCAAGGAAACCAATAAACGCTGTATAAGCATTCTCGGTAGCTTCTTGCAAGATTAACTGGCTTAACCGCCGAGGTTGCGACGCACGCGCCGGACCAGTACGCGCAATTTCCCGCGAGTACAACTCCGATCGCACATCGACATCAATAGGCTGATTTTCAGCATTGATACGATGCAGACGTTCCACAGGTTGGTCGGCGATCTTCAGAACAAAGGGTAACATAGCAACGTATTTAAACTCCTCAAACGAAGGATGTAACAAGTTTAGCACAGACTTCAGGTTTTGTCCAATCAAAATATGCAAACAACCGAATATCCGTAGACTGTCTGGCTTATAAGGTCTACATGCATTGCGAGTTCAAAGTCAACACCTCTCAACGCAGCATAGATTTAAGTTTCATCTTTTTCATTTTTATGCTATACTAATTGAATCAGAAGCAGAAAGGATACAGATCATGTCAGGACATTCTAAATGGTCAACAATTAAACATAAAAAAGCGGCAAATGACTCCAGACGCGGTAAACTCTTCTCAAAGTTGGTGAAAGAGATTACCGCAGCAGCGCGTATCGGCGGCGGCGATGTAGATATGAATCCAAGACTACGAACCGCAATTGCGACAGCAAAATCAAGCAATGTTCCCAACGATAACATTGAGAAAGCGGTACTTCGCGGCACTGGTGAACTTGAGGGTGAAACTTATGAAGAAATCCTCTACGAAGGTTACGGACCCGGCGGCGTCGCAGTGATGATAGAAGTCTTAACCGACAATCGCAACCGGACTATCGCTGAGGTTCGACATACCTTCAGTAAACACGAAGGAAGAATCGGTGAACGTGGGTGCGTCGCGTGGGGCTTTGACAAGTGTGGCTTGATTGTCGTTACATCAGAGAGCATCGATGAAGAAGAACTTTTCATGATCGCAGCTGAAGCAGGGGCTGAAGATATAACTGCCTCCGAGACAGGAATGGAAATCATTACGCCGTTTGAAATGTTCGACAGCGTCCTAACGGCAATTCAGGAAACATCCGCTGAAATCCAACTCGCTGAAATTAGCATGATTCCCCAAAACACAGTGAAACTCGAAGGGAAAGAAGCAGAACGGATGCTACGTCTCATGGATGCCCTCGACGAACTCGAGGATGTACAGAAAGTCTATGCCAATTTCGATATTCCCGATAACCTTTTAGAAGCCGCAGCTTAACGGCCGCATCTAACTCGCGACTATTTAAAGTAAAACCCGAAAATAAAAAGGCACTTTGGAAAACACAAAACACCTCAAGGTTTCCGCTGGCGAGGTTTATAACCTCGCCCTTCCACAATGTCTAATTAATTGTAGGTTTTACGATAAGCATCAAAAACTGAGTCCGTAATGTAGTGGAGGACGGTTCTACGGGAAGGGACATCAAACGCAAAACCCACCTCACCGAACCGCAAGGAACATAAAAAAAATAATTCTTGGCATTGACCCAGGCATCGCGAATACTGGATACGGCGTGGTTGAATCTCACGCGAACCAACTTAAGCCGCGCGACTTCGGAAACATCAAGACAAGCCCACAAACAGCGTCAGAGGTGCGACTCAAACAAATTTACGATGCCATAACCCATTTGATTGCAAAGTTCGCCGTTGAGAGTATAGTACTTGAGGATATTTTCTTCAGCAAAAATGTGAGCAGCGCATTCACCCTCGGTGAAGTCAAAGGTATTGTGAAACTTGCAGCAGCGAATGCGGAATGTCCCATTGCCTTCTATACACCAACGCAGGTCAAACAAGCAATTGTCGGTTACGGGAGAGCCACGAAATCCCAGATGCAAAAGATGGCACAGGCACTCCTTCAACTCAAGGAACCGCCTCGTCCCGATCACGCAGCAGATGCCCTCGCGCTTGCACTTTGCCATGCCCGTTCTTATAAAGTCCTTGAACTCGAAAAAAAGTATATACAGTAGCGCAGCGGATCTCTGTTTAAAGGAACGTTAGATGATCTCTTATATCAAAGGCATTATCGTCCATAAAGAGACAAAACAGGTTATTGTAGATGTAAACGGCATCGGATATGCCATCGACGTACCCCCACGAATCGTAACGGATTTACCACCCATAGGCGATACTGTTACCTTCTATACATACTACAACCAAACTCGCGAAAATAAGATCACGCTCTACGGATTCACCTCCAGAGATGCCCTGAGAGTTTTTGAATTGGCACTTACCGTCACTGGCGTCGGGCCCGCACTCGCACAAAACATCGTTACGAGACTTTCCCCCACACAATTCCAGCGCGCCGTTCAACGAGGAGATGCAACCACTCTCATGCGTGTCCCACGATTAACAAAAGACATCGCCCAAGTCATCATCACTAAACTGAAAAAGAATATTATGAAAATGCAACTCGAAGGTGACACTGAACTCGGAGAGACTGGCCCCCTAAATGTAGAAGTGATTAAAATGCTCGTCAATCTCGGCGCATCGGAACTCGAAGCCGAACAAGCCGTTGAAAAGGCACAGAAAATACTTGGTGATTCTGCACAGCGAGAAAATTTAGTTGCGCAGGCGCTCCGCTATATCCGAAATTAGTTTAAAAATCTGAGCAGACGTAACCGCTGCAAACAGGAACAGCACCGTCGCATTAGGACGAAACAAAATGGACCACCACGAAATACCAGATTTCTCTGAGATGCAAGATGAAGATGATGCCTTTGGATATAGCCTTCGTCCGGAGACACTGAGCGAATTTATCGGTCAAGAGCAAGCCAAAGAACAACTCCGCATTCATATTGAAGCTGCCAAAAAGCGTGGCGATGCGTTGGAACATGTTCTACTCGTCAGTCCACCCGGGCTTGGAAAGACGACGCTCGCGAAGATTATTTCCAATGAAATTCAGAGCAACTTTAAACAGGCGATCGGTCCCGTTATGGAACGCCTCGACCTCGCTTCAACCTTGACGAATCTTGAGCACACTGACATCCTCTTTATCGATGAAATTCACGGGATGAAAGGGCATGTGCAAGAATCACTCTACCCAGCGATGGAAGATTACCAACTCGACTTAACGCTTGGTCAAGGACCAGCATCAGATGTTGTGCAACTTCAGCTCAAGCCCTTTACACTTGTCGGTGCGACCACACGCGAAGGATTGCTTGCCGGTCCCTTCCGAGATCGATTCGGTATCCGCATTCACCTTGATTACTACGAAGCAGAAGACCTTCAACAAGCTATCCGTATCAATAGCGCGAAACTCGACATTAATATCGAGGAAACCGCAGAATACGCATTAGCCCGCCGTTCGCGCGGCACAATGCGAATCGCAAATAAGCTGCTCGCCAACGTCAGGGACTATGCCCAAGTCAAAGGCGATGGCACACTCTCGCTTGAAGTCGTAGAGGAGGCACTCGAATTCTTTGGCATTGATGAACGGGGACTAAACGCACAAGATTCTGCTTACTTTCAGACACTTATCGAGAAATTCAACGGGCGTGCGGGACTTAAGGCACTCGCTGTCGCCCTCAGTGAAGATGAACGCACTATCGCAGAAGTTTACGAACCTTATTATATCAAAGAGGGGTTTTTGGCACTAACACCGGGTGGACGCGTCGCAACAGATGCCGCTTATGCGTACTTCGACTATCCTGTAGCGTCCCAAACGTCACTGTTCCATTAGTTATCCATCTTTCTAATTTACCTTGCGGTCAATTACGCATGTTTCACAAACGCCGATCCCTTAGAAAATCCAGTCTCACCGATGGTCAGATTTAGAAATTTTTGCCAAAGAACCAAAAGTCAAACAACGTTTGGATTGGATTCAAGAAAGGATGCTTATCACCCAAACTCCCTCATTGACTGCAAGGAATATTAAAAGTATGAGACTCACAGATTTCGATTACGATCTACCGCCTGACCGGATCGCGCAAAGTCCACTTCAACAGCGTGATGCATCACGACTTTTGGTAGTCAATCGCGATACCTGTGATTTCCATCACATCCAGTTTTCGCAGATTGGGAAATACCTACCGGACAATGCCCTATTAGTCCTGAACGACACTAAGGTAATTCCGGCACGGTTAATCGGTAACAAAAGCGGAACCGGCGGAAAGATAGAACTCCTTCTTATTCGTGAAAAAGAGGTGGATATCTGGGAAGTGCTCGCCAAACCGCGGCGAAGCCTTCAAATCGGGACACAGATTGTATTCGGCAACGGGAACTTGACAGCAGAAGTACTGGAAAAGCCAGAGAGTGGACACTGCATCGTCCACCTCAACTACAGCGGTAGGTTTTCAGACATCCTCGCGGATGTCGGCAATATGCCTTTGCCACCCTATATTCGTCGGCCACCGAATGCCGAAGATAAGGTGCGTTATCAGTCCGTTTACGCAACGACTGAAGGCGCGATCGCAGCCCCTACAGCCGGATTGCACTTCACACAAGAATTGCTGGAGGAATTGAAAAACAACGGGATAGAAACAGCAACCCTAACATTGCATGTTGGACCCGGCACATTTCAACCGGTGAAAGTGGAAGACATTCAGACCCACAAGATGCACGCTGAATATATTCACCTCACTGAAACAGAAGCGAACCGAATTCGCATAGCACGCGAGAGAAGCACGAAAATTGTCGCTATCGGGACGACAGTGGTCCGCGCCTTAGAAACGGCTGGCGCAACAGGTTCTGTCCAGCCTTATAGGGGCTATAGCGAACTTTTTATTTATCCGGGGTACCAATTTAACGTCGTAGATGCGTTGGTCACAAACTTTCATCTACCCAAATCAACGTTACTCATGCTCGTGAGTGCCTTCGCCGGACGAGACTTAATTCAGAAGGCTTATCAAGAGGCACTTCAACACAACTATCGTTTTTATAGCTATGGCGATGCCATGCTCATTATTTAAAAATAGGACTTACGCAGCCCCATCGCTGGCGAGGTTTGAAACCTCGCCAGCTGCACGTAATATGTAGGGATTCATAGAAAATTGCGTAAGTCCTGAAAAAAACAGAAGGAGAGATTTTATGGAAGCACTAACAGGTTTACTTGTTCCTTTTATCGCGATGGGTGCTATCATGTATTTTTTGCTATTTAGGCCCGAACAAGCCAAACGCAAAAGACATCAGACGATGCTGGAAAACCTGACCAAAGGCGATGAAATTGTAACAAATGGCGGGTTACACGGCAAAATCCTTGGACTCAGCAACGATAAAGACATTATTCTTATCGCCGTTGGAGAGTTGAACAACCAAGAGGTAAAAGTTCAAATCTCACGGAGTTCTGTCGCCTTTCTCAAAAAGGGCGGCGAACTTATCGAAGGGGAGTAATGGTAACCTAAGTTGCCACTTGCATCCACAATTGGTAGCCAACCCCTTCAGATGTTAGCGACACAATGTTATGCTGTTCAGGAATTGCTAACACATCGTTGTTGGACAACCGCACGCGTACCGTTTCCTCGCAATACGATGAACTTGCGAGACGCTCATTTTCGGTACGCGTGATCTCAAAAATAGCACTCCCCTCCCCCTCAAGAAACCTCTGGAGACAGATTGCCTCTCCCCGCGTAGGCATCCTGCGTGCATCACCTATCCCATCCGATAAAGCATTTTCCCAAATCCTAAGGTGCGTCTCATTTTCACCTATTGACTTCCCAGCATCCAAAATAGCCGCTGCAGATTCTGAGTGAGATGGCACTTTGCACACCGCAATCTCGACACCGATTTCGCCTGCGAGGACCTCATAAGTTGTGTGATGTGGGATATAGCCTATACACGCCTCTCCATCGAAGACATCCGAACGCTCGCCCAAAATCCCGTTCGCTTTGTTCCCGTTATGTCCCACCAATAAAGTACAGTGCCCACCCAACGCGATCAAAGCGACTTCGGTGTCATCAGAATGGTCAAAAAAGGTTGCTTGGGGGGTAAGATTAAGAATTCCGAAATGGAGTTTTGCGATGCCCATTTCGCCGGGTTTCACAATTTCGGTGTAACCATCGGTAGGTATGTAATTCTTAGATGCCGACATTGGATTGAAAATTCGATAGGTGTTCTACAAGACTCGCCAACGGAAGCCCAACCACATTAAAATAGCATCCCTCAATGCGTCGAACGAAAGCAGCACCCCGTCCTTGGATTCCGTAGGCACCCGCCTTATCTGACGCTTCCCCGCTCGCAATATAGGCGGTTATTTCGGTTCTGGATAGCTCTCGGAAATAAACCTGTGTTGTCTCCGACCAGACCCTGTCCCGCCCTGTTGCCGCGTCAATTAACGTCACGCCTGTCACAACCTCGTGGGAGTTACCACTAAGGTGTGTTAACATCGTCAGGGCATCCGCATCATCAGAAGGTTTGCCGAGAAGTTCTCCATCCAACGATACCAGCGTATCCGCACCGATAATCACACCATCGTTGTGCCCCTGAGCGACAGCCTTCGCCTTAATCAAAGCAAGTTCGCGCGTTATCTCACTTGCGGACTTGTTTGAATAAATGCTAAGTGGGGGTTCCACAACATCGCTCGGACAAACCTCAAATGTTAGCCCGATCTGCGATAATAGAGAGGCACGTCGGGGAGACGCAGAGGCTAAAATCAGACGCGGGACTTTTAAAGGAGACGCGCGCGTTTGCATGTTATTTTAGGCTATACCACCGTGCATCCCGCTCCTCGTGGATTTGCAACAGATCTACACGGACCAGTTCTTGGAACGCTTTTTCAATACCCCTCTTTGAAAGCCCTATATTTTTAAGACGCTGGTCGGCCTCCGGCACGCGAAACCAGTCAGGCTTTTCACTCGAGGAATATTCTTTTTTGAAAACCCCTAAGACGCTATATAAACGCAAAGTCTTAGGCGGTAAACCAACAAGCGGATTAATCTTTGCAAAGGATTGAAGTGAACCATTTCGCATAGCTTCAGTCCATAGGTAAGCAGAGTTATTCATACTTTGAATAACGTAGTTGTCTATGGATCGGTTACAAAAAACAACATTATGGCATTTTTTATGCATAGGACTTACGCATTTTCTCTTAAAGTCCCCCTACCCCCCTGATAAGGCAGGATATGGGGGGTTGGGGATTTAGGGGGTTTAAAACTTACCATCGCGTGCTAAATTTGCGTAAGTCCTGATGCATATACAACCGTTGTAACTTGTCATGATGCAGCAATCTCGCCCCCAAGTTGCATTTGACAACATCTTAAACATTATGATAAACTCTATCAAATTTCAGACAGGACAGTGCGATATTGCTTCCTACAAATGAAAATCGTCTATCAGGGCGTTCCCTCCTGCTCGGTACCTGCTTCGTTATTGCTATATGTTGCATCGTCTCCTATGCGGAACTCGTAATAACTTATATCCAAATCGGGTTTTTACAACTACCGCCCGCAGTTATTGGGTTATTCTTCTTTCTCATAATAGGGAATCGGTTGCTTGAAAAACTGAACGACCGACTCGGATTGTCCCCCCGCGAATTGATGGGTATTTACTGCATGATGCTCATTGCATCAATGATTTCATCGCGCGGTGTCATGGAGAAACTCATCCCCGCACTGATCGCAGTTAACTATTTCACCAACGAGACCAACAGTTGGGACACCCTTTTTTTTCCACATATCAAGCCGTGGCTGATTCCATTTTCCCCAGAACAGAAAGGACAAGCGGCAATCGCTACCAGTTTCTATGAAGGTATACAGACGGGTGACACGGTGCCGTGGCGAGCGTGGGTGGAACCGCTGTGCGTCTGGGGTGTGCTTGTCTTTTTGGTGTTCACGGCGTTTCTCTGCTTAGCAGCAATTCTGCGTAAACAGTGGATTGAAAACGAGAAACTCTCTTTTCCGCTGGTCTCGCTACCGCTTGAATTCGTACACGAGGGACGCGGCTTTCTTCGGAATCGCCTGATGTGGCTGGGGTTTGCGCTGCCCGCCTTTATCTTTACATTAAACGGAATTCATGAAATCTGGCCCCAAATCCCGAATCTCCCGCTGAGGTACATACTCAATCAATACTTCACAGAACGCCCCTTCAACGCTATGGTCTACACACCGATTTTCCTGTCCTTCGCAGCAATAGGCTTTTTCTATCTACTCCCTACCCAACTCCTTTTCAGTTTGTGGTTTTTCTTTCTACTCACGCGGTTTCAAGATGTTGTCGCTGCGATATTTGGTTGGCGAGTAAGCACTATGCCGCTCTACCCAACCCGACTCCATATCGGTTACCAAGTTGCGGGCGCTTACATGGTACTTGTGGTTTCATTTATCTACATGGGATTTCCGCATTTCCGACAAGTGTTTCGTCGGGCGTTCACTGCGACACAAGCAGATGACCGAGAGGAACTTTTACCGTATCGCACAGCGGTTTGGGGACTCATCATCAGTATAATTCTCGCGATAGGATGGTGTTACACAGCAGGACTGAATTTAGGCTTTGCAGCGTTCGAGATACTGGTTTATATCTGCATTGTTGCCGTGGTGATGGCGCGTAGCACTGCTGAAGGCGGCTTGCTAATGACAGAAACATCGTTCCGACCGTTAGATCTCTACCAACTCATTTCAACCAAGGCGGCACTCGGTGCACAGAGCCTCACTGTGCTGTCGTTCCTTGACGCGATCTTCACCCGTGATCAGCGCGGATTAATCCTCACAGGTTTCTTAGATAGCTTAAAAATTAGGGATCGGGTGGGAATGTCTTACCGCTCGTTGTTGGGTGTGTTCGTGTTCGGCAGTATACTGGCATTTTTATGTGCAGCGGCGATCCATCTGTGGCTCCCCTATACCCACGGTGCCAATTATATGTATAGTTACACCTATCGTGGCAACCCGCTTTGGGCATTTCAAGACAATGTCGCAGCGATGGAAGGATTAGGCACGGATCTTCGCACAACAGGCGGACTCTTTTTTGGGATTGGCGCACTCGTGACAACAGGTTTAGTAATCTTGAGAATGCTATATTGGTGGTGGCCCCTGCACCCACTTGGGTACGCCTTATCGGCTTCGTGGACACTCATCGTGTTCTGGTTTCCTGTGTTAATTGCGTGGAGTATCAAAACGCCGCTCCTACGTTACAGCGGCATTCGACAGTATCAGCGACTGCGTCCATTTTTCTTAGGTATGGTTTTCGGGGAATTTAGCATGGCGGTTGTGTGGACGCTCATCAGTTGGGCAGCAAACGTTCCGGCACCGTTCTTTCCGTGGCCCTGAGCGTCCTTTCCAACACCAACTCACGCAGCACTCCGATTGCGCGCCGTGACCTCCCACGTGCCTCGACAATATCCATCGGTATCCACGAGATAGTAAAACGGATGCAGCGCAACACACGGACAGATATGTGTCGGGCAGACGTAAATCTCCTGTCCGATGTGCATCGGGGTACTGTCAGGAACGTTAATCGCCCAATGCTCCTCATGCTGCATGCTCACCTCCGCATCATCAATATTCAAAACAACACCACGCACGCCATCAGGATCCGCAGCGATGGCTTTATGACCCAAATCAAGCGTAATCCGATGCGGCGTAGGAATACTAATGATACGGCTTAGGAGTAAAGCTGCAGGCGTAAAACCGAGATCGGGATAACGGGTCGTATAGCCGTGATCATGAAAAACGAACGTCCCCGGCGATGTCTCAACACCCGGCGTCTCCGCATAGATAGGGAAGGTCGGTGTCCCGCCCATCACAATTAATGGTATCTCAAGTCCTTTGGCAGCCAATCTATCTTTCATCTCTTCTACCTGTGCGAGGCTCTTGTTGCAGGATGCTCTCCGTTCGGTAATATCTTCATCGTGGATATGCCCATCGTAGACGTGCAACCCCCACGGTTGCAATCCGTCCGCCGATTCAATCTGCGCATAGACATCCACAGCAGCATCGCCAACCGGAATCCCTGTGCGGTTCATTCCTACATCCAGGTCCAGCATAACCTTGACGGTCAAACCGTGCTTCGCTGCTGATGAGAGTGCTGTCACTGCTTCTTGATGATCGACAACGACCTTGAAATCAGCGTCAGGATACCTCTCCTGTAGCGAAACAAAACGGTTGACGTTGGGTCCCACCATCTGATAGGCAATCAGGATATCCGCTATGCCGTTCTGTGCCAGCATTTCTGCTTCCCGCAACGTCGCGCACTTGTGCTTAAGGATACCAGCATCACGCTCCATCGCGATAATCTCTGCGGTTTTATGCGTCTTCGCATGCGGTCTGAGCTTTGAGACATCCCCACCGACAGTAGCAATCGCATGCTCAATGTTATATTGAACCTGTGCGAGATAGACAACAAGGGATGGACTCGGTATCGTCTCAACGTTCTGAATAAGGTATTTTTTATCCATGGCTTACCTCTTTCCGTGTTAAAACATTATCGGTCACTTTTTAGCACAATTAGGTTAACGTCGCCGTTCGGAGGATAATCCTATCCTCGGTCCAATTATCGCGATACCACGTACACGCCTCAAAGGTATCGTTAAGCGCATCCATGCGCTGCTGCAACATTGCTCGAAATCGCTCTCGGAGTTCGGTCAATTCGGGGGCATCAATCAGGTTACGGATTTGGAACGGGTCAGCGATATTATCGAAAAGCTTCTCGCTTCGGTCCGGACGATGCACAGCGTAGGTATGTTGCTTTGTGCGGAGTGCCCGCCACTCATAACCGTCCTCCCATTTGGCAGTACACCCCATTCCCTGCATGAAGGCTGCATCCGGTTCTTCAGTCGGTTGATTAAAAGCAGCGTTGCTTAAATCAGTGCCTTCAACATCTTTCGGAATTGGCAGATCCATCATCGCCAGCAGCGTCGGCATGATGTCCGGTGTGTTCAAGCACACATCCGAGACGTGTCCTGCTGGAATTTGTCCTTGCCACCGCACCAGAAATGGAACGCGTACCGCTTCCTCATAAAAGATGTTTTTCGCGCGGCGTCCCTGCGCACCGAACATCTCACCGTGATCAGAGGTGAAAACAAAGATTGTATCCTCGCACAATCCAAGGTCATCAACGGCTCGTAGCAACCGCCCGATATTCCGATCCAGATTCGCAGTCATTGCATAATAGACACGCATCCACTCAGGGAGTGCTGCACGTGCTACGGGGGACATCGTCGCCCATGTATCGCCGTAAGGATCGTTCTCATCGCGATAGTTGGGGGGCAGTGGGAACTCAACGTCTCGAAACATCTCATAATCAGCGACTGGAACGTTGTCCTGAGTCCACGGATCGTGCGGTGTCCCGATTGAGAGGAAAAGCGCGAAAGGGTCGTCTGCGGTTGATGCCCGTTGCAGGTAGTCGATTGCCAAATCGGTCTGTCCGTCCGGTTCATACCCCGGAAGCACAATCTTTTCAGGTGAGTCCTCGTGATAATACGCGTCAAAATACAAGTGATGAAAATTGTACGCCGACCATTCCCCATCGAAGCCGAGCCGATGTTGCCCCGGCGGAATGTAGGAATTCTTGGGATCGCTATGCCTCCCCAATTGATTTGCCCACAGATGCCATTTCCCGATGTAACTCGTCTGGTACCCGTTGCGATGCAAAACATGCCCGAAACAGTCATGGTTCGGATTCATCCGAAGTTCATTGATCGCCATACCGGTGCTACTGGCGTATTTACCGGTGAAAAGCGAGGCGCGATACGGCGCACACATCGGACTGCCAGAAACAGCGTTGCAGAAATCCGCACTTTCCGTAGCAAAACGATCAATATTTGGCGTGTGCGCGCGGGTATCCCCCGCATAACCGCACGACTGATAGCGAAGCTGATCGGCGAAAACATAGACAAGATTCGGTCGCTTATTTGTTGAACGAGACATCGAAATATTCCCCTCAATTTGTGATGTCTACAGCATAGCATACCGCAGCAGATCCTTCAAGCCAAAAACAGAGTCTCGCTATCGATTTCTATGGATATAATTTGCTTTTTCCCTGAAAATATCGTATAATTCAGAGTTATCTATCGACTTTAGTATTTTTATTTAAATAAAAATATGAATCGACCGATTAGAACTAAAATAAGTGTGTCAATTGTCTCGCGATGAGTTGCGAGGAGCAGTGCGAATCGGATATCAAACATTCGATTCGCAGGTTAACGATTGACTACGGTTTATTCTCAAACTCACGTTAAATTATAAATTCTTAAAACCAAATGCCCCTGAAAGTTTCACATAGGACAGTATTGGAAAATTGGAAAATAGGTTAATTTTCCGGCGCAAATGGTGTAGTATTTGGAAAAAACATGAGGTGGAACAATTGTGCCTTCAATATTTAGAAAGTTTTGCGTTATTTTACCGCTGGCAACGATTTTATCTGTCATTAGCTGTAGTGAGGGTGATGACGCTGCTCGGATTGCCAAAGTTAACCCCGCTAAAATAACTGCAGATGACACACACTGGCAGGCTTCAGTCGAAGTCATTTTTTCCCAAGCCCCCGTCAATATTCAAATAGATTCTAAACTTGTGAAACCAGACACTGACCTAGAAGTAGAACCATGGTCTCAGGACGGCGAGGTTGTGACTCTGCTGTATTCTGTCCCGCGATTGCCTGTGCCTTCCGGAGAGTTTGATAATGTTCCGCTTCCCGCTCTGTTGATTAATTGCGATATAACGTGGTCTACAGGTCGCCAGAGCATTGAGGTAGAACTCAATCCACCTCGAGAAATGTTTTTCATTAAGGGCACATTAGAAGACGCACGTGTAGCAATTACTGACGTTTTAGAAAGGTGGCGTGAAGGTTATGAGACCGAATCTATAGGGACCTACATGAGTGCTTTTTGGGATCAAGGATTCCGATACGTTTCCGACCTGGGGTCAGACGACGATAAAACAGACGATTTGGAATTTGACGATATTCAAGAGGAACGCAGCAACGCCGCTAAATTCTTTGAGGCATTTAAAGATATTGAGATTCAACTCTCCGCCCCACCAGAAATGAGCCTAAGTGCTAACTATAATCGCGCGGAAGTCCGAAACCATTACGAGATAACAGTTTTCGCTGAGTCTAACAACTCCGCGTGGTTTGGGGCAGGTAGTATTTCTTTTGTATTTGAAAAAAGAAATAACGAATGGCGTATAGCCGAATGGCACGACAACGCATATAGTCCCCAAGAAATTCTTGATGCTAAATTGCTTTTTGATTTAGGTAATAAAAATCCTGGATCTTGGGCAGGATTAAAATCAATTCTTTGATAAGGAGTATTTTCTAATGCAGAATAAGGAACCTTTCGTTCCGAATGTCATAGGGCTGAAAGCCCACATTACAAAAATAGTTTTCTCAATTTTATTGTTAGGTATTCTCACGCCTGCCTTTTCCCAAAACGAAGAGGCACTCTTGTCTAAAACTACACTTCAACTGCTCCACGCAGCAGACATGGAGGGTGGCATTGAGGCACTCGAAAATGCCCCTCGCTTCTCATCGGTGTTGAACGCGCTCAAAGCCGAAGTTGAGAACACAGTCATCATTGGCGCAGGAGATAGCTACATTCCCGGTCCACTTTTTGCAGCTGCGAATAACGGGAGTCTTCGTGAAGTGTTGGGACGAGAAGGTTCAGGACGCGCCGATATTTTGATGCTCAATGCAATGGGATTCATGGCAGGTGCCCTCGGTAACCACGAATTTGACGTCGGTACTGGCACCCTCGCTGGATTGATCGCACCAGATAGAGACTATGTCGGTGCAGCGTTCCCATTTCTGAGCGCGAACTTAGACTTTAGTTCTGACAACAACCTCGCCTCCCTCGTTGTTGATCCGGGGCAAGAAGCAAGCACTATTCCGAATAGTATTACGAAGAGCGTGGTTATCACGACTCCTTCCGGTGAAAAGGTCGGGGTTGTCGGTGTGACAACACCCCTACTCGGAAGCCTCTCTGTACCCGGGAACGTCGGGATCGCACCGACAGACCCAAACGATATGGCGGCATTGGCAGCCATCGTCCAAGAATCCGTTGATGCCCTGACAGCAACCGGCATTAATAAAATTATTCTTACCGGACACCTCCAACAAATTAGCCTTGATGAGGCAATCGCAACACACCTCACGGATGTTGATATTATCATCGCTGGCGGTTCCAACACACTTCTCGCAGATGAAACCGACAGACTCCACCCCGGTGATACCGCAGACCGTCCCTACCCGATCATGACACAATCCGCAACGAATGAACCGATTGCGATTGTCGGCACAGATGGAAATTACCGGTATGTTGGGCGATTAGTTGTTGATTTTGACGAAGCAGGTGTCTTAATTACCGAATCGATTGACGCTGCAGTTAGCGGGGCATTCGTCACCGACGAACAAGGTGTTGTAGACACCGGTAACGCGGAACCTGCAGCACGTGTGATCGAAATTACCGAAGCGGTACAGAATGTCGTGACTGCAAAGGACGGTAATATCTTTGGACAAACGAGTGTCTATCTGAACGGAAACCGCGGTTCTATCCGTACAGAGGAAACAAATATCGGTAACCTAATCGCCGAGGCAAATCTTGCCGCAGGGAAGCGGGTTGACCCGAGCGTAGTTGTGTCTTTGAAAAATGGCGGGGGCATCCGCGCACCAATTGGTGTCACTATAGGTAGCGAACTGCTCCCACCACCTGCGAATGCCTTGGTTGGCAAAGCGATGGGTCAGATTTCACAGATTGACATCGAAAATACACTTCGGTTCAACAACGGATTGACACTTTTGACCTTAAGTGCAGCGGAACTGATTGAAGTCATAGAACACACAGTCGCTGCCTCCGGTGGTGGCTCAACCCCCGGACGTTTTCCACAAATCGCAGGAATGGCGTTCAGTTTTGATACTTCACTACCAGAAGGTTCAAGGGTTCAGTCGCTCGTCATCACCGATGCAGATGGAAATCCGATGGACATAATTGCCCAGAATGGTGAACTGGTCGGAGACGCGGAACGCACGTTCCGAATGGTCACGATCACTTTCCTTGTCGATGGCGGAGACGACTATCCGTATGGTAATTTCCTGAATACGAATCGCGTTGACCTTACTGAAACGATGACAGAGGAGCAGTCTGGTGGACAAGCGACTTTTGCTGCACCCGGCACAGAACAAGATGCGCTCGCAGAATATCTCGCGGCGAACTTCTCTGAAACACCGTTTGCTATTGCGGATGTTGGACCCGAAACCGATGAACGCATTCAGAATCTTGCTTTTCGTGCCGACAGCCTGATGATGCCTGTGACAAGTGAAAACGCTTACGACATAGCACTCAGCAAAGGTTTGAACATGATCAGTTTACCACTGATGCCGAACAAACCTCACACAGCGCGTTCCTTTATGGAAAAAACCAGCGCGACCACTGTTATTGAATTCGATGCCGCTGCACAAAGGTTTATCGGATTCACAGCAAATTCGACTGGAAATGGATTCCCAATTGAAGGTGGAAAAGGCTATATTGTTAACGTCCCCACCCCGAAAGTCATCAGTTTTACCGGGAGTGCATGGAACAATACAGCACCGACAACTGCAGCAGCACCTATGTTGCCATCAATCCCGAAAACATGGGCATTTGTCCTCCGCGCACAGCTTGAGGGTATCAGCGGCGTGACGCTTACTGTCTATAACGGATACACCAGAGTCGCCGAAGCGGTTGCTTCTAACGGTTTCCACGCTACTTGGGCAGACACGAACCGTCAAGCAGTTGTCTCTGTCGGTGACATACTGACGATCGAAGTACGTGACACAACTGGCGATCTGATTCGCACACTCCAACACAAAATTAGTGCAACAGACATTCACCGAGCGTTCAGTGAACTTCGACTCACACCTGCTGACTTAATCCCGAAACGGACTGTACTACTTGCCAATTATCCGAACCCGCTCAACCCTGAAACGTGGTTGCCCTATCAGTTAGCAAATGACGCTGAAGTCGAGATCCGTATCTATTCATCAGCGGGACAACTCGTCCGGCATTTGGACCTCGGATTCCAACAGGCGGGGTATTACATAGGGAAGTCACGTGCTGCTTATTGGGATGGTCGTAATGATTTGGGTGAACGGCTCGCCTCAGGCGTTTACTTCTACCAACTGAGTACACCTGATTCATCAGCAACACGTAAGATGGTCATCACGAAGTAACGACGAACTGACAACTACACTTACGGACAGTAGCGCGGGACCTTGGCTCTCGCGCTACTATTTTGCAAACCAGCACACCTATAGTGGCTTTCGCCATTGCCCCTCAGTGGCTTGGTCAATCAGAATGCGGGCTTTCTGACTCGCTCGAACCTGTCTCTCAATTTCAACAGGATTCCACTCTGCCAGTAGTTGTGTCTCAAGTTCTTCGCAAACCGCCTGATACGCCTCATCATTGGCGAGATTCCGAAATTCACCCGGATCCGCGGCGATGTCGTAAAGTTCCGGTGGATCACCGAGGCTATAGTTGTATTTATACCGTCCCTTCCGCACCATCGCCATCGGTCGCTCAACCCCGTGCGCGAGGTATTCGGAGAATGCGAAATCCTTCCAACCGCTTGCGGTGCCTTGCATCAAAGGTAACAGACTATCTCCATCCAGCTGACGAACGGATTGCACTCCGGCAATATCGACAAGTGTCGCTGTCAAATCTACAAGCGAAACCACTTCATCAATACGCCTACCTGCGGATAGTTGGTCAGGAAACATAACTTGTAGCGGCACGCGAGCGGATGCCTCATAGAAATTCGACTTGCGCCACATGCCATGCTCACCATTCATCTCACCGTGGTCACTGGTATAGATAACGACGGTATTCTCCAACTGCCCAGTCTCCTCAAGCGTTCTGAGTAGGTTGCCAATCTTTTCGTCAAGGTAGGTAATCAACCCATAATAACCCGCTCTCCCACGACGGACGAGTTCCTCGGGAAAATCAACACAACCGAACATGCGCCGCATTCGTTGATAGACAGGATGCTGGTTTTCAAGGTGTCCCTCTGGAATGTGGGGAAGATCGATCTCGTCAAGCGGGTAGAGATCCCAAAATCGTTGCGGCACAATGAGCGGGAAATGCGGTGCGATAAACGAAACGTTGAGTGCCCACGGTTGTTCCTGTCGTGCCGGGTCTCGGAGATACGCCAAAGCCTCTGCTTCTGCTAAGTCATCGACTTCGATTTCCTCAGTTGTTCCCGGGCGTGCCTGTGCCAGTCCTTGCCATGGACGCTGTGCTGGGGGTGTACCGTTATCCCAATCCGTAAGTTCGTGCTGTCGTTCTGCATGCAGATCGCGGGCGAGTTGGGCACGAAATCCGTGGAGCTGATCCATACCACCGAAGTGCTGTTTTCCAGAGAGCACAACATCGTAACCCACTGAGCACAGGAGGTGTGCCCACGTGACAGCATCCGGATGCAGCGGTGCAGCATTGTCCCACGCGCCGATGTGATGGATATACCGACCTGTCATAAACGACATTCGAGAGGGCATACAGAGCGGTGAATTGCAATAAGCGTTCGTGAAAGTTACACCCTCTTCAGCGAGTCTGTCCATGTGGGGCGTTTGAACGAAGGGATGTCCGTAGGGACCGCTGTACATCGGTGCATGCTCATCGGACATAATGATGAGGAGATTGGGGGGTTCTTTCGAGGGCATAGTGTTCCTAAACTTTCAGAGCATTCAGAATAAACATGAAAAACGATCTGTCAGGAAATAGGCGAAACCTCACGGCAGACGTGGATTTGTGGCATCTCAGGAGAAATGAAACTCAGAACTACTCTGAAATTAACGAAATATTCCCGATGCATCGGATTTCACAAAGACCATTTATCCGACATCTTATTGTCTTCAATATTCTATCACTCTGGGATATCAATGGATAATCTGTTATCAGGAAGTATCCATGGTTCTCGAAAGATATCCTGCCAGTCCCCTAGGACTGGGACCAAATCGCCTTCTATCTTTTCACCGGTAAACAAAAACCAGTACTTCTTTATGAGTTCTACAAGACAATCTATACAAGCATCTACCTCCTTGAACGTCGGGATGCTTTTCGGTGGTTGCCGGTCGTGGTGTGCAATCCGTTTGTCAGTGAAGTCTTCCAACTTTTCACCTAACGCTTTTAATCTTTTCAGATCACACTTAACCCTGAAGAGGTCAACATAGTCCTTATCTGTTCCTGAGAATTTCTGGGTAAAAATGAAATCTGCTTCCTTATGCTTAGATTGAGGAAACAAATCTACAAAACGTCTTCTTGATAGCAAATGTGGAGTATCTGTTATTTCACACAACAGTTCAACAAATGAATTATCTTGATTTCTCTTGAGTTGTCTACGAACCGTAGTTGCAATAAACGCCTTATAGGTATTTCCCATAAACCTAACAAACGGATTATTTTTTTGAATTTGAAGATTTGAATTGCGCCTGACAATTTCCATTAAGCCACAGAAAATTTCCCGATGTTCTAAGCACATTTCAACATCATCGCGGATTACACTCAGCCATTCATTCCACTTTTCAAACCGTTGGTTCATATTGGCAGTTCCGTTTGAGAAACGAACAAATTAATCTAAAAGGGTTTGTTCCTGAATCAAATTTCAGATTCTACTTACATCGACTTACGAAATAACCTGTTTGCTAATTTAAGCCCTATCTCTGTTGCCAAGAAGAAATAACGTATTAACAACTAAATCTTTGGATTGCAACTGACAGATCCACACTCTATAGAGATCCAGTACTACTGTTAATCAGCGGAATCCAGATTCAATTCTTCCAAATCTAAATCTAATTCACTATACGCGCTAGATCCCACAGCAGTATTGTGCCATCGTCACTTCCACTAGCAAGGGTGCGTCCATCTATAGAAAAAAATACACTATTGACATTCCGCACATGCCCTACAAGGACCTTCAGGAGTTGTCCAGTAGAGGCATTCCAGCAACGAACAATACCATAATTGCTTCCACTAGAGAAAATGCGACCATCCGGACTGAAAACAATACTGTTAACTTTATCCATATACTGTGCTGTTAGGGTTGTTTTGTGTTGTCCAATAATAGCATCCCACAACCGTATAGTCCCATCCCCATTCTGCAAACTGAACGCCCCACTTCCACTAGCAAGGGTACGACTGTCTGGTGAAAAGCATATACTTTGAATGCTTTCCGTATGTCCTACGAGGGTTTTCAGGAGTTGTCCAGTCGCAACATCCCACAAACGAATGAGATCATCCGAACCTCCGCTTGCAAGCGTCCGGCCATCTGGCGAAAAGCACACACTGTTCACATGAAACGAATGTTCAGTGAAAGTTTGAAGGAGTTGTCCAGTAACTGTATCCCACAACTGAATAGTCCCGTCCGTGTTGTGTAATAAGCCAACACCTCCACTACCACTTGCAAGTGTCCGGCCATCTGGACTGAAAGTTACATTGAGGATAATCCCTGTATCCCCGGTTAGAGTTTTCAGATGTGCACCTGTAGCAGTATCCCACAAACGAATGGTTTTATCGCCACTTCCACTTGCGAGGGTGTTTCCATCTGGCGAAAAGCACACACTGTTCACATGAAACGTATGCCCTATAAGAGTTTGAAGAAGTTTGCCCGTGACAACATCCCACAAACGAACAATGCCATCATCACTCCCACTTGCAACGGTTTGACCATCTGCTGAAAAACATACGCTGAAAACTCTAGGCGTATGACCTACAATGGTTTTTTGGAGTTGTCCTATGGTGACATCCCACAAACGCACGGTGTCGTCGCCACCTCCAAAAGAGCCGCTTTTACTTCCACTAACGAGCGTCAGACTATCTCCCGAAAAACACACAGCGGAAACAGTTCCCGCATGCCCTATGAGAGTTTCTCGAAGTTGACTGGTGCCTACATTCCATAAACGCACAGTATTGTCGTCACTTCCACTAGCGAGCGTGAGACCATCTCCCGAAAAACACACACTTTTGACATAATCCGTATGTCCTGTGAGGGTTTTTGAGGGCGTTCCGCTACTTATATCCCACAAACGGATAGTTGTGTCGTACCCCCCACTTGCAAGTGTAAGACCACTAGGAGAAAAGCACACGCTAGAAACACCCACTCCATGCGCTGTGAAGGTTTTGAGGGACCGTCCGGTAGTGACATCCCATAAACGCACAGCACTATCGCCACCCCCACTTGCGAGCATACTGCCATCCGACGAAAAACATACACTACCAACATAATTTGTATTTCCCATAAGGGTTTTTAAGGGCTGACCGGTGGCAACGTCCCATAAACGCACGGTGCTATCACCACCCCCACTTGCGAGCATACTACCATCCGACGAAAAACATACGCTGAAAACTACATTAGTATGTCCGGCGAAGGTTTGCAAGTGTTTCCACCTATGGGTATCCCACAACACAACATCGCCCCAAGTCCCACCTGCGAGGGTGCGTCCATCAGTCGAAAAGCATACACTGTAGAACTCAACGGGTCTCTGCCACGTAAGGAGGTTAAGTTCTTTAGCTGTATGCGCGTCGTATATCCAAATCCCAATACGACTGGCCACGGCAATCCGCCTACCGTCAGGGGAATACGCGATATCATTTATTGCACCTTTACCGAGACGGACTTTAGCACCTTCAGGTAATTCCCATTTGGTGTAATCTTTGTTTTGGGTATATCCGTATGTTGTGCCAGCAAACATCAAGGCAATGATGAACAAACACGTCATTGTTTTCATAACGTAAATATCCTTTTCGGCAGCGGGATCTCAGAAATCAAGGCAATTGCAGACCCTTTATCACCGGTATATAAAAATAAAAAAGTATATCTGAAATCAACTTTTTTCGCTTAATTTGCAAAGGCATAGTGGCTGGCTCGGTGTTGATTCTGTCCATGGGTTATCGATACAAATGAAATTTGAGGAGGCTCATCTTGTTGCCCCAGCATTGTGGCGATGTCTCCGCTATACCCCATCCCACTCGGACACTGTAATAGGGATTTTGTCTTAGGCAAAGTTTGAGGTTGTTCGCCCTGCTTAGTCAACAGCACAACTATATTCTCTGGCAATTTAACATTATTTACCTGCTCAAAGCTCGCAACACTATCATAAGCTTTATGAAACAATGCAAAAATATTTAATCCTTTTTCCGTTGCAAATGTTAGATCCTTTCTAGCTTTCTCCCATTCCTGTTGGAACAACCAAGCCCTAGCGCGAGTGTAATAAGTTTGAACATAATCCGGTTTTAATTCTAATGCTTTCGCATAGTCTGTAAGAGCTCGGTCAAAATTGCCTTTGAGAAAGTAAGAAAAACCGCGATTGTGATAGGCATAGGCATCATTGGAATTCAGTTTTATTGTTGTGTTATAGTTTGCAATAGCCGAGTCAAAATCACCTTGGAGAAAGTAAACATCGCCGATTTTGCGATAGGCATAGGCATCATTGGGATTCAGTTCAATCGCCTTGCTATAAGTCACAATAGCCGAATCAAATTCGCGTTTGCCGCCGTAGGCGTTGCCCAGATCAATATAAGCACCGGAATTTTCAGGTTCAATTTGTATCGCCTTGGTATAATTTACAATTGCCTTGTCAAACTCACGTTTCAGACCGTAAATGTGCCCGCGACTATAATAGAACCCGGCGTGACTGGGTTCAAGACATATTGCCTTGTTAAAATCTACCATAGAGAGATCAAACTCACGTTTAATGGCATAAGCATTCCCACGATGGTAATAGGCTTCGGCGTAGACCGGTTCATATTGTATCGCTTGGGTGAAGTCATCAATTGCTTTGTCAACCTCACCTTTCATGCCATAAGCGATCCCGCGATTGTAATATGCCTCAGCAAGCTGCCGGGTGAGGCTTATGGCAGTGTTATAATCCTCAATGGCAAGAGCAAACCTGTCCATATCACGGTGAAAATTGCCGCGCCGGATATAAACTTGGGCGTAATCAGGTTTCAACTCTAATGCTCTGTTATAATTTGCAAGCGCGAAATCAACTTCTCCTTTGATGCTATAAGCAATACCGCGATAGTAATAGACCTCAGCAAGTTGTGGGTTCCGTCTTATCGCGTTATTATAGTCTTCAATCGCAATGTCAATTTCACCGATGCTAGTGTAAGCAATACCGCGCTTGAGGTAAGCTTCAGTATAATCTGGATTCAGTTTTATTGCAGCGTTGTAGTCCTCAATTGCAAGTGCGATCTCCTCTTTGGTAACATAAGCGTTGCCACGATGGTAATATGCTTCTGGATAGTCCCAATCGTAGCTGCGGCTCCTGTGTATCGCGGTGGTAAAATCCTTAATTGCTTCGTCAATCTCACCTTTGGCCTCATAAACGAGCCCTCGACCACAATATGCTTTATGAGGTCTTCCGGTGAGGCTTGTCGCTTGCGTGTAGTCCGTAATTGCCAGATCAAACTTGCCCATTTTTCGGTAAACGTCGCCGCGGCGAACATAGGCTTCAACAAAACCGGGTCTTAACTCAATGGCTCTGCTAAGATGCTTGATAGATTTTTCATAATGCGCCAATTTGGCTTCGGTCGCCATCACCTGAACCTCCTTAGTGTTAGGTTAAGACATATAGAACTCTACATAGGCTTCCAGATGAACATCCTGATTTCTAATAAAACCATGGAGATCGTTGTAGATGGTTTTGACAGATATACCGTGGTACCTATGCAGGTACGTTAACATCGGGTGTTTGAGTTCTGTTGGAATATTGATAATATCGTCCTCGTCAGGATCGATAAATCCCTTGGGCGGTCTAATGAATACACTTTTCTGGGCAATAACACGATTTATCGGTTCGTAAGGTTCTTCGATGTTGTCGGATGCTATCACGGACTTTTCTTGCAAGATAACCCGCCCATCTTTAGCTTTGGAACGAGAACCGCTACAAGCAAAGAAGAGCGCGATAAGGTAATCTGTAGTGAAATCTATGAGGTTGGTCTTACCCCCGTAGTGTTGAATTTCGGCGAGACGTTCAAGTTCACTGATAGGTTTACGAAAATACGCTTCAGCTTCTTCCAACATACTTGCTTGGACAGCCTCTATATCAAATTGTGCTGCTTCAACATCAAACGCTTCATGTTCAAGAAAAACGCGGTAAAGATTTGAGGAGACCTTTCCATAATAAGGGTCTTCCTGATAATGTTCAGGTTCACCGCGGTAAAGATACTCTCCAGTGTTCGCTTTTTCTTCTATTTTTCGGAGTATGTCGTTAACTGTCCTTGGTTCGTTTTGGTTTTCTTTGTCCATTCACTTTCCTTTACAATCACAATGCTGCTTAAAATAGTAACACGTTTCGCAAGGCATGTCAACCGAATTTAATCAAGTCATGTGCAGTCGCGATAAGGAAATCACTCCTACAAAATCCCTTGAATTATTCCGTGTAAAGTGCTATCCTGATTTTACTAATAAATACAACATAAAGGAAACAGCATGGCAACCGAAACCAAACCTAATATTCTACTCATCACCAGCGACCAGCAGCATTGGAACACCTTGGGCTGCCTCAACCCAGAAATACAGACACCGCACTTAGACACATTAGCACAACAAGGCACCCTCTTCAATAGAGCCTACTGTCCGAATCCTACCTGCACACCGACGCGCGCATCCATTATCACGGGGAAGTACCCGAGCCAACACGGTGCCTGGTCCCTCGGCACCAAACTTTCTGAAGATGAACACACCGTCGGTGAAGACTTCACGGATGCTGGCTACCGGACAGCCCTTGTCGGAAAAGCACATTTTCAACCGCTGCACGGCACCGAGGAATTCCCATCTCTCGAATCCTATCCGATCCTCCAAGATTTGGACTTTTGGCGGAGTTTCAACGAACCGTTCTACGGATTTGAACACGTCGAACTCGCTCGCAACCACGCCGACGAAGCGCATGTTGGGCAGCACTACGCCATCTGGATGGAAGAGAACGGTTGCACCAATTGGCGAGACTATTTCGCACCGCCGACGGGGAACGCCCGCGGGCAATACCGAAAGTGGCACATCCCGGAAGAATATCATTACGATACATGGATTGCGGAACGCACTAACGCACTCATGGAGGCATACCAACAGAACGACGAGAACTTCTTCCTCTGGGCGAGTTTCTTCGATCCGCATCCGAAATATTTAGTGCCGGAACCGTGGGATACGATGTATGATTCGGCAGAATTGATGGTACCATCAGTGACGGAAGGAGAACACAACAACAATCCACTACACTTCCAGCTAACACAACAACAAAAGCCAGACTTCTCGGCTTGGCGTGAAAGTGGTAAAGGGGTACACGGCTTCAACTCACATCTACGCGATCGCGACGAACTCGCTAAAGATATCGCCGTCTACTACGGGATGGTGAGTCTGATGGATAAGTATATCGGGAAAATCTTGGCAAAACTCGACGAACTGGGACTCGCGGACAACACATTAGTCGTGTTCACATCCGACCATGGTCACTTTTACGGACAGCACGGACTCGTTGCAAAAGGCGCGTTCCATTACGAGGATGTTATTCGAGTGCCGTTCATCGTGCGGTATCCGGGCGTTGTGCCTTCAGGGAAACAATCGGAAGCGTTGCAGACGTTAGTAGATTTAGCCCCCACGTTCCTCAGTGCCACAGGTATCGACATCCCACGTCCGATGACCGGTGTAGATCAGATGCCGGTTTGGTCGGGACAAGCAGAACAAGCACGCGACCATATCATCGTCGAAAACCGCCATGAGCCGACAACCGTACACGTCAAAACCTACGTTGACGATCGTTATAAAATTACCGTCTACTATAACCGAGACTATGGCGAGTTGTTTGATCTGAAAGAAGATCCTGGAGAAATCAATAATTTGTGGAATTCCGCGGAGCATGCGGCGTTGAAAGCAGATTTAATCATGAAGTTGCTCTTCGCGGAGATGGGGAAGGAACCTCTGTGGATGCCGCGGACTTCTGGAGCATAAACGGAGTGCTGCTATATCAACACGACTCATAAGAATTGCAAAGGAGAAAGCAATGAGATTTAAGAAATTCAGAGGTCTTCTATACTTCTTCCATGTTGTTCTGTGTGCTATGGTCTTTAATCAACAGAGTTTTGGCGGAACATGGACAGACGATTTTGAAGATGACAGCACGCAAGAATGGGAACTTTTTAATACCTTTGATGGAAGCGCAGTATGGCGGATTGATGTCGGTGAAGCAATTGGCGAGACATTTGAACCTCGGCACTTTCCTACTATATGGGCAACAGGTGAACTTGATTGGAGAAACTATTCGCTTTCATGCAAAGCTAAATTAGTTGAAGCCAATAAGGAACCAGCTACTTTAGGACTTATACTCCATCAGCGATGGGAGGAAGGCTCCTTCTATGTATTTCAGATTCTCTACCCATTGGAAGTCATCCATATTACAAAGATTCACTCAGGCAACGTCTCAATAATCGGCGAATTCGATTTCGCAGTGAAACTCAATAGATGGTATACTCTCACCGCCTCTATTGATAGTAGTGAGATACTTAAAAGAGAGAAACTTAAATTTCAAATTGACGACGAGGTGTTCACTGTTACTGACAGAAACCCGATAAAAAGCGGAAAAGCTGGGCTCGAAGTCTCAGGAGCGCAAGTTCGGTTTGATGACGTTGAAATCACAGGGAGTAATATTCCGAACGGCGGGCCCGGAACTCTCCCAGTAGAACCGAGCGGCAAACTTGCTACTACATGGGGAAAACTCAAGCGTCAATAAACGGTCAATCAATACCGCCGTTTCCAATGCCAACTGTCGCTCCCTGAAATGAGCGGACGAATGTCTTCTGGTAACGTCTCAATAAATTCCGGACTGACTTCATTGCCGGGCCACTCGCGCACCATCGGCGGTGTGTAGCCGGAGATAAGAATGACGCGCTCTTTGTCGCTACGAATGGCAGTGGTACTGTGAATCAACGCTTCGGCAAAAAGCAGCACAGAACCCGCTGACGCTTCGACTTGGTAGATGAGTTTGTCATCAGAGAGTGCCGCTTCAATCATCTCATTCTGATTCCACGTTAATCGATGGCTGCCCGGTATGACGCACGTCCCACCATCGTTGGGACCGACATCTGTAAGATATGCAAGTGTCTTGACAAAGATACAGTGGAACTTGTTCTGCTCCATGTATGTGCCCCACCCGTGTTGCGTCCCGCGATGAAATCCTGTCGGGTTATAACGGCGTTTATAGAGTTCGTCTAATTCCGCTTCTGGATTACGACTATTAATGATCGCTTCGGTTTCCTCAAGGCGCACTGCACCTCCCACTACCTCTTCAACGAGTGGCACGAGTTTTGGATGCGCGGCATATTCCAATAATGCTGGATCATATTCAACGAGATTGCCAAAAAGGATATGGTGTTCTCCGCCGGGACGGGCATAGACACGCTTGGTATCCCGATTTTCGTCGGCTTTTATTTTGTAAAGTGCACCTTTCATCCGCTCAATTTCATCATCGTTTAGGACGTTCTCTAATAACACATAACCGTAGATGTCGAAATGGAGTCGTTGTGCTGGTGTGAGGCAAACGGTATCACTGTTTGTCATGTGTTCCTCCAAATTCTCAGGCAATTACGTCTATAATCCGTGTTTAATCTGTCCCCAGAACGTGGTAAGTTTCCCGCTTGGGTCAACGGCGAGATCAAGTGCATCTGCCCCTTCATAGACCAGTAAATCATCAACATAACCGGGGGCAGTTATCCCCCACGTATAGAAAGCGAACCACTTGGCGGTGGGAGCGAGAGCAGCGTTCCGAAAGGGGAGTCCCTTTTCTGGCTTGGCACCCAATGCCTCGTTCCTGTCGTCTCCAACGTAGAAATCAAATTCGCTTTTACCGACATCCGCGATGATACGGACGTATTTCCATGTATCGGTTTCAAAATCTCCAATAAGTTGCCACGCACCACCGTCGTAAAGCCGGACAATACCAGCGTCCCAATTGATGTAGGTGCATCCGTTATTTTCTCCAATGTTGTCTGCAGTAGCGACTTTCAGATTGAAAGACCTCCCACCGCCCTCAATATAAACCCAGAATTCGACCGAAATAATAGGGTTATCGGTTTCTATAGGGACACCGAGTCCATCGCCGTCTCCACCGCCCAAAATAGCGAGTGCTTTTTTATCCGTTTTAACGGTGTCACCAGAAACTTCAAAGTCCCCACCGATTACCTCCCAATCTTTCGGTGGGTTACCAGTAGCGAATTCCTCAAATCCGGTCTGTACGAAGACTTCTTGGGAAATAGCAATTTTCACGACAACAAGGTTGAAAAAAACAGTGAGCGTCAATAGGAAATACCTGAAAAAGGCGGTTTGTTTCGTGTGAGTTATCATTTTTATTTCTCCATTCAGTTTTCTCATGGCATCCAGATATTCCACTCCCCCTTCTTCTCCCATTTGCGACATGCAACGCACAAACACATATATCGGATAGCGAAGCGCGGGGAACTTCCAACATTTATTGTGCCAGAATGCGGCAACAGGTGATGAAAAAACAACACATCTCCCTGTTTCGCAACAACCTCCATCGGTTCACCTAAATCCATCTCTGGAAACAACGCTCGGACATCGCGGACATGATTAGAGAATTCTGGATTTTTCCTACGGAACTTACGAATCCGTCGCGGACCCTCGGGCCAGATCACTGTCGTCCCACCGTGTGAATTTGCATCGGTAAGGTAGGTCAAACTGGTTGCCCGAAATGTACCAGGATCTAATCGAAAATCCCGGAAGTCGCCATCTAAGTGTGGCGAAGGACTTTTCCATTCGGTTGAAACCGGGAATTGGTTGAGTGCCCAGATGCCATCCGGACGTGGATCTTCACAATGCGGAATTTCTGGGTATCGGGATGCAAGCTGTTTAAGGACAGTGAGGTAATCAGGGGTACAACACGCCAACACATCTGGATTCGTAACACCGAAAAGTTCTATGCGATTCCCATTTGACAGTTGTTCCATGTAAAATCCAGCAAGCCCTGGACGCTTGAAATGTCCCCACGAATCCGGGTTATCTGCCTCCATACCCATCATTTTCCACATCGCTTCCTCTGCCTTTACGACAGTCTCTTGTGGAATCAACCCAGAAAGGAGTAGATAACCTTCTTCTTCAAATTGCGTTAATTGTTGCTTTGAGAGCATTTTTTAATTTATCACTCCTGCGCTGCCCTCCATTACATTACGGGCAGGTTTTCAGTTCAGTCTCGACTCTGTTTGGGAATTTTGACGTTCTTTTAGCTTAAAAAAATTGTGGCAGCCCGTAAGCATAGCGGAGGGCGAATATACGGAAAGGCACGTCAATATCCAAACACGTCTTATCAAACCGCAAGGTACAATTAAAAATTTCAATCCCCAATCGTAAGATCGGTAACATCAATAGAGGGTTCGGGATACTTCATGTCCAGTTTTTTGAGCCTCTCAACGATACACTCCGTGACAACAAGGTTCCGATACCACTTCTTATTCGCCGGGATGATATACCAAGGTGCCCAATCCGTGCTACACTTTTGGAGCATGACTTCATACGCTTGCATGTAATTGTCCCAATAGGCACGCTCCCGAATATCGGATGCCTCGACTTTCCAATGCTTTGTCGGATCGCTAATCCGAGACTCAAGACGCTCCTTCTGTTCATCTTTCGAGATGTGAAGGTAAAACTTCATGACGACCGTTCCATTTTCAACGAGCATCTTTTCAAAGTCATTAATCTGTTGATAGCGCTGCGACCAGACCTGTTCCGGCACCAAATTATGGACCCTAACAACGAGGACATCCTCGTAATGCGAACGGTTAAAGATGCCGATTTTTCCTTTTGACGGAACGGCTTTGTGTGCCCGCCATAAGAAATCACGGGAAAGCTCATCCGCAGTCGGGACTTTGAAATTAAAGACATCACACCCCTGCACATTTATACCGCCCATCACACGTCGGATAGTGCCATCTTTACCACACGTATCCATACCTTGCAAGATGATAAGAAGTGAATGTTGGCTTTCCGCGTAAAGCAGCCCCTGAAGTTCCAGCAGCTCCTTATGGAGTTTTTTCAGTCTGCGCTTCGTTTGACCTTTTTTTTCATAAGCACCCGTATATTCGGGCGGATAATCGTTCAAGCTGACAAGGTCACCGGGCTTGACGATATTTTTAGGATTAAGTTCCATTTTTTTAACGATTAAATCCGGTTTAAGAGGCATCAGTTATCCGTTACAAGAGGCACCTAATTTGATTAAAAGGCTCTTTAACTGATAACTGATAACTGATAACTGATAACTAATAACCCATTATTGCGATAAAGACTCGTAGTAATTATCAACGAGTCTGCGGTATTCAGGCGGGACATCCTCCTTAGCCACCTGCGTGAGTCGCTTCTTCTCCTGAAGCGTGTTGAGTCGTTCTTCAAGTGCGACTTCCAACTTCTCCAGATCCCGAATAACCAACTCATAATTAGGGAACGGGTTTGATCGGTTTCCAGGACGGTAGTCCATGGTATCAAGCATGCCGAGCCAGAGCCTATCAATCTCCTGATTCGATTCCCGACCACCCGCACGTGCTTCTTGATTTTCAGTCTCACCCTCCCCGGGTTGCTGTCCGGGCTGCTGATTATTTTGCCTTTGCATCGTCTCTTGCGCTTGCTGCATCTGCTCTTGAATCTGTTGCTGCTGTTGCGCGAGTTGTTGCTGACGGCGTTGCTGTTCCTCTGTCTGCTCTTGTCCCTCCATCGCTTGCAGCTCGCGTTGGATGTCCTCCATCTGCTCTTGCGCTTGCTGAAGTTGTTGGAGAGCGGCTTCGAGCTGTTCTTCCTCGGTATTCGCCATATTAGCTTGCGCCTGTTGCAGATCCGCCTGCGCCTGCCTCAGCGTGTCTACCGCCTCTTGCTGATTCTGGTCAGCGGCGCGGAAACTGCGCCATTGCAAGGCACGCCGTGCGGTTGACATATCTTCAGCAGTCTGTTCTTCAGCGAGGCGCCTCGTCGCATCAGCCACGCTTTGCGCTGCCTCTGGATTGTCTGGCGCAAGTTGCTGTTGAATGTTATCAAGTGTTCTCTCAAGTGCTTCCAATTCGCGCTGAAGTTCACGCTGTTGATTCGCGAGTTCAGAGGCTTGTCGGTAATCCTCAGGACGTAATTCCGATTGCTGGGAACGGTTTCTGAGCTCTTGTGTCTCCTGTTGGACATCAGATTGCGCCTGTGTCAACTGCTCAAGTTGTTGTTCGGCTCTGTCAAGTGCAGCATCTGTGAATTCCGCGGCGACCTTCTCCAACTGTTCAATGGCTTCTCCAAGCCGCTCTTCCGCCTTTTGACCTTTGGCGGCACTCAGTTGAGGTTCCTGCTGTTGCATGCCCTGCGCAGCCCCTTGCATCTGCTCGCTTGCCTGTTGCATCGCTTGACCGGCTTGGTTTAGGCGTTGCCCCTGCGTTCCTTGTCCATTCTGTTGCATGGTGCCGAGTTGCTGCGCCATCTGTTGTGCCTGTTGCGACAACTGCTCCTGTTGCTGGCTATTCTGTTGCATTTCGCTCGGAGCAGGTTCACCTTCACGTCCCAACTGCTGGCTTTGTTGACTTAGTTGCTGCTGTTCTTCCAGCATCTGACGCGCTTGATCTAACATCTCCTGCGTCTGCTCTTGCATTTCCATATCAAGTTCGTTCTGCTGGTTCTCAAGTTCGCTTTGCAACTCCTCCATTTCGAGTTCAAAATTCTCGGCAAGCTGCGGATTATTATTCCGCATTTGCATCAGCACTTTGGGAAGTTCAAGGCTGACCTTTATCAGCAGTTCGAGAGCCTCCTGCTCCGGGGGGATCGCTTCAGTTGGCTGTACAGCGTTCAGACTATCAGTCGCCTCACCCATTTTGTCTATGGCATCTTCCAAGTTCATCAGAATCTCAGGCGTGACCGCTGATTCCCCTTGCATAGCCATACTAAACTCATCAACAAGTCGTTGCGTTTTATCCTTTAGGGTGGATTGTTTGTCCCCCGTTTTCCTAACGGCCGTCTCATATTCCGCCGTAATTGTAGAAGGCCTCGTGCTAATGTGTTTCGATGTCTCCCGGATAATCTGCTTCTGAGAGGTAACGACCTCCCTGAGTGGATTTGGCTCAGGTTGCCCTTGTTGTGCCTCTCCCTTCTGAAAATTTTCATTAAAAGGTCGAATCTCAATGAAGTAAATATCGCTACTCGCTTCCCCAGGACCGGTGCGTGTGTTGTTATCAACAGCGTGTGCATAGTAGGAGATAATATCTCCCGGCTCAACGTCGAATTCCTCCAGATAGAAGGTATAAGCACCATCTGCAACACGACGCTGGATCGCCTCACCGGATTCTTGCGCGACAATAGGCGTGGAAGTAGCGGGTTCCATGGTGAGCTCCTGCAGTTCATCAGACCCGACGCGATACATGAGTTTCAATTCCGCAATCCCATAGTCGTCCGTCGCTTCAGCGACGATTTCCACCTCGCCTAACTTTGTCGTTTTGACATCTCGTCCGGGTTCTTTGATAGCCACTTCCGGCACCTTGTCCGGAATCGCTTGGATCGCGTATTCAATCGGTATCTCGTTATTGAATCCATCAATGCATAGCAGCTCAACAGTATATGTTCCATCTTCAACAACGTCTACAGTTGTCGTAAGTGTGTTCCCACCGGAGATAACCATTGGCGTTGAGACAGGTTCCGGAGTCATGTTCAATTTCTCAGCAGCAGAAACCAGAAAGCCGCCCTTCACATCTGTCCTACGGGTGAATGTCGCGGTTTGGATGGCTTTGTTTGTCGTAAGTTTGATTTCCGCCTGCGTGCCAACGACAGCCTGAATGTTACCTGTACCTGTTTGGACGACAGGCTTGAGACCAGTATAATCAGGGTAAGTGTAAGCAACCGAAATTTCAGTCACCTTCGGCATTTCAAAGACTTCGACGGTATAGTGCTCCGAGGTAGCCTCATTCGCAACGACGTAGTATTCCATATCGGCATCAATGTTGAAAATTTCGTAGGCAAATCCGCGTTTATCATCTGGGTTTTGCAACATGTTAATCTGCTGCCCAGTCTCTTTGGTTTCAGATGCGGGTACACTTTGCTCACCAACATTTCCATACATCAAGACGACCTTTTCAGTAGATTTACCGGTGACAGTGACATGAATGGGGAGACTTTTGCCACGGAGGATGCGTGCATTTCCCGGCTCAACAACGAGTTTGGTTGTTAAAATCGGATCCGTTTTCTCCCAAGGCACCAACACACGGAGCAAACTCGTATGGATTTCCGTCGGAAACAGCATTGAAAGCACAAAACAACCGACAACAACCAAAGCAGCGATGCCGATATGCTTGCGCGTACGACTGTGATCAATCGTTGCCTTGAAATCGATGCCTTTTACCCGCTCCGTAGTATCGTCAAGTAAACGTTGGAGCATGTGCGCTTCAATCGGATCCGCCGATTCTCGGTTCCCGAATTCAATTGCACTTACCAACCTATCTTCAAGGTTCGGATGGTTTCGTTCTACGTTGAGCGCGATATCGCGGAGTGTGAGTGACGCCCTAATCGGCTGAACGAGATATTTGTAAAGTAGGTAACCAATTACGCCGACACCAATCACCAATAACGCAATTCGGACCCCACTCGGAAGTGGCATGAGCCAATCGACGAAGGCTTCACCGATAAAAATTGCTAAGACTCCTGTTAAAACAATAGCAAACCCCGTCCAAAAGAGGCTGCGTTTCCAGACGCGTCGCGCATCCAAAATTCTCGCTTGTAATTCCGCGTAACCTTCTCTCGTATTCATCATGCTCCTCCACCAACATTATCCACGACTCATAAGATTCCGACTCTCTGTCATCTTTCTACGAAGCGGAACCAACCTGGAAAAAAGTATCAACGCCGATTCTTAATAGCCAAATGATTACTGCCGTAACACATGCCTTTGTTTTACTGACTCCCGCGAGTGTAGAAACAGCCACAGTTAAAACAAAGACATTCCATATACCCAAGATATCTATATAACTCAAAAAAAATAGCAGATACGGATTTTCGACAGATGGCACCAACATGTGGATTCCCGGAATAACTCTCATATCAACAACTGTCTCAATATCCTCAAGGTCCCTAAAAACCGGAAGAAAGGCGATATTGATAAAAAATACCAATGGATTAATCAAGATAGTATGCCACCAAGCAGCGAAAATGTGTTTAAATTTGAGTGACGCATTTACCTTGAAAACTCGTGATACCAAGATGAGTCCAATACTGAACACAACAGCACAGAGAACTCCAAGAATAATCCCACTCACCGCAACAAATACCATAGCTGCTGCTTTGGTAGACCCAAACAACTCAACATCAGCTAAATTACTTGCATACTTTGGGTTAAGGAACTTCTGCGTAAATGGGAAAACTATCCATGCCAATACCACAACAAGGAAACAGAAGGCAAAGAATGCAACCCCCCACTTTGGTTTAGATTTCAGTCGCGTAAATGTAGCTTTCGGGTTTGCAATGAGATCAATGAGATTTCGCCAACTCTCTTTCATAATTCCGATGCTCAGGTGGCAAATACGACCTCAGGCAGAATACTGAGTCCCCATAGCACCACCGCCACGGCACGGGCTTTGTTCCTTTCTATATCAGCAAGCACTGCGATCGCTATTGCCATCACTGCAATTAGCCACAAACTTAACGGATTTATGTGACTGAGTAACATCGTTAACTTAGGGTTCGCAACACCTCCCACTAATAAATGCAACCCCGGAATCATTTTCAAGTCTACGGCACTTTTGACTCCCTCTACGTCTTTAAAAACAAGCAGCAGCGCAGCATTCACCAATTGTATGACGCAACCAATCAGCGAAATATGGATTACAGCCGCATAGATATGCCTAAATTTCAGCGTATCGTTTCCCACAAGAAATCGAACCGCTAACCTGCAGAGAGCACTAACAATAATGAACGCCAGAATTGCAAAAATCGGTCCGATGAAGATACCAATGCTCTGGAAAATCTGACCCATATTTCCTGCAGCTTCAATTTGCTCCGGTTGCATACCGCCTTCCACGAGTTTTGCAGCTGTCAGTGCTACGGTGTACGGAAGAACAGCCCAAGTAATGAGAACGGAGATCAGATAGAAAACAACAAATGCTATTCCCGACCTCGGTTCCGATTTGAGTTTCAAAAACGCCGCACTCGGCTCAGCGATAATGTTTCCGATATTCTGTAGACTCTCTTTCATCGTTTAACCCTCTATAGGTTAGACAAGATTTTGCCTAAAAAGTGCGGAAAGTTCGGAAATCGCCCTTATTGCTTAGTTTTTTCCGCCTCGAGTTGTGTTTTCTGCCAACCGTAATCAACACCGTCCTTGTAGAATTTGTCCGGGTGCTCCACTGCCCAAATTTGCTTATGGATAATCCAGTTTTGCGGATCCAACGCAAGAGCCTTTCGCCATTCTGCCATCGCCTCTTCCTTCTTTCCTACCTCCAGCAAAGTCAGACCGAGTTGAAAGCGGGCAGCGGCTTCAGTAGCAGTCTTTGAAGTCGGTTTGCTTGGTGGTTTCATTTCGCGAAGCAGCATCGTATTGTAGTCGGGATCCGACAGCCACTTTTCAAGCATTGTGAGGGTTTTTTGATCCTTAACATTAACGTTGAAAGGTGCTTTAACCAATCGTCCCGCCTCATCAATCATAACACCGTAAGGAATAGCTTTAAGGTTATAGCGGGTACCGAATACATTCTGCGAATCAACAAGCGTGACGAAATTGGCGTTCGCAGCATCGTGCCACGGACGCACGACAGACGCGCCTTGCGCATCAATCGCAATGGAAACTAAGTTTAGTTTTTCACGGTGTTTCGCGTAAAATTTCTGCCAGCCCGGCAGTTGTCCACGACAGCCTCACCACGAACCCCAAACATAGAGAAGTGTCTTTTTTCCTCGGAAATCTTTTAAGTGTTTCAGTGTCCCTTCCAAGTCGGGGAGGGTGAACTCAGGAGCGAGGTGTGCTGGTTGGACGACTACAAGGGAGTTCGCTGACACTTCATAAATCTCAAAGCTAAAGGGTTCCGCGATGTGTGCGGGACGCGCATAAACCATGCCACCAATTTCCACAGCACCCTTTTCGTCATCCCGGAATTCAAGCGGTACACATAATTCTGATGCTACACCTCCACAGAGAACTGCCATCTTAGTCCCTTCTGGGTATTCTACTTTCAAGTCAAGCTGTTTGGCGAAATGTTCTAAAGGCACGAACCATTCACCATCTCTGAAAATAGGCGGTGTGGTAAATACGACGCGTTGTGCATCTATTGAAATCTGGAAATCTTCTTCATTCATGTTTTTCTCCGCAAATCCCATTTGTATACCAATCGCACAGAAAAATACTGCTAACACTATGAATTCCACTATAGACCGTCCCTTAGGAACCGATATTGCAATGATCATTTTGGCTTTTTCCCTCGGTGTTCTGAATCGTAAATCAGAAATTTAATGATCTCTTCTGCCGTTTTTGGAGTGAGTCCTGAACCCGGTTTCCGCATCATCTTATAGACATATTTTCGCCACTCTTCTGGAGTAAAAGTGGAATTAATCGGGCGTGCTACAGTATGACACCGGCTACATTTGCGGGTAAAGAGTTCATAAGCCTTTTGCATTTCGGGCGTATAAGCAGTGACATCAATAAAGTTGGGTCCCTTATCCGCGGGATAAGTTTTAGATGCCGCGCGCGGGACGCGTAAGGCGTAGATCATCCCAATCCCAACCAGAAGGATAATCCCCAGCACGGTAATCCAAACAATTCTGTTTTGCATCTATAAAAGCCTGTATCAACGACAGCCTCAATTTTCTCCTGTCTATTCAATCCGATGACGACCAATTCGATGACCACTTCCAGATCGGTTGTAACTTTTCCTATAATCATTGTTTTTGCGACGAAAATTTAAAGCCGATCCGATGAGCAGCCCGAAACCCGATGCGTAAACTATAAATAACAACCTCAGGACGCTTAGCAAGGAGACGCATAGAGGGAGATAAATCGTCGGTGCCAATTTCATAGTCCCCCGTTTCGATGTCAACAGACAAAAACTTGCCTTTGTGCTGCGGTTCAACCTTCTCACGTATTTGTTGTTGATAGATCTCTTTACCGCGCGCTGCGACAGCCTCGGAAGTGTAGCTAGGATGTGGCATAACAGTTCCCCTCTATTATAGCTTCAGCTCTTTCACCTTCTGCACAATAGCATTCGCACTAATACCGTGATATTCCAAGAGTTCCTCCGGTTTTCCAGATCGCGGTATTCCCGTAACAGCAAGTTTGTGGACGCAAATCCCTTGCGTTGCGACAGCATCTAACACAGCATCTCCGAGACCACCTTCAGGATAATGGTCCTCGACGGTGATTAAAGTATTGTTCGTCTCGGATGCTGCCGTTTGTAGCGTCTCTGTATCAATCGGCTTGATGGAATACAAATCGATGATGCGTATAGCAATTCCGTCTTGAGCAAGGACCTCGTGTGCCTTCAACGCTTCGTGAAGTGCAACACCTGCGGCAACAACCGTCACTTTATCCTCACCGCTTTCCCGAACAATCTTACACCCACCGATAGGAAAGCTCTCAGCGACATCATAGAGAAGAGCAGTTTTCGGACGCGAGGTACGGAGGTAAACAATCCCCTCGTGTGCAGCAGCCTCAGCGACAAGTCGTTCAGCAGCAATTGCATCGCTTGGATACAGCACAACCGCCCCCGGAATCGCTCGGAACATAGCGATGTCTTCTAAGCCCATCTGTGAAGGACCATCTTCCCCAATTGAGACACCACAATGTGAACCGGCATATTTAATATTCGCCTGTGAGATTGCGGACATCCGAATCTGATCGTATGCACGTGATAAAAACGCAGCGAACGTAGAGACAAACGGAATCTTTCCACGTTTCGCCAAACCGATGCCTGCCCCCACCAAATTTTGTTCCGCAATGAACATCTCAAAATATCGGCTCGGGTGGAGTTCCATAAATTGTTCGGCATAAGTAGAGTTTTTCGTATCACCGTCCAAGGCGACAACATAAGGATTCACACTGCCGAGCTTGGCAAGCCCTGCACCATAGCCACTACGTGTTGCAACATCTTCGTCGGGTGGATAGTCAGGCGGTTCACACTCGGTTTGTAGGGGCGCGGGCCCCTCGTCCCTACTAACACTCGTAGCACTCGGCAATTCAATCTGTAGGGGCGCGGTCCCCTCGTCCGTACTCAACGGACCAAGTTCCGCTAAGGCTTTATCAAGTTCCTCACCTTGGGCAAGTGCTTTTCCGTGCCAATTGTCCTCGTTTTCAAGGAATGAAACACCCTTCCCCTTAAAGGTCTTGGCGACTATCATTGTCGGCTTTCCGGTTGAAGCCTTGGCTTGCTCAAGTGTCGGAAGGATTTCATCAAAGTCGTGACCATCAATGCCGATGGCTTGCCAGCCGAACGCCTCAAAACGCTGGCAGTATGTATCAACGTCGAAAGCATGCATCGTCCGCTGACTCTGTCCAAGGGCGTTAACATCCACAATTCCGATGAGATTATTAAGCTCGTAGTGGGATGCCAAAGCGGCAGCCTCCCAGACACCACCTTCAGCAGTCTCACCATCACCAAGAAGAACATAGACGCGGTAATCAGACGCGTCTAAGTATTTGCCGTTGAGAGCCATGCCGAGTCCAAGTGATAAGCCTTGTCCGAGCGAACCTGTCGCTACCTCCGTCCATTCAAACCGAGGCGTGGGATGCCCTTCCAAGATGCTGTCAATCTGCCGGAGGGTACGTAGTTTCTCGGTCGGGATGATACCCGCTTCCGCATAAGCAGCATAAAGTAGCGGTGCCGCATGTCCCTTCGACAAAATGAACCTATCGTTGTTGGGGTTCTGGGCATCGGCGGTATCATAACGCATAGCGTGAAAAAAGAGGGCTGAGACAATATCTGCAGCTGACAGACAGGTAGTTGGATGTCCTGAACCCGCTTCCGATGTCGAGATAATCGAATGAATTCGTAAGTTAGTCGCCTTCTGTTTGAGAAAAGTTTTTAAGGTTTCCACAAATTTCGTCAATCCTTTATTTCTTAATATGGGCGTGCACTTTGCAATACAAGTTTGCAAGGCACACGATAAAACGTTCAATGGTTTAAGAGTCTTCTCCGTTTAATTCATCTGCTCTTCGCTGTGCGGCTAAGACAAGGTAATGTCCTCGACACATCTGGACAAGGCTCTCAAAAGTCCCAATAGCTTGCGGAATGTCCTGTATCTTGACGTATGCTTCCGCTTGCCAGTACATCGCTTTCGCTACGATTTCATTGGGATCAGCCCCTTCTGTGTCTTGGACTTCGTTTTCTATAGCCTCGCTAAATTTTTCTATTGCTCGTTGATAATCCTTCTCCTCATAGTAGGCTGTTACAGCATCCGCATAAGCGTAGTTGCTTTGCTCTTGAGGCCGGAAAGGTTCAATTTCCAACGAAGGCAATTCCAACGGGGGTAGCTCGACTTCTAAATCTTCTTCGTCCGGCAACGCGTCTATTGCTTCTGCAAGCCGTTGTTCGTATGCCTCAGTATCAGGATCATCCGCCTCTTTCTCACTGTCTTCTTGTTCATCTTCATCTCCTTCTTCCGCATCTTCCTCTACATTTTCCTCCGAATCTTCCTCGAAGTCTTCCTCTACCTCTTCCGTTGCTGTTGCTTCACGAAAAGCCTGAGAAAGTGCGGTATCAGGACTTTCTAAATCAGCGGAATCCTCATCCTCTTCATCCAGAAAAGGCTCCTGTGGCTCATCATCAAAATCGTCTGTTTCATCGAAATCGTCTGTTTCATCAAAACTATCTTCTTCGTCATAACTAAAAGTCATTTGTTCCTCCATTTTTCTGTTTTTTATCCCAAGATGGGTCTGAACAATCTACGTTGGAATATGTTGATTCTATTGAATTTACGGTGTAGTATGAAGGTTCTGAGTTTGGGCATGCGGGCGGGCACAATAGCCCGCCCTAACAGATGGAAATTTGTAAGCCAAGTTTAATCTAATACTTGACCTTCACCTCTGCCCAAGTGGTTGTCATCTTGTCAGCTGGATCAACTCCTAAGGCTGAATGCATACCATCTAACATCGACTCAATGTCCTCTTGCTCCAAAGCGACATCGAAGATTACAACCTCGTCGATAAGGGCTGCACCATAGCGCGCGCCACCGCAGCAGTCATCAAATCCGATATTTACGGGACCGCTATCGGCATCAATGGGATTTTTAGCCAAATCCAATGTGCTCGCTTCTTCCGCATCAATATAGATAGCCCACTTGCCGGTCTTACTATCAAAAGTGGTTGTGTACATGTGCCATTTGGTAATATCATCGGTGCCAACATTACCGTCATTCCAACCGCCGGGTTTATTCGAGCAGCCACCGTTGCAAATGGGCCATGCAACATTTTTCGTCCCTGCATTCGGATGGATGATATAGGCGTTCCGCTTTTCAACCATCCAACCGTGTTGGTTCCAAGTGTCGCCCGCGCTCTTCGCCCACGCTGAGACCGTGATTGCTTTAGTTGGGTTTTCATGCGCTGGAATCTGAACGTAAGCGGATTTACCATCGAATTCAAGTGCCATCCCAAACTTACCCTCAACCCACTTAGGTTTGCCTTCAAATTCGCCATCTAAACCGTTTTCTGAAGCATCGGTTGCGACATTTCCTTTGCCTTCATCAAAAAGCCACACCCCGACAACGGTATCAGGGTCAACCTCGGCAAAGGTGGTGGAAACGAACAAAACACCCACAAAAAAGAGGTTGAAACATACAAGAACTAAGCTCACAAGCCAAAACTTGCCAGCAGAAATAACGCTGAAATTCATTTTGACCTCCTGCTCAATATTACAACAATTCTAAGCACTTCATAACATACATCCGCGCAATTTACACGGACACCACAATGGTGTTGAAGCATAAACCGCTAACAAACATTAACATATATTTATCGTATCAGATTTGTAGGTACATGTCAAGGGAAAAATCGTTGACATGAAAGAAATTTTCGTCTACAATGCTCACATAAGTTTATTCCAATATGCGACACAGGACAATATGAAGGAAACAGGATTTATCTTTCTACTTTTTAGCTTTGGTGCAATGTCTATATTTGGACAGTTCCCAAATAATAAAGCACACGTTTCAGCCCTGCTGCAACAACCGAATTTTGAACAGAAGAAGTCTGCCAGCAGTGATCTTATCGCGCAAGGTGTAACGGGACAAGAAACAATCCCTGCAAATCCAACAGAAGAAGAGAACTCAGAACACACTGAACAACCGATGTCAGTGTCAGAAGAGACTCCGGGCGTATCTACAAGGCAAGCCGAGGTCCTTGACACGGAAAAGACCCAGCGAACATTTAAGGTTGTCAACGATTACCACTTGGCAGTGGGTGAGACATTAACAACACTTGTCGTAATTGCGGGAAACGTTGCTTTACAAGGGCGTGTTACCGGCAATGTGTTGATAATCGGCGGGGATATTGAACTCACATCAACGGCACAAGTGAATGGAACGCTCCACGTTATCGGCGGACACGTCACCGGAAATATAGAAGGCGTGGCAAATCTTGAAGTAAACAACGACTGGCAGATGGTTCCCGCTGCGGTACGCCTCGTGATGCAGCCGCATATTTTTTGGGGGATCAGTAAACAAGCAAATTTCCGTTTGACATTCGTCAAATTTGGTCTCTTCCTCCTGATGTATCTGCTAATAGTAGCCTTATTCCCAAAACCAATAAACACGATAAGCGAACTATTTGGACGGAGACCTATCAGTAGTATAATATTTGGCATTCTGATATTAGCCATAATACCGATCCTCTTCGTCGGGTTAACACTTTCAATCGTCGGCGTGCCGTTCATGCTGTTAATCTTTTCGTTTCTGATCCCACTATCAATCTGTGGTAAGACGGCGATTTTCCTGACACTCGGCGGCACCCTCTTTTCAGGACGATGGAAACCGCTTGCGGTGATTTTTAGTTACACCCTCTATTTCATGGCAACAGCCTTGCCTTATATTGACTGGATGATGTTTCTGATTGTTAACGCCACCGGCATCGGACTTTGTCTACTGAAGGTTATGAGTATGATGCGAACAGAAACGCCACCCAAAAGCACTTATCCCCTCCCTGGTAGTGGGCAGGGAACCCTATCAGAAAGAGTATAATCTACATGCAGTTAGCATCTCCTGTCCTCCTCAGTTTACTCATTGTAGTCCCGCTGTTAATAATCGCTTTGCGGTGGTTGTACAGACAGGTAATTGTACCAGTCGTGCGCTTCTCTGACTTCAAACACGGGTTCTCAGCAGGAATTCAAGACATGCGGCAGACTTTTTCTATTAAAGCGTTGCCGATACTGAAAGTAATGAGATTCATCGTGATTACGCTTCTCATTGTCACGCTTGCTCGTCCACAACTCTCTCAAAGCCGTGAACATAGATTCGCAGAAGGTATTGATATCCTCTTAGTTCTTGACATCTCGGAGAGTATGCGGGCGGAAGATTTTGAGGGAATGAATCGCATCCAAACCGCCAAATCGGTCATCAACGCCATGCTAAAAAAAAGACTGACACATCGCGAAAATGACCGTATCGGCTTAGTTGTTTTCGCCGGTGAAAGCTTTACACTCTGCCCTCTGACATTGGATTATCAGGTGTTAGCAGAATTGCTCGGCGATGTAGAGATCGGGCAACTTGAGGACGGCACAGCTATCGGGGATGCCCTTGCAACCGCTACCCAACGCTTACGTGCCTCGGAATCGAAAACGAAGGTTGTTATCCTGTTGACCGATGGTGAAAATAACGCTGGCAGCATCAATCCGGGAACAGCAGCATCTCTGGCACAATCCTTCGGGATCAAGATCTACACCATTGGTATGGGGAAAGAGGGAGGGGCACGTATCCCCTATGCAGACATGACATTCGGCAAACGATACCGTGAGGTTCTCACCTATCTCGACGAGGATACCCTAAAACAGATTGCACAGACGACAGGAGGACGCTACTTTCGCGCCATAGACACACAATCGCTGAAGCAGATCTATGCGGAAATAGACCGTTTTGAAAAAACAGAATTTAAGACCGTCAACACCGTTGCTTACAAAGAGTTAGCAACATATTTCTTGATACCCGCAGTGCTACTGTTGGGAATCGAGATTCTATTGAGCAACACAGTGCTACGAAAAATCCCTTAATTTTTAATTATTCCTTTTGCCCGACCATAAGGAAAATTAAAAAAGTAGCTTGGAACGAAGTGGAAAGCGGGTATACGGAAGAAAAACGTCAAAACCCCGAACCCACTTGACCAAACCGCAAGGAAAATTAAAAAAATGGAAAATATTATCGCGTGCAACTTAGGAAGTTACCGACAGTTTCGTGACGGAGCGTATTCGCACTTGGCAGAGATCGGTTTGACAAACGTCGAAATAGGTGTCCCTGCCGCTGATGCTGTGGATGCCCTCCGGGCAGAATTGGACGCACACGGACTCACGGCTACCAGTCTGCTCGGCAGTTGCGATGTTCAGTCTGAAACAGTCGTTTCAGATTTCCAGACAACCTTAGAAATCGCTGCCGAGATGGATGTGAAAATTATCTTTGTCAGCGTCCACGCTGGCGATGCGGATCGAAACGCCGTATATGATCGGCTCCGCGCCATCGGTGAAAACGCTGCACCAGCAGGCATTAAAGTCTGCTTAGAAACGCACCCAGATTTGATACACAACGGCGACATCGCACTTGAAACGATGCAAGCCGTGAATCATCCCAATATCTGTGTCAATTTCGATACCGGCAACGTCTATTACTACAATCACAATGTGACGGCTGTTACGGAAGTCCAGAAAGTCATTGGACACGTCGGTGCCGTTCACCTCAAGGATACAAACGGCGGTTATCGAACGTGGAATTTCCCAGCACTCGGTGAAGGCGTTGTCGATTTCAAAGCCGTATTTCAGACGTTAAACGATGCAGGTTTCTACGGTCCCTTCACAATGGAGTTAGAAGGCATTGAGGGTGAAAACCTTGACGAAGCAGGAGCCAAGGCACGCGTGGCAGATTCGCTGCAACACCTGAAAAATATTGGGGTGATCTAATATTTTCAAAGCGTAGTGTGTGGTTATGTATTATAACCTAAGTTGTTACCATTGGGGTATATGAAGATGAAACGTACACTGAGTTATGTGGTATTCGGGATAGGGTTCTTGTTATCCATCAGCAGCGGCTGGACAGTAACCGAAAGGGATGTCCTCTCTTTTGTTTCTGGAGAAGACAGAAATGGTCCTATCGTTCTCATGAATACCCAAGGAAAGATTCTCGAAAAACTGGTAATAGATCTGGGAGAACCGTTCAACTTCAGTTGGTCCCCCGATAAAGATTCGATTGCCTATGACTCACGCCGAAACGGAAACCTTGATATCTATGTGGTGGACCTGAAAAAGAAGATAAACCGTCAACTGACTTTCGGCGGTAGAAAAGATCGATGGCCCGCGTGGTCTCCGAATGAAGAATGGATCGCCTTCGGATCGGAACGTGCCGGGAGTAGTGATCTCTACAGGATGGATGTCAAAGGAGAAAACGTCAAACAACTGACAAACCAAGGGGGCTGTCGCGGACCCGAGTGGTCTCCGGACAGCAAATGGATTGCCTTTAGTTCAGAAACATCTCTTTTTGTCATGGATGCTGGCGGCAAAAGGTTGAGGGAGATCGCATTGGCTACGCGTTTCTCTGAATGTACGTGGGCACCCGATGGGAAACGGATCGCTTTTGAGTCATTCGCGCCTAATGGGAAAAGTGAAATTTTTATCGTTGACGTAAATGGAGAAAACTTGCGGCAACTCACGAAGTCAGATCTAAGGGCACTCATCTATCACCCTGTGTGGTCACCGAGTGGGAAATGGATCGCCTATATTTTGGGACACATACCGGTAGGCGGTGCCGCGGTAAATGAGATTTTGGCGAATGGCGTTATCAGTATTGTCAATGTCGCAGAAGGTGGCGGTGGGAAACCGATTGAGGCGACGAGAGGATTGGGTGCCAGTTCTCTTGCGTGGGTACCAGAACACCTTCTCTCCGTTTCACCGAGTTCGGAGAAGCAAACCACACTCTGGGGCAGGCTTAAACAAAAAGCAGATACCGTCAAATAAAGTGCCTGTTAGGTTAATCATTAATTTCTAATTAGTGTACGTGTTTGGAACATAGGAGGTATAAACGAAAAATGGATACGAACCTTTGTGTCATCCGATTAAGTGAAGGGGAGCGCATCGGCGAAGTGGTCGGAAAAGTTTTGGATACCCCAGATATGACGACAATCGGGGCTTTCGCCGTTTCAAAAGAAAATCCCACTGAACTCCACTACCACGATTTCGATGAGTACTGGTATTTCACAGAAGGCACAACGACAGTGACGCTCCGAACGGCTGATGGGCAATCTGAATCCTATCGTATCGGTCCCGGGGATTTGGTTGTCACCCCTAAAGGTGTCGAACACGGACATATCCCCGACGATGTAGTTAAAGGGGTGCAGTGGGTGAGTGTTATCCATCCTGATGCCCGACGCGGGCATTTGCATCGAGCTTTTTAATTTTCCTTGCGGTTCGGTTAGAAAGGTTTTGACAGGAAAGTTCTTCGTCGTATATCCGCTTTCCACTACGTTTCAAGCTACGTGCTTTTGTTTTTTGCAATTTTCCAAAGGAGGTAAACCATGTCAACACAAACACATCCGCTGCCGTTGCGGCGGTTGGGACGCACAGAATTAGAAGTCACATGTCTCGGTATGGGAGGCGCGGGACTCGGCAGAGGCGATGTCACCGACGATGAAGCCATCGAGGCAGTACACCGAGCGATTGATTTAGGAATCAATTATCTCGACACTGCGCCACTCTATGGGGAAAGCGAAAGACGCGTAGGGTTAGCACTCGCTGACGGGTGGCGTGAGAAGATTTATCTTGCCACGAAAACAGGCACACATCCCGAATGGCGCGGTGATTTTAGTGCTGCAGGCACGCGCCGAAGTGTCGAAAATAGTCTAAGGCTATTGGGGACAGACTACCTCGATGTCTGCTTAGTGCATGATCCGGACACTATGGACCCTGTCGTGGCAAAAGATGGCGCGCTGGATGAACTCCAACGGATGCGCGAGGAAGGGTTGATTAAATTTATCGGACTCGGTGTACGACAACACGAATTTCATAAAATCGCCATTGAAACGGGAGTCGTCGATGTGATTCTAACGTATTTGGATTACACACTCCTGAGTCAAACCGCAAACGATTGGTTGTTACCTCTCGCTGCTGAAAACGACATTGGAATTATTAACGGCAGCCCAATAGCGATGGGATTACTCTCAGGACTTGAGCCAGATGTATCAGTAGAAAGGATGCACTTAGGTACATCCGATGCTGAAAAGGCACATCAAATCTGGCAGTGGGCAAATAACAACAACCAAAATGTACTGAATCTCGCAATTCAATTCTGCTTTCGGCAACCCCACATTACAATGAGTCTGACCGGCTCTAAGAACGCGACAGAAGTAGAGCAGAACTTCGCCGCCGCGACGACACCGGTCCCCGAAGATGTATGGAAGCAATTACAGGCACTTTTGTAAATAACAGGACAGTCAGTTGTCGATTAAGAAGTGTTCATCCAACAAAGGGTTACTCTTAAGATAGCATCAAACCCGTAGCCCGTAATGTAATGGAGGGCGGGTTTAAGCAACGTAAGTTAAAGTCTAAATGCCCGTTATTTAACCGCAAGGAAAATTTAAAAAATGAGATTTCAGGGAAGGATAGCATTGGTAACCGGTGGAAGCCGTGGCATTGGAAAGGCAACCGCACTAAAACTTGCTGGTGAAGGTGCGACTGTTGCCGTTCACTATTCCCGAGCGATTGATAAAGCGGAAACCGTTTGTGAGCAGATTCGCGGCTTGGGACAGGAAGCAATACCCGTTCAAGCAGATATTGCCGATAGAGATGCCGTAAACAGAATGGTTGCAGCGGTCACCAAAGAATTCGGCACAATTGATCTATTAGTGAACAACGCTGGTGATGTCGGGGATATGACGTTTGACGAACTTACACCAGAACATTGGGATCGGATTGTCGCGATTAACTTGACGGGTCCCTTTAACGTGCTATGGGCAGTCAAGCCACAGATGATTGCGCAACAGTTTGGACGTATCGTCAATGTATCGTCGATTGCAGCGTTGGCAGTCCGTCCGAATCAGCTGCCTTATGCGGCAGCCAAAGCCGGGGTGATCTCGCTGACGAAATCGTGCTGTGGCCCGCTTGCGGCACACAACATCCGTATTAACTCGGTTGCTCCAGGGGCGATTGCGACAGATATGTTAGGTGAAGTCTCACCAGAAATGGCAGAGCAGCTGCGTTCCACGACACCACTCGGTAGGTTTGGTGAGCCGGAAGAGATGGCAGACGTGATAGTGTTCCTCTTGAGTGAGGAATCCAGTTATATGACGGGTTCAACTGTGATTGCTAGCGGCGGGCGTATCCTCATACCGTAAGGGTCAATGCTGTTTCACCAATTTCCAAATCAAAAGCGACAAACGTCTGCTTACCCTCACAGAGAAACGTATCGCACTGAAAATCACGGCGGGAATGGACTTCACGTAGGTCCCACCCGTTGACTTGGATATGGCGTATCGGTGCATCAATAGCCAGTGTGAAGTTTGCCGTTGGAAATTGCGTGGAAAGATTAATCTGCTGGGTGCGGTTAGAAACCACACCTACCGGAAGCACTGTAATATCAGTGAGTTCACGTGCCATCCAATAATGACCGATCTCTGAAGTCTTCATCCAGAGCGTTTTTGTGCCATCCGGGTCATAATTGTCAAGTCGAGTTTTGACAGTCTTCAGAATCTCAAACCCGTATTTCTCACCGTTAAAATAGAAACCGGGCCAATGTCCGACGAGAACACACGGAAGTTCCCTTTCAAGAATCGGCGGCAAGCACCCGCCTTGTAAATCCTCTGTAATGAATCGATCAGCATCTCCTAAATCGTATCCTGTCCATCCACCGAACCAGTCACCAGCACAGGCGACAATACTGGCAATAGCGATTCCATTCTCCTTTTCAGCATACCAGATAGGCACATCAGGAAGTTCATCGTGTTTGAGCCATAGGAAATAGAAAGGACGTGGGTTGTTATTGACATGTTGAGAGGCAGTTAGCACCGCTTTCGCATACGCTGCTTCTTGGCGTTTTCCAAAGGCACCAGGACTCGTCACGCCTTCACACGGAATGCCAACGTTATCAAGTATTTCCATCGCTGTGATGATGTAGTCCGTGAGTCTATTATCAACCGGTGGATTCACCCATTCTACCTGTTCCCACTCCTCGGTGAGCGCGAACGTATCCAGATCAACGACAGCGGTATGGGTGAGCATCTCCGGTGTTAAATCAAAACTGGGCCAGATAAGTTCGCGGTACACGCGCATCCATGCCTGATATTCTACTGTTGGAAAATCGGGAAATCCCTCATCAACGCGTCCCATCCCTGCTGGATAGGGAATAAGGCTAAATTTACCCTTCACGCCATTCTCCCAACACCATTCTGCCCACTCCGCTGCAAAATCCACGGGGATTGTTGGTGGTATTTTTTTCAGTTGCGCTGCGTTACCTTCCCAGCGGTCAGGCGGCACACCGGGCTGATGTCGTGCCTTCCATGCGTGTCGCTGCTGTATCCAATAGTAGGTAAGATTAATCACTGGACACGAATCATCAACGATAAGCGATAGAGGGGTTCTTAACAACGGGTTGCAAACGGTGATGTTCATAATAATACCATATCCAATTGAATAACTTTCATAACTATACACATTGTGGTAGTTAACATATAGTATATTTATAATTCACAGATTCGGATTATGTCCGTTCAAAGTTGCTTACGCCTTCGACTTCTATCACCTTCATGGACGCGATTACCTCTCGAATTCACCACAGAAATTTGACTGATATGACGTTTTATGAAATTTATCAAAATCGCTTCTCAGCCCTTTCACAGCTTAGGTTTTCGGTCAATTTTGAGAGATCAGAAAATCCTGTTGTTTTCTGTGGGAGCTGATGTGTTGTTGTTTTTTCACCACTATGTTCATAAAACGGATCAGACGCTTTTGGTGTTGTGTCCTAAATCGTCCTTACCAGTAGACTGCTAAGGACGACCTATTATGATAACCATGCAAATAGAAATGGTATAATACGGACTCATAAGGATGGGACGGTATCGTATCTTTAAAAGTCCCCACCAAGACTAAATCTCTTGGAGACAATTTCTAATATAAGGCACATCATCCACCCACAAACTATCAACACCCCCGGATTTCTGCGGCGAGACTGCCCAAGCGACATCCTTTGCTGTCTGAATAAACCCAGCTTCCACAACAATCCCATTCTCACGAAGTTGCTTGATTTGCCGCGTAACAGCGCGCGTGAAAGTGTTATAGAGTCCGAAGTGGTTAATACCACTCCACCCTAAGATGATGCGGTTTGCGTCAATAGCAGTAGCAGCCTTGAGGAAATTTGCCATCGGGTTGATGAGAATAGCACTCGTCTGTAACTTCGGTTCTAAACGCTTAGCATCCACAAGCAGATGCTTTCGGAGGTAGAAAGTAAGAATACCCGTGAGGTGCACAACCTCGAAATGGTGGATCCGCTCTATAATGATAGGAAGTAATTCGGGAACATCTGACTTCGGTTCAACGAAACACGGCATTCGGTTTTCACGTGTGAATCGGAGAGCATCATCAAGGTGTGCAACGGGTTCGTCAGAGGTTTCCATCGTGAGCTGCTGCACATCTCTCCAAGCGAGTTGACTGAGCGGTATTGAACATCCAGTGGCTTCCCGAATATTGTCTCGGTTAAAATCGACATGGATCAACACAGGTTGTTTATCTTGGGTGAGGCAGACATCAAATTCATATCCATCAGCACCGTCTGCCAACGCTTGTTTGAAGGAAGCAAGCGTATTTTCCGGTGCACGTCCCATACCACCACGATGTGCAAGGAGTTGAATGTTCATAACGTATTGCTCAATTGCTTAAACTATCAACACCGGGTGGATATTTTCTCAGGGCCCGCAACCCTATTCTAATATTTACCTGTTCAAGACGGTTCATATTTAACGCCTCAACTGTTGCTCTGCCAACTCGCGTTCGCCCAATAATAGATAGAAAGTTTTCACTCCACATAAAATGTCGATTCCATTTTTTCAGCCGCGGGTTAAAGAGTAGAACGCGTTGCCCCGTATGTGGATCGCGAGCATGTGTTTTAGCATGTTTATGATTGTTGCACCACGGGCACGCCCAGGCCAAATTAGCGAACGCACTTTTGCCGCCTGCCTTTCGAGGGGTAATGTGTTCACAATGAAACGGAGAAGTGGTGAAATTATCGGGGGCTTGGCAGTACTCACACAGCCCTTTGGCACGTTCCTGTACCCGGAGACGCAGGAATCAAGAAATACGCTCAGATGACATTAGCTTTCTAACTACTGCTCCTTTACCCTCTACGGTTTTCAGCACAACTCTCTGGTGTAGATTCTTCGGTAAATTCGGGTTCGTCAAAGTGAGAAATTACAAGTCCTAATTCTACCATAATTTCTTCTACGGGTTTCCCCCAGCGTTGCACTAAGATAGCCAACGCTTCCAGACGCTTGGCGTTCATAACCGCCAGCCATCTTACCAGGTCTTGATACTCCGGCAGTTCGTCATCAGTGAGGGTTTCATCATCAGACTTACGCCGCAACTGCCAATAACGCCGATTTTCCTTTTCAGGTAATTGCGAATTTTTTCTTATAAACACTACCACCTCGGCATCTGTGGCATCAGGGTCAACCTCTTCGCTTATCACCGCTTCTCGTCGTTGTTGCCATTCTGTTAACTTTCGAGTGAATTCATCCAATTCAACCGGCGATAATTGTTTAACACCACTCAGTAAATGTTCCACTTTTAGTTCCGTTGGGTTCTCAATGGTGGCCATCACCATTCCTCCTGCGAACCTTTGATAAGCATTGTGCACAACCCAATTTAATCCTTTTTGTGCCACATCCGCTCAAAGTTATCCTGTGGGGAAAAACCCAAGATACGTTTCGTTTTGACATTCGAGAACTGCTGATGCGGTAGATCCGCAAAGATATTGAAAATCTCACAGCGCGAAGGGAGGTCTCCCAGAGCAATCTCTAAACCGAGTCGGAACGCTTCACCTGCATCTCGCCAACTGACAGAGAATGGGTTGAGATCTGTGCCTTCCGCTTGGTCTTCATGCTCCCGAAAACTGAGGAACAGATAGCAAAGCACATAGATGTCGTAATGCTCGGTAAAGACCTTACAAATTTCCTGTCCCAGTCCTTTGGTCAATGGATAGAGTCCAGTGCTTGTGTGTGGTGGAACATCAGGGTTAATCTCGTAATCGTAGGTGGTATAGTCATCGCCTTGGATGGTGAAATGCGGTCCGGTGTTGATAACACGGTGGATACCGTGTTCGACAGCGGCGCGCATCATATTATAACATCCACGCGTGCTGACATCAAAAGCCAGTTGTCGATCATGCCGGAGCACAGAGCAGTTGAGAATTGCGTCCATCCCCTCAGCAGCGCGCATAACTTGGTCCAACGAACCGACATCAATGTGCATCGATTCATGTTTCGTTTCGATCTCGTTGATGTCTGTGACCCGCAAAGTATAGTAAGGCTCCAATGCTTTGACAACATGCGGTCCGAGGTAGCCGTTACCGCCTAAAATGAGAACTTTCATCGTTACTCCTCCTTGACCCTTCTACTGAGACGATGGCGTGAATTGTGGCTCAAACTTCAGATGTCCCTTGGATTTCCCAATCGTGAAACGGGAACCGGGGAATTCTGACTGGACATGAAAAATTCGCCACGGCGAAGAAGAATCAAGCGCGCCTTGAAAGGCAGCGACTGCATCGCTCATCTCAAGCCACATTGAATCAACTTCAGCTGTTTCTGCAGCATCAGCAGTAATCAGATTACCGAGACGGAGGCATGTCACGTTGATTTTGCCTTCACGACCGAACTCTCTGCACGTGAACTCACCAAGATGCTTTGAAAGCACAAAACTATCAACGGAGGGACGGGGTCGCCAACTCTCCGTAACCGTCCAGTCTTCACCGTGCTGCTCGAAGAGGCGGAGCGTGCTTGCATAAATGACATGTTTCACGCCTTCCTCGGATGCCGCCATCAGCAGGTTATAGGTGCAGCGCGTCTGATAATCAATAGCATAATTATCGGGTTGGTCGGCTTCAGCAAGGAGATCAGGCGGGACCTCGGCGATGTGGACAATAGTATCCATGCCGCGCACCAGTTCGTTGGTCTCCTCCTCGTGCCCAAGTTCGCTTTGTACGAACGTTCCCTCAACATTTTCGACAGGATACAATTCCGTTAAACGGAGCGTATGCGTTTCCGACAACGCTGATGCCACGTTGCGTGCCAGTTCAGAACCAGCGGAGGTAATCAAGATGTTCATTTCCTATAGAGCCTCCCGAATTTTTGCCGCAATGTTGCCAATCTCTTCCATATCGCCTTCACTCGGTCGCCACGGCAAGCGAAGTGGATCCCCTTCCCATCGAGGAATCAGGTGAAGATGAAAATGGAAGACGGTCTGAAATCCTGCGGCTTCATTCGACTGAACGAGGTTAAGCCCATCAGCATTCAATGCCGTCCGGATCGCGTTTGCGAGTGGGATCGCGGCTTGCATAATTTTACTGCCCATCTCTATGGGCATATCAAAAATATTTCGATAGTGCTGTTTCGGTATTATGAGTGTATGCCCAGGGTTCGCAGGGGCAATATCCATGAATGCGAGGACATGTTCATTTTCGTACACCGTGGCTGCCGGAATCTCACCAGCAACAATCGAACAAAAAATACAATCCATTACGTTGCTTCCTTAGACTTAATCTTGGTAGATATTTTAGCAAATTTGGTATAGAAAATCAACTGGAAACTTAGGTTCAAAAATCAGAAATGTGGTAAGCTGATTTATGCCAAAATCAGCTTACCAAAAACGTCGGAAAACAAAACTAAAGGAATTAGAAGCGAGTGGAAAAAAGAATGAGTTTGAATGGAAGTATACTGGAACAACATCGTACCGTAGCAATGGCAGCAAAACGATATACGATTCCCGTGTGGAAGGCGGCGTTATAGAGGCCCCACCACAAACGGAATCCCCGTATACAGACGATGCAAGTGATGAAAAGCCTTGGCAGACTTTTTAAAATTCGGTTCAAATTCCGGCGACAGATCTGTTGTAATTCATAGATACGGACAGATTACAACGCAGCGATTTCTTGAGTATTTTTTCAATAATTTAAGGGGTCTGCCGCAGCATTCCCCGTTTGTTGAGATTTCCCCTATTTCCGTTTTGGAAGAGCGTTGATAGCATACCATAGAAGCGTTGCGAGACCGCGGCGTTGATGATTTGTTGACCGCGAGTGCCTATAGTGAATGCTACCGTGCCGACACCCCATGGCATTATAGAGGGTCGTCTTTTTGACCCTTACCAGTTTTAAAGCCTCCGAGACCGTCAATTTTGACACTTCAAAACCCTCCAAATGTTTTAACTTATGGCATTTAACGGAAAAAATGTCTATCGGGTACAAACATTAGCGTAGGAAGATCAAATAATAGATTGTTCAGACGGATAACAACCAAAAAGGTTTAGAAATACCACATCATTAGTTACTTTCGCTACCGATATACCTTAAACCCAGCCTCCACACGACGTTTATGATAGAGGTTTAGCACATTTCCCTCAACGCGTGCAGTCACCCGTTTGCCACCACTGAAGGTTACTTGGAATTGCGTATCAGAGTCCTGTAAGACTTCCGCAGTCTTCGGTAAAGGTACATCCTTCTGCTCTGCCCACTCCTGAATCAGTTTTGTGAGGGAATCTGCGTCATTCGGTGCGGATGTTGCATCCTTCAACTCGATGCTGAAAGCCGGTACATTTTTTTTCACGTAGTTGAACCACCGCGCGGTTCGCAGGAATGGCACGAGTGCCTGCAACGCTTCAGCAGTACCAATTCGGCTCAACGCCTCTGAAGAGAATCCACGGACATACGCAGAATCGCTCACCAATGCGTCCCGTAATGCCGGGATAGCTTCTACTGCATCAGGTCCAATACGCGTCAACGCTTGCGCCGCAAAAAATGCTAAATCTGTGTCTTCACGATCTTCTAAAACCCGCACCAATGCAGGAACGGTCTTTGACACCGGTTCCTTAATCATACCTAACGCTGAAGTCGCATGCCGACGAACCTCTTCCGATTCATCTGTTAGCAACGCAATAAGTCCATCAACTGCCTCCGCTGCGACTGGACCCATTTCACCCAAGGCATACGCGGCAGAAGCGCGAACGTTCTCGCGTTCGTCTTCCAATACGTTCATGAGCGTAAGCACAGCGGGTGCCCCGATCACAGCGAGTCCGTGTGCAGCATCACAGATATGGAGAATCGGCTCCATATCAAACGCTTCTTTCTCCGCAGCAAGTGCGTCAATGAGCGGTTCAACAGCGGGTTTTCCGATGGCACCAAGGGCATAGATGGCATTCCGTCGCAGCGGTTCATAATCATCCTCAAGCACATCAACGAGTGCTGGAACAGCATTAGCAGTACTTTCCCGCATGAAACCTAAAGCGTTAGCGGCTTCCATACGGGTAGCCGTGTCGTCCGTTTTCAGTGCTGCAATTGCTGCGTCTATATCCATTGTGGCATTCGGACGGTCGGTTTCATACAGATCGGTTTTTCCATACATCCAATTCCATATATAGGTCCACAGGATCTCGGCATCGTAAGGAACATGGTTGATTTCGGGCGGTTGCCAGATAGGAGATTCGCTGCCCCATGAAGGTGCCGTCGGTTGCTCAGTACGCATAAACACAAACTTCATGCCATAGCGATTCAGAGAGACATAGTTCTGAAGGAACGAATGCACCATATCAAAGTGCATAATCCACACAGTACCGAGTTCACCCGACATCGGAACAAGATTGCGATTCAGGAAATTCTCCGAGAGTAATCGCGTCCCGTTTCCGCCTTCTGCATGGACCTCGTGACGTTGGCGTTCACCATCCAGCATAAATTCTCGGATGTATTGCGTCCCCGGAATGATACAGGTTGGTCCCTGCTCAGCGAGACAGGGTTGGGGATAATAGAAAAGAATTGCCCAACGGGGCGTTCGGTGGCGCGGTCGCTTACCACCGGCATGTCCATCTTTGTGAAGCGGCATCATCAACCGCTCTTCACCGTTCTCCTTTCCGCTCGGTGTGCTCCCTGAAAAATTAGGATGACAATGCCGATGCGGATGCATGACATATCCGTTTCCTAAAATACTGGTAAGCGCACCACGCACCTCTGGAGATTCCAAAACAAACTGAAGTTCCGGAACTAATGGTAAAATATTATTCAATGGATTGTGTTGCCCATCACCGCGGAAATCCGCTGCACCGGCGAAGAGTGCATCCGTTTTGTCGTAGATAATTTCATGGATATGTATTGGGACATCAGCGGGGATGTTGACATATCCGTTGACAATGAAATGGCGAATCTGTTCGTCGTTTAAAAGATGTTGTTCAACTGTCGTCATACGAACTTTTTCTCCAACCCCCTATCAGCAGCACGGCTTCTAACCGCGCGATTCTATTTTTTAATACCACGCCGCTTTATTGACGACGTTTAGCAACGGCTCACCTTCCGCGAACCGACGAGCGTTTCCCACGAAAAGCTCAAACCGCCGCGCTTCAACGTTCTCCGCATCTTTGACAGCAATATGTGGCGTTATTAACACATTGGGCAACTGCCAGAGTGGACTCTCAGCAGGCAAAGGCTCAATTTCAAATACGTCTAAGCCGCATCCCGCAATAACGCCCTGCTCAAGTGCTGCAATAAGATCGGCAAGTTTCGTCGTCTTACCACGTCCGATATTAATGAAATAAGCAGTATCCTTCATCAGAGCAAAACGGTCTTTGTGCCACATTCCCTCTGTTTCAGGTGTGTGTGGTGTTGTGGTTATCACGAAATCGGCAAGTGGAAGCATCATATTCAATTCATCCGGATCGTGTTTCTCCACAAAAGGCACCTCATATTCCCACCGAGGATCAACACCAATCACCTTCATCCCGAATTCGTTACAGAGCCGTGCGGTTTCATGTCCGATACCACCAACACCGACAACCAACGCTGTCGCCTGAGCGAGATCAATGTATCCATTTTTGCGTGCATCCTTATCCCAGATTCCTTCACGTTGTGCATCCATATAATAGGGCAATCCACGCGAAAGCGCAAGCACGAACATCATAATATGCTGTGCGATATGGTCATTGTAGATACCACGTGGGTTACAGACAACAACCGGATGCTCAATCAATGCTGGGTAATAGTAGCCGGGGAAGGGACCTGCGGCAGGATTTTGTAACCATTTTAAGTTTTTTGTCAACGGCAATTGTTCCGGTGACACCCAACCGTAGACTGCATCTGCATCAGGCAGATGATCAACTACTTCTTCATCTGTCTTTGGCAAGACGACGGTATATGTAGGCAATTCGCTTTGAAGGCGTTCAGCCCATTTGTGAGATTCAGCGTTCTGTGGCGGCATCATTATGAGTTTTGGCACGGGTTCTGTTCCTCTCTGTAGTTCCTATGGCTTAAGATACACTCATTTTAGCACAGTGGTATCAAAAAATCAAAATTTTTCAAATTCCGCGCGATTTAGGACAGCAGGAAGGCACCGCGATTCTAAACAGATTTAGTGTGGAGTCAATGCCCCAATTTCCCGAAATTTCTCGTTTGACATTTAAACGGCAAATATGGTATAATTTGGCATATTGTTATTTTTGATACAGGCTTGTAAACTATGTTATAGACTCAGAATCCACAGGGAGCCTTATGACACCTGAAGGGATAGTGGTTGCAGCAGTTGAGCAATATTTTTCGCAACCCAAATTCCAGAAATTCTCTACAAAACAAGAATATCAAATTAAGATGGGCTCTGACAAACGCAGAGCAGACGTTGTGCTTATTAATAGCAAAGGCAATCTTGCAGCCATTGTAGAGTGTAAGCGTCAAGGGGTAGAAGGGAGTGGAATCGATCAACTGAAGTCTTATCTCAGCGCGACAGACACACCTTTGGGAATATTTGCCAATAGCAAAGAACCTGACTCTCTGACTTTCCGGCTACGGGTAATTCGCTGGAGAGAAATAGCATAGGACGAGCTGCACACATTCATGACAGGAGATTAATTTGTTTCTTACAGGACTTACGCAATTTTGACCGCAGCCCGTTCTGTGAGATGGGATTTTCGGAAAAATACAACGGTCTCCTGGAAACCCAAACTACAAGTTTATGCTACAAAAGAATAGCATGCGTAAGTTCTATCTTATTTAACCCAACTAATAATGAGTCCGATGAGACTTCCAATACCAACAATAATACTAATACCGATGGCAAGGTTCGCGCGGTGCGTTGACGTAGACTCGGAACGCCCCTCCATTTTTCCTTTTATCCAACTTACATCCTGCTCAAGTGAACCAAGGCGAGCATCCACGCGCTCCATCCAACTCAAGACCAGTTTTTGGAATTCTTGATTATCCATGTGTAACTCCCTTATATTACCGTAAAGACTAAAACGAACTCCATCAGAATTTTAACATAATTTCATGAAAATGCCAAATTTTTTCTTCACACATCTCGGGGAAAAGGAAAGGCGTGATTTATGGAAACGTCCCTAAAACTTGACTTTGACAAAGGCACCCTCATCCTACAAGATGTTCCAGAGGCTCTCCAGCCACATTTACCTGACATCCGCTGGGACGAACGTACGCTCACCTTCCGCGCACCCGCCTACCGTTATCGGCACATCGTCTCGCAGCTGCGTGCACACGACATTCCGTATCAAGACACAGCCAGACAGTTCACAGTTGAACCCTTCACGCACCAAAAATTACTTACGCCTTACCCCTACCAAACTGAGGCGATTGACGCATGGCATGCCAACGGTAAACGAGGTGTCGTAACCCTCCCCACAGGTGCCGGTAAAACCTTCATTGCAATCCTGCTCATCGCGGACACGCAGCGCCCCACACTTGTGCATGTGCCGACAATTGACCTTATGCACCAATGGTACACTGTGCTAACCGAATACTTTGGACAAGAGATAGGACGCTATGGTGGTGGTTATCATGAATTGCGAGATCTCACCGTGACAACATACCAATCGGCTGTTATGCACGCCCCTTACTACGGAAATCGGTTCGGCTTCGCCATTTTCGACGAATGTCACCACCTGCCTGGGGAACAGTATCAATACGCTGCAATCAGCAGTATCGCGCCTTTCCGTTTGGGGTTGACAGCCACGCCTGAACGGGTTGATGGGAAGGAGAGTCGGCTCTATGCGCTTGTCGGCGAATGCTGTTATGAAGCGCAGGTACAAGAACTTTCCGGAAAAACGCTTTCTGAGTACCGCGTTGTGACGATTACGGTTGAGATGGAAGACACGGAACGGGTTCGGTACGAGGAAGCGCGCAGTATTTACTTAAACTTCCTCAAGCAGGCGAGAATCAATATGGGGACCCCGCGCGGGTGGCATACATTTCTTTGGAAAACCTCACAAACGGATGAAGGACGTGATGCTTTCAAAGCATATCTCACACAGAAGCAGCTTAGTTTTGCCTCAACGACAAAACAGGAATGGGTATGGAAACTGATTCAGAGACATCGCGGCGATCGAATCCTCATATTTACGCAAGATAACGACACGGCGTATCAAATCGGCACACGTTTCTTTCTACCTGTGCTAACACATCAGACGAAACCCAAGGAACGGAACGCTTTTTTAAACGGCTTTCGCGACGGCACCTATTCTATCCTCGTCACCTCAAAAGTGCTAAATGAAGGCGTAGACGTGCCGGAGGCGAATGTTGCTATCATCGTCTCTGGAAGTGGAAGTGTCCGAGAGCATGTACAGCGATTAGGACGTATCCTTCGGAAACGGGAAGGTAAACAAGCAGTGCTTTACGAACTCATCTCCAAACAGACAGGCGAACACTTTGTCAACAAGCGACGCAGACAACACCACGCTTATAGGACAAAGTAGTAGGCACACGCCGTGTGCCGTAAACCAAAATACCATGCTTACCAAAGACCTACTCCGGTATAAAATTCAGAAGGGGCAAATCCATCCCGAATTTGTAAAACCTACCGATCGCCAACTGTTGGCAATCGCCGAACAATTAATCGCCGTCTTTGAAGCGTCACCAGATATACAACGTGCAACACTCTTGGAATCCAGCAAGCACATTATTGATAGTACACCCGGAACACCTATAATCAAGCGTGGACTCGAAAAACTGTTGTTAGATCGGACAGAGTTTGACACCGAACCCAACGAAGAATTAATCGCGTTTCGGCAAAAACTCTTTACAGAAACAAGCCGTCTGCTTTCACAAGAGCATTTCGAGGATTACACAGACTATCAAGGTAAGGTATCACAGATAATGGCAGATGAATCGTCTACAGAAGAAGTGGAACTGAGTGCTAAACTCTATGCAGATCTGCCGAGTTGCCAACCTGTTTTGACATTCAACACGCTTTCAGCGGAACGGTTACTTCATCGCTATAACGCGGCACAAGTCCAAGGATTGCTCCTCCACTGCGACACCCTCACGCTAAAACTTGCCGATTCCATGACAGCCGAACTCCGTCAACTGTTCAAATATTTGAGATTCAACCAACTGCTCTCCACAATTCGGAAAGAGAGAACCGACGGCAAAGAAATCTATCAGATTACGGTGGATGGACCGCTTAACCTCTTTTACAAAACGAAGCGTTACGGTATGAATCTGGCGAACTTCTTCATCGCTGTGCTGCATCAACCTAAATGGGAACTCACTGCGGAGATCCAGTTCCGAAATAATCGACGTTCTCAGTTATCACTTGATGAATCGTGCGGTATCAAACCAATTTCACAACAGTTCCTTGCTTACATCCCCGAAGACATCCAACTTTTTCAGGCAATGCTCCAAAATAAAACCGATGATTGGCAAATCCGTCCCGGGAGCCAGTTTCTTCCTCTGGCAGGCGACTTCTACTGCTTTCCAGACTATCAACTCGTCCATAAAAGTGGTGTGGAGACTGCTATCGAACTGTTTCATCCATGGCACCAAGGGCATCTCATCGCGCGGCTGAAAACACTCGCTGACCAGACTGACGTGTCCCTGATTCTTGGTGTTTCAAAGGAATTAAAAAAAAATGCGCTCATTGCCGAAGCACTTGAGTCCTCCGAATATTTCTCGCAATTCGGCTTTACATTCCGAGATGTCCCGACGATGCGTGCCTTGCTCCCGATCTTGAATTCGTTTGTATAAAATGAAGACAACACCGTGCTCATGTAGAATCTGAAAAAATGAACATTGCAGAACTAAATTCTAACCTAACCGCAGCCCCACACGAGGTAGGACTCTCGGTGGAACGGCTTGAGGGCATCTCCACCATTACGCAGCAGCTTATTGATGAAGAACGACTCGCTGGCGCGGTCACGGTTGTGGCACGGCGGGGTAAAGTAGCGTACTTCAAAGAACACGGCATGATGGACGTTGCAGCGAATAAACCGATGCAAAAAGACGCAATCTTCCGCATCTACTCAATGACGAAGCCGATCGCCGCAGTGGCAGTGATGATGCTTTGTGAGGAAAGGAAACTACAACTCGATGCACCGGTTTCCATATACCTTCCCGAATTAGGCGGGTTGAAAGTCGCCTTGGATTCAGATGCTGATACACTCACTCTGGTTGAAGCAGATCGGAATATGACTGTCAGAGATTTGATGCGTCACACCTCCGGATTGCCCGGTGCTGCCCGATACATGGCAGGGCAAACGACCGTAGATAAACGCTATCGAGAGGAAGGTTTACATCTCCTACATGAATGCAATTTACAAGAAATGGTTGAGCGACTCGGCAGGATTCCACTGTCATATCAACCCGGAGCAAAATGGCATTACAGCATCGCTGCAGACGTTTTAGGACGACTGATTGAGGTGGTTTCTGGTCAGCCTTTCGATGTATTCTTAGCCGAGCAGATCTTCCAACCGTTGAGTATGGTAGATACCGGATTTTACGTCCCGCCAGAGAAGATTGACAGATTTACGCGGATGTATGGTCCAAATCCGGACGGAGACTTGCAGACTATTGACGCTCCAGAGGGCGGAACGGGGCACGTATCCAAAACCAGTTTTACAAAAAAGCCGAAATTCCTATCCGCAGGTGGTGGTTTGGTCTCTACTGCTGCCGACTTTGCCCGGTTTTGTCTGATGCTTTCAGATAAAGGCACACTCGCTGGAAAACGGTTAATGACGGCAGAATCCGCGGAATTGATGACACGCAACCATCTATCAGAACATCTGATACCGCTCGACAAAAAACCGGATAAACGTTATGCTGGACTCGGTTTTGGACTCGGTGTCTCGGTGCGGGTGCAACAGACAGATTGGATACCTGCTTCCCAAGTCGGCGAATACGGTTGGATCGGCGGAGCAAGCACAGAATTCTGGATTTCGCCGCGAGATGAATTGGTAGCAATCACACTGGCGCAGCACATCCCTTTTTCCGAACTGAGTGAAAGGGTCAAGCTACTCGTTTACGATGCAATTTTAGAAGAAATACCTGATGTGCATCAGAAGTCTCTTTAACTCTCACTGCGAGGCAAACTGAAGACTGATAACCGACAACCACTAAACCATGATTATCAAAAACAATCCTGAACACATAAGCACAGACGAAATTGTCCTGTTTCCTTTCGATGACTACAGCATTCCGTTTCAACACGGTGTTCGGTTACACCTCGTACCTTACAGAGCCGGGGTTGATCATACCCGAATTGTGGTTCATCCGGGTCCACCCGGTACCCCAGACAGCACCCGTGTGATTTATTATGGGTCCGTTCATCGCGTCGGTGATGAACTCTGGCTGTGGTATCTCGGACACGGAAATGACAACAGTTGGCACCAACGGGTTTGTTTCGCAAAGAGTCGTGATGGATACAACTGGGAGAAACCAGAACTCGGACTGGTAGAATATAACGGCTCAACCCGAAATAATCTCGTGGACATACAAGGCGGAAAATATCACATTCAGGCGTGTGTGGTATATTATGAACCAGATGACCCCGACCCAACCCGTCGATTCAAAGCCATCATTGAAACCTCCAAATATGTTCCAAAATTCGCTGTCATGTTTAGTGAAGATGGACTTCGATGGCACGAAGTCGAACGGCATCCGGACCCACCATCTTGTGAAATGTCCGGTATCACGAAATTCAACGGCTGCTATTATCTGAGCGCGCACGGCGGCAGTCACATCGGTCCAACACGCCAGATGGTGATGTACGCATCTTACGATTTTGAACACTGGATCGAAGCCTCATGTTTGGGTTTTCGGCGGGGTAACATCCCACCAAGACCTGTGGTATACGGGGCACACCAAGGCGAACAGGTACACCTCGGTGCAGCACTGTGGAACCGCGGGAATGTGATTCTCGGATTTTATGGACAGTGGCACGGACCGGAAAATAACGATCGCCGACATGTGACAATGGATCTCGGCTTAGTTGTCAGCAACGACGCGCTTCACTACCGAGAGCCGATTCCAGATTTTCAGATGGTAGAGGCAGCGGAGGACGACTTTGAACATTTACCAACACCAATGAATTTCAAACACGCAGCACTTATGCAAGGACAAGGTTTTGAAAACGTCGGCGATGAGACACTCTTTTGGTATGCCCCCTGGCCAGAGCAGCTCAGCAATGGGGTCCGGATTGCAACGTGGAAGCGGGATCGACTCGGCTACTTCCAAGCAGCGGACATCACTCGGAAAACAGCACAACCTCGACACGTGATTTCAGCACCTATTGACCTTGAAGGTGAGCCTTGCACAGTGTCTCTGAATGTTGATAATGTGTCCGAACACAGCCAGATTACAGTTGACATTTTAGACGAACGTTTCCAACCACTTGAAGGGTATGCCAGAGAAGACTGTCTTCCTCTTACGTCAGGATTTTATCAAAAAGTGAAGTGGAAAAGGGGTGAATGGGTTAAAGGAAAAGAAACGATCCGCGTTCGACTCAATTACACAGGGATTCGTCCAGAAGATCCGAAGGTCTACGCGATTTACGTGAAAAAAGCAGGGAGACCTTGATTTCAATCCCATCTTCTGATAAAATGTAACGGAGAGAGGGAGGGAAAAATTATGACTTTTCTATACGGACTAAACAAGTTACGCCTTTGCGCGCTACTGTTAATCACGGGTTTGATAATTTGCCTTACCGCGTGCGGTCCAAAAGCGATTCCCTATTCACAAAGTTCGGATACGCCTGAACCGAATGCTGTCGCTGTCGCACATTATAATTGGGGCATAGCGTATGCCGACGAAGGCAATTTCGGACAAGCCATCATGGAACTCAGTTTGGCAATTCAGAGCGAACCGGGGTGGGTAATGCCATTTTTCACATTAGGCGTTGTCTATGGAAATTCGGGAGAACTCGATCGAGCCATCCAAGCGTGGGAGCGTGCCACTCAGTTAGATGCTGATTTCGCGAAAGCACATTACAATCTCGCTGTCGCCTATTCACATAAAGCAGAGAAGGCACTCTCAATCGCCTCGTTGCGTGAGGCAATCCGTTTAGACAAGGCGGCACTCTCCTCTGCGAAAACGGAACCTGCTTTTGATAACATTCGTAACACGCCGGAATTCCAAGATCTTTTAACGAATTAAGTTTTTAATCTATTAAATCTGGACCTCGTTCCGTTACATTCCACGAGGGTTTCCGGCAAAGTTAACAGGGGCAAGAGTCAATCGTTAGAAGTATGGCACGCTACACAACCCTTTCACCCACAGAAGTCGCGCATATCGTCGCAAAATATCCGATCGGAGCACCGATGAAACTTGAGGAGATTGCCGGTGGGTTTGGAAACAGCAACTTTAAATTGACAACCACAACTGGTGAGTTCCTGCTCAAAATTTGCGATGAGAAAGACTCGACAGAACTCGACATGCAAATCGCGTTGTTGCAGCATCTCCACGAGCACGCGTACCCGACGGTATATCCGATCCTAACGAAAGATCAGAAACCACTCACACACGAGACATTCGGCAGTGTGATGCTCTATCCCTTCCTGCAAGGGGAGCAACCACAACCCTCACCGAATACACTAACACAACTGGGCGAGGCACTGGCAAAATTGCACCGCATCCCACCCATTTCAGGGTTACCCCGTTTTGCAATGGGAATCTCACAAATGATCCCTTTTTTCAAGGAGGTTCAAGACACACAATTTGCCAAACACCCGTTCGTTGAATCGTTGAAATCGGAACTGGAATCAATGGAACCACAACTCACCGCGGCACTTCCGACGGGGCTTCTACACGGAGATCTCTTCTTGGACAACACCCTCTTCAATGGCAATGAGATGGTAGCAATTCTTGACTTTGAGGAGGGATGTTATGATACCCTACTCATCGATGTTGGAATGACGCTTATTGGGTGCTGTTACACATCGCGGCACCAACTAAACTTTAAGGCGGCACATCGGTTTTTAGACGCTTACAATGCCTTGCGCCCTTTAACAAAAAGCGAATGGCAGTCTTTAGACTGCTTCATTCACTACGCTGCCCTTTCCATAGCCTTTTGGCGATTCAGACAATTTAACCTCCGTCGTCCAGATCCGGCCCGCGCCGACACATATCAGGAAATGATGACTCGCAGCGAGCAATGGAAAACCGCTAACAGAGACAAACACATCAAAACAGACTTTATTAACAGCAAGTCTTAACTTGCAAACCACGTCAAAAAGATGTCTTTAATACGATTAGAACACATCACCAAATTGTATGATCCAGACCTGATTCTGGACGATATATCGGTCGCAATTGAGCACGGCGACAGAATTGGATTAATTGGCCGTAACGGAACTGGAAAAACGACGTTAATTAAGATTATTAACGGTATGCTTGCCAATTTTAAAGGGAAAGTCGTATCCGCGAAAGGATTGCACATCGGCTACCTTAGCCAAGAACCTGAACTTGCACGCGACTGTACCTTAAGGCAGGAGATGCTCAAAGTCTTTGAAAAACAGCGAGTACTTGAAGATAAGATGCTTCTCCTTGCAGAGGAGATGGAGACAGCAGAAACACCAGATCTTTTAGCAGAATATGCTCGAATTCAGGAACAATACGAGAAACTCGGGGGCTACGATTACGAACACGAAATTAACCGCATCCTCGGCGGCTTAGGTTTCAGTGAGCTAGACTTCAATCTTCCGATTAGCGTGTTGAGCGGCGGACAAAAAAGCCGAGCAACACTTGCCAAGTTACTCCTTGAAAAGCCGGACCTTCTACTTTTCGATGAACCGACAAACCACCTTGACATCAACGGGATCGAATGGCTTGAAAACTATCTTAATATCGAATATAACGGCGCAGTCCTCGTCGTCTCTCACGATCGGTATTTTTTAGACAAGGTTGTCCGAAAAGTTTGGGAACTCGAAGAACATAAGATAAACATTTACCGTGGGAACTACTCCAAATACATTGAAACCAAAAATGTTGAAAAACTCGTCGGAGAACGGGCATTCAAAAAACAACAAGCGTTTATTGCACACGAAGAGGAATTTATTCGCCTCAACATTGCGGGACAGCGCACACGAGAAGCACAGGGCAGACGGAAAAGATTAGCGCGATTGGAGAGGGTCGAAAAACCGAGGAACGACGCGCCCACCCTCAAAATTAACTTTACACCTGAAGCGCGCGGTGGAAATGATATCCTCCGATGCCAAAATGTTGGCAAAACATTTGGCGACAAGGTCATTTTTTCAAACCTGCATTTTGAGGTATATCGTAGCGATATTATCGGAATTATCGGGGCGAACGGTACCGGAAAAACAACTCTCTTCCGAATGATTTTAGGTGATGAAGCACCAACACAAGGTGAAATGTGGATAGGTCCCACGCTCAAATTCGGCTACTACACCCAAGAATTGGAAGGACTCAACCCAGATAATGAAATCATTAACGAAATCTGGGCACTTCGACCAAAGCAGACACAGGGCGAAATACGAAGCTTTTTGGCGAAATTTTTATTCTCCGGTGATGATGTATTCAAACGGATTGGGAATCTGAGTGGAGGAGAGCAAAGCCGTGTCCTCCTCGCCAAGCTGCTATTAGCGAACGCTAATGTCCTACTGCTTGATGAACCGACCAACCATCTTGATATCCCAGCGCGCGAGGCACTGGAAACAGCATTAGCAGAATATCCAGCAACGCTCTTCATCATCTCTCATGATCGGTATCTGCTAAACAGTCTTGCGACAAAACTACTCATCTTTGATGGTAAACCCGGAGGAACTGCGGAACTTTTTGAAGGCAACTACGCCGAGTATATAGCACAGCAGCAACAAGCATCTCAGACAGATCAGCTACAGCGTGAAAACAAGCAGGAAACAGAACGCTCGCAAACTAACCCACCGAAACGTAAGTCAAAATCGAAGCGAAAACGAAAAATAAAAGCACAACGGCTCGTTGGCAGCAATTAAGCAATTAAAAAAACGCCAACTTTGCGAAAAATACAGATACTTTCAGCAGAATACCGAATTTTCTCTAAAAAACAGATCATAACTAACATTTTTTCATTTTAATTTGACATTCAGATAAAATCCGCGTATAATTATTACATCGCATACGATGGAAAATATATCTGATATAGGACATATTAATTTTTTACATTATATCCTTGAAAGCAACACCCTATACTGTTGACTTTTAACTAACAGCAAGTTTTGACTTGCAAACCACGCCAGATAATGTCTAAAGACCAGGAATTCCACAATGAAATTGATGTCGTAATGCGTGTGATGCATCACGCGCAAGCGGCTGTCAAATCCAGGTTTATTCAGGAAGTCGTTCCCAACCGTCTGACGATTGTCCAGTTTAACGCGCTACAACACCTTCATTGGTATGGAAGCGACGCTGGTATGTCAGTCAGTGAACTTGGTGAGCACTTGGGTCTCGCCCATAACACAACATCTGGCTTAGTGAGTCGTCTTGAACGGCACGGTTGGGTAATCCGTCGTAAATGTGAGAAGGATCGGAGACGCGCGCGGATTAAACTCACGCCGCAGTCTGAACAACTTTTCCGAGAACGTGTAGAACATGCGACGAACTTTTGGCAAAGCACCTTCGGGCAGCTATCCACGCAAGAGCAGGAAAACCTGATTGAAAGCCTGAAACGGCTGAAACAGGTGATGGCAAAACCGGTGTGGCCAAGTTATGCGCAGCTACATCCACGCGATGCAGACCATCTACAAAAACGGTTTGAAGCGGATTTGGACGAACTCGCACAAGCAAAACTGAAGCTTGTGGGATTAAGATTGATTCTCGCGCAAATCGCGGAAAAGCGTAATGAACATGAACTTGCAGCGTACTTGAACCAAGCCGCCTCCGAAGAAATACGTCATACGAACCAGCTGTTAGCACTCCTTGGATATGGTGAGAATTTCGAGAGGCTACTTTCATCACTCGTCCATGAAGACACGTTAGTCTACGAGGAATTACTATCCTTGCTTGAGACGACTCCCCATGTTGAAGAAGACGAGGAATTAATGTTCCTACAACAGATGGTTCAAGATAGCCAAAGATATAGACGTTGGTTTCGCAGTATCTATAAACAAATGAACCAGTGACTTCTATTTTGTCAATAGCCACCTGAGTTTCTGGCTTTCCATTTTCATCAGTTTGAAAGCCCCATCGTAAAGTCAGAAACCGCTTTTCCGGCTGATGACGCTTAAGAGGAGAACATGCAGTCCCAAAGTTCTGAAAGCCTGCCTCCAGAGTGTTACGATGACAACGAACTAATCGAGCGATTTCAACACGGCGACACCGCCGCATTTGATATGCTCTTCACCCGCTACCAAAAACGTACCTACCGTTTGGTGCAACGCTTCGTCTCAAACCCGGAAGATGCATCAGATTTAACACAAGATGCCTTCATACGCGCGTATCAAGGATTAGGCGACTTCAAGAGCCAATGCCAGTTTTATAGCTGGCTTTACCGAATCACGGTGAATCTTTGTATCGATTTCTTAAGGAAAAAGGCGAGATCGGAAGTGCTCTTGTACGATTCTGATGAATCTGATGACTTGCCAATGGCGAACATCCCGGACCCTCGCTCAGAATCGCCAGCAAAAGCGGTCGAAAACAAGGAATTGAGGGCTCACATCCGGAAAGCCGTTCGTCGACTCCCCCCAAAGCAACGGCAAATCTTCATTTTACGACACTGGGACGGGCTATCACTTAAAGACATTGCAGCTGCCGTTGGGAGATCCGACGGAACAGTCAAAGCGCATCTGCTCCACGCGCATCGTAACCTTCGTAGGCATCTCCGCGGTTACCTACGAGAAACAGATCACTAAAAATTGTTGTATGCGCGCTTCCAAAGCGCGCATACCCGACGGTGTAGGTAAGATCGCAGTTTTAAAGTGTTCTACGTATAGACAACAGAACTCAGCACTCCTTACGCGTCTGTTGTTTCATCTGCAAAGAGTGCTTCAACGAAATCCGCCCCCGCGAAATCCCTCAAATCGTCAAGCTTCTCACCAATGCCAATCAGTTTGACAGGGGCACCAATCTCCGCATTTACCGCAATTACAATGCCGCCCTTCGCAGTGCCATCCAGTTTCGTAACGGCGACCCCTGTAATCGGCACCGCATCATTGAAAATCTTCGCTTGCATTAGAGCATTTTGCCCCACCGTTCCATCAATGACAAGGAGTACTTCATGCGGTGCTCCAGCGTGTGCTCGTCCCATTACACGCCCGATTTTTGACAATTCATCCATCAGCGGTTTTTTGGTATGCAGCCTCCCCGCGGTATCTACAATTAGCACATCCGCATTGCGATGCCTCGCCGCGTGAACTGCATCAAAAACAACAGCAGCAGGTTCAGCATTTTCGCCGCCCCGAATTAATTCTGCACCAGCACGCTCACACCAAATAGCAAGCTGGTCCTCCGCCGCCGCACGGAACGTATCACCAGCGGCAACAACCACGTGTTGTCCGTTTCCTGTAAAGCGACTTGCAAGTTTGCCGATAGTTGTCGTTTTACCGGCACCATTCACACCCAAAACTAAGATTGTATACGGTTTCTCATTCTCAATCCGCAGCGGAACATCCGGTCCAAGCAAATTCAAAATTTCCGATTTTATGACCGATCCCAATTCCGAAGAATCGCTCAATCCTTCCGCTTTTACTCTCTCCCTGACGTTATCCATCAGCGTCAATGTAGTATCAACACCTACATCCGATTGGATTAAAATCTCCTCAATTTCCTCCATCAAATCTTCGTCAATTTTTCTACCAACTCGGAGAAGTCCTGACATCTGAGACAGGAACTGGTCACGGGTTTTCGCTAAACCGGATCTGAGTCGATTAAACCAACTTCCTTGCTCATCTACAGCATCGGATTCATTGTGGCTTTTATCACCACCTTTAAATAAATTTCTAAGCATTACCTTTCTTTTTTCTCCTTATTTTCTTGCTCTGACATATTTCCAAGTATAAAGGAAACCGAAGGATATTATAGCAAAATTTACACATTTTGTTACCATTTTTCTTGCAGACTTCAGAGAGACTCAGTTTCCTGCAGATTCTGACGAACACTGCGGGATTCTAATTCTGGCAATTGAAAAAGGCGAGGCATAGGAACCTCGCTGATTCAGCTTCAAACGATGAAGCACTCACATAGGAGAAGCCAAATGATACGCTAAAACCTGTCCGCAACGCACTTGACTTCGTAAAACCGGACAGTTCCCTTGAAAATACGCTTGACATCCACTACCGATTTTGCTATACTTTAGACATGTGTATCGCTAAACGCATCAGTTCTCGAAGAAGATGCCAGCGAACCCAACTCAACCCACTCAGTAGGGGCGGCTGGAAAACCAATAAACATCGGCATTCCAGCTATCCTATGGTCATTTGATACTATTTCGTTATCAACATCTTCCGCGTAGCAGTGAAATCACCGGCTGTCAACGTATAGAAATAGATCCCACTCGCCACAGGTTCGCCGAGCGCATTTCTACCATCCCAATAAACGGCACGGCTACGAGATTGATAGATACCCACAGGTTGATATCCTAATGCTAGCATCCTAACCAACTTTCCATTTGCAGCAAAGATGGAAATCTGGACCTCAGTAGGCTCTGCCAACTGATACGGTATCCATGTTTCTGGGTTGAATGGGTTCGGATAGTTTGGTAAGAGTGCTGTTTCTTTTGGTGTCAAAGCGACAAGAAGTTGTTCCAGCATTAAGATGCCACGCTGAAAAATGGGATCTGTTAGATTAATCTGCTCTGCTTGACGTAGCCACTTCTTCACTTCTGCACGAGTAGGAGTAACATCCAGTGTGCGTCCCCGCGCTGATGGTGCCGCTGCAGCATTATCTATTGCCTTCTTAACCAATGTCAGATCCTCGAGATTGACGATACCATCGCCGTTAACATCTGCCTTATTTTTTCCGGTCTGTCCAAAGTTCGCTGCAACTACCACCAGGTCTTCGATGTCTATGATACCATCGCCGTTGGCATCTTCGTCTAGCTGTGGAGGTTCCGTTATCTGAATAGATTCTATCTGCGGACGATAACTCATACCTTCGTTGTCAGTCAGCAGGACATCAGATAGTGTCACGGCGGATGCTTTAGCAGCAACAACCTCAAAGGTGAGGGTTGCAAGTGTACCTTCATCGTTGCTTTCGCCAGCGAGTGCGGTTGCGGCGAGCGTCACGGTACTCTCGTTAATAACTGGTGGTACAAAGAGTGTCCCTGAAGGTAGATAATCACCATTCGCACTTGAAACGTAGCTGAGAGCAATGGGATCAAAGGATACGGTTGCCTGATAACCTGCAATATTTTCCCCGTCTGCGATGTTTAGAGAGATTATTAACTGTTTTCCGATAGCGGGTGACTGCACAGGGGAAGGTGATAGGCTCACAGCAGCGTTTGACGTGGTAGGAGTACTTGGTGGGACGCTCGTCAGATCAGAAAGAATGAGATCCCACAGTAGCACTGTCCCGTCCGTGCTTCCACTTGTGAACGTTTGTCCATCTGGACTGAATGATATACTAATGACACTACCCGTATGTCCCGTGAATGTATGTTTGTGTTCTCCCGTCGAGACATTCCATAAACAGATGGTGTTATCTGCACTCCCACTCGCGATGGTGCTACCATCTGGACTAAACGATACACTAAAGGTGTTATGTCTATCCTTATGTCCTATGAGTCTCTTCAAACGTTCTCCAGAACGGATATCCCAAACCTGAATCTCATCGCCAATGCCACCAGCAACTGTGTTACCATCAGGAGAAAATGCCACAGAATAGCTACCATCGTTCGCAAGCGTCTTCAACCTGCGCCCGGTAGGTACATGATAGAGATAGATACCGCTTTCGGTCGCCCCCACGAGTAACTGTCCATCTGGACTGAACGATACACTCCTGGCTCTCCCATATCCTGTGATTTCTTGCTTGTGCTCTCCTATGGTGGAATCCCATAGAATAATTCTGCTGCTATTTCGGGCTCCACTTGCCAGAGTTTTTCCATCTGGACTGAACGACAGGCTCATGACACTAGATCTATATCCTTTAAGGGTATGCAGGTGTTCCCAAGTATGCACATCCCACAGTTTAATGTTAAACCAACTCACACCTGCGAATGTGCTGCCGTCAGACGAGAAAGCAATGGCATAGGTAGCTGAGAATGGGTTTTGATAGCCTTTCCTCATCTCTCCTTCAAAGCGATGGATGTGTTCCGCTGAACCGGGATCCCATAATTGAATTGCGCCATCCTCATACCCACTAGCAAGGATACTCCCATCGGGAGAAAGAGCAACCGAATAGACAGACCGCGTATGTTCCCCAAGGGCATGTAAAAGTTGACCTGTGTTTGGATTCCAAAACCGAACTTCTGTCCAACTTGCACTAGCGATGGTGTGTCCATCGGGGCTGAACGACACGCCCAAGACACCGTTCGGATGTCCTTCAAGAGTACGCAGATATTCCCCTGTGAAGGCATCCCAAAGTTTGATTTTGTGATCATTACCTCCACTCGCGAGAATTTTTCCGTCTGGAGAAAACGCAACGGAATTGACCTTGCCTCTATGGCTACCAACTGTCTGCCAGTATTTCCCAGTGCGTGCTCCCCACAATTGAACGTAGCCATCACCATCTCCACTGGCAAGCGTGACACCATCAGAGGAATACGCCACGCTTTTGACTCCCCTGTAATTATGTCTTCCAGTACTATATAAAAGGTTTCCTGTGCTAACATCCCATAGGCGAACGCTCCCGTCTTTGTCTCCACTTTTGTCTCCACTAGCGAGTGTTTTACTGTCCGGAGAGAATGCTATAGAATAGACCCAATTTCTCTCATAAGAAAGCGGATCCCAAACAAAAGATAATGATAATCTCGGACGCAGAGTATGCAGTATTTGAGTTGTGTGAGCATCCCACACCCGAATTGTAAGATCACCATCACTGCTAGCGAACTCATTGCCATCCGGGGAGAAGACAACTGAAAGAACAACGTCTGTATGTTCTTCCAGGGTGTGTAAGAGTTCACCAGTCTCTACATTCCATAACCGAACAGTTTTATCGTGTCCACCACTGATGAGTTTTTTACCATCTGGAGAAAACGCCACAGAATTGACATGATCTGTATGTCCAGTGAGCAGCGTGATTTCAGCATAAGTATTTGCATCGTATATCCAAATACCGATAGAACTTGTAACGGCAAGCCGTGTGCCATCTGGTGAATACGCAATACCACCAGAAATCCACCCTTTGCCCAAGCGCGCTTTTGCACCTTCAGGTAAGTTAAATTGCATGTAGTCCTGATACTGAGCGAAGGTATTGGGTAGATAAAGCGTTGGAATTAGAAGTAGTGTTGAAAATATGGAAATTAAAGTTTTTTTTATCACAAAGATTTCCTTTTTTAACGTGAGTTTGAGAATAAACTGTACTGCCATCGGAAATTCGGGCCACCCTCTAAAACAAGATTGTGATACAATAACAATCTACTGAAAGGAGAATTCCGATGGCGAAACGAAGAAAGTTCACCCCCGAGTTTAAAGCAGAAGTCGTACTTGAGGCACTTC
>JAJECN010000039.1 GCA_022821965.1 Candidatus Poribacteria bacterium
GCAAATAGCGGTCTCAACATTTTCTGCCAAGTTCAAAGAAAAAACAAACTCGCAGAATATTAATGTTCGTTTTCAAGACGATACAGCCCTGCCTTTTGACAAGGCAGCATAAGTTTACAATATCGTCCAAACTTTAGTAATATTTATAGTAAAACCCGTAATTACCTATACACTCACACAATGGCGAGGATACAATCCTCGCCAGCGACGGTGGGGTTCTTGTTCTCTGGCGAACTGTAAACATATTTTCGGATTTTACTATAAACTCGCTTAAACCGCGCCTTTCAATATTAGTATGTTGCTTTGATCGCTCCCCATACGGTTGTCAACTTTCCGGTGACATCAACTGGAGAGGGTTGCTGTCCTGATTGATCCAGTTCCGCAGCAGTCAAAGGACGATTCCATACCTTCACTTCATCAATCAATCCCTTGTAAAATCTATTCAGATGCTCTCCTACCCAAATTGACTGTCCACTGTTGATGTCTTGTGTTTTGTCATCAACTTCATCAATCAACTCACCGTCTATGTAGAATCGGATCTTTTTTGCTTTCTGGTCTCGGACACCCGCGAGGACATGCCATTTGTCATCATTCAGGAAGTCCGGAGAAGTTATCCCAGCACTATTGGCACGTCCCTTGTCCCGGACAGAAAAAGCCATTTTGCCACGCGTCGCTGGGTTATCGCCGCTGACAGAGAGTATCCAAACCGCATCAGTACCTGGACGATAGTTTCCAACAATTCCATCGTTCTTTGGCGGCTCATCGTCTGTTTTTACCCACACTTGGACTGTTAATGAATCGCCAGTGGAAAAGGTGATCGAATCCTCCAGTGGTACTTCAACAAAGTCATCCTTGCCATCAAACTCCAACGCTTCGCCGTGCTTTCCAGCGACCATCTTTGCGCTGCCGTTAATCGTTCCATCATTGCCTTCTTCAGACAGATCCTTCACGGTATCGCCTTGAATGGTACTTTCATCAAAACTCAGATGCAGCACTAATCCATCCGGCGGATTGGCTTTACTACACGGTGCAAAACTGATGAGTATACCCATCACTGCGAAAACTACAAAAACTCTTTTCATGATAAACTCCTTTTGAGAGGTTAGCGAAAGATAATACCATTTCTAAAAGTTTATATCGCATTAACCGCCCTTTAGTGCACAGACTAACAGTCTATGCTACAAGGGAGCACAAACTAAAAGTTTATGCTACAATTTCAATCAGAAATGGTATAAGAGGGTTTCGGAACCAGTCAACTACCCAAACCTAAAGACTTGGGCTTGTTAAGAGATCATCAAACAATCTAAGTTGTTTAGCAGTCTCTAAGCCCGAAATCTTTGTTGCTTCGTTCTTGTTTCTCGTTTCATAGAGGGTGGTAACCCACCGCTCTCCACGAAAGGCAGCAGCTGCCTTATAGAGTATGTTTCGTGCAGCGTTGTGGTCTCGGTCTAATATCGTGCCACAAAAACTACAATCGAAGGTCCGTATCGCCAGCGATAGTTTCTTTGGCGACTTCTTACCACAACTTGAGCAGATTTGCGAAGTATTTTTGGGGTCAACTTGGTGGAAGTGGAAACCGTCTCTTTCGGCTATGTTTCCAGCCCACTGAAAGAACTTTGCCCAAGACGCATCGGATATGCTCTTGCTGAGGTGTTTGTTCTGAACCATATTTGATACGCTGAGGTCTTCAGCGACAAGGACGTTATTTTCGTAATGATGAAAAAGTTTGTAGACGAGTTTCCCAATGAAATCTTTGCGTTTGTTGGCAGTGCGTTCTTGGTGCAGGGCAGACGCATGCACGGCTTTATACCAGCGTTTGCTCCCTTTTTTACGGCGTGCCATCGTCTGATTGTGTTTATGAAGCAAACCTTCTGCCTTGCGATACCAACGCGGATTGTCCTCTTTTTGGCCTTCAGAAGTCGTCAGATAGTGTGTCGTGCCAACGTCAACGGCAATCGCAGTCGTCGGCTCAACTTTCGGCGTATCTGGCAACTCACAGGTAATATGGGCATACCACCCCGACGCTTTCTTGACGAGTGTCACTTCTTTTGGGTCGCCTTGAAGCGAGCGGTGCATATATATCTTGACTTCGCCAAGTTTCGGGACTTTCAAGCGGTCGTGTTTCCATGCTGTCTCTCGGATAGGATTTTGGCGAACGCGTATTGTCTGTTTGTCAGCGTCTTTTGTTTTTCGACGAACCACTTTGGTATATTTGCGAAGTTTCCAGGTCAGGGACTTTATCCGTTTACGGTGTCTTGGATAGCCTTTTTTTCCAGTACCCTTCTCGCAGCGTCTATAAAAACCTTCAAACGCTTTATCCGTGCGCTCCAAAGTGCAGATTTGCATATCTTGTGGGACTTGGCGAAAGTCAGCGTATTTTTCACGAGCAACCTTCAACTTCTTTTGTTGGTCGTTGATAGAGACGCGTTCGCCTTCAGTCTCCCAAGCAACCTTGCGATCATGGCGCGCAGAGTTCTGAAGTTCACACAAGTGGTCAAGCCACGATAATAATGTTATTTCCTGTGTCTTTGTTGGATACACAGGATATTTGAAGGTCAATTTCATGGTATATCGTGTATCGTGCATTTATCCCCTACGAAGTGGGAGGAAACCAGCACGTTACCAAGCGGTAACGCTTCGTATGCTGGTTTCCAACACGATATAAGAATTATACCATAATTTGATAATATTTGTGAAAAAAAGGAGCGGGCATTCCTCCCAACGCTAAAGCATTGGGAAACCTCCTGCCCGAAGATTAGGTGAAAATACTCTAATTGCAAAAATGATAGCAGATTTAACGAAAAGAGTCAAAAAAGAGTTTTTATTTAAGATCACATTTGAGAAAGGAGAGTTGTGCTGCAGTAAAGAACAGGATATTAAAAAGGATTAGCAAGCCGACGGGCAAAATAACACTTTGATACGAGGGACGCTCTTCAAACCTTGGCACAGCGTTCGGGTCTACCGGTTTTTGGGACAAGCCTTCCCGCACAGGATAGATATGTAAACTCTCTGGGTCGTCCCTATCCTCCGTTTTAATGAAATCTATAAAGGTTTGTCTGTAACGGCGCACCTGTTTAACAAAATCCATATAACTGACGATCCCAGTGTTTGCAAGTCCCTCCATCGCATATTGGAAGCACACTATCGGGGAGATTTGGGTGAGTTCCCGGGCAAGTTTTACCTGCCTCAATTGCTGGTCTACATGTTCGTCAGCGATGTGGGTTTTCGTCTCGTACCTTCTCGTGAAATACGTCGCCCATCGGCGTGTTGCTGATGGGTTGTCAGGTGAAGGTGCTTCGCTAAGTTTCGTTACCTCCAGCAATTCCATTGGACGAAACTCATCTTCAATGTTCGCTAATTGTGCACGTTTTCGCGAGGAAACGATCTCTATTGACGGAATTGGGTCGAGGGTGCCAACAAAGAGTCCGATCAGACTCGGAAAAATCAACGCTAAGCATACCCAAGTTAATAGCAGCCACACTAAACCGGTAATGGCATTTGATACCCGACTTGAGAAAAATAGACCCAGAAAAATAAAAATGGAGATATGCAGCGCGAAAAGCCCGATCATCCCCAAAATTCTGAGGCAATCTTCTGAATTGAACGCAATACTCCCTGAAAGATAGATGATTAGTAGGTTCATCAGGATACCGATTACGAGCGGCAGCATGAGTGTAAAAAACGCGCCCAGATATTTCGCTAACAATACCTGTCCTCGGGAAATCTGATTAGACATCATTAGACTCAGTGTTCCCTGTGCCCGTTCCCCAGCAATCGCATCGAAAGTGAACAGTATGACAAAAAAACTCATGAAGATACCGATGAAGACCCAGTCGATTTTGATGCGTGTGGTCGCGTCACTGCCGTGATTTGAGGGTAGGTATTCAAGTGTCCATACTTCTCTCCAATTGTAGGCTTCCCCTACTGCTCCTCCACGAGCTGCCCCTGAGCGTTCTGCTATCGGTATAGAGTTAGGGATGAGCGCATCAGCCCCGTCAGCGCAGAACTTGAACCGACTTGGTAGTCTGTGAATTTCACCGGGACCTCGCATCGCGAGTCTTCCTAAATTCTCCTTAGCATCGTCTTTGACACGAGATAATCTCCTCTCCATCGCGCGGTTATACACATCAACTTCTTTTCTATATCCACCATCGCCGAATCCGTATATAAGCGCGTTTGCTACCATCAAGACAGGCAGAAGGATTATCATTAAAACGAACCGCAGCGTCATGAGGTTGTGATATATCTCTTTTTTCGCAATGTGCCAGATCATATTTTTAATGTTCCTTGCGGTTCGGTTAGGATAGACGTATCAAGAAAGTTCCTCTCCGTATATCTGGTTTCCCGGCGCGTTGCTTGGGCTTACATTATCCTGCCTTCACGCTTCAACTTATATCGTATCGTAGGAAAGATAGATATGTCCCCATGAACAGAACAATGTTCCACGCTAATAAAATGAAAATATCTCCCGCCGCGCGCGAGAGACTCTCGGAAAGCGCATTATATCGGTGTCGAAAAGTAGGTAGATCTGCGAACTCGGCTCTTCCTTTATCGCTGGAAAACCACGCCCGCGCGGAAAACGCGTTTTTGCTGGTGAGGTAATCAACCACCTGACGTTTATAATTTCGCGTCGCGCGTATAAAATCGTTGTAACTTTTCCTGTCCGTGCCGGTTATTGCCCCGATAGCGAAACGGTACGCGTCCGCGAAAGAGAGACGAGAGATGTTTCTACCCAATTGTCTGTTTCTTTCGCCAACATCTTCTCTCCGTTTCAGAATCTCTTCGGCATCGTTTGTATAGTCAATGCGAAGCGGTTCTTGGTATCCCAACACTTCCTGAAATTTGGAGACATCTACAATGCTAATAGGTTTGATTTCATAAAACTCTTGGAACCCGAGTTCCCCTGGTGAGCGCATACGTATTGATAGTGTGAGGGGACCATCGGCTATTTGGGAGAGCGCGCTTGTTGGATATTTATATCCCCATTCTCCGAGTTGGGCATCCCGCTCGTCCTTGAAATCTTCCCACAACTGCTCAATCTGTTGTAGAGCTTCTTTTTCGGGTTGAAGTTTATGCGGCGGGAATTTCTCGACTGCAAAGGTTGCTATATTTGAATGAACGATCGTCAGAAGACCCCAAATGAACATTGAGAGGATCAGTGTCGTCGCTGCTTCCTTTGTCCACACTGATAAGAGCATCCCTAAAAGATAGCAGATTGACACATATAACAGCGAAACAACGAGTACCACGACGAGGCGTAGCAGATCACCAACATAAAAATCAGTAGCGGGAGAGGCATAAGCGATAACGATTCCGACAGTGAAACTCATCACCACAATCGGAAACAGAGACAGCACGCCGCCGAGGTATTTTCCAAGTACAAGGGCATCCCTCGGAACCGGATTGGATAACACCAGTTTCAGCGTGCCGTCCTCCCGCTCCCCCGAAATCGTATTGTAAGCGAACAGGATCGCCAACGCACTCAGCACGATTTTGAAGACGAAAATGACATCAATGGAAAGGAAAATTGAAAGGAAAGGGTTGTCTGATCCCTGTTTTTGTGCTTCTTTTTCCCAAATAGGCGTTGCGGGTTCGATGCTCACCATATCCGCACCGGACTTTTCCGTTCCGACGTTAAAGATACTGAGCGGATTCGGTTTCCTGTGTGCTTTCGGATTAATTTGGCTGTAGAGATCCCATGTTCGCTTTTCTTCTTGATGCTCCTGAAGAGCGGTGTGATACGCCGATAACCGCTTTTCGTAATCCGCAACCTGAACGAAAATGGCAGCAGCCGTTGACATCAGGCAGACGACAAAACCGATCATGAATCGAGATGTTAGAACATTTGAGACGAATTCTCGTTGGATAATTAGCCAAAGTGTTGTCATAAATGATGTCACAAGTGTTGTTATCCGCGCTAAATCTCAACACGAACAAAGGCGAGATATGCCCCGGATAGTAGGACTACAACGAACAGCGTTAGCAACAACAGATCGACTGCTGCTGTGTTGAAGTCCTTGCTGAGACTCAGCGTATCTTCAAATTTTGGGACTGCCTCTGGAGCGACAGGTTTCTGCGACATACCCTCGCGAATACCAAAGATATGGAGACTTTCCTGATCCGCCCTATCGGTGTCAGCGATGAAAACCCGAAATTGACGCGCGTGAGATTTTACATTCTCCAAAAACTGTAGATGTCGCTCGAAGCCCGTGCCAGCATACGATTCGAGGAGGTGCTGAACAATCGCTACGGGTGAGATCCGAGTTGTGGCGCGTGCTAATTTCACCTGTGCAATTTGCTGTGCTAAGTGTTCTTCATGCATACGTCCCCGCTTTTCGGCATCTTTCATCACGAATTCACCTTGTATTTCTATTTTTTTCAATAGAGCCTCACGTGTTCCTTCTGGACGTGAGCGATATTCATCTAAACGACCCCAAAAATCATTACCCAGTTTATCGGTGCGTTCACGAAATTCGTCAGAAGTCATCGGTTGTGAAAATCCGCCCGCAATGGAGGCGAGTGTGCTCGGTATGAAAACAACGAGTACCACCCAAGTTAATAACAGTACCACAAGACTGACTGCACTCCGCTGCACCCGTGCTGATACCAGCAAACCTAATGCAAGGAAGAGACATGTGTACAACAGCGCAATACAGAAGATAATACCTAAACGCACCCATGCATCTGTTCCAAGATAAACAACACCTGATGTGTAGATTACTAATAAGTTCGTCAGGATAGCAAACGTTAATGGAATAGCAATACTAATCAACGCGCCCAAAAATTTACCGAACAGCACGGTGTGTCGTGGAACTGAATTTGCCAACATCAATCGTAGGGTACCACGCTCGCGTTCACTGGAGATAGCGTCAAAGCTAAAAAGGAGCGCGATCAGACTTAAAACGTAACCGATGATGAAGCCCCAATCCACTTTGGTCACAGTTGGATTGATGTTTCGCAAATTGGGTGTAGCCGATGGATAGCCCAATATCCAGAAACTTTCTAACGTGCCTGCTCCCCAAAGTTGATATCCACCTTGTGCCCGTCTTGACAAAAAGTCTTCACCGCCTTCCGCACAGAACCGGAGTGGCGAAGGCTTTTTGTAAAGATCCCCGGGTCCCTTCTGCGCGAGTCTATACAAACTCTCCTCTGCATGAGATATTATGCTATTCTGGTATCTAACGACATCGTCTTGATACTTCTTTATCCGCTTCGGATGTTCACGGAGATACACAACGGCGTTGGTCAGCATCAATGCTAACAGCAGCACGGTTGTTAGTGCAAATCGGAGACTATGAAGATTATTGTAGAGTTCACGCCTTGCAATATGCCAAATCATCTTATTAGTTTCCAGTTGTCGGTTATCAGTAGAATAGCCATCAGTGGTCAGTAAAAAGGATTTTGTTAGACGAAAATCTTTTGCCGACAGCCGATGGCTGAAAGCCGATAGCCATTCTACACTTCACTCTTGATAAAAGTCAGAAATATTATGATGAACAGAATTATATTGAGCAGCAGCAGTAGACATATATCCAGAAACGCCCGTTTTGTATTTATACTTATATCACTTCTCTGGAAAGAAAACTTCGGCAGCAAGTCCCACTCAGCAGCACCTTTATCTCCAGCGAACCATTGTCGAGACTCGAACACCTTTTTATCATGGTAGTGGTCAACCATCTGCTGTCTATATCGTCTTGCAGTCTCGAAAAAATCCCTAACGCCGTTTAGGTCTGTACCGGCATAAGCCTGCGTTGCGGTATCATAGAGTCCGACAGGTGAGAGTCTCAATAGTGTTCTATTGACTGTTGCTCGCCGGATAAAAAGTTCCTCAAGCACTGATTGCCGGATGTTCCATGTTTGATCTGCTATGTCAATGGTCCGCGGCACGAGGAAACGGTAATAATTCTGAGCAAGCGGCACTTTAGGTTCGGATTCCTCTTTGATATCTTTAATGTTGACAGCCCTTATGTAGTAAGACAGTAATACTGATGGGTCCTTCCTAAGATATGTCATGGACCAACCGCCACCCAGACCATACCCCGAATCTTCCCCTGGCTCCGAATCGTTCTTGAGGTATTGTATTCGTTCCCTGTCGAATTCGTCCCACAACTGTTCAATTTGATTGAAAAGGGATATCCTGTCTGCTTTTGAAGCTTCTTGGGGACCAAACGCAGCAAGGATCACATTTGGATAGACCAATACCAAAAACCCCCAGACGAACATTGATAGCATGAGTGCGGTACTGGTCCGGCGCGTTATTGCGGAAATCAGTAGCCCGATAAGATAGAACACAGACAGATATACGATAGAGGCAAAAACAATCCCACCGATTCGTAGAAAATCGTCTATACCCAGGGAAATTGAAGAGGACGTTGTTAGCAGAATCACAGCGAAGAGCAAGCTCATTATCAGTGGAACGAGCAGACAGAGCATCGCACTCATATATTTGGCGAGCAGTATATGTCCACGACCAACCGGGTGTGTCAAGACCAGACGCAATGTGCCACCCTCGTACTCCCCCGCAAGTGCATCGTAGGCGAAGATGAGTGCTAATAGACTCAGAACCACCTGAAAAATAAAGATAATATCAATTGAGGAGAAGATATCCATAATCGGATTATCTGAACCGTGTATTGCGGCATCCCATAAAGTCGGTACAAATCCGTGATAAATCTCTACTTGGTTCCCCAGTTGTTTGTCTAACCCTACATTGAATATGCTTAAAGGGTTAGGCGGACGGTCGATAAGCACTTTGCTCATCGAATAGGTTTTTTTCTCCAGCATTTGCTGCCGATGTGTTTTAACAGCAGTATTGTAGTCTGCTAAACGCCGTTCATAATCTTGTATAAGCACAACGGTGTTCGCGATAACAAGCAACAGTGTAATGAAGACAGCTGCAGCAAATCGGAACGTCATGAGGTTGTCAAGGAGTTCTCGGCGGATGAGTGTTGTTAGCATTAATGACTCTCCAGTGCACACTTACAAGACATATATCGAACAAAAAAGTGATGTGTGTTGGGTTTCGTGCTATTTCCATGTGCATCAACGCTTCATGGAAAGGCGAGATTTCTGTTATAGGGTGTGTTTGTTTTTTCGCGCTCAACCCAACCTACGGCCCCCTATAGGAATATACGTCTACTGATTGGCACGCTCAAGACGGAGCACGCCGCGATGTTCCGTTCCGACGAAAAAGGTATCTCCATCAACGACAAGAGAGGTCATAGCATCTGGAATTTCGGGCACAATTTGTTCCCAAGTCCGTGTTTCCTTTTCTAAGTGATAGATGCCGTCGTCGTTCGCGCCATAGACAGCATCCCCTGCTGTTGCTAACGACTTAACAATTACGCTTGTCCCTGCTTTATCGGTGATTGCACGCCAAACAACACCATCTATTGATTTGAAAACGCCTTTGTCGGTCGCGACATAAACCGTTGCATCGGCAAAGACAATTTGATTGAATTGCTCAACAGATAGCGGTAGGTTTGATGTAATGTCTTTCCAAGTATCACCACCATCAAGTGATTGGACGAGATGTCCATCCCGTTTACCGACGTATACTGTTTCACCCGATGTAGCAATTTTAAAACGTTGTGCCATGTTTTCACGTGTGAGTTCGCAAGTTTCTTCTACACCGGTATCCGACCATCTTGCGTCACCCGGTTCCCATCGGAAGAGTTTATAGTTGTACTCCATGTAGTACGTTTCCCCACTCACCGCGAAGTTACCGTATAAACCTTCCGACATCAAGTCGTAAGTTAGTTGACGATCACCTTGTTTTTGACCCAATAGTTTCAAAAAGCATTCTGCGCCAAATTTCGGATTTTCGCGTATTATCTGGGTTGATAAATCCTCAGAATCAGTATCTGGGTCATCTGTAGAGTCGATAAAGGTAATTTGTCCCTCCTGTCTCGGGAACCGATAAGAATCAAAGGGAAGTGTCATTCCCCCGAACACGGTCGATATGAGCGTTCCTGAATCTCGAGGAGGCGGTGTCATTCCCTCTTGAAAAATATAACCCTCAACAGCAACTAAGCAATTTTTGTCTGGATCCAAACGATAGTAAGCCGTCTCACAATTACGTCGAATTCCTTTTGCATACAGAACACCGTTGGATTCGGAAATCTGCACAATGAGCGGCGTGTCTTCTCTATCTTTTACTTTCGCATTGAACTTCGGCACCTCAAGCGTATACTTTGGTCGTTCAATGTCAACAGCCGTCCACGAACTACCTGCGTCTGTTGATTTGACCACACCCCCGACAACCGTCGCGTACAGCACCTTAGATGCTTTTGAATTTGGACTCGTTTCTAAACTGATTAAGTTATTCACACGGCACTCGAACCTTGTATTGAATCGGTGCCACGTTTCACCGCCATCCCTTGAACGATGAATTCCAGTGATGCCGCCGGTATAAAAGGTGTTTTCGTCTAAAGCGACAGAACAGTTCACGCTAAACTGTATAGGTGTAATACCGGAAGATTCTGTGGAACGCCAAGTGTTTCCACAGTCCGTTGAGCGAGCCACAATGCCTTCCTCTCCACCTATCAATAAGACGGTTTTTCCAGACGCGACCAATTTAATCGACGGCAACGTTTTCATTATCAGATTTCGGGCATCCGTAGGCGTTATGTCTGTCCAAGAGTCGCCTGCATCGGTTGATCGGAATACCCACCACGAATCTTTACTGATGTCACACAGATTATGGTAATTTTCATCTGGTGTTCCGTCACCTTCCATTATATTTACTTCTACGGCGACATAGATATTGTCTTCAGACACCACCAAAGAACGCACTACTACAGTATTGTCCACTGGCAACTGTAGGTGTTCCCAAGTTCCTGTCTTGAAGCGGTAGATTCCGAGAGAGGTTCCGGCAAACAGAGTGCCTCCGCTCAACTGTAATGTATAGATTCCCGATTTCTGTGTGAAACGGCTGTCTAAACCGTTGTTCATGTTTATCCACGAATTTCCAGCATCATCAGATCGGAAAATACCTTCATTAAGGGTAACGTAAAAGGTATCTTCTGTAATGTGTAATTCCCTCATATATCCGTTTGGACAAGGACCGATAGAATTCCAAGTTTTGCCTTCATCCGTTGAGGCGAACAACTCATCAGATGGGATAATATAGAGCGTTCCGTTGTGTTCGGCAATGGGGATATTGCCCTTGGTCCCTTGACGTAAAAAATCAGCGTTAACAAGTTGCCATTCATTTTCACCGAACGGTAATTTGTAAATGTTCTCATAACCCATTACTGCGTAGAGCGTCCCATCCGATGTTTTCGATAATGTGCCTACTGGCACCGCTACACCGGGTTCATTCATCTGAATCCACTTCATAACATCCTCCATGAGATCGTCTGACACGTGGAAACCGCCCAAGACTTCCTGAACCATAGGGGTTTCTTTCCTCAATCGTTTCCGGGCGCGATGGAGTCGACTCTTGACCGTGTTCGGTGACATCTCCAGAAAGTCGCCGATTTCTTCACAACTCATCTCACTCAGATAGTGAAGTGCCACCACTGTCCGTTCACGCGTCGTAAGTTTTTGCAGAAGGTATTCAACAATCTCGCGTTGCTTTTCTGTTGCCGACCTTTCGGTCTGTTCTGCCATATACTGGGTGTAAAACAGTGCCTCTACTTCTGCTTCACTCATCGCTTCTAAGGATTGCATCGGATTTTTTTTCTCCCCGATCCATGTGAGAAAACAGCGCGTAGCAATCATATACAGCCATCCCGAAAACCGATTTGGATTCCTCAGTGTGCCAAGTTTTTCGTAAGCTCTGAGAAAAGTATCCTGCGTAATCTCTTCAGCGATGTGGTAGTCTCTCACTCTCCGCCATACGAACGCGTGTATCTGTTTTTCGTACTTTTTCACGAGCGCAGTGAAAGCATATTCGTCGCCTGCCAGGATACGTTCGATCCATTTAGCATCATCGTTTTTCATGCGTGTCCTCCAATTAATAACGTTGGCTTGTGAGCTGTGACAGGTATTATAGGGGAGCGGGTTGCAAATTCGTAATTTTGTGTCTCAAATGTCTTAAAAATTTCCTTACCCTTCAACCTTGATGTGCCAAAGCACCAGTACGTTCAAAACGAAGTACGCCGCGATGTTCGGTGCCAACGTAAAAGGTATCCTCATCAACAACGAAAGATGTCACAACACCTGAAATTTCGGGCGCAACCTGTTTCCAAGTATTCGTCTCACTTTGTAGGTGATAAATACCTTCATCGTTAGCTCCATAGATGGAATCCCCTATTGTAGCTAACGATTTGATGATAATATGTTCCCCAGTTTCATCAGGGAGCGCATCCCAAGTAACCCTGTCTATTGAATTGAAAACCCCTTTATCAGTGGCGATGTAAACCGTTGAGTCTGTAAGGACTATCTCCTCGAAGTGCTCAATAGACAGCGGCAGGTTAGGTGTGACATCGTTCCAATTGTCTCCGCCATCAAGCGATTGCAAGAGATGCCCATCCCGTTTACCGACGTAGATAGTTTCGTCTGATGCAGCGATTTTAAAGCCTTTCCATATATTGTCCCGCGAGAGTTCACCGGTCTCCTCTATACCGGTGTCGTGCCATTCCGAGTCACCGGGTTTCCAGCGGAAGAGTTTATAATTGTATTCCATGTAGAACGTTTCACCACTGACTGCGAAGCTTCCACCCAATCCCGCTTGAACCATTTCATATACCAGTTGAGCATCTGTTTGTACCAATTGCTTGAAGAAGATATCTGCCCCGAAAACCGGGTTGTCAAACAGCGGTCTGCCAGTCAACGGATCCTTCTCAAAAACTGGAGTCTTTCCTCTTGTTCCACGTAGTGCAGGGTTGAATAGTTCACGTGAGCCAAAAGAAGGTGGCACTCCGTCAACATTGGTCAAGGTACCGCTATCATCGGACAATTGAAAAATCAAAGTTTCAGACTTCCTCCGATTTACTTTGGCATAGAGAACGTTATCAGTGTCCGCTATCTGCACGACCTCCAGCGTCGTTTCCCTGTATTTACTGTTCGGTAGGACCATCTCCACGCCGACAGCATTCCATGATACGCCTCCATCGGTTGATTTAACGACATCTCCACCGATCCTATCAACCGATTTTGCGATTCCCCTCCCAACCCTTGCATAAAGGACAGTGGATATATCCTGAACTTGATTCGTCATGAAACCGACTAAATTATCGACTCGACTCTCCAATCTTGTATTAAATCGGTGCCACGTTTTACCGCTATCGGTTGAACGATGGACCCCACTGTTTCCGACTGTATAAAACGTGTTTTCGTCCAACACTAAAGTCTTTCTCACGCTAGACCATGTAGCGGAAATATCTGTAGATTGTAAGGGAGTCCACGTGTTTCCGCTATCCATCGAACGCACCATCGTCCCATCCTCTTTTCCCACCGCCAGAAGCGTCTTTCCTGTCGCAATCAATGTTATATCGGGACGCAAGCCTGTCAGATTCCAAGCGTTCATGGGTGTTACGTCCATCCATGAATCTCCGCCATCGGTTGAACGGAAAATCCACCACGAACGTTTTTCACCCTTCCACAGTTGTTCCCAAGTCTCGTCGGGTGCTCCATAGAATTTTAAAAAATTCACTGATACCGCAACATAAATCTGGTCCTCACACACCGCGAGAGAACCGACATGCACAATGTCATCCACCGGCAGCTGTAGGTATTTCCAACTCCCTTTATCAAGGCGATAGAGTCCGATATCTGTCATCACAAACAGCATGTCTTGGCTTATTCGTAATGAGTGAACCCCAGAGTAGTCTGCCAAGCGACTGTCTACACCATCATTCAGAGCCTCCCACGAATTGCCAGCGTCATCGGACCGAAATATACCATGACCGAGGCAGAGATAGAAGGCATCTTCCGTTATCATAAGTTCGCGCGTATAACCTTTTGGACAGGGACCGACAAATTCCCACGTCACACCCCCGTTGGTTGACGCAAACAATTCATGAGATGGGATAATATAAAGTATACCATCCCGCTCTGCTATAGGTATCTCACCGCGAGTATTCTGACGCAGGAGGTCAGCATTTACAAGCTGCCATGCCGCCTCACCCATCGGTAATTTGTAGATACTTTCATCCTCCACAACAACATAAAGGATATTTTCCGAAGTTGCAGACAGGGTCCCTACCGACCCCGCCACACCGGGTTCATTTACCTGCGTCCATTTCATAATGCCATCCATGAGGTCATCAGAGCTCTGAAAGTTGCCTAATGTTTCGCGAACCATAGATTCCTCCCCCTTTAACCGTTTCCGAGCACGATGGAGTTGGCTCTTAACTGTGTTCGGCGATACCTCCAGAAAATCACCAATCTCTTCACACGTCATTTCACTCAAGTAGTGAAGTACCACCGCTGTCCGTTCACGTGCCGGTAATTTTTGAAGGAGATACTCAACGATTTCGCGCTGCTTTTCTGTCGCCAATTTTTCGGTCTGTTCTGCCATATATTGGGCATAGAACAGTGCCTCTACTTCTGCTTCACTCATTGCCTCTAAGGATTGCATCGGGACCCTTTTCTCACCCAACCATGTAAGGAAGCGACGAGTGGCAATCATATAAAGCCAACTGGAAAATCTGTTTGGATCTCTCAGCGTACCGAGTTTTTCGTAAGCCCTGAGAAAGGTATCCTGCGTAATTTCTTCAGCGATGTGGTAATCCCTTACCCTTTTCCATACGAACGCGTGTATCTGCTTCTCGTATTTTTTCACGAGAGCAGTGAAGGCGTTCACATCGCCTGTCAAGATACGTTCAATCCATTTCGCGTCATCGTTTTTCATGCATATCCTCCAATTCACAACATTGCCTTGTGACACGTGACAGATATTATAGGTGAGAGGGTTGCAAATTCGTATCTCGCACGCGGATTTTAAAAAATTGTCCAAACTATAGTGGTATATTGACAGTTATGGGGCAATTTCCTAACCGCATCTACTGTGTGATAGGAGGCGTAAATCCTGATTTTTTTGTTATCGGTAGTGGGTAGTTTACTACATCAGCTGCAGCTATTCGCTTTTGGATGAACCTGTGAGGACTTTATTCCAATCCCATAAGAGAGTTGTACCATCCGCGGCGGTGCTGACGAGCGTTTCCCCATCAGATGAAAATGCTAACGTTCCGACTTCTTGCGTATGCCCATCAAGCGTAACGATCCTGTTTCCTGTTGTAACATCCCACAATTGGATTGCGCCGTTGCTAAGTCCGCTAACAAGAATTGTTCCATTTGGTGAAAATACCAACGATTTGGGATCGTCCCCGAACGGCGTATCATTTCGCTTATCCTCAGTGTTGTACGCGGTGTTGACTGATAGCAGTTTATTACCCGTATCCACATCCCATATACGGATCAGGCTATATAACCCATCAGCAATCATGGAGCCATCTAATGAAGAACGCAGACGGATCAGACTATATGAACCGGCAGCAAGCGAGGATCCATCTGATGAAAAACGCAGTGCTAAAATTCTCGTCGTATCTTCTTGGTCTGTTGGCTTCGCAAAGACTGCTAATGCTTTACCGGTTGCAACGTTCCACGTCTGGATTCTGCCTTGATCGGTGCCACTGACCAGTGTCGTGCCATCCGGTGAAAACCCCAAAGCGGTGATGCGCGACGTATTGTGAATATCGGCTTCCCGATCAACGAGAGGAATGTTCAGTTCATCACCGGTTTCTGTATTCCACAAATGAATTCTTTTAGCTTCAGAACTGCAGGCTACTGTTTTCCCGTCAGGCGAAAAAGTCAGATGTGAGGGGGTTTTAATATCTGTAAGGGTTGCCAATTCGATCCCTGTGCTGACATCTGTCACACGAAGCGAAGAACCTGCACTCCAGAGCGCGTGGTTGAAACCTGGGTTGAAGATTACGTTACCGAAGGCATGAACACTGGCGAGTTTCGTTCCATCCGGCGAAAATGCTAAAGTTGCTAACCAATCTTGATGTCCTGCCGTATGGACAGTGGGTTTTTGGGGTGTTTTCGGATTCCAAAATGTGATTTCACCATTAAAGGCGACACTTACAAGCGTGGAACTCTCTTGAAAGAAAGTCGCTGCTCTTACCGACGCTATATGTCCTGTGATTTGGGGCGGTAGCGGCGCACCGGTTCCTGGCCGCCAGAACCGAATGGTGCCGTCGGCACTCCCACTTGCAAGCATGGTGCCATCGGGTGAGAACGCTAACGCAGTAATACCGTTGACATGTCCAGTGAGTGTCGCGAGTGGCTCACCCGTGATAGTATCCCACAACTGCACTGTTTTATTGGTACTTCCACTTGCGAGCATTTTACCATCCGGTGAAAACGCTACCACATTTGTCCAAGGTGCTAACCCATAACCGGTGTATTTTTCTTGAAGGGTAATCCATTCGTCGTTGTTGCTATCCCATAATCGGGTTGTATTATCCTTGCTTCCACTGGCGAGTTTCGTGCCATCAGGTGAAAATGCCAATGCTAAGACTTGGGGACCATCCCACATACCCGCTGATCTGCCATGTCCTTTAAAAATCGATAACTGTTTACCGGTTTTTGGGTCCCACAACTGTATTTCCCCATCAGCCGATCCAATCGCAATTTTATCGTATGTGAGCGCGGAGACCGCAGGATAAGGTATTCGCAAGCCAAATTGTGCTTCGGTCTTCTTCACATATCCCCGTCCAGTCTCAACATCTAACCAACCCATTGTGTCGCCCTGGTTACCTAAACTGACAAGTGTTTTGCTATCTTCAGAAAACTGCAATACAGATCCGGCAAAAGGTCCACCAATGAGCGGTACTTTACGCTCCGCAGTTATCTCCCACAATTGGAGTTCCTGTCCGGGAAACTTGCCACCACCATTCGCCAAGAAGCGTCCATCCGGCGAAAATGCAAGGGATTGGCACATCCCCGGAAATAAAAACTTCTCTGCACCGGTTTCCGTATTGTACAACCACACACCGATATCCGTTCCCACAGCGAGTTGTGTCCCATCCGGCGAAAACTGAATCGCATTAATGCCGCCCTTTCCGAAACGTGCTTTCGCCGCTTCGGGGAGTTCCGATTGAAAATAGTCTGTATCCGTTTCCTCTGATTCTGCCTCTGCGACCGATGCTGAAAACTCATTAGGCTGTCGATGAGAGGCAGTGTTCTTACCTGGTGTATCAACATTCCCGAGCTGCGTCCGAACATCAGGTTTGGATTCAAGGTTTAGCACGACAGGAGCTTCAATGAGTTCAACTGTCATCTCCGAAGTCGCATCGAAACTGTAGGGTTTCTGGAAACTTGCTAAGTATTGATTGCCAACACCTAACATCAAAAGCATGACTACCAGTGTGGAAATACCTATTGCCCATGGAACGAACGGTTTACCATTAGGGGGTGCAATCGGTTTCAGACGCGAAATTTCATGCATAATATTTTCTGTAAGATTCGGCGTAATTTGGAAGTTGCCTAAAGCCTCTCGAATCATCGGTTCCTCCTTCTTTAACCGCTGTCTTGCTCGGTGGAGCCGACTCTTAACTGCACTGACCGATACGCCTAAAAAATTGCTTATCTCCTCATAATTCATTTCCCCGAGGTAATAAAGCGTAATGACTGTGCGATCGCTCTCCTGTAACTTCGCGAGCAATTTCTTGACAACTTCGCGCTGTGCTTCTGCTGTTGTTTGCTCGTTTTCCTCAATAACATATCCAGAATACGTTACTTTTTCTAATTCAGCGCTGCTTGTGTCTTCCAACGCCTGCGTTGATAAACGTTTCTTACGCAGCCACATTTTGCAGTAGTTCGCCGCTATCACATACAGCCAACTCGCGAAACGCTGCGGTTTTTTCAGTGTTGAGAGTTTTTGATACGCCTGCAGGAATGTATCTTGTGTAATATCCTCGGCGATATGGAAATCCCCGATCTTCCGCCACGCCAGTGCGTGAACGGATTTCTGATATTTTCTCACAAGCACGGAGAACGCAGTATCATCGCCTGAAAGAACGCGTTGGATGAGTTGAGCATCGTTGTTTTTCATCGGATACCTCTGAAAAGGGTATGTTCATCAATTCGTATCAACAGTTAAGATGCTGCTTCAAATAAAAAAGTTTCGTAATTCTGCAAATTTTTATTTAGCAAGTTTCACGGGAGGTTGCAGATTCGTAAAAAGAGGTTTGAGATTCTGTTCTGGTCTGGCGGTAATGAATGGTGTTACTGTAGGACAAAGAGAGAGATTTTCAGCAAAAAGGTTTAAAAAAGGCTATCGAAATCGAGGCGCAAGTTTGCGCGATTCGTAGAAAATGTAAAAGAGCCTTAATACACAGTTTGGGACCTCATATAAGAATCGGCTCTCTCAAAATCTTCAGGTGTGTTGATGTTAAAAAATGACATACCTTCTGGATCAAACCGCTGCCAGACTTCAGGCGAAACGCGTTGGATATGGGCACGTTCCGCCAGCGCATGAACACGCAATTCGGATTCCTGCAGCATCAGTTCAATGATAGGCAAACAACGTTTAGCGTAGGCAGCGCACAACGTTTGGAGAGTTATCTGTGTATTGTCGCTGACAGCGGGGATTTCCTTGTAGGTATAAGGCATCACGGCATCATATTCACCCAAAACCGAGACAAGATAGGTGAGCACATTCGGCACTAAAAATGGGTTATCACATCCGACACAAACCGCTGTGTCGTGCGAAGCGTGCGTCAAACCGGTATAGATACCACCCAAGGCACCAGTATCCGGAATAATATCACCGCGCATCGGCACGTTGAGGTATGCATATTCAGCAGGACTATTGGTGATAAGCAAGAGTTCGTCAGCAACAAGACGCATGCGGCGGATAACATGTTCGATGAGTGAATTGGCACCGAGTTGAATTAACGCCTTATTCTGACCCATCCGCCGACTCTTACCGCCCGCGAGAATAACACCGGTGACTGGAAGCGTTTTCTTAGGCACGTTCAATAACATCGACAATTAACTCACCTACTTGTTGCAGACTTTCAACATTGAGTAAATCGCTCCTATCCCGTTTCGAGTGAATCCTCAAAGCAGCACTGCCCACATCACCTGCTGTTAGCGTAACCGTTTCAAACCCGCGGCTCGCAATAGGAATACTATCCAACCCGACACCGATCGGTAGGTAACGTTCCGAAACCTGTATGCCGAGCGACTCACCTGATGTCCGAAATAGATTTGTTAAGGCACTCGTTGTCTGGATAGGTGGAATTCCGTAGCGTGTAACGATGTTAACGCCGTTCCCAACGCCGAGTCCATCTAAATTAATGACGTAGGTATTTTCTCTGTCATATTCATCGGTATGCGCTTGGACATAGCGGAGTGCACCGCACATGCCGTACTCTTCCGCGCCAGCAGCGAGGAATGTGATAGATTTTCTTTCACAACGCTCGGCGACCACACGTGCTATTTCAAGCATAACCCCGACACCCGAAGCGTTGTCAAACGCCCCCGGAGAGTGGTTCTGTGTCAAGTTGATTTGTAAGAGCAATAGACAAAAAGTCGTGATTCCAGCAATACTCCAGACGATGTAATCAGGTAACCAGATACTCCAGCCGACCTTAATGACCATCACGATTGTCAATATAACAAGACCGATAATTGCGATACCGTAAGATATGGCACGCACAGCAATTGGCAATACTTGTGATTTGGAGTCGTAGTGTGCAACGAATAAAAAGGCAGGGGTATTATCGTCCAGTTTCCCATCATTTGTTGCGATAATATTTTCTGTGCGATGTTTTCTACCAACATCATACAATCCTTCAAAACGTTTGTGCCACTGGGTACAGAACATTGCTATAGAAAGACTCAGTAGACAGGTGAGGCACACGGGTATTGGAAATTGCATACCGAACCACGGGACGGATAAAACTACCGGCACGAAGAGGGCAGAAAGGATGCGCGGCAATACTTCGGCGGGGAATTTTGTGAATGAGAAGGGTTCCCATGAAACATTGAGTCCCAGCGCTTTGAATTGTTGGACGACATAGTCTTGTGCTTCAGTTTCACCCGTGCTGCCCACTAACCTCGGAAAAGCGAGTTGGGTGATGTGGTGATATGCACGCTCTGCATCATAGGTGCGGTTCGTATCCATCCCAATTTATCAATCCGTTCCCAATTCCGACCGGAACCGTCTGCCTAAACGTCCTCTGAGTGTTCCAGCAATTTTGCGCTCCGACTGCGCAATGTTGTGCAGTTCCGCGGGATCGTTTTCCAAATCGTAGAGTTCAGTTACGTCGTTGTAGTTTTCGATGAGTTTATGCGTCGCTGTCCGGATACATCGGAAGTTTCGGAGGGCACTCACCGTTTCAGTGCGATGTGTTTCCGTTTCACCGCGAAGGACAGGCGCGATAGACTTTGCATCAATACGCGGCAACACCGGCACGCCAGCAAAGTCGCATATTGTCGGATTCAGATCAATCAATTCAACCAAACTGTCTGAAATCTGATTGCTTGGGATGCCAGGTCCTGCAACAATGAGCGGCACTCTCAGCGACGCTTCATAGGCGACACTCTTGGTGTAAAGTCCGTGATCACCAAGCATCTCTCCATGGTCGCTTGAATAAATGATATAGGTATTGTCAAGCATCCCACGCTGTTCGAGGGCACGAAGCATTTCGCCGATCTGGTCATCAATGAGTTCCGTTGCAGCGCAGTATTGCTGTCGCGTGAGGGTAATCTCCTCAGGGCTAATATCAACGACGCGTCGTTTGACCCATTCAGGCTTCCCTTCCATATCGTCAACGATAGCGGCAGGCATCTCCGCATTCCGATACTTGTCGCCATATTCAGTCGGTGGATCGAACGGATCATGCGGTCCGACGAAACTCACGAACATGTGCCATGGGAAATCGTCAGGAATGGTTTCAATAAATTCCGTCGCACGTCTGCCGATGTAAGTATCGGCGAAATCCTCTGTTGAGAGAACAGAATCATGAGAGCCGTTTTTAATCCAGCCGCCACTGCTCCGTTTCCGATAATCTTCGTGGAACGCCTTGAGCACGCCTTTTTCCTGAAGGTAGTGGGTATAAGGACCGATAGGCGTTGGTGAACTTCCAGCATGCATTTTGCCTTCACACTCTTCAGGATGCGTGAAACCCCAACTGTAGGTGCGTGGACGGTCACCGTAGCGTCCGTTATAGCCATCGGGTTTGGCAAGGTCAAGTTTGCCGACACACCCGACGCGGTAGCCGTGATCCCGGAGTTGCTGATAGTAGGTTGGCACGGTGGCTGGTAAGAAGCTTCCATTGTCCACTGCCCCCAGTCGAGAGGGTTGCAGTCCGGATGCAAGTGCAATTCGCGATGGTGCACAGACCGGTGCATTCACTGTGCAGTTTGGAAAACTTACGCCTGTTTCTGCCAACCGCCGCAAGTTTGGAGTATTGAGTGCCGTGGGAGCATCCTCAACAGTTTCGAGATAATCGTATCGGTGCTGGTCCGACATGATGAAAAGAACGTTTGGTCTGTCAGTTTTTCTGTTCATTTATAAGTATCCTAATGGGACGCCTTGGCAGTATGCTGACAGGCGTTTGTATAATCAGAGTTCTTCGCTTTTTAATTTTAGTATCATTGTAGACGGTGGTGCTCTAATTTTCAACCAAAAAATCGTCCAAACTTCTTGTCAAAATCCACCGGGTATGTTATTATGTCGCTATAACTTTTACGAAGGAGATCCATAATGGCAGTTTTTTTACACACACGGGTTCGCGTCAGCGACCTTGACGGTTCTATTGATTGGTATTGCGATCACTTGGGGTTTAAAGTTCTCAGTCGGAGTGACAAATCCCCGGCTGGCAATCAAATCGTACATCTTGAACTTCCGGGCAACGCACATACATTAGAATTAACCTATTCACCTGATTTTGAGCTTCAAGTCCAAGAAGATCTGATGCACTTTGCCATCGGTGTCCCGGACATTGTCGAATTTTGCGACGGGTTAGAGAAGGCAGGGTTGGAAATTTGGCCTGATGAATGGCGCGAACAATTCACATCCGGTGGAATGAAAATGGCATTCATCACTGATCCAGATGGCTACGAAGTCGAGATTTTAGAACGGGCAGATGCCTCTGGCGATCCGCTCGATGTTCTTGACGAATCTTAGACGTAGGGCCAGAACTGATTCCACGCTGTCAGCCAATCTTTTGCACGGCTTTCAACGGTGACGGGACCTGTTATCTCAACGCCCGGTCGTCCTTTGAATTCTGCGAGTTTATCCACGCTTGCGAGTTCAATTTTGATTGTCGTCGGTGCTTCAGGGACGTAAGGCTTAACCTGCGTTAGATCTGTGAGCGCATCCCTCGCTGCGTCTTCAATCAATTGGCGGGCACGTACCGGCGGAAGTTGTCGGGCACTAAATCGGCTTAACCCTTGTTTAACGGCGACTGTAGGCAGCGCGTCGCCGAGGAGTTCTTTGGCTTCTCGGCAGACTGCTGCGTCGCCTGTGACAAGCGCGATTGGTACACCATAGGCTCCGTTGAGCGCGGCATTTACCCCGGTTTCGCCCACTAAATCATCGTTGAACCAGAGATTGCGGTATTGCACACTGGAAATCGTGTGACATAACACACCGTCAGGCGTGCCGTTGCGGGCATGCATGCCGATGAGTAAGCACGCATCACAACCTTCCTTCCACATATCGTCGTAGCGTCCCCATCCGTGATGTGCCACCCACTCACAATCCGGGTGAATTTTATCAGGGATAAGCGAATTAAAAGTCCAACCTTGTCCGGCTCCGTGGCAATCCACAACGACAATCTCTGTCGCACCCGCAGCTTTGGCACCACGCACTGCGGCGTTAATCTCTTCCGTGTAGAGGTGCCGCCCTTCTTCAAACATCGCCGCGCCACCGCTCACTTGATCCCACACGACGATGCCGCTGACACCTTCCATATCTGACATGATGAGTACTCGCATGACACTATTCCTTTTCCTATTGAACTCTGTAAATTTCTTTTTAGTATAAGCCCGTTGTCCTTAAAAGGCAAGTGGAAAACCTTGCTTATCTGCCCTAACACCTCCAAATGAATGTTTGACATAAGGTTCCTACTGTGCTATAATATAATTCTGTTGCTTAAAAAATGTCAAATCTCATAACAAAAAGTACCGGACGAACATCTTAATTTTGGTAATATGGACGCAATTAAAACAGAAGTTTACAATATCTTAGAAAATGCAATCCACACTGCTATCGCAGCAGAAGAGATCGCTATATCCGAAGTGCCAGATATTCCGTTTTCACCAACCAAAACGCCTGAACACGGGGATATCGCCACTCCAATTGCATTAGGACTTGCGAAACATGCCCGGATGGCACCCCGCAAAATAGCCGAAATAATCGTCACACACATTGACCTCAATGCCCATCCCAATATCCGCCAAATCGACATCGCTGGTGCAGGCTTCATTAATATTTACCTCTCCGACAATTGGCTTTATGATACGCTCCAGACAATCGTAGCAACGCAGGCAGCTTATGGCACCTGCGACAAAGGTGAAGGGAAGCATCTCCAGATTGAATTTGTTAGTGCAAACCCTACCGGTCCTCTTAACATCGTCAGTGGGCGCGCCGCAGCGGTCGGTGATACCCTCGTCAATCTCCTGAACGCCATCGGTTATAAAGCAATCCGAGAGTACTACGTCAACGATGCTGGTGGACAGGTGGAACGCTTGGGTGAATCAATTGATGTCCGTTATCGGCAGGCGCTCGGTGAAGAAGGTTTGGAAATTCCGGAGGGCGGTTATCAGGGGGAATATCTGCAAGCGTTCGCCCAAACTATCGCGGATATGGAGGGGGATACCTACCTTCAGCTTACCACAGATGAACGTATCGCACACTTCCGCGATAAAGGCATTGCGCACATCTTAGCACAACAAAAAACATCTTTAGAACGTTTCGGTGTCAATTTCGATGTCTGGTCAAGTGAAAAAGCGATCCGAAACAGTGGAAAGCCAGAAGAAATTATCCAAGTGTTTCGCGAAAACGGATACCTCTACGAAGCAGAAGGCGCAACATGGTTTCGGATGACAGATTTTGGTGATGACAAAGATTGCGTTGTTATTAAGAGCAACGGCGAATACACCTATTTTGTGCCGGATGCTGCTTATCACCGCGATAAGTTTGACAGGGGATTCACAACGGTTATTGATTTGCTTGGACCCGACCATCAGGGGCATATTACACACCTCAAACATTTCGTCAAAGGACTCGGTTTACCCGATGACTGGCTCGAAATCTTCATCATTCAACAGGTCAATCTCGTCGATGCAGAAGGCAAAAGGTCAGATATGTCGAAACGTAGTGGACAGTTTCTCACCCTCGATGATCTCATTGACGAACTCGCAGAGACTGTCGGTGAGCAATTCGCAGTGGATGTTGCCCGCTATTTTTTCCTAATGCGTGCCAATAACACACATCTCGATTTCAATATGGAATTAGCAGTAACGCACGCCAGTGAGAACCCGGTCTTCTACATTCAATACGCGCACGCACGGTGCTGTAGCATTTTCGAGCAGGGAGATGAACAAGGAATTGCACCCGAACCTATTGAAGCAGTCTCTCTGAAACGACTCACGGAACCGATGGAACATGAATTAATTAGGAAAGTAGCCGAATTCCCATCAATTGTGCTCTTGAGCGCGGAGGCACGGGAAGCGCATCGTATTCCACATTATCTACATGAACTGGCAGGACTTTTTCATCCATACTACAATCAACACCGGGTACTGGATCCGTCAGACATGGAAAAGACGTACGCACGGCTTATTTTGGTCCGGTGCGTGCAAAGCGTGTTGAAAAACGGACTGACGCTTTTGGGTATTTCTGCCCCCGCTTCTATGTAACTGACAACTGATAACCGATAACTGATAACCATTACAGGAAAAATATGACAAGAGATTATAGACAAGTTGATAAAGCGCACGTGTGGCACCCGTTGTTTCAACATCAACGCCTTGAGGAGACAGCGTTAGTTGTCTTTGAATCGGCACACGGGACAACGCTTGTAGATGCAGAAGGCAACGAATACTTAGATGCTTACTCCGCACTCTGGAACGTCAATGTCGGCTATGGACGACAGGAGATTGCGGATGCAGTCTATGCGCAGATACAAAAACTGTCTTACTATCCACATTCGCAGATTAACGTCCCCGCCACTGTATTAGCGGAGCAGCTGGCTGCGTGCCTTCCGGGTGATTTGAACCACGTCTATTTTTCTAACAGCGGCTCGGAGGCGAATGAAACAGCAATTAAAATGGCGAGGCAGTACGGCAGGCAAACCTATCCGGGTGAGAATCGCTACAAGATTATCAGTCGGTACCGTGGGTATCACGGATTTACGTATGGCGCGCTGTCGGCAACGGGACAAGCACGTAGACGGAAAGCGTTTGAGCCACTTGTTCCCGGCTTTCTACATGCGCATCCGCCCTACTGCCATCGATGCCCTATTGGATTAGAGTATCCATCCTGCGGCACTGAATGCGCCGATGAAATTGAGCGGATGATTCAATGGGAAGGTCCAGAAACGGTAATTGGTGTCATCGCGGAACCCATCATCGGTGGTGGTGGTGTGATCGTGCCACCAGACGAGTATTTCCCGAAACTGCGGCAAATCTGTGACGACTATGGGTTGCTACTCATCCTTGACGAGGTAATCACAGGTTTTGGACGCACCGGCAAGATGTTTGCTTGTGAACATTGGGAGGTGCAGCCTGACATCATCACGCTGGCAAAGGGGTTGACAAGCGGTTATCTACCGCTCGGTGCGTGTGTCGCTTCAACCGAAGTCTTCAACGCATTCCTCGGGGAAACCGATGAAAATAAAGAATTTGCCCAAGTCTGCACTTATGGTGGACACCCGGTGGCATGTGCTGCAGGCGTTGCTAACCTCAAAATTCTGCAAGAGGAACGCCTCTGGGAAAACGCCGAAAAGGTAGGGACTTATCTGCGCTCGAAATTAGAAACGTTGCGTGATTTATCTATTGTTGGTGATGTACGCGGTAAAGGATTAATGCTCGCGGTGGAATTCGTCCAAGCCGATGGGACGCATCTGGAAACAGCGACAACCAACCGAATTGTGGGGCAATTGCGAGAAAAGGGAATCATTGTTGGGAAGATTGGACACGCTGTTGACGAACCGGAGAACATTATTTACATTGCTCCGCCTTTAATTCTGACAGAAGCGGAGGCGGATAGGATCTATGAGACGCTACGCCAAGTACTTGTCCAACAGTAACTTTAACTCGTGGCGTTTAGCGACCGATATCTTGTCGGGATGCGTCGCGATCGCGTATTGAAGGGCGGTTGAACACGCACAGGTTCGTTCACCTTCAGGGATCTGAGCGACGGCAGCTCGGACCGTTTTTTTAGAAATTTCAACATTGAAACGGACGTTATCAAGGATCATCTCGGTTGTCACGTTATCGTGTTCAGGGTGCCAACAGTCGTAATCAGTGCAACATGCGAGAACGGCGTAACAGATTTCAGCCTCACGGGCGAGTTTGGCTTCCGGTGCGGCAGTCATCCCGATAATGTCAAATCCGAAGTGCCGGTAGAGTTCGGACTCCGCCTGTGTAGAAAATGCTGGTCCTTCCATACAGATGTAGGTGCCCCCGTTATGGACGACGGCCCCGGCTTCTGTAGCCGCTTTAGATAGAATGGTGCTGAGTTCGGGGGAGAAAGGATGTGCGAGACTGACGTGGGCGGTGATACCGTCGCCGAAAAAGGTAGATTTCCGGTCCTTGGTGTGGTCGTAGAGTTGATCCGGTACAACAAAATGGCGAGGTTCGATATCTTGGCGCAGGCTGCCTACGGCGCTAACGGAGATAAGCCATTCAACACCTAACGATTTTAAAGCATAGATATTGGCACGGACATTAATATCAGAAGGAAGTAATCGGTGACCAACACCGTGTCGGGGTAGGAAAACCACGGGCTTTCCATCAAGGTTGCCCAGGATAAGGGCATCGCTCGGTTTGCCGAATGGGGTTTCGACCTCGATTTCTTCGATATCTGTTAAACCTTCCATCTGATAAAAACCGCTGCCGCCAATAATTCCGATACGCATTTTTTGTCCTTTCGTAAAGCGTGAATAGACGGATGTCTATTCTTCTAATAACTGACAACTCTCACTGCGAGGCAAACTGACAACTATTCAATATGGCATTATTACACTGTGGTAATTTAACACTTGAGGGAAAATCCAGTTCCGCTGTCGCTACTTACGTTCGAGTAAAAGAGTTAGACCTTGTTTTCGATTTAGGCAGATGTCCGATGAATTTTATCGGCATCGGCAACGTTTTTATTTCCCACTTCCACTTGGATCACTATTTTGGGTTGCCCATCTATATCAGTCAACGGTGGCTTTCGGGAATACCACCGGGGAATATTTACGTCCCATGGAGTGGCTCTAAACAATTGATGCACATTCTCGATAGAATCTCGGCGTTGGACACGGGTAGAAGTTGGGCGTATCAAATCACGCCTGTTCGGGCAGGCGATGCGATTCCGTTTCGGCAAAATTTAGTCGCGCACATTTTGCCCGGCAACCACAGTGTACCTGCAGTCTCTTATCTGATTTGTGAGGTTCGTAAGAAACTCAAACCAGAATTCCAACACTTGTTGGGACGCGACATCGCGGAACTGAGACAGTCAGGGGTAGAAGTAACAACAGAAGTGCAGTTGCCCTTAATCGCCTATTTAGGAGATACGCGGAATATCCCGATTGATGCGCATCCGTTACTCAAACAGTGCAAAGTCCTCATTTGTGAATGCACGTTTATTCTACCGGAGCATCGGATACGTGCGAAAAAGACAATGCATATACACCTTGAGATGTTACCTGCTATGTTAGCCGATATTGAGAGTGAACATATTGTCCTAACGCACTTCTCGCGCCGCTACACGCCGGAGCTCATCCGGCAAAAGGTTTTCAACTACTTACCACCGGAGGAACGTTCCCGCGTTCATCTGTTTATCTAAGTGCTCTGCAACGAAGCAAAACACCTGTCCGGCACAGCAATTGGACGGTGCTCTGATTTCAAACAGGGCAGTAAACATAATAAGCCTCTTATCTGTGGGGGACAGGCTTCAAACAAGCCCTTGAAAATGTGATGCTGAGTTGTGTTTGTAGGGGCGAGTTTCCACGGCGTTCATCTTCGTGTGTCCACGAACGATAACGAAACTCGGGATCCTCGCCCTACAAAATACGACTCACATTTTTTTGCTAAAGCAGCATAGGGAAACCGAAGTATGGGAAGGTGGTTGCCCTAAAATTGGAATTAACTACCCATCCCGGGATGAGAGCTGGCATCCTGGTCGGATGTTCCCGCTTCTTGCTCCTCGTAGAACTTGTATCCATCTTCGTCTTGGTCAAGTTCATACTGGCGTACAATCTGCTCCGCTTCACGAAGGTAGGGTACATCTCCCTTCGTAATGCTCATGTAGGCTTTGAAGCCTTCATAAGCGGCTCCGAATTCACGGATGGAACGGTAGCAAACCGCTTGTTGATAAACAGCTTCGTTCCGCCATGTAGACTCTGGCGCGAGTTCAAACAGATTGTCATACGCCTCAATTGCCCGTTCGTACTGACCATTTTGCTGATAGAGCGTCCCGGTACGATAGAGTGCGTCTGCCGCAGCGAATTTCTTATGCGACAGGTCTCTCGCCAATGTCTTGTATGCATTAATAGCACGGGGGTAGTTGCGAAGTTTTTCCCAGTTACCCGCAATTTGTTGGAAATTCTGAACGACCTGATCGCCGTATCCCATCACCCACATATCAGCAGGGGTAATTTTCCGTCCGGTCTTTTGGTATTCAACCGCTTTCTTATTGCGATACTTATTAATTTCATCCTTCAGTTCGTTAATTTCTTGGAGAATATCCGCCGTCTGCTTAAGGAGCGTCCCTGCTTGGGATGCTTCGTAAGAATCATCGAACTTCTCAGTGACAGCAACATAGGCTGGCCATCCACCAAGATAATCATATAGCGTGTAAAAATAGACGTTACCGATCTGGAACTGCGCCTGTGATGCCTTAGAATGCTCAGGAAATTCCTCTACCATTCGTTCGTAAGTGCGGATGGCTTCGGTATAATTCTCTAAACTTTCATAAGCGCGCGCGACCTCGTAGAGTGCCTCTGCAGCAATATTAAAGGTCTCGTCTGTCGGTGAGCTATCGTAAATCGCTTTATAGTTTTGGTATTCAGCCCGCTTTGCCTTAATGATTTCACGGTTCTTCCGAATATTCGCCGTTCCGCTTTTTGCTTCGTTTGCGTAATATCCAGTGGGATCCAACGCGACAATAGCTTGATAATGCTCAGTTGCCTTATCCCAATCGTAGCGACGCTTGTAGATTTTAGCGATTTGGAAATGTGCACGCTGTGCCCATTTTCCTTTTGTGTCGCGTTCGATGACCTCTAAATAGAGTGACATCGCTCTGTCATAAAGTTCTTGCTGCCTTTGGCGATTCTTCTCCATCTTTTCTGGGTCATCGTCGCGCACTTCAACTGTTTCTGCTTGGTCAAATGCGGTGTCAGCGTTCTGCAGTTTAGCACCGAGAGGAATGATACTAATACCGCCTCCCCCGCAACCGAGAATCGTCACTGCGAGAAACGCGAAGGCAAGAATGAGAAGATGGGCTCGATCTATTCGGAGACCGAAGCCGTGTGTAAAACGGTTCATTGTGAGTCCTCCTTAGGAAAATAGAAATCTGCCGGTATATTTTCAGCCAAAAAGGGCTTAACTAACCGGCTTCCGTTCGTCGTTCTGAAGATTATAACAAATTTGCAAAAAATGTCAATACTTTTTTAAATTTTTTGATCAATTGGTTTTCGGCAAGATTCGTGGTAAAGTGGAATGCTCCGCATATAGCTATTCGGAAGCCACTTCTATTAGCACAACAAGAGCAAATAGGAAACGCTTGACAAACATCTGCAAATATGTAAAAATGGAACTTACGTAAAGCGGTTGGCATCCCAATCGCTGGATAACTCGTTTAGTAATATAGATGTGTAGCGTGAAGGTTCGTAATAGCAAGGAGACAAACATGGCGAATTCTGATTACAAAATTGGCGTTGTAGGCGTAGGGAGAATGGGGGCGAATATCGCTCGGCATCTCAATGACGAAGGATTTGATGTGACCGTTGTATACGATGTCGCAAGCGAACGCGCACAAGAACTCGCAACAGAAATTGGGGCAGCAGCAGCGGGAGAACTTGCGAAGGTCACGGCACTCGCAGACTACATCATTACCGTTGTCACGGATGACGCGGCGATGCGGACAATTTTCTCAGATGATGCGGACGACAGCCTACTTAAAGGAGCGTCCGGCAAAGTTTTTATTAATTGCGCAACAATCAGCCCACAGGTCCACGTGGACATCGAACAACTCGCCGCAAAGCACGGGGCAGACAGTCTCGAAGGGTGTATGGCGAGCAGCATCACACAAGCGCGGGAAGGCACACTCTACCTCATGTGTGGCGGTAAAAAGGAAACATTCGACAAATCACGCGCAATTCTGGATTCAATGAGCGTTTCCCTTCGTTACATCGGTGAATCCGGTCAGGCAGCACAGGTAAAAGCACTCGTCAACATGGTGATGAACATCAATACAGCAGGACTCGCCGAAGGGTTAGGTTTGGGTGCCGCACTCGGATTGGATCTGGCGATGCTACAGGAGGTTTTCGCACAAACAGGCGCGAACTCCCGCGTCTTGGAAACCGATGGTGAAGATATGGAAGCACGCGATCATGAATGCTATTTCTCAGCTGCTCATGCCTCGAAAGATTCGGGCATCGCGCTCGATTTGGCAGATGATGCTGGTATTTCTCTTCCACTCGCGCAGGCAACAAAGGCGCAGTATGATCGGATGATTGAACTCGGATTGGGTGATCTGGATAAGTCTGGTGTTGCTGAACTCACCTTCCCCGGACGAGGAGAAAATAGCTAAACTATGCTCAAAGGCGTAATCCTCGCGGGCGGACTCGGCACCCGTTTGCATCCACTCACTAAAATTACGAGTAAACACCTTCTCCCTGTTGGTAATGAACCGATGATTTTTCACAGTGTCAAGCAACTCACAACAGCAGGTGTTACGGATATTCTTATCGTGACCAACCCGCAATATGTTGGAGACTTTGTGAACGTATTAGGGAGTGGCAAAGACTTCGGATGCGAATTTACTTATCGGGTGCAAGAGGAGGCGAAAGGGATCGCACACGCGCTGGCGTTGGCGGAAGGGTTTGCCACCCGTGACAAAATTGTTGTTTTGCTCGGCGATAATATTTTTGAAGCCCCCATCCACCAAGCGGTTTCCGATTTCCACGCGCAACAAACTGGCGCACGCGTGATGCTTAAACAAGTAGATGATCCGGAGCGTTATGGTGTCGCGACTTTGGACGGAAATCATATTGTCGCGATTGAGGAAAAACCGATGCACCCGAAGAGTGATTACGCGGTGGTAGGTGTCTATTTCTACGACGCGTCCGTGTTTGACATCATCCGCACTATTGAACCTTCAGCCCGCGGGGAATATGAGATAACGGCTGTCAATAACGCCTATATTCGTCGTGCTGAACTTGAATACAGTTTTGTGCAAGGCAAGTGGATTGATGCTGGCACGTTCGATTCACTCACCGAAGCACATCAGATTCTGTTGAACGCCGCGGATTGGCAATAAGGCAATCTACGTTCGGTTGCGTAGAACAAAATTAGCTGGAGACCGTAAGTCCGACCAACGGGCGAACTGGATATATGGAGAGGGCAGCCCTCCTCTACGAACTGCTAAGGAACATTAAGAAAATGGAGGAAAAACCGACGCTATCTATCGTAGTCCCGGTTTACAACGAAGAGGAGAATGTTCGTCCGCTGTTTGAAAAGATTCAAGCAGTATGTGAGGCAATTGGTGAGACTTATGAGGTGTTGTTCGTAGACGACGGAAGCCACGATAAAACGTTCGCTGTGCTCTCGGAATTAAGCAAACAGGAACCGCAGTTGATAGTCGTCCGATTCCAAAAGAACGCCGGACAAACAGCGGCAATGGCGGCGGGATTTGAATTCGCGCGGGGACAACGGATTATCAGCATGGACGGCGATTTACAAAACGATCCGACGGACATTCCGAAGCTGCTTCACAAGTTGGATGAAGGCTACGATCTGGTGTGCGGATGGCGGAAAGATCGACAGGATAAATTCTTGACGCGGCGTGTCCCGTCTATCGTTGCGAATTGGATAATCGGCAAGGTGACGGGTGTCCCTATCCATGACAATGGTTGTTCACTTAAGGCATACCGCGCATCAGTTATCAAGCAGGTATCGCTCTATGGAGAGATGCACCGATTTATTCCGGCGATGTCCACGGTCGTAGGGGCGCGGATCGCTGAAATTGTCGTCACACATCACCCACGGCGTTTCGGAAAAAGTAAGTACGGACTCGGCAGAGTCTGGCGTGTGATGTTAGACATTATAGCATTCAAATTCATTATTTTTGTCTTCGCACAGCGTCCTACATCGCAAAAAATTTCGCTGTGGGAACGGTTGTCAAAAATCCTTTTCAGACCTGAGCAGAGAGCGTTTCGCACCGCCGCATTCCTGAGCCTCCCTTTCTTTATTTTAGGGCGTGTTCTGTTCGGAAATGCGAATATTGCAGCACTGAGTTGTCTCAGTTTAGCAATAGTTCTGCTAATCCTTGGGTGGATAACAGAGGATAAAATTCGACGAGCGAAACAGGAAACACCAGCATTAGGAGCACTCGCACGTTTCTTTGCTTTTCGGTGCAAGCGGAGACCTATACGGATTTTTGGACCCGTTGGAGCGGTGTTGTTTATACTCGGTGGAATTCTCCCAATCGCACCCATCAGCACGCTTTTGTCCCAGGTGTGGAATGTTGATGTCCTGAACCTGAGTGCTATTTTCATCACGAGCGGAATTCTGATGTTCTGCTTTGGTCTGTTTGGGGAACTCATCACATTTGCGAATGCGAAACGGGTAAAGGACTACGTGATTGAAACATTTTTGAATACTGATAACGAAGGAACATGTAGTGAATAACCCTTCTGAACGTGAAATTTGGCAAAAGTGGCGGAACCAATTTCCGGTAACTGAAACCTATATTTATATGAACCACGCCGGTGTCGCCCCGTTATCACGCCGGGTCCGAGAGGCGATGGCAGGATTCATAGAAGATGCGACTGTGAACGGTGCTGTGAACGCCGAGGATTGGGCGGAGACTGCTGAGGTATGCCGCGCCGCTGCAGCACAACTCATCAACGCCGATCCCACAGAAATCGCATTCATGAAGAATACGACACAAGGTATTCTCATCGCGGCGAACGGTATAGATTGGCAGGAAGGGGATAACGTCGTCACGACAGCGGTTGAGTTCCCCGCCAATGTCTACCCGTGGTGGCGTTTAAAGGAACGTTACGGGGTCCAAACACGTATGGTGCCGGAGCAAGATGGGCGTATTTCTATTGAAGATATTGCTGCGGCGATTGACGGACGTACACGTGCTTTGACAATCAGTCATGTAGAGTTCGCTTCCGGCTTCCGAAACGACATTCAAGCACTCGGCGAACTGTGCCGAGAACGCAATATCTGGTTCATTGTTGATGCTATTCAGAGCCTCGGGGCGATTGAAGTAGACGTGAAATCCTGTAACGTTGATATTCTCGCCGCAGACGGGCATAAATGGTTGCTGGCACCGGAGGGAGCAGCGATATTCTACTGCGCCGACGAAAAACGAGAGCAACTCATCAACACCAATATCGGTTGGGCAAGTGTCGTAAATCCGCGCGATTTCCTTGATTACGATTTGACGCAAAAACCGGACGCGACCCGTTTTGAAGAAGGCTCCTACAACAGCGTTGGACTTTATGGACTTAACGCAGCGATTGATTTACTACTTGACATCGGTATCCCCACAATTGAAACGCACATTCTGGAACTCACGGCTGGTTTAATCGCTGGATTAGAGGCGAAGGGGTATCGAGTTATTACACCGAAAAAGGACTTGGAGCGAGCAGGGATTGTTATCTTTGAAAGTGCGCAGCATACGCCTGCTGAAATTTATGAAATGCTTCACGCCGAAAATATAATTACAGCAGAACGGGGCAGTGGTGTCAGAGTCTCACCCCATTTTTACAATACGACATCTGAGGTCGAACGCCTGCTTGAAGTACTACCAGTTTTCTAACGTTCCTTGCGGTCGATTGTGTCAATTTGGCAGACAACGCTTGATGAGAGAATCCAGTCTCACCGATGGTGAGACTTAGAGTCTTTGGATAATGGCCGGACAACAGACTTTCTAACGTTCCTTGAACAAGGTAAATGAGGAAAACAAAATTGGAAACCATACATACACAAAACAACATTCAGACGCATACACTAACAACAATCTGTTTATCATTTATTTTAGGCACCCTGCTGATGTTCTGCGCTTGTACGATGCCAGGCGGTCAGCAGAAGATTAGCAAAATCCGTCTTTCCATCCAAAATACATTACCCATCGCACGGAAAAAAGTCCCGATTGTGTTGACCGGGGCGCAACTCCGACAAGTGAATCCCGACTTCACGTTTAAAGCCTACTCTGTCGCCACTGGAGAAGCCCCGCGCGAAGTGATGATTCCAGCACAAGCAGATGATTTGGACTATGATGGTGAACGCGACCAACTCTGCTTCCTCTTAGACTTTGAAGAAGGAGAGACCAAGGAAATATCAATCCTTTATGATCCGAATGTCAAGGCGACGCTAACACTCGATATCAATAAGCAGACGCGCGCCGCCATCCTTCCTGAACTGAACGCCGTAGCAGCAATAGAATCGAATTTGATCGCATACCTACTGAAACCGAATTGGGCTTACGTCACCTACGGTAAAAAGCGAAGGAAACTTTTCAGTGTGGATGTAATGTTTCAACACGAATTAAATTATGACCAACCGCTCTCACCAGAACTCAGAAACCATTTCGAGACCCATGGTGTTACCCTCTCCCAACAGGTTAGAATCGAGATAGAGAAACCTGAGCAACAGTGGATAATCCGAGACCTTGAGAATCAAGAGAACTACTTTATCCGAAAATCACACAACAACGAAACTGATCTCGGTCAGGAAACTGAAACAGAAGGTCAATTGAACGTTACTGAATCAATTGGCTTATCACTGAATGCGCTCCTCGAACCTGAAACACCGGAGATGGTCGCACTCACGCAATCAGAGGGTCTAATAGGTTGTGGAGGCATCGCGCTGTGGCACCGAGAAAAAGGGGAGATGATCCCACTTCCCACCGAAGGAGACTACGTCCGGATTCTCGCCGACGGTGCCATCCGATCTATCGTCCAACGGATTTTGCCGGAGGGTGAACTGGGAGATACGACAGGCAAACTCACGTCAACCACTTTCATCTACGGAGAACACGCGGGGATTGAACATCATATCCACATCGACGGAAACCTATCACCGGCTTATGCGATTGTGACAGGTATCCCAAATCTGAAAGGTGCTTACAGTGAAGACAAAGAACAGGGGTGGATATGGAGCTGGGGAGCAGATCCAAGCGGCATAGACACACTCGGTGTTGCATTCATTTTACCTGCCAGCAGCACTGCGCAGGATATAAACACGCCGACTGATCTCAACGCCTCGGGAAAACGGCTTTTGCCGGTTGTTCTAACGCCTGATGCGGAAGGTAGACTCAACTATCGCACGCTTGCTATCTGGGGTGGCGGTATCAACGGCATTGAGACCGAATCGGAATTCGCGGAGCACATCCAAATTATGACAACTGCCTTGAAGACTCCGCCCCGTATCAAGTTCTTGCCGAAAGAAGAGGAGGAGTAGCCTCAAATTTTCTAATTTTCCTTGCGGTCAATACTGCCCGTCTGGTTTATGAGAATCTATGAGAGAATCCAGTCTCACCGATGGTGAGACTTAGGATTTTTGGTTAACTGAGTTTGGAGAAAACTATGCTCATCAAAGAAGAGTGCCTGCAGCTTATCGCAAACCAACGTACAGACGAAATCGTCGTCGCAACAATGGGGCTCACCGTGCCGTGGGGCAAAATATCAACACATCCGTTGGACTACGCCTCCGTCGGCAGCGCGATGGGACACGCCGCCGACTTCGCGCTCGGTATCGCGCTCGCTAAACCAGACAAAAAGGTGGTTGTGCTCAATGGGGATGGCAGCATGTTGATGTGCTTGGGTACATTGGCGACAATTACTGCCCTCAATACGCCGCCCCCTAACTATGTTCTCTTTGTCTGTGACAACGGTACCTACGAGGTCACAGGCAATCAACCGGTCCCTGATGGTAACGCTGGTTTCAGTTGGACCACGATAGCGGAAGGTGTAGGCTTTGAACAGGTTTATGAATTTGACAACTCAGATGCACTTGGAACAGAACTACCGAAAATCTGGAACCAAATCGGACCTATTTTCGTAAACCTGAAGATTGCACAAGCACACGAGCCACCGCCTGATCGGTGGGGCGACTTTCCTTATCCGTATCTCCAAGAGTCCCTCGCGGAATCTACGCATAAGTTAAAAGAAGCACTCGCGGATTAAACTGTCTGAAACAAGATTTACAGGATTAATAGATTTTCAGGATAAGAAAAATCGCGATTTGGAGATCGCTCCTACAGAAAGAGGAGAGAGGAATAATGGAAACTCAGAAATTAGAGATTAGACGGATGGGACGTACTGAGATGCGTCCGAATGCCCTTGCGCTCGGTGCAGCGTGGTTGTGGCAGAAACCGGATGCTGAAGTCATCGGTGCAATTCGACGCGGTATTGAACTCGGTATCAACTATATTGACACCTACCCAGGTCACGCCGAACACCTCTGGGGGGAAGCACTCTCTGATGGATTGAGAGAAAAAGTCTACTTACAGGCGAAAGTCGGCACACATCCAGAACGCCGGAAGGATTTCTCCGCAGAAGGCACACGATGGAGTGTCACAAATAGCCTCAAGAGCTTTCGTACGGATTACTTAGATGCCGTGCTCATCCACGACCCAATTGATATGGAGAGCGTGTTGGCACCCGGACGCGCTTTGGATACGTTGTTAGAGATGAAAGCGGAGGGAAGCGTTCGACACATCGGTGCCGGTGTACGTTCCCATGAATTCCACAAAGAACTCATCGAAACCGGACATATTGATATTATTCTTACCTTCTTAGACTACACGCTGTTATCCCAATCTGTAGCAGAGACGACATTGCCGTTGGCGCGTGAACACGATGTTGGTATCATCCTCGCAAGTCCATTAGGCATGGGGGGCTTGACCGGCGCGGAACCGAACGTTGAAGATGAACGCAGACGTAATCCCGATGCTGAACCGAAGGCTTATGCAATGTGGAAATGGTGTCAGGAACGCGACGTTAATATCCGTCATTTGGCGATGCAATTTTGTCTTGCCGCGCCTATAGAGGGTGTTGTCATGTTTGGTCCTGCCGATAAAGCACAGGTAGAAGACGGATATGAAGCAGCGACAGCTGACATTCCTGAGGATATTTGGGAGGCGTTTGAAGCGGAATTTGGTATCAAGCGCGGTATGTAGATTATAGCTTTACACCAGCAGCCAAATCTGACGCGAATTGTTTCACCGCAGCAAGCAATTTTGCTTCGTCATCTATATTCTCTTCAATAACATCAACAATAGCACTCCCCACAATCACACCATCAGCAATCTGCGCTACTTGTGCTGCCTGCTCAGGTGTTGATACACCGAAACCGACGCTAAGCGGCTTGTCCGTGTGTTTTCGGAGTTCTGCGATCATCGGGGCGATCTCGTCTGACAACGTTCCGCGCGCCCCTGTTACGCCAGTTACTGAAACACAATAGATAAATCCTGTGCTGACCGAGGCAATTCGTTGCATCCGTTCCGGTGGGCTTGTCGGCGCGACGAGAAAGATAGTCGCGAGGTTATAGTGCGGCGCGACTTCAAGGAGTGGTTGCGCTTGCTCTGGCGGTAAGTCTGGCACGATAACACCATCAACCCCTGCGTCTTGTGCTGCTTTACAAAATGCCTCTTCTCCCATCCGAAAGATCGGGTTATAGTAACTCATGAGGGCAATAGGGATATCTGTCTGTGGACGGAGGCTCGTGACCATTTCCAGAATCTGCTGGAGTGAAATGCGATGTGTGAGTGCTCGTTCGCTTGCGCGTTGAACGGTAGGTCCATCTGCAATCGGATCGGAGAACGGAACACCGAGTTCGATGAGGTCTGCACCGGCTTCCTCAAGCGTAAGGAGGAGTTTAGAGGTAAGTTCGGGGTTCGGGTCTCCAGCACAGAGGTACGGCATAAATGCGCGGGTCCCTTCGTGTCGGAGTACTTGAAATTTTTGGTCAATTCGATTCATAGGTATGATTGATTTGGCTTTCTGTTAAGATGTTTTCTCAATTATACCTTACGCGAATCGAATTGTCAAACGGAATTTGCCGAGTTAATAACATTGAAAGTCGTTGAAATTCTGCTTATGATATGCTATGATTTAATATCAATAGGTTTAAAATATATCATAGTCGTGGAGCCTTGTATGTCATCTCTCGCAGCACAAACCATTTTTACTCCAGAGGAATATCTTGCTTTAGAGCGTAAGGCAACACGCAAAAGTGAATATCTCAACGGAGAAATACGCGCAATGCCCAGGGTGAATTTCACCCATAATTTTATCACGGTGGATATAGCGACTGAACTTAATATTCAATTGCGCGGACAGGATTGGGATGTCTGTATGAGCAATATGCGCGTAAAAACCGGTCCAAAAGGTGCCTATCTATACCCGGATGTTGTCGTTTTCTGTGGCAATCCTCAATTTGAGGATAATGTCTTCGACACACTTCTCAACCCGATCCTTGTTATAGAGGTGCTTTCACCATCAACGGAAGCGTATGACAAGGGCGAAAAATTTAGGCACTATCAAGAACTTGCCTCTTTGCAGGAATATATCCTCGTTTCACAAGATAGGGTTCGCGTTGAACAGTATCGCCTTCTCAAGACACAATGGGGGCAGACAGAGTTTCACGAGCTTGAAGACGTGTTACCGCTCGTTTCGATCGGGTGTGAGTTACCATTGCAGGACATCTATAGACGCGTTGCATTTTCTGATTGAAGGAAATGTTCCGTTTATTCTAAAATCAAATATATCTATCGCCCCGCTCGGACTAAAGCATACAGGCTTACAAAGTGTACCTACGCATCTAACCCGGAACGTCTTATCCTGCAAATCCTATCATCCTGTCCATCCTGATTCAGACTGTAAAAGGCTAGGTCCCGATGTCTAACGCTTCATCAATCCGCTCAAGAATCCATTCCTCAATAAGTTCACCCGCTGGAATGCCGCGTTCTTCAGCAAGTGTTATCACAACCTCAGCGTGTTCAGGTGTTAGCCAGACAGAGGCTTTGAATTCATTGCCCTGTTTCAAGAGCGCGCCCTCTTGTTGATCCAGCTCTTGGGCTGCGAAGTATTCAAGGTCATCGTACACATCTTCATATTCTTCAACTTCGGGATCTATGATGTGTTTAAGCATAATTTTCCTTTCCAAAAATAGGTTTCATAGCCGACACGTTCAAAAAAATCGGAGCGATGAGATCGCCTGAACTTATTCTAACAGTAAGATACCATGAAACTCTGCCTCGTGTCAAATTATCCGTACAGGTCTGCAACTCATCAATGGCGATAGGCGAGGTTATAAACCTCGCCAGCAGTGAAAAGACCGGTCCTTTACGCTTTTTGGAAGACAAATTCGTCCTTCGTAAAGTCTACAGTGAGCGCATCGCCATCGTGGAAGGTGCCCTCCAACATCTGGATTGCTAATGGGTTAAGAATATCGCGTTGGATTGTCCGGCGAAGGGGACGCGCGCCGTATACTGTATCAAATCCGCGTTTTACTAATTCTTCGTTTGCAGATTCAGAGAGTGTTAAGGTCATCTCTTTCTCCGCGAACCGATGGCTCAGTTGCCCAAGTTCCAGTGTGACAATCCGCTTTAACTCCTCAATACCGAGCCGGTCAAAGATAATCAGGTCGTCAATACGGTTCAGGAATTCGGGTGGGAAGTGCGCCTGTACAGCTTCCATCCCCTTTCGACGAATTTCTTTTCCATCCAAAAGTGCATCGCTAATCCACTGACTCCCGATATTGGAGGTCATGATGACAACAGCGTTTTTGAAATCGACCGTTCGTCCTTGCCCGTCGGTCATTCTGCCGTCGTCGAGCATCTGGAGTAAAACGTTGAACACCTCCGGATGTGCCTTCTCAACCTCATCAAGTAGAATGACGCAATACGGGTGTCGTCGAACTGCCTCGGTTAGTTGTCCACCCTCATCGTAGCCAACGTAGCCCGGCGGTGCGCCAATCAAGCGTGAGACCGTATGTTTTTCCATATACTCGCTCATGTCGATCCGTGCCATAGCGTTCGTATCATCGAATAAGAATTCGGCGAGTGATTTGGCGAGATGCGTCTTGCCGACACCGGTTGGACCCATAAAGAGGAAGGATCCGAGCGGTCGGTCAGGGTCACCGAGACCAACACGGGCACGGCGAATCGCATTAGAGACAGCACTCACCGCCTCATCCTGTCCAATGACCTGCTCGCGCAAACGTTCTTCCATGTTGATTAACTTCTGTGTCTCACCCTCCATGAGCCGATAAACAGGGATGCCGGTCCATTTCGCCACAATTTCGGCAATGTCTTCCGCGCTTACCTGCTCCTTTAACATCTGTGTCCCGTGTGTATCCGTTTCAACGACTTCTCGGACACTTTTCAATTGCGCTTCTAACGCTGGTATCTGTCCATATTCAAGTTCTGAAGCTCTGGCGAGATTACCTGTCCGTTTGGCTTGCTCCGATTCAATGCGGAGTCCCTCAATCTGTTCCATCAACTCGCCAATCTGTGTTAAATTCGCCTTTTCGTTCTGCCATGCGGCTTTGAGCGCGTCCGCTCGCTCTTTGAGTTCGGCAAGCTCAGCGATGAGTTTTTCGAGACGTTGTCGAGAAGCACCGTCTTTCTCCTTCTCCAATGCCTGCTGCTCAATTTGGAGCTGAATAATGCGGCGTTCAACCTCGTCAATCTCCTCTGGTACACTGTCAATCTCAATTCGTAGACGCGACGCGGCTTCATCTACCAAATCTACGGCTTTGTCTGGCAGAAAACGTTCGGAGATATAACGTTTTGAAAGGGTGGCCGCAGCGACAATCGCATTGTCCTGAATTTGCACGCCGTGATGCGTTTCATAGCGTTCCTTTAAGCCTCGTAGAATGGCAATTGTATCCTCAACCGAGGGTTCTTCAACCTGAACCGGCTGGAATCGTCGTTCTAAGGCAGCATCCTTTTCAATGTGTTTACGATACTCGTCGAGCGTTGTCGCACCGATGCACCGAAGCTCACCGCGCGCCAATGCGGGTTTGAGCATGTTTGACGCATCCACAGCACCTTCGGCTGCACCCGCACCGACGATGGTGTGGAGTTCGTCGATGAAAAGCACCACTTGCCCTTCCGCCTGTTCTACATCGGCAAGGACTGCTTTCAATCGGTCCTCAAATTCACCACGGTACTTACTCCCCGCGATAAGGGCACCTAAATCGAGCGCAATCAACCGCTTCTCGCGAAGACTTTCTGGGACATCACCATCAGCGATGCGTTGTGCCAACCCTTCTACAATCGCTGTTTTTCCGACACCGGGTTCTCCAATTAGGACAGGATTATTTTTCCGTCTGCGGGAGAGCACTTGCATCACACGGCGGATTTCATCATCTCGCCCAATAACTGGATCAAGTTTCCCCGAAATTGCCTCTTGCGTGAGTTCCCTGCCAAATCGGGTGAGTGCCTGATACTTGTCTTCTGGATTTTGATCGGTTACCCGCTGCGTACCCCGTATATCAATGAGTGCCTTGAGAATCTTATCTTTCGTTACACCGGCTTCCCGTAGGATTTTGCCCACTTCGCTCTGCTTTGTTTCAGTACATGCTATCAGTAGATGTTCTGTGCTGACGTATTCGTCTTTGAGTGCCGTTGCCTCTTTGAACCCAGCATCCAAAACGGATTGAAGTGCCGCGGCGAGACGCATTTCAGAAGTAGCGCCTTGCACTTTCGGTGCTTTTTGAACAGCGGATTCAACTGCTGACGTAATTCCATCGGTATCAACGCCCAATTTCTGAAGAATCGGTGTGACAATTCCATCTGTCTGCCTGATGAGAGCCAACATCAGGTGTTCAACCCCAAGTTCAGGACTTTGGGCATCTGTGGCTAAATTCTGTGCTGTTTCGAGTGCCTCTTGTGCTTTAATTGTAAATCTATCAAATCTCATGACGAACCTCCACTGTTGTATTTATTTTTCTTGAATTGTATCTAAGTCAGTTCAACACAAGTGTAGCAAGATTTATGCCATTCTTCTCTTTCGTTTGTTGGTCAAAATGGGGTGATTACACACCAAAGCCTATGCCACTTTGGCATTTAATGTGCAAATCTGGCAGAAAAGATTGGTCAAGCCGTGTCAATTTTTCACTCATCTGAAAGAGGTTCGGTCACCACGAGTTCTTGATTCGCCGAGAGGTCTTCCAATATCTGCACAGCACCGCTCTGCCAGCGTACCCGAAGTTTATTCACAAAGGTTCGTTCCCCAAGCCCAAAAAGCAGTCTCGGATCATTACTACTGAGATAACTGGAGCCTACATGTACCTCGCGCGTTTGGGATTCATCTCCGAGTGTCAATGTTACGCGCGCACCGATGCCATCACGATTACTGCGGGTCCCAATCAATTTGAGACGGAACCAGTTGTGGTGAGTGTCGCTCTCATTCTGAAGAAGCGTCACTTTGTCATTCAACTGCGTGACAAGAACATCTATATCGCCATCGTTGTCATAATCACCGAAAAGAGTGCCGCGGCTGACAGCATGCTGCCCCTCAAGACGCACCTCGGCAAACGTGCCATCACCTCGATTCCAAAAGAGTTGATTTGGCTGTCTATATGAGATTACATCTGTTGTGCGCTCAACATTTGGAAAAATATGTCCATTCGCGACGAAAATATCAAGGTGTCCATCGTTATCTGCATCAAAAAATCCTGTCCCAAACCCTAAAAAGAGATAACTCTCTTCGCCAAGCCGCGCTTTATAACTGACATCGGTGAAAGTCCCGTCCCCGTTATTCCGATAGAGGGTGTTCGTCTCATAGGAGAAATTGGTGACGAAGATATCCAGATGACCATCGCCATTGTAATCACCAGCATCAACCCCCATACCTGCTTGTGCGATTCCATCTGCGCTGTAGGCACAACCGGCGAGGATGGCGATTTCAGCGAATGTGCCATCGCCTTTGTTATAAAAGAGATAGTTCGGTGTGTCATCGTTGGCAACGTAAAGGTCGGGATTGCCATCGGCATTAAAGTCCGCTGCAACAACACCTAACCCTTTGCCGAGAAACATGCCACCCGGATCCCGAACGTTGGCAGCTTCGGTGACATCTGTAAAAGTCCCATCACCGTTGTTTCGGTAGAGGCTGTCGGGCGTGCCTTCAAAGTGTTTTGGGTGACAATAACCGCGAACCTTCTCAGTAGCACCAAACGAAGGATTCTCAAAACAGGTTGGGGCGGAGGCATCTAATTTGTAATTGACATAGTTGACAACGTAGATATCCAAGTCGCCATCGCTGTCGTAATCGAAAAAAGTCGCGCTACTACTCCAACGAACATCTCCTGTCCCCGACGCAGCCGTGACATCCGTGAACGTTCCATCGCCATTATTATGATAGAGTCGGTTCGCACCGAAATTCGTTATATAAAGGTCTACGTAACCGTCATTGTCGTAATCTCCGCAGGCAACGCCGTGTCCATAGCTGCCTTGGTTGCTGACCCCAGCGGATGCAGTGACATCCGTGAAAGTACCATTGCCGTTGTTTTGATAGAGAACACTTGGCGCAGCACTATTGACAAGGTAGAGATCGAGATGACCATCGTTATTGTAATCAAGAAATGCGCCGCCCGCACCGAGGGTTTCAGGTAGGTGGAACTCACCGGATGCACCATTGGTGTGGGTAAAATGGATACCGGCAACATCGGTAACATCTGTGAAACAGATAGAAGGTTCTGCTGATAGCGTAGGAAAGGGAATGAGAAAAAAAAAGAGGACAAAACAGGTTACAATCGCGGTTAGTTGACCACATTCTAAAGAGGCGAGGTTACAAACCTCGCCAGCATCAGTAGTAGAGCAGTCGTAAAACCTACCATGCTCTAAAGTGGCATTTAACGCGAGGGCATTCATAGTATATGTCTGTGCTTTTGCTGGCTTAACCTTCCGATATTTGATACATCTCCGAAATTATTTCAAGCATATCGGGTGCGTTGGCGAGATAGATGCTTTCTGCTTGTTCCTTAATTGCTTCAGGAATTCCGTGTAGTGCCTCGGCGATAGCACCAGCGATTGAACCGAGCGTGTCGGAATCACCGCCCAGAGAAATGGCATTCCGCACGGCATCTTCATAACTCTCTGATTCCAAAGCACATGTGACCGCTTGTGGCACCGTGCCTTGGCAAGTCATATCGAAAACGTAATCAGGACGGATGTCGTCTACCGTCTGCGTCAAATCGTAGCCGTATTCAGTTGTGATAACCTCGCGGATAGCGGCGGTGTCTTTACCTTGATAGGCGAGCCAGATAGCATGTGTTGTTGCCCGTGCACCTTTTACGCCTTCGGAATGATCGTGGCTGATAACGGTCACTTTGTCAGCGGCGGTGAGTGCTGCATCCAGATTCTCGCGGTTCAGGAACGCCGCTGGCGAAACGCGCATTGCGGCACCGTTGCGGAAAGTACAGTTCGGGGCATCTCCATCGGAATAGATCCAGTCCTTAAAAATTTGACTGAAACCGCACCTTGGATACCGCTTTCCCCACTTCCGCATCGTTTCTGCTGGCGGGAGATCGTGCAAGAGGGTATCAGCGACAGCAGTTGTGCAAACCGAATCGTCTGTGAAACGGCAGTCCTCACTGAAAAAAGGGAAATCTTTAGTTTTGATCCGGCGGTCCTTGGGTTCATAGATAGACCCAACAATATCTCCGATAATTGCACCGAGCATATTTTACGTCCTTAAAGAAGGGCAGGGCTGAGGTACAAAAACCTCGCCCTACAGCACACATAGACAGATAAAAGTAGATATTATGGCAGTGTGCGTTGTGCCTTGATATCCGCCCAAGTTGTTGTAAATTTGCCCTGCGGGTCAACACTTAGCGGGCTTGCAAGGTCTGCGAAATCCCCTTCATCAAAAGCGGAACCGTAGACAATAACTTCGTCGATTAAGCCACCGAACCAGTCAACGTCGGTTTGTCCACCACCGCTCCCATCATGGTAGACGGTGTTCTGGTTGAGATGACCGATGCCAATATCATCGCCGTGGGCATGAAGTTGTCCACCCTTTTCTTGGGCAATGCGTTTGCCATCCAACCACATCTCAAACTTTTTGCTCTCAACCTTAGCGGCTGCGTCGCGAATGACGATACCGACATGGTACCACCGCTTTGACTTAATGTCTGCGGAGGGCCAGGCACCATTCCAGTTGTATTCAGCGCGATTCCAACCGGCACCGTAAACTTTTCCGTCATGTACATAAATGACTAAGCCGCGTGTTGCCCCGCCTTCTTCGTAGATTACCTGCTTCCGATCATCAATTTTCGCATCATCGCAGTAGAACAGCGCAGCGACTGTCCGATTGGTATAAGGACCACCGGTGTTGATGTCCACAGAATCCGGTAATTTAATACCGTCGCTTTTACCGTTGAACTTCAATGCTTTTCCAGCGATGCCATCAACGGCTTGCGGTTTTCCAGTGAAATTGCCATTCAATCCTTTCTTTGAGGTATCTTTGGCACTGCCGTCATTAAAGGTCCAGTTCGCAGCGACTGTTGCTTCATCTCGCTGGGCATCCGCTGGTACAATAGGTAATAACACACCCAGCAGTAGAACAATACAGAATGTAAAAATAAACACTCGAATCACTTTTATCTCTCCTAAATGTTTCTCTCCTTTTTTATATTTGGAGATTAAGGTCTTTGAGGCAGAAACATCCGTGCCTCACACTTCAGACGTGTGGCACGCCTTCAATCATTATTGAAAATTCCCAAAATTTTGTCAAATTAAAACGTAAAAAGGTCTTGACATTACCCCGTATTTTAAGGTATCTTTTATTTTAAAAGAATCACGAAAATCCATCTATTTTAGTCCCGAAACGGAGTACTCACGAAGCGTAACAGCAGTAGTAGAAAAGGAGATCACCCTGCATGCAATTAGCCAAAACACAACATATTTCCGTTTACACGCTCGTGCTCTGCGCGATGTTGTTCTTGATATTTCCACCGATGACATCCGCACAAACTGTTAACATTCCCGACGCGAACCTACGCGCGGCAATTGTGGAAGCACTCGGTAAAGCACCAAACGCCCGGATTACAAGAGATGAGATGACGAGATTGACGCACCTTGAGGCGCATAATGCTGACATTAGTGATTTAACAGGGCTTGAATTTGCAACAGAATTGCAAGAGATAAGATGCAACAACAATTTGATATCCGATATATCACCCCTCGCTGGATTGATTAGACTACGCGTCATAGAGTTGAGAAGTAACACAATACGTGATTTATCACCAATTACAGATTTGATCGCCTTAGAATGGTTAATTGTTACCCATAATTTGATATCTGATCTCTCACCGATTGAAGGTTTAATCAATTTGCGCGGACTAGCTATTGAAGACAACTTAATATCCGATTTATCCGCTATTGCTGGTTTGATAAAACTTGATAGGATATGGATGCACGAGAACCCTCCAGTGGATCTCGCACCCCTCGCCGGATTAACAAACCTAAGAGGTATTCACTCTTGGGGGACCCCTATTATATCAGATCTCTCCCCCTTAGCGAAATTACCAAAACTAAGAGAGCTAGATATTTGTGGCGGAGAAATATCGGATCTCTCATCCTTGGAAGGACTAACAGGTTTGAAAGAACTCTATTTGGTAGGTAATGAAATTTCGGATATCTCGCCGTTGGCAAGTTTAAAAGGCCTGACGCGTTTGAGTCTTAAGCATAATAAGGTAACAGACGTTTCTCCGCTTGCATCTTTATCCAATTTGATGTGGATAGAGCTTGAAGACAATGAGATATTAGACTTTTCGCCTTTAGATGCTTTTCCTGAGAGTGTCGCTATCATTCGGCACAATAATCCCGGATTCACACGGAATGCTCCGAAAATAGAGGGACCGTGGCTGTGGGTCATAGTACCGACAGAAGGAATGTCCGGTTCAAGAGCAGCTGCTTCTGAAAAAGATTTTTTAGCACAAATCAGTGGTGGCACTGTAACAGAGGTAAATATTGCGACTCAGGGAGCAGTAGACGGAGATGCCATTGGGCATAAAGTCTGGACCTTAGGTAAAATCTCCAGAAGAGGTGGCAATAATATAAATGATTTAATAAACACCATAGCCTTGGGAACCGGTAATATAGATCATCATGTGGCTTACGGTTCGGTGAACTTGGATTCACCACGCGAACAGAACACAAGAATGTTTGTTGGAGGCAGTGATGCTGTTAAAGTTTGGATCAACGGGAAGTTGGTTCACAACAACGCTACGGATCGGGATGCTGACGACTACCAAGAGAATTTCGCTGTCACGTTAAAAGAGGGAACAAATGTCTTGCTGGTTGCTGTTTATGAGGGTGAGGGTTGGTGGAGTGGCTTTTTTGGTTTTGATATCGGTACAGAGTATGCGGTGTGGACGCAAAGTCCGCCAATCCCGTTGGCACCTTCACGCGTTGCAGATATAGATGAAGACGGAAGCGTAAGCATTCTGGACCTGATTCTCGTAGCACGCGATTTGGAGAGAATCAAACCCAGCAACCCGCGAACAGACGTAAACGGGGACGGAAAAATCAACATCTTAGATCTCACCTTTGTGGCAAAAAGTATGGACGAATCAGCGGGTGCTACAGCACCTTCCGCCTTTGCAGTAGATAATCGTTTATCTCCGGCACTGATACAAGCATGGATAGCACAGGCACAAATTGAAACCGACGGTTCGATTGCCTTCCAACAAGGGATTGCGAACCTTCAAAGTCTTTTAGCATCGTTCATTCCAGAAAGGACGGCATTGCTTGCGAACTATCCGAACCCGTTTAACCCAGAGACGTGGATACCGTATCAACTTGCAACGGCTGGGGATGTCCAGATTCGTATCTATGCAACGAATGGTATTTTAATTCGGACACTGGATATGGGGCATCAACCTGCTGGCATCTATCACCAACAGAGCCGCGCAGCGTATTGGGATGGAAAAAATGAAGTGGGTGAATCTGTCGCAAGTGGTGTCTATTTTTATACACTCACCGCTGGCAATTTTACGAGAACACGTAAAATGTTGATAACGAAGTAAGCCGAGAAACGGAGTCGCTATTCGGAGATCACTCCTACAAGACTTAAGGGGGGAACATACATGAGGGTCTGGAAAAATTTTATCAAAATCAGTGTTCTATTAATACTTATCTTGGGGTATCAAACTGTTGAGGCACAACAGAATCTGGCACAACAAGCGTATGAAATTCTTGAACATAACTGCTCAAGCTGCCACGGAGAACACGGCACCTTCACAGAGCAACTCGTTATCCGAAGTAGCCGAGAGCTTATTGATTCGGGAGCAATTATCCCCGGGAATCCTAACGGTTCCAAGTTCTACCAACGGTTAATTGAAACCGATTTGGCAAAACGGATGCCGCTTAATGCGCCTCCGCTGACAGAAGAAGCACTCAATGTAATTCACCAATGGATTCAAGCAGGTGCGCCGGACTGGACTGCTTTTGCACAACGTGATATCGATTTCATCACACCAAACGAAGTGCTTGAAACGATTGAGGATCACGTCGAATCTCTTGCCCCGTTTGATCGCGCCTTCGCTCGTTATTTCACGCTAACACATCTTTATAACGCTGGCGAAACGACTGAAGCTCTACGTGCGTATAGCGTCGCGCTCTCGAAATTGGTAAATAGTCTATCTTGGGGTTTTGAAGTGAAAGTACCGACGCCGATTGATCCGAGAGAGACAATCTTTCACATCGACTTACGGCACTACGAGTGGGATGTCAGAAATGAGGCATGGACGCAGATTGAGCAGGAGTATCCGTACAGTATCGACTTTGACCCAGAAACACAAGCAGGATTACTTGAGAAACTAACAAATCTACGTGAAGAAATGAGATGCGAAGTGCCGTTCGTTTATGTTGATTGGTTTCTTGCGGAGGCATCGTTGCCACCACTCTATCACGACATCTTGGATCTTCCAGAAACCGATCGTGAGTTGGAAAGGGATCTGGATGTCAACGTTGCGAGGAATATCCAGAGCGCTCCGGGGGTTCGCGTCTTGCGTGCGGGTTTCAACGACTCAGGTGTTTCAAATAACAATCGCGTCGTGGAACGTCATACCTCTCGATATGGTGCGTATTGGAAAAGCTACGACTTTGCTGGGAGTGTTGGTGCGCAAAATATCTTTACACACCCGCTCTCTTTTAGACCTGACGGTGGCGAGATTATCTTCAATCTCCCGAATGGCTTGCAGGCATACTACATCTCGGATGACGCTGGGAATCGGATAAATGTAGCGCCGACAACCATCGTTTCTAATCCTGCTGCGGATGACCCGGCTGTGCGGAATGGCCTTTCGTGTATCGGTTGCCATACAGAAGGAATGAAGACGTTTGAAGATACGGTGCGTGCCTCGGTTCAGCGGACGGGAAATCCGACGTTTGATAAAGAGCAAGCGTTGCGATTGTATGTGGATCAATCAGTGATGGATGCTCGCTTAGACGAAGATAAAACACGTTATGAGACGGCACTGAGGGAGACAGGAGGCATCCCTGGTGGTATTGAACCGGTGCATCGGTTTCATGAAGTATTTCACGATCCTCTTAATGCATCATATGCTGCGGCTGCTGTTGGGTTAGAAACTGACACTTTTCTTCAAGAGATTCGCGAGAAGTCGAGTTTACAGAACTTGGGTTTGACGGGGCTAATTGATGGTGGAAACGTGCAGCGCGACACATGGACGGATCGGTTTGA
>JAJECN010000023.1 GCA_022821965.1 Candidatus Poribacteria bacterium
AAAAAAAGGGGTATTTCCAATGTCCATTTTACAACGAGTGCCAGATAAAATGCAAGCCATGCTTGAAACTGTTCCAGATGAGTTCGCCGTCAATACCGGGCTCGTCAAAAGAAAGCGAAAACTGACTGGGAGTGCGCTGACGCAAATCCTCGTCTTCGGGTGGTTTGAAAAGCCAGAGGCGAGTTATCAGCACCTCACTGAAACCGCTGCGACGCTCGGTATACAGGTCAGACGACAAGCTCTTGAGCAACGCCTGACACCTGAAACGGCTGAAATGTTGAAACACACACTTGATGCCACCATTATAGAAATGCTTGAAGTTGCCGGTCGCCGCGAGGCACTGCCTTTACTTCAGCAGTTTACGGGTGTCTATGTTCAAGATTCGACGTGGATAACACTTCCCGATGAACTCCACGAGACCTGGAAGGGACAACCGAAAAAGAATCATCCCTATAAAGCCGCTTTGAAACTTCATCTCTGCTTTGATGTGCTTACGGGGTGCTTTCAACATTTGCAGTTGACCGATGGCATAACCGCTGATAGCACCGCCGCAAAGGCATCCGATCCACTCCCACAGGGAAGTTTACGCCTCGCAGACCTCGCCTATTTTTCACTTGATGAGTTTGAGAAACTCACTGAAAACGGCATCTACTGGATCTCGCGTTTGAAAGCCAACACTTATCTGTCCGATGAAACCGGTGAACGACTTTCTTTAGAAAAGATGCTCAAGGCAGAAGAAAACACCCATATCCGTAGGCGCATTCGTATCGGGAAAACAAAGCAACTTCAGGGGTATCTCGTCGCTGAAAGACTTCCTGAAGCAGAAGCAAATAAACGCCGACGCTACATCCGATACTGGGCGAAACGAAAATGTCAAACACCCTCAAAAACTCGTCTGCGTCTCGCAGGATGGAATCTCTACATCACCAATATTGAAGAACATCAACTCACACCGAAACAGATAAGTGTCATCGTCGGCATCCGTTGGCAGATTGAACTGATGTTTAAGGCGTTCAAAAGTCTCTCAAAACTTCATGTTTCTCGAAGCCAGAAACCCTATCGTATTCTGTCTGAAATCTACGCCAAACTTATCGCACTTCTGATTCAACATGCCATTATGTTAGCCGCAGGCTACCGACATATACAACAGAGTTTCATGAAAACAGCAAAATATATCGCAGGCTATGCGAGACTGATCACATCGAGTTTTCATCGCTCAAAGACGGCACTTCGTGAAACTTTGAAAATCATAAAACGTTCATTTGAAAAGGGGGGCACTTTCCAGAGAAGCACTGGAAAAAATACAACCCTTCGCAAACTTGAAGAGGTTACTGATAATCCCTAAATTGACACCTATAGTGCGGTTTTGCGGCGTACTCACCTGTCCCCTGATAAGCGGGGTATTTTTACTGGGGTGTTTCCCGCGATCTGCATTCCTAACCGCACCGATATAGAATATTAATCCCCCGCTGCCACATCTGCCGAAGTCACCTGTGCCGCTCGAATAGCCTCACACAGATAAGTAATCCCTTCAGGAACATCGTCCACATGGCAGTAAGCATACGCGAGGCGAATCGCTTTTACAGGTTCGTTTGCATAATGGAAAGCACTCCCGTTACTATAGCCAACCCCTTTCGCCGAAGCGAGTTTCTGTAATTTATTAAGGTCTGTCGTTTCCGGTAAATCTATCCAAAGGAAAAGTCCACCGCGAGGTCGTGTCCACGTACAGAGGTCGCTGACATGCTTATCAAGTGTTTCTACCACCGCGCGACACTTCGCACCAACAGCAGCATTCGTCCTCACGAGGTGTGATTCGAGGTGCTCCATGAAGAATTCAGCAACGATTGCACTCGCGAGGGCACTCGTTCCACCATCCCATCGGTTTTGATGGATCTGTCCGTAATACGGCTGCCTTGCCACAAAATAACCTTGACGAACACCCGCCCCCAAGATTTTGGAGAAAGTCGCAATAAAGATTACCCGATTTGAGGTATCTAACTTAAAAAGCGCAGCAGGCGTGGGAGTTGATGTGAAGTCAATATCGCCGTAGCAATCGTCTTCAACAATTAATGTCCCATATTCTTCCGCTAAAGCCAACATCCGATGTCGGCGTTCAAGCGAGAGAATCGCCCCTGTTGGGTTCTGATGGTTCGATGTCGTATAGATGAGCGACGGTCGGATATTTTTCTGCTTGAGTTCCTTGAGTTTCGCTTCCAGTGCATCCATGTCCATGCCGTCAATATAATCCATCGGCACGCCAACGATGTTTGCTTTGAAATGGCGCATGATACCGAGGGTTCCACTGTAAGTGTATTCCTCTGTCAATACCGTGTCGTCGGGGTTGATAAGCGTTCCCAATACCAATTCCAATGCCTGCATAGAGCCGGAGGTAATTGAGATGTTATCTATCGGCAGCGAGACACCTTCACGTCGTTCAAACCGCATTGATGCCAGTTCGCGCAAACCCTCATAACCGGATTCGCCCGGATAGTTAACCAGATCGCCCCCTAACTTACGGAGTGCCTTTTCGCTCGCCGCAATTAAACCCTCTGTCGGAAATGTATACGGATCCGGACGCCCACCTGTAAAACCAAAGTCTTTCATAATATGCTCCTTCTTCTACACAAATTCCACATAAGCAAATTATAACAGACTTCTCCAAAAAAAACAACACCGAAAAACCGCTGAATCAAAGGCATTCAGTTCTTCTGTAGGAGCGATCTCCTGATCGCGATTTATCCCATTCAACCAACAGGAGGAAGTATATTCTAATACCATTTCTGATTGAAATTGTAGCATAAACTTTTAGTTTGTGCACTCAGGTGCGGTTAATGCGATATAAACTTTTAGAAATGGTATAATACCATATCTATACGCATTGTGATGGTTAACATATAGTATATCTATAATTCACATATTAGTCTTATTTTCTCTCAAAGTTGCTAACGCCTTCGACTTTTATCATCTTAAAGGACGCAATTACCTGTCGGATTCACCACAGATTCACCACAGAAATTTGACCCATTTAACCGCCCATAAAATTTTCAAAATCGCTTCTCATCCCTTTGGTAGCTTAGATTCTCGGTCAATTTTGAGAAAATCGAAAATTCTGTGATTTTCTGTGGGAGCTGATGTGTTGTTGTTTTTTCACCACTGCGTTCATAAAGTGGATCAGGCGTTTTCGGTGTTATCGTTTGACATCTGTTCCTACGTTGTGCTATACTTTCGCTATCTTTATGGAAGCGAAATAAACTGCGATGCTCTTCAATTTTCCTACATCTATCTACGCAAATGACGACCCAAAATCTCACGTTTGAACCGATGCGCTTGTGCGACCTACAGAAGGTCCTGGAAATCGAAAATGAGTGCTTTGACAATCCGTGGAGCGAAACCGACTTCACATTGTCCCTGAAGCAACCCAAGTCGTACGAACATGTTTACGTCGCACGGCGCGAGAATACCGTCGTTGGCTACATTGTGTTTACCGTTCTCCATGAAGAAGCACAGGTCCTAAACCTCGCGGTACCGGCTGCCTATCGGCGGCAAGGGATCGGTAGATACCTGCTCGCTTCTGCCTTGGAAACAATACAGGCATACGATGGACACGAGGTTTTCTTAGAGGTCGCCGTTAACAATTTACCTGCACAATATCTCTACCGACAATTCGGGTTCCGCATCTGTGGCATCCGAAAAAATTACTACGGACGTTATAAAGACGCTTATGTTTTACGAAAAGGAGTAGAAACCGATGCTACTTAACCTACTAAGCCATGCCTTTTCAGCAACTGCGACGCTATCGCTCTCAACCCGCCGACAGGAAGCACGGACAGTCGGCAGAAACGGCTGGCGCATCATTGAAGAAGAGGTCAATTGGAACATCTCTGAAACGGCTATCGTTGTTGTTGATATGTGGAACGAACACTGGTCGTGGGGAGCGACAGAGCGCGTGAACATCATGGCACCTCGGATGAACATCGTGCTTGATCGGGCGAGACAAAGCGGTGTGCAGATTATCCATGCCCCTTCTGATACGATGGATTTCTACGAAGCGCACCCGGCACGGCGTTCAGTGTTAGACCTGCCGCATGCCGATACACCCCCCGAACGCGAGATACCCGACCCACCTTTACCCGTTGATGCGTCCGATGGTGGCTCAGATACCGGCGAAACTGATGGCTACAAGGCGTGGCACCGTCAACATCCAGCCCTTGAAATTTCTGATACAGATGCCATTAGCGACAACGGACAGGAGGTCTACAACTTATTGAACCACAAGGGTATCAAGAATATCATCTTCATGGGTGTTCATACGAATATGTGCGTTCTGGGACGTTCTTTCGCGATTAAACAGATGGTGCGCTGGGGCTTCAATGCTGTTCTCACACGCGATCTCACGGATGCGATGTACAATCCCTTCAAACCGCCTTATGTCAGTCATGAAGAGGGGACTCAGTTAATCATTGAATATATTGAGAAATTCTGGTGTCCCACAATCCTGAGCGGCGATTTGACGACACCGAAGGGTTAATAGTTGTCAGTTATCGGTTATCGATTTTCAGTGACCAAGAGGCGCGGTTTATTGATAACTCTTGTACCACTAACCAAACCGTCCTATATAAAGCAAAAGCCCACGGTAATGAGAATACCGCGGGCTTTTTTAAATTGGGTACGTGTTTTATTGACGGTTGCTTTTCAACTCGCCCCACGTCGATGTGAGTTTCTGCTTCGGATCGACAGCAGTGCTCACAGCAGGTATAACTTCCAAGGCACTGAACATCGCGTTTAGATCGCCTGCGCCGGTCTCAGCATTTCCAGCGAAATTAAAGTCGAGTGTCCCATCGCTCACTTGAATCCCTGGATAGGTCTTGATGTCAATCTCATGTCTACCCGGTGTAACGTAGAGCGGTTCAACGTTTTCCTCTTCAATGAAGATATCGAAGCCACGGTTGTTCGGCGACCAGTGCTCACCGACGAGGTAGGTGACATCAAATACGCCGTCACCGGTCTTGAACTGATACTTAACAGTGTCAGGGAATCGTGCCCAACTGACAGCGTAGAAGAGGTCCACGTCGTAGCCAGCAGCTTCAGCCTGCGCTTGTGCATCCGCTGTCAACTCTTTTACCTCAGCAGTGCGAGGTGCCAGTTCAATCCAACCACCCCACGACTGGTCTTCCTGCTGTGCGCCTTTCCAGACGCGTCCTTTTGAGTCGGTGAAGTCATCTGTCTTGCCGCCCCACACTCGGAATTCCTCTGCTGGTAGCAGCGTCGGTAGTGCGAACATAGCCAGGAAAAACACTATTGTTAAAACACTAAGTAGTTTCATCAAAGTTGCCTCCTTTTATTATTGATTTTGCCGTTCCGATTTCAACGCACCCCATGTTGATGTGAGTTTCTGCTTCGGATCAACGGCTAATGCAGGAATCACTTCTATTCCGCTAAACATCGCATTGAGATCGCCTTTGCCAGTTTTCTGGTTGCCAGCAAACTCAAGGCTCATCACTTTATCTTTAACCTGAATGCCTTCGTATCGTTTAATATCAATCTCATCTTTGCCCGGTGTTACATAAAGCGGCTCAACAACCTCGCCTTCGATGATGATGTCAAAACCGCGATTGTTCGGGGACCAGTGTTCCCCGACGAGATAGGTGACATTGAAGGTGCCTTTGCCGGTATTCAGATCCATCTTAACGACATCGGGAAACCTTGCCCAACTGACAGCATAGAAGAGCTCCTCATCATACCCTTCTTTCTTCGCCAGTTTTTTGGCATCGTTCGTGAGATTGCGGACTTCTGCTGTGCGCGGTAGCAATTCAATCCATCCACCCCACGCTTCTTTTTCATTTTGCCCGCCGTGCCAGACACGTCCATCAGAATCTTTGAAATCTTCCGCTTTACCGCCCCATACCCGAATCTCTTCGGCAGAACTTGCATCATGAATAATGGTTGCTGTAACAAATACAGCAAGCAAAATTACGAAAACTATACCCTGTCGCATATTTCCCCCCTTGTTGTGATAAAAAATACAGACATATTAGACACATTAAAAATAACACATTCGCGACGTAATTTGCAAATCTTTTTTTATACGACTTATGCATCAAGTCACTGTTCAGACGGGTCTCCGTGCTTGTCCGAACCTGAATACACGCAGAGCACGGAGACCCTGCGGGACATAGTCAGACAAAAGTAAATTGCGTAAGTCCTGTTTTATTCACATCACTCGGTGCTCTCAACCACAATAAGCCGTTGATTCACTTTCACATCGGTCAATGTCTGAACAATACCGCTTGGCCACTGAATAACAATCTTGTCCACCACTTTGTGGTGTGCAAGCCCGAATTCGACATCAAGACTGTTCTGCGAAAGGTAACTGTCCCCCGCTGTTACCTGTTGAATCTGATGCAGGTCGCCTGCGCTCACCTTCACGAGTGCGCCAATACCATCCCGATTGCTCACCGTGCCAACTGTGCGGATTTGAAGCCACTGTTGTCGATTGCCGCCATCGTTTCGGAGCAGCATCGGTTTCGATCCGCTATTGACAATAAAGATGTCCAAATCACCATCGACATCGTAATCGCCGACGGCTACGCCTCTGCCAACGCCGTACGAACCGAATTTCCGCAGCCCTACAGCTTCAGAAATATCAGCGAAGGTGCCATCACCGTTATTTTCAAGGAGGACATCGGGTTGCCCGTGTGCTTCCCACGAAGCTGGATCAATATGACCTGCTGCAAAAAAAATATCCAAATCACCGTCGTTATCCGCGTCAAATAGGGCGGTGCCCCAACATGTTTTACCGAGTCCTGCCTCAAAAATACCGCTCTGTGAGGAGACATCAGCAAAGGTCCCATCGCCGTTATTTCTATAGAGGACATTGTTTTCATCCAACCAGTTTGTAACAAAGAGGTCTAAATCGCTGTCTATATCGTAATCGCCCCAAGCAACACCCATACCGCTTCGGATATCGCCGGTATGACTCCGTGCGTCTGGACGATTTGTATTTGTGAACGTTAGTTCTCCGTCGTTGCGATAGAGAATATTCTGGTCGGTATCGTTGGCAAGATAGAGATCCAGATCGCCATCGGCATCGTAATCTGCTGCAGCGACCCCAAGTGTCAGATGAAACCCACCATTCACTTTGGCAGCATTTGTAATATCAATGAATCCACCATCTCCCTTGTTTACATAGAGCACGTTTGCCTGTCCGAAGAAATCGTAAGGGAAAAAAACTTCATCCCCCTGTGGCACTTTGGTATATTCAATATAGTTGCCGATGTAAAGGTCAAGATAGCCGTCGCTATCGTAATCGCCCCATGCAATACCAGCACCGAAACCGTTGTCGCCAATGCCTCCAGCACCAGATGAGAAGCGTTTGAAAGTGCCGTCCCCGTTGTTTCGATAAAACAGATTCGCCTTATAGTTCGTAACATAAAGATCGGAATCACCGTCGTTGTCGTAATCTGCGAAAGCGCATCCCATGCCCCAACCGGTATCGCCAACGCCAGCGGCATCGGTTACATCCGTGAAGGTCCCATCACCGTTATTTCGGTAGAGCGTGTTTTTTGGGAGGACAGCGTCCGCTGCAGGTCGAACTAAGGAACCGTTGACAATGTAAAGGTCTAATCTACCGTCGTTATTGTAGTCGCACCACGCTGCACCTGAACCGACGAGTGCAGGCAGTACACGTAAGTCGATACCGCCAGCGTGCTCAAAATGGATACCTGCCTGTTCGGTGACATCGACAAATTGGATATCAGATGCATGACTATTCAAGGTAAACAAAAGGTTCAAGACGACAATGGCTGTTCGTAACCTATTTTGCATTTGGACTCCTCTTTCAGTGTCTCGGTTCGCGTTCTACTGAACATTATACACAAAACCGTAAATCGGATGTGCCTTAATTTCAGAGTGCTGCAGTTTTCGGTTTTTTGTCGGTTATACGGACTAAGCCGGGATCGTAGTGTTTGTGCTTGGGTGTTTCTGCGTATTTCTGCGTATTTCCGCCCCTTCTACAGAGGAGATGAATGGTTCTGGTAGATATGGAGATTTTAGTTGCAATTACACTGAAAATGTGTTAAAATACATAAGTGTTAATGTGGTTAAAGCCAGTTGTTTAGGTTAGAGGGCTTGCAAGTGGAAATGTCTGTCTTGGTACTCAACGCCAGTTACGAAGCGATCAACGTTTGCAACCTCCGGCGCGCGATGAAAATGGTTTTCAAAGGCACCGCACAGACTGAAGAAGTCTCTGATGTTGAAATTCATTCGCCGAGTGCTGCGATAAAAGTACCACATGTAATTCGATTAGTAAATTACGTTCACGTTCCGCGCAGTGTCGTCAAATTTTCACGAAGGAATGTCCTTGTCCGCGACCAGTATACGTGCCAATACTGTCACTCGGAATTCCCGACAGCGCAGCTCACGATCGACCATGTGGTGCCGCTCTCTCGCGGCGGGGAAACAACATGGGAGAACGTCGTGACGGCTTGCAAAAAATGTAATAACAAAAAAGGCAGTAAAATGCTTTACGAGGCGCGACTGAAACTGGAACGTCAACCCAAAACACCCTCAATTTTAACCTATCTGCAACTCAACCGTCATTTTCGCGGGTGCCACCCGTCGTGGAGAAAATATTTGTATATCAACTAAATCATGCAAGATCCAAAAAAACTGAAAAAGCGTTGGGAATTCCAACGTGCCTATCAGAAGGGCAGTAAGTATTGGAATCGCTACTTTGTGATATACGTGTTCCACACCCACTTCGATAATCTCCGATTGGGAATAACCGTCAGCAAAAAAGTTGGAAAGAGCGTTCAAAGGAATCGTGTCAAGAGATTAATTCGTGAATCGTTCCGGCAGTTACGCCCGCGGATAAAGGTCGCATACGATATTGTAGTTGTCGGCAGAAAAGAAGCCTGCCGACTCACGTGTCAGGAAGCAGAAAACGGGTTGTTGAGTCTATTTCGAAAAGCATCTATTTTAAACGATCCAACCCGCGACGGTACAGAGTGAAGTAAAAGCGAAAGCATTCAATGAGGAACAGAGGCGTGCCACATTGTAAGCATCACGAAGAAGATATGGATCAGAGTGGAAACCAGCGAGCACGTTCTAAGTTGAGTGGGATGGTGGTGTTCACACAATCTATCCGCTTTTATCGACGCTTTATTTCGCCGTTGTTCCCTCCTTCTTGTCGGTTCTACCCGACCTGCTCGCAATATGCACTCCAAGCATTAGAACGGTACGGAATACTCAAAGGGTGCTGGTTAACAATTAAAAGACTTTCAAAATGCCACCCCTATCATCCGGGTGGCTTTGATCCGCTAAAATAGTGGATACAAACTTTAAAAAATTAATATCTGGGAAACATAAAAAATGAGGAGTGCCTAATTTCGATGGGAGCACGTTATATTCTTGCATTGGTTCTAATGGTTGCTGTAATAGTTATATGGACCATACTTAGTCCGCATATTTTCAAAAATAGTTTTGGACCCCAACCGAACGAACCAACAACTACCGAGACCCCGATAGCAACAAGTCCAAGCGAAAACCCACCCGATGCTGAAACACCATCGGCATCAGATGGAACCGAGGCATCCGTCGACACGGATCTCTGGATACCAATTCAGGAAACCCCGGAGGATGCAAAAGTCAACGTCCGGACTGATAACTATAGTATTGTCTTTAACGAAAAGCTTGCAATCGCCAGAAAGTGGCAATTAAATCATTTTCCAGACCGGTCAGATGTGGATAAACCACCCTTGAACTTAATTCCGGAGAATGCGCTTAGCTGCCTCGCCCTCCGGTTCGCGAATTCACAGTTGGAGCTCGACGCACTTCGCGCGACATGGAAGGCTGATAAATCTGAAATTGATATTACAAGTGGACAAGGGACTGAGACGCTTACTTTCTGGACAACAATCGGAGAAAAACTGCAGGTCATAAAGCAGTTCGCGTTCAATCCTGGGACCTATTTCGTTGACATGACGGTAACCTTCCAAAACGTCTCTGACGAACCGTTGCTCATGGGTGGGAATGAACCTGCAAATGGATACCAGCTTCAGTGGGGACGAGGTATCAGTGCTGATCTGCTACCACACGAAAGGAGAAGTGGCAACCGCGGGCGCCATGGTGAAGAGGGAGCGAAAGCTTATATCATTGGGGGCAAACCGAAACGTGAACTCAAGCCAGAGCAAGCCATGGCACCAGTTCTCTGGGCAGGCATGGATAGCAAGTACTTCAGTGCACTCATGATACCTGACCAGCAGCTTGGAGCGACCTATAAATTTATAGAGACACCGGAGGCGAACACCGATATCACTGTTGCCGCGCCAACGCACACAGCCGCCCTCGTGCTTCCGAACTTTGTCCTTGCAGCACAGGGGAAGGAGATGCATACTTTCCGTCTCTATGTTGGACCGAAGGACGACACGATTCTAAAAGGCATAGAAGCACCGAATGCATCAGAGGACTCGATCCTTAATCTATCCAAAATTATCGACTTTGGCTTTTTCGGGGTCATTGCATGGGGAATGCTCTGGATATTCAAAGGATTACATGGGGTCTTTGGGAATTACGGTATCTCGATTATCCTGCTGACGGCTTTGGTGAAAGTCATCTCTTATCCCTTCACTCGTAAAGCACACAAATCTATGAAGGAGATGCAGAAGCTGCAACCGCAGCTTGTGGAGTTGAAGGAGAAATACAGAGATGATCCACAGAAACTTAACCGTGCCACAATGCGACTTTACAAGGAGCACGGTGTCAACCCGTTAGGCGGATGCATACCGTGGCTCCCGCAAATCCCGATTTTTTGGGCACTCTTTGCGCTTCTTGGAAGTGCGGTAGAACTCCGCGGGGCGCCTTTTCTTTTCTGGATTGATGATCTCTCGGCACCTGACACTTTGGTTGAACTGCCTTTCACGATTCCATTGATTGTTACAGAGATAGATGCCATCCGTCTGCTACCGATAATAAACGGTTTGACAACTTGGCTCCAGCAGAAATTTGTTGGCAATATGACACCAACAACCGACAACATGCAAGCGAAATTGATGCAGTTTATGCCTCTAATTTTTATCTTTATCTTCTACAACTGGGCATCCGGGTTTGTGCTGTATTGGTTATGCAACAATGTATTTACAATAGCACAACAATACTTACAGAATCGAAGCGCGGATGACGAAGATCAAACCGCATCAGTTGACACGAAAAGGCGGAATAATCCGAAACAAAAATAGGTCCGATAAACCAGCACTGTATAACAAAGTCTACAGACCGTGTTGACGACTCTATCGCTGGAAACGACTATGTAAGGAGGATATTAACCTGTGCAACACTACATTGAAACCGAAGGCGATACAGTGGAGGAAGCAATTGAACATGCGCTGAACGAACTTGAGGCAACTCGGGAGCAAGTTACAATTGACATCATTAGTGAACCGACGAAAGGGATTTTAAACTTCGGCGCAAAACCGGCGAAAATCCGAGCGACACTCAAGCAAGATGTCTCTACCGCACCGGAAACAATCCTAAAGGAGATTCTCAACCGGATGCAGATTGATGCAGAGGTTGAATCGGAATTTGTTGACGGAAGCACACATCTCAATATCGCCACAGACAGTCCCGCCTTGCTCATCGGAAAACACGGACAGACCCTTGACGCGATTGAACGACTGCTTAATTGTATCATCAATAAAGCTTCGCTTGTAAAAAAACGAGTTTTTGTTGATACCGAAGGCTACCGAGGACGTCGGGAAGATCGGCTCATTGAAATGGCGCGCCAAGTAGCAGAAAAAGTCAGGTATACTGACCGAGAGGTTGTCCTTGCCCCGATGTCCGCCCGTGACCGGCGCGTTATTCATGTTGCCTTGAAGGAGGACGATGTCGTGTCTACTTATAGCCAAGGTGAAGGCGAGATGCGGCGTGTCGTTGTCACAACGCAACAACCCTATAACCCTAATTGAACGCTGGTGTTCAATTTTCCTATACTCCTGGTGCTTTAACGGGACATCACTGATATCTCTTGTTTTGTGCGTTGGGTCTAAAAAATGAAATTCCATGATACGATTGCTGCCATCGCGACAGCACGGGGTGAAGCTGGCATCGGCATTGTCCGAGTGAGTGGCTCGCTTGCCCTGCCGATTGCCTCTGAATTGTTTCGATCACCGCGCACAGTATCCCTCGCAGAACTACCAACGCATACACTTACATACGGACACATTGTGGATGCCACCGCATCCGATGAGGTTATTGATGAAGTCCTACTTGGCATCATGCACGCGCCTAAAACGTATACGGGTGAAGACATCGTCGAATTTAACTGCCACGGTGGGATGATGACGCTCACGGCTGTGTTGAATTTGGTAGTGAAGAGCGGTGCACGGATTGCAGAACCGGGGGAGTTCACAAAACGCGCTTTCCTTAACGGAAGGTTGGACTTGGCACAGGCTGAAGCGGTTGCCGAACTTATCGCCTCAAAGACAGATCTAAGTCGAAAAATCGCTATAGAGGGACTCGCTGGGAGACTCTCTGACACCGTAAATCGTCTAAGTGACAGACTGGCAGACTTACTTGCAGAAATCGAGGCATCTATTGACTTTCCTGAGGAAGACTTGGATTTCATGAAGATAGAGACACAGCTCGAAACCGCACGTGCGGTTCAGTCGGACTTAGTTGCTCTGCTCGAAACTGCCACCGAGGGCAGGATTATCACGGAAGGGGTCAATGTCGCTATTTTGGGTAAGCCCAACGTCGGAAAATCGAGTCTTCTCAATGCGCTTGTTGGAGCGAAGCGCGCCATCGTCACAGATACGCCCGGCACGACACGCGATACAATTGAGGAAGCGGTTAATATCGGCGGCATCCCATTAAAACTCATTGATACTGCTGGTATTCGACAAACAACCGACATCGTTGAACAACAGGGTGTTGAACGGAGCAAATCGGTACTCGGTAGGGCAGAATTACTACTGCTGATGTTCGACGCATCGCAACCTTTAAATGATGCCGATTTAGATCTTTTACAAACAGCGCAATTGTCTAAGGCAATTCTTATTCTGAACAAGATTGACTTACCGGTTGTGACACCATCAGCCATACTACTTGCACATTGCCCAAAAAAGCGGGTTGTTGAAACGGCGATTCCAGAGAGTAAAGGGCTTGACAAGCTAAAGGCGGTCGTCTGTGAGGAACTGCTTGGCGGCGAATCCGTCATCGGCGAATCGCCGATTGTGACAAACGCTCGCCATCAAGAGGCACTCCGCCGTGCTAACGAAGGACTTAATTACACGATAGAGAGCCTCGAAAACGGTATGCCTCCCGATCTTGTTGCTGTCGATTTGCGAATTAGTTTGGATGGACTCGGTGACATCGTGGGTAAGACAACGACTGAAGACATTCTGGATAGGATCTTTTCCCAATTCTGCGTTGGAAAGTGATGTCTGTTGAGACGAACGACAAAAGTGGAACTTTTACCGTGATAAGGTGTGTCTATTTTCTGCACGCGAGCAGAGGGCATTGATTCTGGACACAATATCACAAAGGAGTCAGCCGTGTTAGGAGCAAAACAACAGTGGTGCCCTCGCTGCCAAAGGCACGTACAAACAGAGCAAAAGCAGTCCTTTGTTGGCAGACAGAAAGAGCTCGTCAGAATTATTATTACCTGCTTCAAGTGTCGTACGACGCTATCAAGCAAAACAACCAGCGCAGCTGTGCTTGAACAAAACGAAGACGCTTCGACGGAACAGTAGTGCAGATGTGCTAATGACACTCCTGAAATTAATGGAATCGTAAATTAAGACGTTACTTAAAAAAGGAGAGAATCTATGTTTAATTCTGTTTTTCGCCGCATTTCACTCGGTGTCTTACTACTGATGGTGGGCACAGTCCCCGCGCTCATTGCGGGTGAAGGGGTTAAATGGGAAAAATCGCTTGAGGACGGCATGAAAAAAGCCGCGAAGACCGGCAAACCCATTATGCTGGATTTCTACACTGACTGGTGAGGCTCATGCAGTCGGCTGGATGCCGAAACATTTACGGATGCTCGCATCGTCGAAATGTCCAAAAAATTCGTTACCATCAAGGTCAATCCTGAAGATACCGAACACCCCGAAAATAGAGAAGCCCTTATGCGGTATGAAGTCCGCGGCTATCCGACGATCGTTTTCGCGAGTTCGGACGGTGGCATGATTGCCGAGCACGTAGGATTCGCCGGTCCTGATCGCTTCGCACCGGTGATAGAAGCTGCGTTGGAAAAAGAGGAAGCTTTCTCGAAAAAACTCGCCGAACTTGAGAAGAAACCGGACGATGCCAAACTTAACGCTCAAGTTGCGCTTACCTATTTAGAGCGGAAGCAGCTTGAAAAGGCGGTCCCGTTCAGCGAGAAAGCATTTGAACATGATCCGAGGAACAAATCAAAGCTCATCCCAAACGTGCATAACCAGTTGGGAATCGCTTACGCCACAACGCTTGATGCTATGCTTGAAAGTCCTGAAGCCGAGTCATCGTTTGAAAAAGCGGTCTCTCACTTCAAAACTGTGATAGACAAGTATCCGAAAAGCGATGTCTATGAACACGCCCAGTTTTATCTCGGTGTGACGTACGGCATCAAAGGGCATTTTGAAGACGCGATTGCGGTGCTTGAAAAGTTGGCCCATCATACTTCGGATGAAAATATAAAGCGGAGTGCTGAAGCGAGGTTAGAACAGGTTAGAGATTTGGCAGGTTCCAAATAACAATCTACGATAGGCGCGGTTCCAAACCGCGCCTACAACGACATCAACTCGGAAATTTCCGCTGGTGTCAGAAATCGATGCTCTCCAGATGGAAGATTGCCCAACCGCAAACTACCGATTTGGACCCGCTTTAAACGGATTACCGAATATCCTACAGCTTTAAACATCAGACGTACCTGCCGTTTTTTCCCTTCATGAATCACTACCTCAAACTTCGTTGACACGTCATCTTTACTTACCTTTAAACGCTTGACCTTTGCCGATGCCGTTTTTCCACTCGGAATCGTAACACCCTGACGTAACCTTTGAACCGCGTCATCGCGTGGTACTCCCTTCACCCACACGAGATAGGTTTTCTCTATCTCATGGCTTGGATGTAGCAATCGATAGGCAAAATTGCCATCGTTTGTGAAGAGGAGCAGCCCTTCGGTTTCCAAGTCTAAGCGTCCAACAGGATAGATGGTATCCGGGAGGTCTGAGACGAGGTCCATGACGGTGAGGCGTCCGCGTTCATCGTGCCGTGTCGTCACGTAACCCGCGGGTTTGTTCAGCATCAGATAGATGTGTTCTATCAACGGTTCAACCCGTTTCCCTTCAAATTCAACAACGTCGGTCTCTGTGTCAATCGGATGCCCTGGGACCAGAACAAATTCGCCGTTGACAGTGACAGCACCGGCGAGGATACTCTTTTTCACTGCCCGTCGAGAGGCGATTCCTGATGTGGCGATATATTTTTCAAGCCTCATTTTTTGTGTATAAGCCTTATCTACTAAACACCGCTGGCGAGGTTTGAAACTTCGCCAACAAAGAGGTTTGTGCAGGTCTTATCTCCTGCCTTTGCTATGGTTCTATTTCCCAGCCCTTTTCCGCCGCGATACGTCTAAGCTGCCGGTCCGGATTGACGGCAACCGGATGTCCAAACAATTCCAGTTTGTAGGCATCCGTGTGATGGTTGCCGTAGGCGTAAGACCGGCTCAGATCGAACATGTGTTCTGTTGCGAGGTGTTGGGCGAGTTTCGCTTTGTTTTCCGCGAAAGGGTGTAACCCGACGCGTTGTCCTGTAAACCTGCCATCAATCACCTCCAATTCATGCGAAACCATCAGGTCAGTTTGGAAGTGCTCATGAAAGGGTTGAACAAGAAACGACAACGAACCTGACATGAGAACGACTGTGCGTCCTTCAGTCTGGTGGGCATGTATCAATTCGGAAATGTGGGGTGCTATGGTTGGACGAAGCGTGTCAACGAAGCAGCGTCGTGCAATTTCATGGATGTGTTCCTGTTCCAAACCGCGTAGGTAAACTTTGTTAGATTTCGCTATAGGAAGGGACTTAACCTTCAGGAAATTGGAAGTCCACGCAAGCAAATTCGGTATCGGAATCTCGCCGTGGTTCAACAGATACGCCAGAAAGACCTGCTCTGATGAGAGACGGATAATCGTGCCATCCAGATCGAAGACAGCGCACGTTTTGGATTCTGTCATGTCGTCTGCTGCCCCAATGCGCGTCGGTACGCTTTAACGGCAGATTCCAATCCTATATAGAGTGCGTCCGCCATCAGATGGTGTCCGATAGAGACTTCAAGCAGTCCGGGTAGTTTCTGCATCAGCGGTAGGTTGTCGAGATTCAGATCGTGTCCGGCGTTGATACCAAGCCCTAAATCCATCGCCTTCACCGCTGCCTTTTCCAATAACGCGAACTCGCGTTCAATCTCTGTCTCCGTTTCTGCCATGGCGTAAGGTGCAGTATAGAGTTCAATTCTGTCGGCACCAATATCACGCGTCATCGCTATCTGCTCGACATCTGTTCCGCTAAACAGACTCACGCGAATGTCCGCATTTTTCAACGCTGCGATGATCGGTTTCAGTGTATCGCGATCTTTACGGATATCCCAAACGGTATGGCTTGTTATCTCCCCAACTACAACCGGAACGAGCGTGCATTGGGTCGGTTTCGTGCGTAGTACGCTATCAATGAGGTCAGGTCTGGGATCGCCTTCAATGTTATATTCAATTTTAGGTGTTTTTTGGATATTGATTTCTGTTAACCGCTCGGCGATGTCCTGCACGTCTGCGGGTCTGATATGTCGTTCATCTTCACGCGGGTGTACAGTGATACCCTGCGCCCCTGCAGCGATGCAGGTATCAACTGCCGTGAGTACGTCTGGAATATCACCGCCTCGTGAATTTCGCAATGTTGCAATTTTGTTTACGTTTACACTTAATGCTATCATTTTCCCTCCATTGGGTGTCGTGTAAATTTTTTACGCTTTTTGGGCTACCATGCTCGTAAGGTTGACTTTTCCGCTAACTCTGCTTTGAAATGTGGGCGCGGTGCCACTGGATCTATTTCAGAAAAGAGACCAATGGATTCAATCTTTTCCAATTGAAAAGTTGATAATACTGTCTCCAATGTAAAATTGCTATAAGCCATTTCTACTCCCCCTAACCCTGTTTTTTTAAGGGAAAATGCCCAGCTGCATATAGGATTTTGCGATTCTATGGATAGCATTAATAAATGCAGCCGTTCGACAATCCACATTATCATTTTTACTTCTGTGTTGCATACGCGTCTCACGCAGCTCCTGATAGGCTCTTATCATCGTATCTTGGAGTCCAGAGTTCACCAAATCTTCCTCATCAGCACCATGTATTGACTGACGTTCATCGTCCGAAAATTCATAACCTGTTGCTCTCTCAACGGCGTGAAGCATTGCATGTTGAGTGCTATCTTCAAAACGTTTGCCGAGCCGTCCGAGTTGCACATGGGAGAGGTTCCGAAGCCATTCGAAATAAGAGACGGTGACACCACCGGCGTTGAGATAGGTATCTGGAATAATCATAATCCCGCGTTCTTGGAGGATTTCATCCGCTTCTGGGGTCGTCGGTCCGTTCGCTGCTTCAGCAACAATCGCGGCTTTGATTCGGGGTGCGTTTTCTGCTGTGAGTTGGTTTTCAAGTGCGGCTGGCACAAGAATATCGCACGCTAATTCCAAGCCGTCGTTCGGATTTTCAATAAGCGTGGCACCCGGATACCTTCGGATTGATCCGGTTTCCGCGCGATGCATAGCGACTTTCTCGACATCAAACCCTTGTGGATCATAGATGCCACCGTTTCGCTCAATAATCCCGATGACGTGTGCATCCGCCTCCATTAGGAACTTAGCAGCATGATACCCAACGTTACCGAAACCTTGAATAATGACGCTTTTTCCGTGTAAACCGGGGGATAGCCCAAGCGGTTTCATATCCTCAGCAATACTGCATGCCTCTTCTAAACCGAAAACGACCCCGCGTCCGGTAGCACCTTTCCGACCATGAATTCCGTCTTGTTCAATCGGCTTGCCTGTTACGCATGCGGTAGCATTAAGTTTATCAGGTGCCATTGTGATATAGGTATCAAGAATCCATGCCATCTCAGTCTCACTCGTTCCGAAATCCGGTGCTGGCACGTCTACGCCGGGTCCGATATAGTTCTTCTGGATCAATTCATAGGTATAACGGCGAGTGATACGCTCCAATTCAGTTTTTGAATATTCGCGTCTATCCAGTTGAATACCACCTTTGGCACCACCGAATGGAACATCAACGAGCGCGCACTTGTACGTCATCAGTGCCGCGAGTGCTATTATCTCGTCCTCATTGACGAGTGTGCTGTAGCGGATGCCGCCTTTCGTAGGGAGGCTGTGATGGCTATGCTCCGCGCGCCATCCGTGGATAGTTTGGATAGTTCCGTCATCCCGCTTTATCGGGAACGTGAAATGGCAGGAGCTGTTACAAATCTTTATCTGCTCCAACAATCCATGTGGATAATCAGTGAATTGGGCGGCTTTATCAAAATCCCTATTCACTTTCTGGAAAAACGAGAAACTTTCTGCCATCGTACTCTAACCTGAATGTAGGAACGGGCGAGGCACGGAAACCTCGCCCTACAATGCTTTAAATTAAAAATGATACGGTGTAGCGTTCATTCTGGAAAACCGATGCTACCGTTGCCGAATGAATTTTTGGAGTCGTGCGTCCTCTTGAACTTCGCCAACGTATATATCGCCGTGCGAATCCAACCAAATGCCGTGTGGACATGCCATAAATTCACCGGGGACGGCACTGCCGCGTTCACTGCCCCACTGCGAAACTACCTCACCGTCCAACGTCATAATCGTGATACGTTGGTCCAGCTCAGCGATATAGACAAAATCCTCTTCATCAATATAAATGGTGTCTGGATGCAACAGATCTCCCCACTCTTCAATGTATTCCCCATCGAGCGTGAAGAACTGGATCCGGTTGTTCTCTCGGTCAGCGACCATGAGTCTATTACGCGGATCGACTCTGACGCAATGTGGGAGGTCGAATTCACCGGGTCCAGTGCCGGGCTGTCCCCACGACTTAATCAGCTCACCATCAGGTGAATATTTATGGACACGGGCATTGCCGTACCCATCGGTGATATACATCTCTCCATCGGGTCCAAGTGCCAAATCTGTTGGTTTATTGAAGGGTTCTCCGTCTGCACCAGGTTCATCGGGTGTACCGAGTGTCATCAGAAGTTCGCCTTCTGTGGTGAACTTCCGCACGACGTGTGTATCGCGTTCCGTACAATAGATGTTATCGTCGGCATCAATGAAAATTCCGTGTGCGTCCTTGAGAATATCATCACCCCAAGAATCGATGAAGTTACCGTCCCGATCGAAGACGACCATCGGGTGCTCACTCCGACTATAAACATAGATGCGGTCCTGTGAGTCAACAGCGACGGCGGGCACCCAGCCAAATTCCCAACCTTCTGGGAGTGTCCACCAATTTTCTTCCACAGTATATTGATGTGTTCCTTGTCCAAAAGCCATAAGTTTCTCCCTACTCCTAAAAGAATTGACATCTATTTTAGCAGGTTTATCGCGATATCTCAAGGAAAATTTCGGGCTTATGTAGGACTCTTTAGTTTTATAGTTTGGGAGATCATTTTCAATAGCCACCCTGCTGCCTATACACTGAGAACCCTTGTAGCATGGACTGTTAGTCTGTACGTGTATAGGGCGCAAACTAAAAGTTTTGCGGCATATTCGCTCAGATGCAACGTGCATCACGCTACAAAAAAGAAAACTAAATGGCACTGGATAGTGCTTCTGCTTTTCTTGACATTTTTTTCGGGCTTATGTTATATTCTGAGATACTTGGATAAGTATGGGACAAGAGCGTTAGGCGAGACCTCTACCGCATCATTATTTTCTCGAAAACTTTCCAACAGATGAGCATATGAATATGGAAAACGAACGCATCAAAAAGAAAAAACAGGTGTTGAGGAATTTTATGTGGGCAGCGATGTTTCTGCTCACTTTGCTCTTCGCGGCTATGGGAATCCTGTTTTATATGTTGATTCCTGATCTGCAAATTTCACCTGGAACAGAAAAACTCCTTCTGTTAGTTGCATCAATATTCCTGCTCGCAGCACTTTTCATTTGGGTATTTTGGTATAGACTTGCTTTAAAGAAATATAAGAGAGAATATAAGGAAGAACTGGAAATGTTTGAAAAGTCAAAGATATCGATATTCCTTAATAGCCGAGCATTTAAAGTGCTTCTATTTCTCATGATTCTCTTCGCCGCTGGAATCGGCTGGTATATCGGAGATAGGATTTTCGGTTGAATAATGATGGGTGTGTTTATCAATAGACTTAAAAGTATGTTAGAGCCTCAATCAACCAGAATCTGGTTAAAGAGTGCACGAGTCGTTTCCGTCCACTTTCCGTAATCTTGCAAAAATGCATCTACGATAGATGTTCCCTCAGTTTCTTCATATCCGAGTCGTCGTGCCAACTGTCCCAATTCTGCCCGATTTTTTGGAAGCGCGTCCAAAGCGCGGTCGTGGACGATCCGCAACGCATTCTCGACGCGGCGAAGGAATAGGTACGCCTCCGACAATCCGTCACGTTGTTCTTTAGTCAGGACCTCGATGTTGTGCAGTCTGTCAATCGCGAGGGGTGTGTTTTGCACACGCACAGAAGGCTCCTTTCCGCCATGCACCAGTTGAAGCGTTTGGACGGCGAATTCGATATCCACAAGCCCGCCATATCCCGATTTCACATTGGTAGTAGGTGTCTGCGCTTTGCCACTCCGTCTGCGCCGAGTCGATGTTCTACGAGTCGCTTGTGCCTCCTTCCGTTGGCGTGTATGCACAATCTCGGCAATCTCTTCAGACGTTAGAGATGCCTCGTAACAGAAGTCGTGGGCGATTTCCAAAAATTGGTTTCCAAGTTGTTCTGTGTCTCCGACTGCAACACGTGCGCGCGTTAGTGCCTGACGTTCCCAAACTTCCGCAGCGTTATCGTAGTAATTCTGATACCCCTCCAATGACAGGGCAATCGCGCCACCCGTCCCGTACGGACGGAGTCGTAGGTCGATTTCATAGATGCCCATTCCGTGATTTCCAGCGAGTCGATTTACGAACTCTAAACCGACAGCAGAAAAATAGTCTGCATTTGGCATGCCTTGTGTTGTTTCGCCATCTGTTGAATAGACGTACATAACATCTAAGTCTGAACTGAAGTTCAATTCACGCCCGCCAAACTTACCCATCGCAACGATTGCGAAAGTGGCGGGTGTCCCATCGGGGGCAAGTGGGGTGCCGTGTGCCTCGCGGAACTCTGCCTCAATTTCTGGATAAATGGCTTGCAGAATTGCTTCGGCTAAATCAGAGAGTTCTTGCGTTGTGTCGGGCAGTGTGGCGTTCCCAAGAATGTTCCGTAAAGCGATGCGCCAAATCTCGTCGTTCTTATATCGCCGCAGCATAGACAGCACCCGTTCCTTCGGTGTCTCCGCAACAATTTGCCGTGCCTCTTCCTGTTTCTCAGTGAGTGTTTTGGAACGTTCTACCAACGTAGGGACGGTCAAGAGATCGAAGAGTTCGGGACTTGCGATGAGCATGTCTGCGAGATATAGACTCGTGCCACAGACGCGGGTCAGTGCTTCAAGCGTTGATGGCTTTTCCGCGAACATTGTGTAGTAACTGCTCCGCGCACCGACTTTGTCTGTAAATGCGGAGAGGTAACGGAGTGCCATATCTGGATTCGGAGAGTCTCGTAAGACGCTTAGGAGCGTCGGCGCGAGTTGAAAGAAAGTACGTCTGACCCCCGGAGAGAATTGAACGCCGTCACCACCGTTCGCGAGTCGTTTTAGGAGGCGTTGTGCCTCCCTTACATTTTCAAAACGGAATGTGCTTAAGAAATTCTCGAGCTGCTGTGGGCTCTCTTCGGAAAGCAGAACGGCGATGTCAAGTCCATCTTCAGATTCAATCGACGTGGCGGTAATTTTCCGAAAAATGGAGCGCACTTGTTCGGTATGTGTCCGGTAATCCGCGCGAAATGTTTCCAGCGCATCAGTTTCTGCGGTGTGTTGGTATCCGACGCGTCGGGCGAGTTCGCGTGCTTCGGTCTCCGCCTCTGGAATCGAGTAACGCTGCTGGTCAGCCTCGATTTGAATGCCGTTCTCAACGGTGCGTAGAAACCGGTAGGCGGTTGAAAGTGCGTTCGCATCCTCTGGGTCGAGAAACGCGTTTTCCTTTAGTGCCGCGAGCGTTTCCAAACTATTGTGCGAACACAACGATTTTCGCTTGGCACCGTGAATCATCTGGAGACATTGCACGGTGAATTCAATATCACGAATGCCACCGGGCCCGAGTTTCACATGCCTTTCGAGACTGGTATTTTCACTGATGAGTCGTTCTTCTATTCGCGCTTTGGTGCGCCGAATGTCCGCCTTAATCTCGGTGAGCGTTACGCCATCTAAGTAGCGCTGATACACAAACGGCTGAATCATGCGCATGAATTCATCGCCAAATTCCATATCCCCTGCAACCGGGCGCGCTTTGATTAAAGCCTGACGCTCCCATAAATCGCCCCAACCCTCATAGTAGCTTTCGTAACTCTCCATAGAACGGATAATAACGCCAGCACTGCTTTCAGGACGCAAACGGATGTCAACCCGAAAGACGTAACCCTCCGGCGTTATTTCACTCATCGCCTTGATGATGAATTCACAGAGACGTGAGAAATATTCGCTATTGTCGGTCCCGGTATCCGTGCGTGCATCATCTGAATAGACAAAAATGAGGTCGATATCGGAGCTGAAGTTGAGTTCATAGCCGCCGAGTTTCCCCATCCCGATGATGGCGAAACGACACGCGGAATCGCCGTCTTCGTTGAGAGGGGTGCCGAACTTCGGTTGCATGATCTGGTCGCGTCCAATCTCATAGCAGTGTTGCAACGCTGCTTCTGCTAAATTGCTCAACTCCAATGTCGTTGTAGCGACATCGGCAGTTTTAAGCAGGTCGCGCAGTCCGATGCGGAGCGTCTCGCGCCGTTTGTATCGCCGCAAGATGCGAAGTTTCTGCTCGACCGAAGCGAACCGCGATATTGATTGCTTAAGTTCCTGATACATCGTCTCGGAAGTCTTCTGCTGTTCCATCACATCTTCATCAATGATGTCATGGAAGTATTCAGGCGTGCGAATCAAGATCTCGGACAGGTAGTTGGAGGCACCGAAACAAAAGATAACGGGACGTATAAGAGACTGGGTATCTCGCAACAATTGATAGAGCCATCTGCGGTTAAATATGGCTTGTGCAAAGCGTGAAAAACGACTTAAGGCAGCTTCAGGGTTGGGTGTGTCCATGGCGGCTTCCAGCAACGGGATGATAATCTCTGAAAAGCACGCTTGCGTGTCTGCCTCGTCGGTTATGAGTGCTTGTAGACTTGGCAATATAGATTCACTGTCTACGCCACCGGCTCTATTGGCAACGTCCGATAAAATCCGATGAATTTCTTCTTTCTGATCTTGTGGGAGCGACAATTCTGTGTAATTCATTAATCTTTCTCCTCCATAAGCAACACTACACTTCATGCTATTTTAGCACGATTTTTGCCTTCATTGCAAACCAATTTTCCGAATAAAATCCTGCTTGCTATTAACGCCGCGCTGTGCTAATATATCGCAAAAGTTTCAAAGGAGATACACGACTATGTTTAAACTCGGTGTTATCAACGACGAAGTTTCACAAGACTTCGCCACCGTTGTCAATTTTGTGAAGGACTTCAATCTACACTCCATCGAAATTCGCTCGGTCTGGGACAAACTTCCGCATGAACTTACCGATGACGACATTGACGAGATGAAACGCCTCCTCGATGGCACTGATATTGAGATTATCGGCGTTGCATCCCCGTTCTTTAAGTGCGATATGGACAACGCCACAGAACGAAAAGAGCATCTCGGTATACTGGAAGGATGCATCCGAACGGCAAAGGCGTTTGACACCAATCTCATCCGAACCTTCGTCTTTTGGGATACCGGCGAGACAGAGGAACGGTGGGACGAGATTATCGCTTCTTACGATGAACCTCGCAGAATGATAGACGGCGAAGGTATTGTGCTCGGCATGGAAAACGAATCTACCACTTCGCTCCGCACTGCCAAACTCACAGCAGAATTTATCGAACAGATTGATTCTCCGAATATCCGCGGCATCTGGGATCCTGCCAATGAGGCACACGCAAAGGGTGGCGAAACCCCGTATCCCGATGCATACAACCGCATGAAATCGACGATGATCCACGCACATCTCAAGGATGCAGGTCCAAATCCCGATACAGGCGAAATAGAATCTGTTCCGGTTGGCGATGGTATTATTGATTGGCAAGGGCAGCTGCAAGCCCTCATTGATGACGGATACGATGGACATCTCTGTCTTGAAACGCATTGGCGACCCTCGCTGAAAATTGACGAAGCCATCCTCAACCGTCCAGCAGGCCAGGCGTTTTCTGAAGCCGGTGAGGAAGCCTCTCGTATCTGTATCCAAAACTTATTGGCGATGATTGAGAACTTAAACCAGTAGTCCGTAATGAAATGGTTCTCACTGCGAAGCAGGATTTAAGGAACGCCCGTGAAATAGTAATTTCACCTTGTTTAACCGCAAGGAAAATTTAAAAAATGAAAATTAAAGCAGTTCGTACATCTCTTTACGATATCCCACCCCAAGTGGAGCGCGTTGATGCCATCCAAACCTTTGTCTCTATGGAATTCCCCTTCATTGAGATTGAAGACGCAGATGGGGTCGTAGGCACTGGGTTTTCCTATACCATCGGCAAAGGTGGAGAAGCGATTAAACAGATTATGGATGCCTACCTCACGCCCATCCTCCTTGAAGAGGATGCCTCCAACATTGACCGAATATGGAACCGGATGTGGATGGACACACACTGGGTCGGCAGAGGTGGCATCGTCACTTTAGGCATGGCGGCGGTGGACATTGCACTCTGGGACCTCATGGCAAAGCGCGCCGAATTGCCGCTCTATCAGCTCCTCGGTGGTGCGAGACCTGCTGTTCCCGTCTACAACACGGATGGTGGTTGGCTACATCTTTCTGAAGATGAACTTGTCAGGCAGTCTGTGGAATTTGTGGAGCAAGGTTTCAAGGGTATCAAGATTAAAGTGGGACGCGATAGCCTTCACGAAGACGTGGAACGCATCTTTGCCGTCAGGAAGGCAATCGGGCAGGAACCCTACCTCATGATCGATGCCAATATGAAGTGGAACGCCCGCGAAGCGATTCAACTTGCATGTCGTGTTGAGGAAGCGGGTCTCTTCTGGTTTGAGGAACCGATCGAAGCGGATGATGTGGATAGCCACGTGGACTTGCGAGAGAAAACGACGATTCCGATCGCTGTTGGCGAGACGATTTACAATAAATATGTCTTTAAGGAATACATCGCACAGGGCGCGGCGGACATCCTTCAGCCAGATGCTGTCCGTGTCGGTGGTATATCTGAATGGATGAAGGTTGCACATACCGCAGAATGTTTCGGACTCTCGGTCTCTCCGCATTTTTTGATGGATTTACACGTGCATCTCTCTGCGGCGGTGCCGCACTCGCTTTTTGTGGAATATATTCCGTCGCTGGATCCAGTACTTGATGACACCTTGCAGCTCAAGGATGGACACTTTTCGCCACCTGAACGTCCGGGACACGGTATTCTGTTCAATAAGGAGAAACTCGCGCCCTATCAAATTTTTTAATTTTACCTTGTGGTTCGGTCAGGCGGGTTTGGGTGTTGACGTGCCTTTCCGTATATCTGGGGGAAACGCCCAAGCAAAAACCCCTTCATTTCATTACGGGCTGCGGTTTTGATGGCATGAATGCCCTGGATTTGCTATGATTAGATTAACAAAGACGGCAGCCTGCAACAACGGCGCAGGCGGATATGATATGAACCCTTTGATAAACCAACCATCTCATTTAACGCCTTGCGAATAATTAAAAATATGAAACTTGAAAACCGTATCGCGATTATCACAGGCGGCGGACGCGGGATCGGTCGCTCAACCGCCTTAGCGTTTGCCAAAGAAGGCGCAGACATCGTTCTCGCTGCACGAACCGACACCGAGATAACCGCTGTCGCCGAAGAAGTGGAACAACTCGGCAGACGTGCACTCGCTATCAAAACCGATATCCAACTAAAGACAGATGTTGATGCCATGGTTGCCCAAACGCTTGACACCTTCGGCAAGGTGGACATCCTTGTTAACAACGCAGGCGTAGCGATCCACAACCCGATTCCAAAGATTCGGGAAGAGGACTGGGACCTGACAATGGCAGTCAATCTCAAGGGTGTATTTCTCGGGACGCAAGCCGTTTTCAGCCACATGTGTGAGCAGAAATATGGACATATCGTCAATGTCTCCTCGGTTTCCGGCAAATTTGGCCATGTCAACGGTGGTGCGTATTGTGCCTCTAAATTCGCAGTTGTCGGTTTCACTGAGACAACGAATAATGAGGGTAGACCGCACGGCGTGAAAGCCTCGGTTGTTTGTCCAGGTCCTGTAGACACCAAGATGCGTCGCGATAACCATCCAGATGATGTGATTGAACATCTCACACTTCCAGAGGATGTCGCGGATCTCATCCTATTTCTGGTGACACAGCCACCGCGCGCGCATACGCTCGAAACTGTTATCCGAACGCCGCTGATGTAATTTCAAATCCAATGCGGTTCCAAACCGCACCTACCGGGGTTAGAGGTCGGAATGTTTATTGATTCGCATGCGCACATTCAACTCTCCCAATTCAATCAAGATCGCGAAGCAGTGCTAAAGCGCGCGGAAGAAGCTGATGTTTCCAACATCCTCGTCATAGGGTTTGATATGGAGACAAGTCTCGGTGCTGTAGAATTGGCGGAAAAGCATACACACATCTATGCCACCGCTGGGATGCATCCGCATGATGCCAAAGATCTGACCCCCGATGTGCTGAAAACCTTTCGCGAACTCGCCACACATCCGAAAGTGCTTGCGCTCGGTGAAATGGGATTGGATTACTATCGCAACCTCTCGCCGCGTCTGCTACAAAAAGAGGCATTTGAAAAGCAGTTGGACCTCGCTGAAGAGATGCAAATGCCCATTATCATTCACAACCGGGATGCCTATACGGATATCCTGCCAATCTTAGAAGCGCGGCCGGGAAAAATCCGGGGCGTGCTGCACTGCTTTACCGGTGATGTAGAGTTGATGCATAGAAGCCTCGCCATCGGATTCCATATCGGCATCGGTGGAATTGTGACTTATCCAAATGCCAAAGATATCCAAGCTGTCGCGACGGAAGTACCTGAAGGCCGATTGCTGATAGAAACCGATTGCCCGTGGCTCGCTCCACAGTTCCGTCGCGGCAAACGGAATGAACCGGCTTATGTCCGCGCTGTGGCGGAAAAGATTGCGAACCTCCGTGGTGCTTCTATAGAGGCAATCGGCGAGGTAACGACAGAAAATTTTCAAAAACTTTTTGCATGTTAATGCAAGACTATGTTTTCTACTTCTGAGAGAATCATTATGGAACGAAGTAACCTGTTATTGGTCGCAATGTCCAGATTACTCAAAACGGCTCCCATCCTTTGTTTACTGCTTTGTTGTCTTCCGCTGACGACGTTTTTCGGTTGTGCGATAGGGGGTACCTTTGAGATGGTAGGATTCGTGAAGGGTATGACAACGCAACTTGAGGAACGAGAAGCGTTTTTGGTGGAATTGGCAGAAAAACCTCTAACAGAAAACCAAGAAAAACTCCTCACCGAACTTCTTCACGAAGAAGAGAGTTTGGATGCTGTTTTGTCGAGTCAGGCATATTTGACTTATCTTGAAGCGCAAGTCGGCACAGCTCACAGAGATTATCCGACGTATCTTGCCGCAGTTCCTACCACTGAACAGAAATCAGTTACCACGTTCGCACTTAAAGAGATTCTTCCGCCAGAGGCAACGGATGAGCAGATCCAAATTTGCATAGATTTCTATTTCCAATTTCGTGAACTGATTGTGAAGGAACCGGACATTACCGCTGACTCAAAGAGAATGGGAGAATTCATAGAGATCCACTTGGCTGAGCCGCTAATGGAGACGTATTCATCAGAGATACCGTCTTCTGAAATGATTAAGCTGATGAAAATAAGCTCGGTGCCAGGTGCTATGGCTGTGGTGGATATGGATGTATTTCATAAAATCTGGTTTGAGCAGCTGGAAGTTTACGGTTCTCGGGAAGGACTTCTGCGCTGTGCTATCTTGACCCCTGATGAATTTGCTCTCATGCGTTCGTTTTTTAAGGATACTGCTGCCCTTGAAAAATGGATTAAACTACCACCGGAACAAAAGTGATTCCTGAAGATGGAACGTCTTAATCTCCGTATGTATGCAATGGTGCTTGCGCTTGTCTGTGTCTGGGTGATTTTCACACTGCTGACCGGCGGCACCTTCCTTAGCACTCGGAATCTATCTAACCTTTCCCGCCAAGCCGCGGTCACAGCCATCCTCGCTGTTGGTATGACGCTCGTCATCGTCTCTGCCAACATTGATTTGTCTGTCGGTTACGGTGCTGGGCTGCTCGGTGCTATCGGTGCGATTGTGCACGTCTGGTGGGGGCAACCGATTGTTGTGACACTCCTTGCCGTTATCTGTATCGGTATCCTGATGGGGCTGATGCAAGGGTATCTCGTGGCGTATCAGCGAATCCCGGCGTTCATCGTCACACTGGGTGGATTTTTAGTTTATCGCGGTTTGATGTTAGCCTTTACGAAAGGCGAGACCATCCTTCTTCCAGACAATTGGCTTAAAGCAATTGGCAACGCTTATCTCTCACCGACACTTGGATGGATCCTCATGATTGCTGGACTGGGCATCAGCGGCTACGGTTTTTATCGGCAGCGCGCTGCACGAATAAAATACGGCACAGAACAAACCTCTCTCTATATATTCATATTGAAAGTAGCCGGAATATCGGCATTAATTGTGGCGTTCATCGCCGTGATGAATGCCCATAAAGGGATTCCGTTTCCGGTATGTATCCTGTTCGGGTTGGCATTTGTGTTTCATTTCATTGCAAACCGCACCCGTTTCGGACGTTATGTGTATGCAGTCGGTGGGAACGCTGAAGCGGCGTACCTCTCCGGTGTCAACGTGCGCAGTGTTACATTGCGAGTGTTTGCAACAATGGGTGCCTTGATGGCAGTTGCTGGTGTTGTGATGACAGCGCGCGTTGGAAGTGCCAGTCCGGAAGCCGGACGATTGCTGGAGTTAGATGCCATCGCCGCGTGTGTCATCGGTGGTGCCAGTTTAATGGGTGGACGTGGGAGTATCTTCGGGGCAATTCTGGGTGCGTTCGTGATGGAGAGCCTCAATAACGGCATGAGCATGGCAAACATGGATGCCTCGTGGCAGGATATAATCAAAGGGATTGTGCTTGTTGCAGCAGTGGGGTTCGACATGGCATCCCGGCGGCGATGAAGGTTCTCTTTATAAGTATCACTCACCGAATTCCGCGATTCAGAAAAAATTTAAACCCTTTTCCCAAATATTTCCCTCTTTATAACCGAAATCTTATTGGGGATTTGTCTATGCAATACGATTCATCAACGTACACAGACCTGACAGATGAAGAACTCATTCGGCTCGTGCAATCGGGGGATGAGGAAGCATTTGCGCAACTCGCAGCCCGTTATAGCTCGAGAATTTGGCAATTGGTCGTCTGGAACTCCCGCCAAGTCCGCGATGCTGAAGAGATCTTTCAGGACATTTGGGTGGCAGTCTGGGAAAACATCGGTGGTCTCCGAGAGGTCAGCAGTTTCGGTGCATGGCTTTGGAAGATAGCCTATACTACCTGCAGAAGATACTATACCCGCAACACGCGTGCGGGGGGTGAAATCCTTCAGAGTGCGGAGCAGCTGGCTGAAACTATTGATCGGAATGCGAATGCTCGTTTTCGAGAGACGGAACTTCGCGCAGCTGTAGCGGAGGCAGTGTATGACCTTCCTGAGAAAGTGCGTACTGTCGCAGTGCTGTATTACTTAGAGATGTGGACCATCAAAGAGATTGCGGAGGAGATCGGTCTGGCAGTTGGCACCGTCAAGACGAGGCTCAGAGAGATTCGGACACTCCTGCGTAAGGAATTTGGTGTCGAAGAGGTTAAGAGGGAAACAACTATGACGCAGAAAAAAGAGGTATCCAAGTCGTCGCGGAACATCATTAAGGTCTTCGGTGTGGGCGACGCGGGTGGCAACGCCATCAAACGGATGATTGCGGCCGGTTTGAAAGAAATTGAATTGAAAGAAATTGGATTTTATGCTGTAAATACAGATTTGGAAGCACTCCGCACATGTGACGGGGCGACACAAGTGCAAATCGGTGCTGAAATCACGCAGGGACTTGGCGCAGATGCGAATCCAGAGGTAGGCAGAGGGGCGGCTGAAGAGGATTTGGAAACGCTTAATACCGTCGTTGCGGATGCGCGTCTGGTTTTCGTTACTGCTGGCATGGGTGGCGGGACAGGGACGGGTGCAGCACCTTTGATTGCATCCCTCGCCCGGGAGCAGGGGGCTTTAACGATAGGCGTTGCAACAAGCCCGTTCGATTTTGAGGGGCAACGCCGCGCCGAGCAAGCGGAATACGGACTTCAGGAACTCCGAAACAACACTGATGCTGTTATAGTGATCCCAAATCAGCGGCTCCTTGATACCGTGGATGCGGAACCCTCAACGAGCGAAGCGTTCCGCATGAGCGATGAAACCTTAGTACTTTCTATTAAAACTGTCGCTGATATTATTGTGGAGTCGGGCGAGATTAATGTTGACTTTGCCGATATAGAGAGCATCATGAAGGATGCTGGCACGGTGTTGATGGGTGTAGGGCAAGCATCGGGTGAAAACCGGGCGCGAATCGCTATGCAAAACGCTATGACCTCACCACTGCTGGATGGCAAGCGAATTGGCGGTGCAACCGGAATAATTGTCCAAATCAGTGCCCCACCAGACTTCATGATGAATGAGTTAGATGCATCGATGAATGTGCTCCAAGAAGAGGCATTCGACGCGCAAATTATCTTTGGACTGGTCTATCGGGACAACGATCCTGAACCTGATGACACGGTTATCGTCACTATCCTTGCAAATGGGATTGAACCACAGCGTGGATCGACCACTCCACTCTCGACTCAGAAGAACGATACCTCTCCCGGAGGTGGTACTTACGTTCCATCCACAACCGGTTCCGAATTTGTTCATCTACACAACCATAGCGAGTACAGCATGCTTGATGGTGCGTGCCGTATTCCTGATATGGTGGATTGGGCAGTCGAAAATAGCGTCCCTGCTGTCGCGCTCACTGACCACGGCAATATGTTCGGAGCATGGGAACTCTACAACAAAGCAACAGAGGCTGGGGTTAACCCGATCATCGGTTGTGAGGTGTATGTCGCACACGGGAGCCGAAAGACACGTGAGCAGGAACAGGGTGGTCCCTATCATCTCACACTACTTGCTGAGGATGTAACCGGCTATAGAAATCTCTCGGAATTGGTATCACTCGGATACACCGAAGGGTTCAATCGCAAGCCGCGTATTGATATGGAAATCCTGCGCGAATACCGGGACGGGATTATCGCGCTGACGGGGTGTATACAAGGTCAGGTGCCACGGCTCCTCTGTGAAAATCGGCGTGAGGAAGCGATTCAGAATCTCAAAACACTCATGGAGATAATGGGGCAACGGAACCTCTACGTTGAGTTGCAAAATCATTACATCGACAAGGAACTTGAGGCATATCCGGTGATGGTTGCGTTGGCGAAAGAGTTCAATCTCCCGCTCGTCGGCACAAACGATTGCCACTACCTCCGAAAATCAGACCACGGAATGCACGATGTCCTCCTCTGTATTCAGACGAAGAAAACCGTCAATGACCAAGAACGGCTCCGCTATGACAACCACTTTTACTTTAAAGACGTTGATGAAATGCGAGAGGCACTGAAGGATTACCCACCGGAGGCGATCAGCAACACGCTTGAAATTGCGAATCGGTGCAACCTTGAACTCGACGATCAACGCGACCCGATGCCGAAATATAAGGTTCCTGAAGGGTACACACACGACAGTTATCTTCAGGAACTGTGCTACCAAGGCTTACGCGAGAAATATGGCGAACTTTCTGAACCTGTTCGACAGCGGATTGATTACGAGTTGAAGATTATCGGACAAGGAGATCACGCCAACTATTTCCTGATTGTTGGGGATTATGTCAACTATGCCCAGAAACAGGGATACCCGATTACAGCGCGCGGCTCTGCTGCGGGGAGTCTTGTACTGCATGCACTTGATGTGGTTGGTTTCAATCCGATGGATCACGGTTGTCTGTTTGAACGGTTTTTAAATCTCGAACGTATTGATCGACCCGATATCTTTATTGATTTCGCCGACCGCGCCCGTGAACATGTGGTTGCGTATTTAACGAAAAAATATGGCGCGGATTCCGTCAGTAAAGTCGCCACCTTTGCTACTTTGGGTGCGAAAGCGGCTATCAAAGATGTCGGACGTGCACTTGAGGTACCTCTTGAAGATGTCGAAAAGTTGACCGAACTTATTCCGTCCATTCCCGGTATAACACTTGATGAAGTTTTGGCACGGGTGCCAGAATTTCAGACACTTGCGGAGCTCCCTGAAAATCGGGAGTTGATTGGGATTAGCAAAGCAGTGGAAGGCATGAAACGGCACGTTTCCTGTCACGCCTCTGGAATCGCGATTTCAGACGGTCCCCTGACAAATTACGTTCCACTCTTCAAGGATAGACACGATCAAGTGGCAACGCAGTTTGAAGGGAAGAGTGTTGAAAATATTGGCATTGTCAAGTTTGATTCTCTCGGTTTACGGAGTCTTAGCGAAATACACGATTGTCTTCAGATGATTGAGGCGAACCACGGTGTTAAGCTTAAACTGGAAGAGATTCCTTTTGACGATAAAGAGACCTACACACTTGTTAGCAACGGACTTATTGCCGGTTTATTCCAGTTGGAAGGTTCCGCTGGTATGTATCGGGTGGTTACCCAACTCAAGCCGGATAACTTTGAGGAGTTTTCCGCTATTCCAGCACTCTATCGTCCGGGTCCGATAGAAAACGGTGACATGCAACAGTACATAGATTGGAAGAACGGATTGCAGCCCATAGAATATGTACACCCTTCGCTTGAGGGTGTGCTTAAAAGCACTTATGGGGTCTGTATCTACCAAGAACAGGTGATGCAAATCGCACACGATATAGCAGGCTTTACCCTCGGTGAAGCGGATGTCCTCCGCAATGCAATGGGCAGGAAGGACGAGGTGCTGATTGCCGCACAGCGTAAGAAATTCATTGAGGGCGCGGTGAAAAAGCGGAATCTCACTAAAAGCGAGGCTGAAGAGATGTTTGATTGGCTTACGTTGGTTGGTCGCTATGCCTTTAATAAGTCGCATGCTGTCGCTTACTCGATGTTGGCGTACCGCATGGCGTATCTGAAAACACACTATCCAAGTGAATTCATGGCAGCCATGATGATCGGGGAGGCAGGCGATTCAGCGAAAATCGTCCACTACCGAGAGGAGTGTGGGAAACTCTCTGATTTCTTGGGGGTAGAAGTCAATGTATAGTGTTACGAGGTTAGGAAACCTCGCCAGCGAGTGGGTATCGTTGTTTTTCGGAAAATAATCTTGATTGGTGCTGATTTACGTGGTATTATAATTATCAAAACTTGCACATAATTACCTTGGCTCGACTTAGTTCAATCCATACAACCTTGTGTGAAGGATTCGCACAATTTGGTGCTATCTATGAAGACGCAAAAATACATTTACTGGCAAGATGAAGACCTATTTCTCGGATACCTTGAGGAATACCCTGATTATTGGACGCAGGGTGAAACAATAGCGGCACTTGAGGAAAATTTGCTTGACATTTACGCTGAACTCACGAGCGGTGCTATTCCGTGTGTCCGGAAAGTTGCGGAACTACAGATCGCATGAAAAGACGGGACCTGATTCGTGAATTAAAGAAGATCGGGTGTGTACTCATACGCCACGGCGCGAAACATGATTGGTATCAGAATCCAAGCACACGTGTTTCTCAACCGGTTCCGCGCCATAGAGAACTGAAAGAACCTTTGGCGAAACACATTCTCAAGATGCTTAGGGATTAAGTTTATTTTGCCAAATCCCGCGCCTCTTTGAACTTGTCCTTAGCGAACTGTCCCCACTCCTTTCTTTTCTCGTTGCGGACTGTGGGATCTTTCCAAGCACTAACTGCCATCTCCATCGCCTCTTCTTCGGTTATTGGCATCTTCGTTAAAGCTGCAATTGCTGCATCGCGCTTTGCTGGGTCTTTACACTTTTGAATCGCTTTCCACGCGTTGACAAGATCCTTGTGAGAATCGATAATCAAAACGCCGAAGAGGCCATTAACAATATCCCATCGGGTGCTGCCTGTATCTGAGTTGTATAGAAACAGATTCCCTGCTGTACTGAATGGGTTTGGGACGATGCATCTTTCTCCCAATTCATCGTAGAGTGCAGGCAGCACGCTCGCGCGGTTCAAACCACCCTTCCATTCAGGTCCCTCTGGATCGGTATCGCGGAGCATCCAGAGTTTCTGAGCATCTTCCGATAAAACGAATTCAAGAAACTTTTGCGCGACGGGTAAGTTCGGCGCGCCTTTGAGAATTGCAATTGGATCGGCAGTGATAACCGTGCCATCGGCTGGAACAATATATTTGATCTTGTCGGCTCCAACAACAGCAATTTGGCCGTAGGCGTAAAAATCAATTGCAAGTCCATAAATAGCTTGTCCAGCGACAACATCTGTTGGAATAGCGTTAGCACCGGCGGAGAAGCCTCGAACATTCGCGCCGATTTTCGTCAAGAGTGAGAACCCTTCTTCCCATCCAAGGGTTTGAAGGATGATCTCATAGACCATGTGTGCGGAACCGCTTTCTCTCGGATCTGCTGCACCAATTCTACCGAGCAACGCCAAATCTCCCAAATCCTGCCATGCTGAGGCTTTCGGGAGTTGTAGCATTTCACGCAGCTGCTCATTGTACATGATACCGAAGCTGGATAACGCTGCGCCATACCACCGATGTTCGGCATCATAGAGCGGAATCCCTTGAAACGATTGGGTCATCTGCTCAAGTTGCGCTTCGGGTAGTTTGTAGGCGTGTAACCATCCATTATTTGAGAGGCGGAGGTAGTTGTCAGTACCGCCACCGAAGAAAATGTCAATATTGATGCCTTCCGGCACCCGTTTAAATTCCGATTCGATGAATCGATAGTTAGAAGAGGTTCCTCCGACATCTCGCCAATCAGTTTTGACGGTTCTGCCGGTCTGTTCTTCGTACCACTTCTCGAAATTTTTACCAAATTCTGCCTCAATACCCTCCGGATGCGGGGAGATAATGATGAGTTCATCTTGGGCAAACACGACAGCGGGCAGTGCCAGAAAACATAACACAATTCCCCATGTTGCAATACATGCACCGCAACGTCTTAGGGATTTTAAATAAGACATGTTTTTAATTCTCCTTCTTTCATACGTCTGGGAATACTGAAAGACTTACAGTTATGGTGAAAATGTCGGTTGTTGGTCGAGGATATAATTAATCGGGTTCACCCATTCCTCTTTTTTCGTGTCATAAACACCGTAGTGGAGATGCGAACCGGTGCTGCGTCCTGTGTTTCCAACGTAGCCGATAATCGTGCCGCGCATCACTTTGTCTCCAACTTTGAGGTTCTCCGCGTAACCTTGCAAATGCGCGTATAATGTTTTGAACTGGTCTCCTTCGTGGGTGATCTCGATTGTCTTTCCAAAATAACCTCTCGTTTCGATTGTCACTACTGTTCCATCAGCTGCAGCGACAACAGGAACGCCAGCACGGGTTTTGATGTCCAATCCTTGGTGAAATTCGCGCTTCTTCGTCAACGGGTGGGTCCGCCATCCAAACGGGGAGGAATACCAAAAATCGAATTTCTCCCCATTTTCCTGTTGAAGCTTCACTGGCAGAATGGAAGGGTATCCGTCAATTTGTTTTTCGGACGTGCTGGTATAGTTGTAGAGGGGTAGAATTTCTTCTTTCAAGATGCGAGGCGTTAGCGATTTCTGCATCTCGTCCTCATGAGTTGCGGCATCGGTAGTCGCTTCGGCATTTTCCTGTAGGTCAGCAGTTTGCTCCTCAGTTCCTTCGGATCCCCAAGGAGGATTTCCGCCACCTTGCCCAAAAATCCCCAGAGCCTCTTGAATCGTTTTTGCCATGTGGCGAATATCTTTCATCTCCTCATTGATGATAGCGAGTTCCGATTCAATTTGTAGTTTTGCCTGCCTCAATTGTTGGATTTCCTCCTGATTTGCTTGTAGTTTCTCTTCAGCATTGATGCTTTGTCGTTGTTGGAAGAGTCCGTAACCTATTCCACCAATCGCTGCGAGGCATACAATAAAAACGACGAGACAAAGAAAAAATACGCGCCCGCGACCAATCGTATGCTGGCGAACTGAATTTCCACGAGATGACATAAGGATAATCGTGTACATCCAATAAGACCTCCTTTGTAGTCTAAAGGTTTCTGAGGTATGCTAAAGTTATAATACCCAGATTAACAGTAATCAGTGTTGTTTTTCCTATGGCTCATACGGGCGCCCTATTTTCGAGTGTTGGAAATATTCGGACTGCTTTACAGACGTGAAACAATCGCTGGCATTTTCCAAACAAGGATGATGATACCGCCAAGTAGAATGAGATACCATACAATCAGTACCCGGATGCGCGTTCTTTTGAAAATACGAGGACGAGGGCGTTTCAACTTCATGAGTTCTCTTTCTGTTTCTTCCTTATCGTCTTGTTCTTCTGGCAGGCTTTTTCAAAGCTCGAATCTGAGAGATGCCGTACTTAAAGGTTTCGTCTATATTAAATTCAAAATCTTCATATTCAACCTTCTCACCTTTTTGTGGCAATCGTCCGAGCAACATAAGGATAAAGCCGCCGAGGGTATCACACCGGTCTGAAGGGATTTGGGTCCCTAATGTTTTGTTGACATCAACAATTAACACGCGGGCATCAATGCGCCAGTCGTCTTTTCCGAGTTCTTCGATATGAGCGGTAGTTCGTTTGGGATTCGCCTTGATATCGCCTATGACCCGCTCTAAAACATCTATCAATTCTACGGCTCCAATACAACTTCCGTGCTCGTTAACCACAATCGCATACGGTATCTCGGATTGCCGTAGGTCATCTAATAAATCCATGGCAGACTTCAAGGCAGGGACATAGTACACATCTCTGACAAATGGTGCTAAACCCTTCTCATCTGGCTCACTTGTGAGCACCTCCATGCCATCAACTATGCCGAGCAGCCAATCAACGCGCTTCTCATAGATAGGGATGTAGCGATGGTTGGAAGTGCGACAGAGATTGAGAACTTCAGAGGGCAGTGATTCTATTGTCAGTGGAACCATTTCTGACAATGGAGTCATCACTTCTTGTGCTGTTAGTGCTTTCAAGTTGAGAATTGCGCGTAAGAGTCGTGCCTCGTATTCGGGAAATACCTCAATATTCTCTAAGAGTAACCTCCCAAGTTGTCCGCGAGATAGAGTTGTCTTTCGTCCTAATTTTCTGAAAGGCCCCTTTTTCTCAGACGTATCTTCCTTTTCCTCGTAGACAACAAGTGCCTCAGGTTTAGCCAGTGCCACTTTCGTGCCACGTTGCTCTCTAACGACAGGCATGTGGCCGCTTTCCTCTTCTGGGGTATCTTTGGTAATCTCGTCCATAGTGATGACAGTATAGCCCTCCATAAGATTTGAAATTTCCGCTCAGTTTTTGAATGCTAAGGTTATTTCGTTCTCTCCCTATAAGGGCAAGCATCTGTGAACATTTGCCTGCTGCACTGAAGACTATGTTTGGGCAACAAGCGTCAGTTCTGTTTTACCACCAAGTCCAGCAACAACTGGAAATGTTTTCTCGCCCGGCTTTCCGTCTCTCGGTACATATCGAACCTTCGGCGAGAAGTAGGCATACAACGCCGTATTCCGAGGGTTAGGGGTCGTATTCGGACCGGAGCCGTGTACCATCAGACTATGGAAGAATAGAGCACTTCCCGCAGAAAGTGGGACATCCATCTGTTGTTCCGCGACCTCTTTCTTGTCGGTGAGTTCAGCATCCTGCTCCCGCGCAATGTGTCCCCAAGACTGCATTCCCCACAAGTGGCTTCTCGGGATTACCTTGAAACAGCCGTTTTCTGGTGTCGCATCGTTGAGTGCGATGCTCACGGTAACGAGGTTCGGCGGTTCCATGGGCCAATATGCTGAGTCTTGATGTAGCCCATGCGAAGACCCGTGGAATGCTGGTTTGAACATCAGTGTGCTTCTAAAGAGTAACAGGTCTTCTTCACCAATGAGTTCTTGAACGACCTCAATCAAGTTCGGATGCTGTGCAAGGTCCCGAAAGACTTCGGAGTACTGACGCGTATTTTCTGCTTTCCGGAGCACCGGCAACCTATCTCCTTGTGTTTCGTCTTTTGCATAGGGTTCACGTTGCACGTGCCGACGTGCGGTTTCTGCTTGCTCTTTTTCTATGTCGGGCTCCTGCCCTGCAGCAAACTGGTGCAAACGATGGATCTCCGCTTGGCATGTTTCAATCTCTGCTGCCGATAATAGGTTCTCAACAACGAGATAGCCTTCCTTTTCAAAAAATGCTTTTCGCTCCTTCAAATCCATTTTAGCCTCCAATCAATTGTTTGGCTTCCCAGATGATACTTGAAATCGCGAATCCGATATAGACGCATGAAGCGATTATCATCATGAAGGTAGAAAGCCTTTTCGGTTTTGCGAAGTCAGGTAGAAAACGGTAGTTCATGTAAAGCGTAAGCGGCACGTAAATCGCCATAGCGAAACCGCCCATGTATGCCGCATTAAAGAGAAACCCTAATTCACTGACGTTTAACTGCTCCATCACGAAGGTTATGACGCACCCGCCAACGATCCAGATACCTGCGATAAGGAGATACCACCAATTCAAATCCCGATTTTGAGCACCTTGGAAATTGGTATAAATAATATCAGAAATGGAACGCGATACACCGTCAACAAGTGCGAGTTGTGTTCCGAAAAGTGTCGCGACACCAACCAATAAAAAAATCTTTTGTCCCGCCACACCCCAGATTTCACCTAATATCTGTGCTTCATCGTAGATAAGTCTGCCTTGCTCAGGGACAATTCCGTTTGGGTGTAAAACTGCAAGTGCCCCAAAAATAAAGAGCAAAATCGTAAGCGTGTTGAGTGCCCAAAAGAAGAGCATCTGGTCGCGTTTGACATATTGCCACCACTCAGTGAAGCGTTTGCGATTTTCCTCTGTTACTTCAAAGAGAAAGCCTGTTGCAGGCACTTTCTCACTTCTGCCGCGAAGCGGATTCTGTAGCCCTGGCAATTGCGCCCCCATACCGATGTTTTTGTCGCGTAGATAGAACGTGTAAAAAAGATTTGCTGTCCCTCCAGCACCCGCGAAGACTAATGCAATAAACAGTTGTTTCACGGACATCCCCGGTTCTTTGTAACCCACGTTTATCAAACCTGCACCGAGTTCTTTCCATGTATCCATCGAGCCGACCATGATTGCAACTAAAATTAATCCAATGGTTACGATAGCGACTAACACTTCAACCGTGTTTTCGACAGATTGGTAGATCATTTTCGGTCCGAATAGGATGAGCGCGACCGCTGCGAACGTCACTATTGTCCAAAAGGTATCGGAACCCCAACCACCGGGTCCAAGCACAAGTGCTTTGAGGGCAAGTCCCGATGTCCGTGCCCACCCCGGTGCTATCCAACCCACTACTGTGAGTAGAATGAACAAGGGTGCGAAGCCTCGCCAGATACGGCTGTACCCCGTATACACCGTTTCACCCGTTGCGATCGTCCAGCGGCCGACTTCAAAGTTAATCCAAAGTTGGAGGAATACACCGAGGACAGCCGCCCAAATCATGCTTCCACCATATTCCGCAACGATGCGGGGCCAAATCACACTCTCACCTGCCCCAATCGACAACCCAACCAAGATAGCACCGGGTCCCGCAATTTTCCAAAAAGGTAACTGTTTTTCTGGTAATTCGACGACTTTGAAATCGTCCAGCGGTTGATAAATTTTGGACATGTGTCTTCCTCCGGTGCGTATGGTGTAATGCTTATATCATCGCTTCGCGTAACACCTCGATTGGATGCTTTGGTTGCACACCCGTTCCGTGTTCAAGTTGATGTCTACAAGAAAACCCAGCAGCACTAAGTGTGAAACTGTCCGGCGGTTTTTCACGGACAGCTCCGAAAAGCCGCAATTCGCCGATCTTCATGGACAGGTCGTAGTGAGCCTTTTCATATCCGAACGCTCCTGCCATCCCGCAACAACTCGAATCGATCACTGTGACATTATGTTCTGCTGGTAAACTTAGCATTTTCACAGTCGGTTGGATACCGACGAGTGCCCGCTGATGGCAGTGTCCGTGCAGCAAGATGTCCCGCGGTTCTGCCGAAAATTCCGGCAGCAGTTTGTCTTCCTTTGTTAGTTGTGTAAAAAATTCTTCAAACGAATAGGTTGCCTCAGCAACGCGTTTCGCGTCAGCGGTCCCGATTAGCTCAACGTAATCGTCGGTAAGGGTAGAGGTACAACTCGGTTCGCATCCAACGATTGGAATTCCTTCATTAGCATAGTCCCGAAGCGCGTCAACGTTGTAAAGCGCGTTCTCAATGGCTCGGTCGAGCATTCCCTCTGATATGAGAGGACGTCCGCAACATCGCTTCTCAGGGAGCAACACCTCAAAGCCGCACGCTTCGAGCAGCTCCACTGCGGCTTTACCGATAGCCGGTTCACTGTAATTCATAAAGGTATCGGCAAAGAGTACAACCTTCTTATCTGATGTTCGTCGGAAATTACGCTTTCGGAACCACTGTTCATAGGTAGGACGTACGAAGGTTGGCATATCCCGCCGCCGGTCAACACCGACTAATTTCTCAGCGATCCATTTGGAAAATCCATTGTTGACTGCCCAGTTAGAAAGAGGCGAAAACATTGAACCTAAAGGCGCGAGTGTGCCGATTTCACCGAACAACCGACGATGCAAGGGCAAGCCGTTTGCTTTATGATAGTGCGCGAGTACCTCGTATTTAATCTTCGCCATATCTACATTCGACGGGCACTCTGCCTTGCATGCTTTACATCCGAGGCACAAATCCAGGACTTCCTGAAGCCGCTCACTTGTGAGTTCGGTGTGTGGTAACGCCCCTGAAATAATAGAACGCAACGCGTTCGCGCGCCCACGTGTTGAGTGTTCCTCTTCGCGTGTGCCAATGAAGGATGGACACATCGTGCCAGTCAACGTCTTTCGACACGCACCGACACCGTTACACATTTCAATTGCTCTACCGAATCCATCTTGACTGGAAAAATCGAAGTAGGTGTCAATTTTAATGGTGTTATAGTCTGTTCCAAAGCGGAGGTTTTCTGTCATCGGTGGGGCATCAACGATTTTACCCGGGTTCATGATACCGGCTGGGTCAAACGCCTTTTTGACTTCGGTGAGTGCCTGATATATCTGCGGACCGAACATGCTCTCTATCCACTCACTACGAACAAGCCCGTCGCCGTGTTCCCCACTCATCGCACCGTCCAATTCCATGAGCAGATCCCGGACTTCACGAGCGATATCGTGCATCTTTTGAATATCAGTCTCGGATTTGAGGTTGACAATTGGGCGGTTGTGTAAGAGTCCAACGCTTGCATGCGCGTAGTAGGCGGCGGTGGTATCGTGTGCCGTAACAATCTCGTCAAATCGACGAACATATTCTGGCAGGTTTTCTATAGGGACAGCGGCATCTTCAACGAAACCTACCGGTTTGGCATCACCTTTCATACCCATCAACAAGCCAAGTCCGGCTTTCCGAGTCTCCCAGACGCGTGCTTTTTCTTCAGCCGTGAAACATCGCACGAACGCATAACCGAAACCTGTACGTCTCAATGTCTCTTCAAGTTTATCCAGGTGCGCCTCCAATTCCGCTTCGGTCTCGCCGTAAAATTCAACCGCGAGTAGTGCATCTGGTTCACCCTGTATGAAGGTGGTAAGCCGTGAAAATTCTAACGAATCTCGCGCCATATTAAGGATTGTCTTGTCTATGAGTTCTACAGCGGTGGGATTGCACTCTAAGATAGGTTGCATCGCTTCCATAGAGGCAATGAGCGATTTGAAATGAACGACACACAGAGCCGTCAATTTGGGAATCGGAACGAGATTTATTGTTGCCTCAAGAGTCGTTGCGAGTGTTCCTTCGGAGCCAACAAGGATTTTCGTCAGGCTAAACGGATGATTTTCATCGCATCCATCGCGGCGATACGGGGTAACTTCTTTTGAACCGGCGTTCCGGATAAACTCATCAAGGTTGTAACCTGCGACACGGCGTAAGATGCGTGGATAGCGTTTACGAATCTCTGTTTCGTTATCTGTACATATACGACAAAGTTCGCGATAGATGTTTGCCTCTAACGTGTCTCTTTGTTTTTTGGTCTCTAATTCTTCAAGCGAGATAGGCGAGGCGGTGATTTCATCAGCATTGGAGAGCACTAAGTCAAGTGCCATGACATGGTCGATAGTTTTGCCGTAAATGAGTGAATGCGAACCAGCGGAGTTATTTCCGATGGTGCCACCGACGTTTGCTCGACTGCTGGTGGCGACATCAGGGGCGTACATCAAGCCGTGTGGTTTCAACTTATGGTTCAACTCATCTAAGACAATGCCGGGCTGTACACGTGCCCAACGCTCAGCAACATTCACCTCAAGCAGTTGGTTCATGTATTTGGACATGTCTATCACGATTGCCTCACCGACACTCTGTCCTGCGAGGCTCGTGCCGCCGCCACGTGGAAGGATCGGGACGTTACGTTCTGACGCGATTTGCACTGTCTTAATAACGTCCTGACTGTCTTGCGGAATTACAACACCTATCGGTTGGACTTGGTAGAGGCTCGCGTCTGTGCTATAGAGTGCCTTAGAATACAGGTCAAAGCGCACCTCTCCTGCAAGATTATCTGATAATTGCTGTTCAAGTTCCGGTTCAGAAGTGTTCATATTTGCTATCCGAGAAACCATAGGTGTCGCGAGGAATTCTCGCTGTCACTGGGAATTAAAAAATTTGACATTCCTATCTGTGTAAGGTATAATTAATCACGTAATGCCCCCGTGGTGGAATTTGGTATACACAGCAGGTTGAGGGCTTGTGCCTAACGGCATACTGGTTCGAGTCCAGTCGGGGGCATCTTTCTTTTATAAGGTCTTCAAACACCACTCTACGAAGCCTCTTCAAGCAATTCCTGATATACCTGATACGTCTGTTCCGCAATTGTCTCCCACGTAAAATCTTTAATGCGAGCAAACCCACGCTCGACCAGATTGTTCCGCAGAGATACATCGTGCGTGATGCGATATATCTGTTCTGCTAAAGCGTCCATATCGCCTTCAGGAAAAACAAGTCCCGCGTCCCTAATTACGTGTGGAATTTCACCAGAATCCGAACCGATAACGGGTACTTCGCACGCCATTCCCTCAATAAGGACCCTACCGAAGAATTCAACCCATCCTGCTGTCGTTCGGGACGGTAGGACGAGTGTGTCCATACAGTTAATATAGGCGGCTACCTCTTCAGGAGGCACCGCATCTATCCACACAATCTGTTCAGCAATTCCGAGGGTTTCAGCAGTTTTTTGAAAACCCGGTTTATCTTCACCTTGTCCGACGATTAAGAGTCTATATGGACGGGTTGCATCGTGATTTACGAGGTGCGCTACAGCCTCAAGAAGTGTGTCTATTCCTTTCATCTGAAGCAGCCTACCGACATAACCGATGACGTAGCAATCATTGAGTCGCAATGAATTTTTCAATTCACGGACATCCATCTTATAGAAATGGCGCACGTCAACCCCATTTGGAAACGGTGTCTGTTGTCCAGTGTATCCTCGCTCAGTTAGAATTTCGCCAGCATTGGTGCTCAGTGGAAAAGCTCTATCTGTTTCTCGAAAGACCCAGCGTTCGATCCAGACAGGTAGAGCACCAAATCGCTGTTTGCTTGGTATACTGAGTGACGTGCGAAAAATAAAACGGCTCCTCGGACAATACTTCCGTTTCAACCAAACCGTCTGTAACGCGTTGAGGCTCCATGCTTCCTCTTCGAGGTGGATGATATCGGGTTGGAAATCCTTGAAATGGGACTTCACGCCTCGGCGATAGTAGAAACGGCTACCATACCCTGAGAATCGGATTGGACAGGGAAATTCTTCACACGGCGTGTCCAATTCCGGTTCAAAAACAATATGCTGAAAACTTTCATACCAACGCGCAGGCATCACGACCCGCAGCGTGACATCCGGACGCTCCGCGATGAGTGCGAACTTTCGTCGGTACGGTTTCATGATATAAGAATGAGAAAGGACTAAGACACGCACAGGTGTTAGTTATCTTTATTTTACTCAGAACGTCCAAAGTTTGATGCTTTACTACACCTCAGAGTCGTCTTCTCTTTGCTCGGAAGGTGCTACATTCGGTGCCTCACTCTGCGCTGTAAAGGCGATTTCATCATCAGTGTCTGTATCTGTTGCGCTTTCATTTGATGCAGCGAGGACATCCATCAAGCTTTCAAGTCGTTCCCGAACATCTGCTCGTTCTTGGGAAGTGGTTGACCGTTCTAAGTCGAGTTCCCCCTCAAGATCACTATTGCGGTTTTCAAGTTCTTGAATCTGGGCATCGCGCTGTAGTACATCACTGTTAAGCCTTGCAATTTCAGCCTCAAGATCCAATTTCTCTGCTCTCAACTGTTGAACAGTTGAAATCGCAAGTTCTACATGCTCCTCAAGAAGCGATACAATACTTTGTTCAAACGATTCAGACATGCTAATTCCTCCAAGATGGTTTGTTTATTAATTCAGGGCGGATTTGCCATTCTCTATCGCAGTAGGAACATCTGCTTTGATGAGCGACAAATGCTCGGCATCTGCCCAATCTGGATATTCATGAACATAGTGAAAAAGGTACTGCTGGGCGTACCCGACGCCCTCTCCGAAATAGGTGTGTGCAAAGTCGCGTATCTCATGATGTGTGGCACGCCGACGCAGATAAAGGGTCTCAAAGATCCGCTTTATCCAGACATCAATAGGCAACGCCTCAAGATGTCCAAGTGAGAACAAACAGATACAATCGGCTACTTTTTCGCCAATACCGTTCCGACGCATTAATTCACGTTTTGCCTCAGGATATGGCATTTGCTTCACCGACGCAAGTGCAAGTTCGCCGCTAACAACGGCTCGTGCAGCGTCTCGAAGGTAGCTTGCTCGGTAGCCGGTACCACATGCAAGGAGTTCATCTTCTGTTGTTGTTGCAAGGGCATCCGGAGTTGGAAAGCTGTAATCTACGTAACGTGCAAGCGTTAGTCGTTCACCAAAACGTTCAGAAAGTCGGCGGATAATCCCACGAATCCGAGGGACATTGTTGTTCTGGGACAAAATGAAAGATGCCACCGTTTCCCAGAGTTCTTGGTTCAGAATGCGCATCCCCCAAAGTTTTTCAATTGCCCGATGCATATAGGCATCATTGTCAACTTCGGCGAGGATCTTCGGAACGTCCCGACCAATGTCAAGATAGTGTCGGAGAAATGGCACAAAGGTAGTCTCGTCTTCGGTGGCAGAACTCTCAACACATAAGGTTGTCCCTATTTGACAAATTTTGAGGATGCGTCCCCCCACGACCCCGTGGTAGGCATCGTCTATCCGGGTCCATCGAAATGACTGTCCCGATTCTAAGGTATATTTCAAACTAAAATCCGTTGCGTTCCGAATCTGCATTGTATGTCTTGCCAAGTTTCAATGAGGGTTTGCAAGCGACACCCTTGATTTTTGCTAATTAGTATATAGTATATTTGAAAAATTAGCAAATTTTTATTATCCATGCTTCAAAATCCGTTTCCGGTAGACTTTATCACGCTTCACCACAAAAATTAGTGCTTGTGCCTTTGACATTTACCCTGTTTGCATGTATAATATTAATAATCTCTTCATATATGAAAGTCTGTTGGTTAATAGAAACAAAACAGGAGATACCTTTTAAACATGATTATCTTTCTACGCGAAAAATTTATTGCGCAGCTCTTTATGTGGGTAATCGCCATTGTGTTTTTGGTAGGAACCGTGTTCCTCTACAGCAACACGCGCGGTGGAGGTGAAGGTCCCGAGGGGGAAGTCGTTCTCAGGATTAATAACACAGAAGTCAAGCGCGGAGAGTTTGAAAACGCTGTTGCCAATGCCATGGAATCTCAAAAACGAAGCCAACAGCGGTTCGGTCCAGCACCAGACTTGGAGCAAACGCAGAAAAATGTAATTGATCGTTGGGTACAACAAACGATTCTCGGAAGTGTAGATATCGGTTATACCGAGATAGAGCGCTATATCCGAAGTGATGCAACACGGGTCAACCAGTACAACCTTTATCAACAATACGGAGCGGTAGACTTATATACAGAAAATGTTCGTTTGCAACTTAGTTCCGCTGCACTTCGAGACAGTATTCAAGCACTTGAGTTAGTAACTGATGCTGAAGCCGAACAAGCATATCGACTTGAGTCAGATAAGGCGAAAGTCAAGTTTATTGAATTTAGGCATGGTGATTATACCCCGACAGTTGAAGTTGACGAGGCGGAAGCGGAAGCATACTTCGAGAAAAACCGGGAAAACTACAAAACAGAAGAACAGATAAATGTAAAGTTTATCAAAGTGAATCCTGCTGATTTTGTTTTAGGTGAAGAGGTTAGGGCATATTACGAGGAAAATCAAGCGGAATTTACAACGTTAGAGGCGGTCAAAGCACGCCATATCTTAAAAAAGTTCCCTGACAATCCAACCGATTTACAAAAGACGGAAACCAAACATGCTGCAGAGGAACTACTTGAAACCATCAATGCTGAACTCGCTGTAGGTGCCGATTTCGCCGAGCTTGCGAAAACGCATTCGGAAGGTCCTTCCAGCGTACAGGGAGGTGCCTTGAGAGGTAGAAACCCGAAACTTCCACCCGGGGACTACTTCACGCGTGGCGAAATGGTGCAGCCCTTTGAAGAAGCGGCTTTTGATACACTGGAACCGGGGGAAGTCAGCGGCTTGGTTGAAACGGATTTTGGGTATCACATCATTAAATTGGAAGAGAAAAAGGCACCAGAGGTCCAACCTTTCGCTCAGGTTCAATACGATATCGAGCAAAGGCTTGTTCAAGTCAACGGTGTTGACGAGGCGAAAAGGATCGCGGACGACCTTTTGTTTGAGATTGAGGTTGAGGACTATGATGCGGCACTCGCACTTGAGAGTTATAAGGATCTTTCACTCACTGCTTTAGAAACTGGACTCTTCAGTCGGGATGCCACAACTATTCCGCAGATTGGTGCGAGGTGGGGATTTCAAGGGTTAATCGAGGAATTCTTTGATACAGAAGTGAACGTGATAAAGGTGATTGGTGCGAAAAAGTCAAATGGGGAACAGGTAGAGGCTTATTTCGTTGCTAAGGTCCTTGAGAAAAAGCCAGCAGCTATCCCACTCTTCTCAGAAATCAAAGCGGAGGTTATTGAGGATCTGAAAGTCGAAAAGGCGAAGGCATTTGCTTTTACGGATGCACAAAACCTTTTCAACCAAAAGGCTGATGTTTCATCATTGGACGCTTTGCTTGAGAAGTATAAAACGCCCGAAGGATTAGCGGCAGATCGACTTTCTGTTCAAGAAAGCAATCTGTTTGCGTTGAGTCCAAGCAGTGACTACATCGCCGGTGTGGGAAATTCAGCGGAAGTCATGTTCGCGGCATTTCGTTTGAAGGTGGATGACATCGGAGGTCCCTTCAAGGGTAACAATACAGTCTACATCATTCAACTTGTTGAGCGTGAGGAACCGAATGTTGAAATGTTTGAATCTGATCCAGCTGAGAAAGCACGACACCGTCAAGCACTCATTCAAGCGAAAAAACGAGAAGCATATTTGAATTGGTTCGCTGCCCGCAAAAAGGAGAGCGAACTCTGGATACATTCAGACTATCGTTAGACGTTCTGGTGTTTTATCCGTTTTGAATGTTGGGTAGGTTTGTAGTCGTGCGATTTATCGTACTGCCTTGCAGTGAGAACAATGGGCAATGAATTGCCCTACTACAAACAGGATTGGAATTGGTTTTCCTGTGAAATAGATAGGCGAGGGTTTCCAACCTCGCCTTTTTTCTGAAGATTCTATTCAATCCAGCCTCACGTTACAAGTAAGGGTAGGTGGTGTCGGGTTGGTAGTTCGGCAGCAAGGCATCATGTTTTTGCCCGACTATGAGATTTGTGCCATCGGTGAAGCCTTCGGGACGGTCGCGGAGAAACTCGATCAAACGATTCCGCCAAGGGGTTAGGAGAGTTTCGGATCCGCTCAGGCTTGCAAGGTCGTGTGTTTCGTGTGGGTCGTCTTGAAGATTGAAAAGATGCTCCTGACCGGTTTGAGAGTACCACACATACTTGTGATGTCCATCGGTCACATAGTGGTTACCGTGGTTATAATCGTAACAACCGGAGTGCTCGCCATGCAGACAGTCTCGCACTTGATCGGTATCCCCGCGCATAATTGGCAGCAAACTTTTACCGGTACAGGTGCTGGGTATCTCGATCCCCGCTGCATCCAGAATAGTGGGCATGATGTCCTGCAGACCAACAGGACTTTGGCAAACGGATTCTTTCGGATATCCCCATTTTGCCGGTGCCCGTATCAGAAAGGGTACTCGTGCCGAGGCTTCGTATGGCCATGTTTTGCGGTATAAGTTGTGATCGCCCAGCATTTCACCGTGGTCGGAAGTAAAAACAATCAGGCAATCGTTCAAACCACCCATGGATTGGATCAGGCGACCGATCTGATCGTCAATAAAATTAATCATCCCGTAATAAGCCGCACGCGCACAGTGCATATCATGTTCGTCGAGACAGATTTCCCAAGCGTTTGGATCCAATCCCTTCTGAGCTCCCTCGAATTTGGGTGCCCAGTCACCGACCACTGGTGGAGGAAGATCTCGGTGGATGTAACGTTGGTAATAGTGAACCGGTGGCGTTAGCGGTGGATGTGGATCTATGAAGGAAACGTTGAGAAAAAAAGGCACCGTTGGGTCACGTTTTCGTAGAAAATTGAGGGTGCGGTCGATACACCAGAAGGTGTGCATCTGTTCTTCGGGTAAATGGTGGGGACGACCAACCCATCCATTGGCGGAAACACCGTGTGCCACACCTGGATGAGCGTCATTGCGGTTGTGGTATTGCTTTAACCAGTCAACGTAGTCGTTGTTATCTCCTCGGGTGGCATCAGCCAATTGCAGATGGTCGAAACCGTACCGTTTACGCGGTGGGTTCAGATGCAGCTTGCCGATCATCTCGGTTTGATAACCGGCTGCGGACAATTCACCTGCCAGAGTGTGGGGCGGATTCCACTGCGCTCCTCTAAATCCAATGCCACCATTGGCGGCTGGTGCGGTGCCGGTCATCAAGCTGCGCCGAGCTGGAATACAACTCGGACATTCGGCGTATCCACGGCGAAAATGTGTGCCGGTGCGTCCGATCCAATCCAAATTTGGTGTCTGTAAACAGTCGGGACCGTCAGGGTCCAAACCCAAGCAGTCGCCGCGTTGTTGATCTGTCGTGATTAAAAGGATGTTGGGACGGGTATCAGACATTTCAAACTCTATGCGGGAACCTTAACCTTAGTGATTCAGTAATTTATCGGGTTGAAAGTTTTGAATTAATTGAGGCATTCATAGAAGAAGTTGCGACGTTTGGGAATATATCCGAGTTCTGCTATAGTACGCTCAATTTCCTCAATCGGCATGCAGTAGACCGTTCCAGCTTTACTGACAACATTCTCCTCAATCATCGTGCCGCCCATGTCATTCGCACCGAACTTAAGCGACAGTTGTCCGATCTTCGGACCTTGGGTTACCCATGAGGATTGAAAGTTATCGAAGTTGTCCAGGAACAGTCGCGAGATAGCGAGCGTTTTGAGGTACTCAAAGCTTCCTGCCGGAGGTATATGATCCATACGGGTGTTAGCAGGTTGTAGAGACCAACAGATGAACGCCGTAAATCCGCCTGTTTCATCTTGCAAATCGCGCAGTCTGACGAGGTGCTCAACGCGTTCGGCGTAACTTTCTACATGTCCATACATCATCGTTGCACTTGACTTGAGTCCGACAAGATGTCCCTGACGCATGACTTCTAACCATTCGTCGGCAGTGCACTTTTTAGGACTAATTTCATTGCGTGCATGTTCAGTGAGGATCTCGGCACCGCCCCCGGGAATTGAATCAAGCCCGGCATCTCGTAAGCGGATAAGCATCTCTCGCAACGACATACGGTTTATTTTAGCGAACCAATCCAATTCTGGTGGGGAAAACCCGTGAATGTGGATGGGGTAATTTGCTTTAATCCAACGGAGGAGGTCTTCGTACCAATCGAGTTTGAGTTTTGGGTGTAGACCTCCCTGCATTAGAATCAACTCACCGCCAAGATCGAGCGTTTCTTGTATTTTTCTGCCCAGTTCTTCCCGTTCCATAACATAAGCATCGGGATCCTGACGATGGCGGTAAAAAGCACAGAAATCGCAGTCAACATAACACCAATTGGTGTAATTGATATTTCGATCAACAATATAAGTGACGTAGCCTTCGGGGTGTTTCCGTTGTCGAACGACATCTGCAGCGTGTCCCAAGGCAAGTAGATCGTGGCTCTTGAAAAGCGTCAGACAGTCGTCAAAGTCTAACCGTTCTCCCGCAACGGATTTTTCGAGGATAGGTTGGATATTTGTATCCATTTACAAGTTTCCTTAGGAGTTTGTCTAAAACGGGCATCAATTTAATGTTCCAATTTTAACACGTTAAAATTTGTTTGTCAACTTTTCCGTTATTTTGTCAATTTTTCTCTTATTTTAATTTGACTTTTGAAGAAAATTAAGTATAATTATAATACTTTCAGTCTGCACCTGTATCACCTGTATTTTAATGAGGAGAACTAAAATGAGTGAAGTGATTTACAATGAAGACTTAGTAAAACAGGTATCAAATAAATACCTCGCAGTAAACGTTGCCGCGAAACGCGCGAGAGATATAAATGCAAACGGCTTGCCTGTCGCACCGGCAAACGCTTCGGACAAAAAGAAAAAACCGGTTGCCATTGCGACCCAAGAATTGATCGATGGTAAACTCCAATTTGAAAAAAGCGAAGCCAAAGCTCCTGTTCCGAATACACCTTCAATTTTCACCGACCCACAGGACTCAGACGATGGGAGTGATATATTCGACGAAGAACTCCTTGCACGCGAACAAGATACTGATGCAGAGGAGCGCGAAGAAGGGCTTTAGATCCCGCTAACGGCGAAAATTGTTTCTCTCCGAACAACCTCTTGCCAAAAAATCGAAAATCACTTGACAATCTCCAATAAAGTGAGTATAATTAAAAAGTGCTGCTGACGTGGCTCAATGGTAGAGCAAGTGATTTGTAATCACTAGGTTGGAGGTTCGATTCCTCTCGTCAGCTTTTTATCATGGGGGTATGCTAGAGCGGTCAAATAGGGCAGACTGTAAATCTGTTGGCTATGCCTACGGTGGTTCGAATCCATCTGCCCCCATCAATTTTTACACGAAGGTAATGTTTAGCGGGGTTTGGTTGGACGCTTGATCTACGGCACAGCTTGCAGATTTCCCATAAAGTGTTTTGCTATAGATTTCAGGTCACCATCCTTCGTATTGTGCGGGAGTAGCTCAGCTGGTAGAGCATTGGCCTTCCAAGCCATGTGTCGCGGGTTCAAATCCCGTCTCCCGCTTGGTGTTATTTTTTCATTTTTGCCGATGTAGCTCAGTCGGTAGAGCGCGTCCTTGGTAAGGACGAGGTCACCGGTTCAATCCCGGTCATCGGCTCCACCTATCGAAAGTAGAGTGTTTATTATGCCCAGAGACATTGTAACATTAGCATGCGATGTATGCAGTCAGCGGAATTATGTAACGACTCGGAACCGCCGAACGAACCAATCTCGGTATGAACGGAAGAAATACTGTCGGTTCTGTCGGAAGCACACGCCCCATAAGGAAACGCGATAACTTTTTGAGTAGATGACGCGGACAACATCGGACTAACCGTCAAACGGATGTGTCGTTTGCTACAAAAATCTTGCAGGCCAGTAGCTCCAACGGCTAGAGCGTCGGTCTCCAAAACCGAATGTTGGGGGTTCGAATCCCTCCTGGCCTGCCTTTTAATCTTATGATAGCTCGTTTTAAAAACTATATTCAGGGAATTACTCAGGAATGGCAGCGGGTGTCTAAACCGGACGCGAAAGAGGTTCAAGGAAGCACGATTACCGTCATAGTTGCTTCTGCCCTGTTAGGTCTTTTCATCGGGATAGTTGATGGTAACCCTGCTTTCCCAAGATGGGGAAACCCGTTAGGTTGGGTCTTTCTGGTAATCCTCCCGGTTGCTGTTTTTTTTATTGTAAGAAGTTGGGAAAACCAGCCGCAAAGCAGTAGAGAAAGTGAACTGAGCGATGGTAATGACGGAAGCCGGAAAATATTCGCAGCAGCGATAGCGTGTATTCCGTTAATTGCTGTCGTTGTAAGCCAGTACGTCTTGGATAGCCCGCTTGAGGGTTTCGGTATGGCTTTCCTCAGAGCACTCTTTATACGTTAACGGCAATGTGACACATTAATGAATGAGAATATGGATGGATATTGGTACGTTGTTCAGATATACACCGGGCATGAGAAGAAGGTTAAGCTTAACCTCGACAACATGATTGCGAGGGAAGAGTTACAGGACGAAATTTTGCAGGTTAATGTCCCGGAAACCGAAGTGGTAGAGGTTAAAGATAGCCAGCGAAAGGTTAGCGTTCGCCCCTCTTATCCAGGGTATGTTCTTGTCAATACCACCCATGAGCTCGGTCCACACGTTGACAGTCCGATTGGTCAGAGAAGTTGGGCTCTCATACAGGAAACACCGGGGGTTATGAACTTCTTGGGTCCTACTTCACATCCATCCCCGCTGAGTTCTGCTGATGTTGAAGCAATGCTCCAGATGTCGACTGAGGAAGAGGAAGCCCCACCAGTGCCGGCGATGGAATACGAGATCGGTGACAAAGTCAAGGTGATAAACGGTCCGTTTAGCGGATTCCCCGGCGAGATTGAGGAAATTGACATGGAACACCAACGATTACGCCTCAGCATTTCGCTTTTTGGGCGCTCTACCTCTGTTGATTTGGGCTTACTTGAAGTCGAGGAACTTAATTAGATTTAGATGGCGTTAAAAATAAAAGTAGGGAAAAATAATGGCAAAAAAAGTAGCAGGTGAAGTTAAACTCCAGTTGGTATCCGGCCAGGCAACACCGCAACCGCCTGTCGGTCCGAGTCTCGCGCCTTATATGATTAATCTACAGGAGTTTATCAAATCGTTTAATGCTCAGACGCAACATCAAACCGGAATGGTGGTGACAACCATTGTCACTTGTTATAGCGATCGGTCATTTACCTTTGCGGTAAAATCGCCACCCGCTGCAATCTTACTCAAATCCGCGGCAAAGATCGCCAAAGGTTCAGGCGAACCTAACCGAAATAAGGTTGCCACCGTCACAATGGATCAGATTCGCGAGATCGCGCAGACGAAATTGCCCGACTTAAATACGACAGACTTAGATGCAGCAATGCGAATGGTGGAAGGGACCGCTCGTAGTATGGGGCTGACAATTGATTAGTGAAATTCGCTTGTTCGACGAAGAGGGACAACATCGTCGGCATAAGGATACTTACTTTGAAACGGGGCTATAGATATACGCCCATGGAGAACAAGATGGCGAAAAGAGGAAAGCGATACCGCGGCATTAGGGAGCAGGTAGATAGGCTCCAACTTTATACAGTAGATGAGGCAGTCTCACTCGTCAAGAATACGGGTGGTGCTAAGTTTGATGAGACTGTGGATTTGGCATCACGTCTCGGTATAGATGCTCGACAGGCAGATCAGAATATCCGAGGCACCGTTGCACTGCCACATGGAACAGGGAAGTCTGCCCGTGTTGTTGTCTTTGCCCAAGGTGATCTCGCGCGGCAAGCCGAAGAAGCCGGAGCAGATTTCGTCGGAACAGATGACCTTGTCGATAAAATCGTAGATGGTTGGCTTGAATTTGACGCGACAATCGCGACACCGGACCTGATGCGCAGTATCATGCCGAAACTCGGACGGGTTCTTGGACCACGCGGTTTAATGCCGAATGCCAAGGCAGGCACCGTCACAACGGATCTTTCCGAAACCATTCAGAGTATCAAAGCTGGGCAAATCGAATACCGAGTGGAACGCTCTTCTGGTATCGTTCATGTCCCGATCGGCAAAGTCTCGTTTGAGGAAGAAAGCCTTAAACAGAACCTTGATGCAGTGATGAGCGCACTCGTTGCCGCCCGCCCCTCTTCGGTGAAGGGCAGGTATATTCGAAGCGTTGCTATCTCAGCGACAATGGGTGTCAGCGTTCGTATAGATCCGCAGCAATTTGTATAATCTACACGGGATACGATATAGAAATAGCCTTCACAGTTGAATAGAGTCGTAGAATGTAGGTGCTATGGGCTTAATTTTGCCTACCGAGGCTTGAATGGATAGAAACAAGGGCGCGGTTGAAGCGTACACAAAATCTTGCCGCCCACTGTTTACTTCTCCTTAATGTGAGCCTCCAGGTGCCTGGGGGCTTTTTGCACGCAATCGTATACCCAATTGACAGTTTTATGGAAAAACCGAGGCAATGTGCCGCGGTCAACATACAACCCATATAGAAAGGAATTGGAACATGCCGAATGAGGCGAATGTTCATCAAACAGAGCAAATTCGCGAGATTTTCGACAGTGCTGATGTTGTTCTGCTAACGGACTTTCAGGGGCTTACCGTTGCGGAAATTAGCGAGCTGCGCAATCAGCTCCGAGCAGCAGGTGTCCGTTATAAAGTCTGTAAGAACACATTAGTAAACGTCGTTGCCCAAGAGAGAGGTATTGAAGGGTTGGCACCTTATCTCAAAGGAAATACAGCCCTTGCTACTGGCACAGATCCCGCAGCATCCTCAAAAATCTTGCTTGAATTTGGCGAAGAACACGAAAATTTTAAGATCAAAGGCGGGATTCTTGGAACCCAGGTAATTGACGCTGCCGGTGTTGAATCACTCCAAGATATGCCGTCCCGGGAAGTCCTAATTGGCAAGACCGTCGGTCTCATCAGTGCACCGCTTACCGGGCTTGTCCGGACTCTCAATCAGGGTTCACCTGTTACGGGCATGGTGAACGTACTCAGTGGAACAATACGTCAAGTAACCTCTGTGCTCACACAGGTTGCTGACCAAAAGAAAGAGGCGGAAAACGCCTAAATCAAAGCGCGTATTGCGCATATACTAAATATTGTGGGGAAAGTCGGTTACTATGATTTAACCCCGCAGGGCTTGATCAGAAAACTTCTAATCAAGTTAATTTGGTGCTACTTATAGAAAGGATACAAACATGGCCGCAGATTTAGAGAAAATGATTGATGAGATTAGCAATATGACCGTTCTGGAACTTTCCGAATTGGTCAAAGCGTTAGAGGATAAATTCGGTGTAAGCGCGTCAGCTGCACCGGCTGTCGCTGTGGCAGGTGTAGCAGCACCCGTCGGCGCGGAAGAGGAAGCCGCCCCCGAGGAAGAGAAAACGGAATTTGACGTTCAACTCAAAGACTTTGGTTCCAAGAAGATTCCGGTCATCAAAGAGGTTCGCGCTATCACCGGACTCGGCTTGAAGGAAGCGAAAGAAAAGGTTGAATCCGCACCTGTCGCCATTCAAGAAGGGGTCTCTAAAGAGGATGCCGAGAAGACAAAAGAGCAGCTTGAAGCTCTCGGTGCCGAAGTTGAAATCGTATAGGTGGAAGTACACCGCCTTACAACATAGACTGCGCGCTTAACCGCACGCGGCAGGTAAACCCATTATGGTTCTTGATTATAGCGATGCACGAACTCATCGCTCTACAGCGGACTGTAATGGGTTTTCGTTTTTTCCGTAAAGAAATAATCCCCAGAAGTGCAGATACAGTTTGATTAAAACCTAATCTGCTGGAAAATACCAACGTATTACCTATGTTCAGCATCGTTGATGTCTTTTATCTTGTTTTCAGCCAACTCGCTGTTGGCGGGTTTATTCTCCTTCTCATAGTTCCAAAAGATTTGGTCTGTGCCAATTTTTATCGCTTGATGGGAAGTATCTACTTGCTTGTAGGTGGCTTATCGCGTTGTGCGAACCTTGCTCTCTATCAACAACCTGTCACATTTCGCAATTTTTTCGGATTCTGGCAGAACTTAGAATCCATTTCTGTGATCTGTTTCTTTCTGGTCGTCCTTTTCTACACACTGAGCTGGTGGTTCAAAACACCATTGGTCACGCAACTTCTTTTCTTTAGTGGAACAATTTGTGGTGTAGCATGGATCGTCTTGAGTGCACAGCGTTATCTTCAAGTTGTTCAACTCCCCGGCGAAATGTTTCTGTTGCCACTTCAATTCTTAACGGCAGCTGTGTTACTGGGTGCCGTCCACAGCGGGATGTGGTTTGGACATTGGTATCTCGTGATGCCTGATTTGCCAGTGACATATCTGAAACGTTTTAATGCTGTATTGCTCTATACCCTTTTAAGTATGACACTGCTCCTCTGTCTGAACCTCTTTTTGAGACAGCGATCCACAGAGGTCGTTCCTTTTAACCTTTTCTATCAGATCATTTTCAGTATGCGGATGCTGATTGGCATCGGGGGAACACTGTTTCTCTATTTTATCACATGGGATTGCTTGCGTCCTAAATCGGTTGCCCGCGATGTCCTTGGCGCGACGCGAGCTGCAACCGGTTTTCTTTTTATTGCCATTATAACAGTATTTCTGGGTGAGTTTTGCAGTCGATTGTTGCTTCTGGAAATGCGATTCATTTTTTAATTTTTTGGAATCGAATTTCGTTGTAATTTAAATTTCAGATATGTTAAAATGACTATATTCATTAAAAACTTGAGGAGGCACATAATGAAATCCCAAATTTTCTACGAACCCGAATCAATGAGCCTTGAAGACCGACCCGTACCGGCAGCTGGGGACAACGACTTGTTGGTCCACGTCCGTTCGGTAGGCATCTGTGGTTCGGATGTCGCGTACTATTTCGGTAATAGTTCACTCGAAACAGATGATGGGAAAGGACCCCTTATTCTTGGGCACGAGTTCACTGGTGAAGTCGTCGAAGTTGGTAGTGAAGCAGGATCAACAGGTGGATTTAAGGTGGGCGACCGGGTTGTGGTCAATCCCGTTCAATCAAACCCCGATTCTTTCTGGAGCAAGAAGGGATTGTCCAACTTGTGTCCAGAGAAACGCGTCTTAGGCGTAGGTGTTGACGGTGGTTTTGCGGAATATGCAGTTTCTGATTATCGCTGGACGGTCAAACTACCCGATAACGTCACATACGACCAAGGAGCACTAACAGAACCTCTGGCATGTGGACTTTATGCTGTCAATAATCTCAACGCTGAAGAAGGACAAACTGCCGTTGTCTTCGGACCGGGACCTATTGGTCTAATGATGGTACAAGTTCTAAAGAGCCGCGGTTTGAAAAATGTCTTGCTCGTTGGAACCCGCGACTACCGCTTGGATTGCGGTAAGGAACTCGGAGCAGATGTCGTCGTCAATGTCAGCGATACGAACTCCCCGCACTATGTTGAAGACCTTGGTGCAGCAATTCAGGAACTCAATAATGGTGAATTGGCAGACCGCGCAATTACCGCTACCAGCTCGCTTGACGCAATTCACACGGCACTGGAAGTTACAGGCAGACACGCGACCGTTGTTATCTTTGGACTTCCTGGCGATACGGATGTGATGGAGGTTCCTATCCTTGATACTATTCTCATGGATAAAACTATCAGGTTCTCTTGGCTTGCTCCCGATACGTGGGAAGAGGCTGTTCAGCTGATTTCGAGTGGCGATGTCAATATGGACAAAATCATCAGCCATGAGTTTTCACTTGAATCGCTTGTCGAAGGGATAACCAAGGTTCGCAACCGCGAAGACGGTTGTACCAAGGGTTTGATAAAAGTCTCCGCCTAACCGGTAAATAATATGGGCATCCCATTTTTTATTCTTTTTGCCCTTTCAATCGCTTTTCTATCACTTGGGATAACTGGGTGGGGTGGCTTCGTCTCGGTGGAATGGCCTCAACAGGATTCACCCGATGCAAGCAGCGACAACACCGTGGCTGTCACCCCTTACCTGAGTTTTCAACCTAATTATTGGGCGGTCGCACAGTGCGGCATAGGGTTTCTATTGTTTTTAGCGAGTCTCTATTTTATGGGCTTTTTCCTCTATCTTGAAGAGCGAGAAAGCGGTAGGATAATGAAGAACGTTAAAAGTTTCGCCAAACTACGACAGTTTATAGAACGACATCAGAAGGGGGACACTTCAGAATGAATTCTCTCATAAGATTTTTCGTTAGTAAACCGAAGCGGGACCGGATGCTGATAGGCATCGGATTGCTGTTTGGCACGGTATGCTGTTTTACGACAGCCGATGCCAAAATCGACCCAGAGACAGTTGCCGGAATCTGGCTTTTCGATGAGGGGACTGGGAAGACCGCTAAGGATTTATCCGGAAATGGAAACGATGGCGAACTCAAGGAAGGCGCGAAATGGGAAGATGGACAATTCGGACAGGCAGTTATATTTGATGGGAAAGATGATTACGTTGAAATTGCTCCTTCACCGTTGTTCAATCCGGAGGGGTTCACTGTCACCTTCTGGATGCATCCGACGGCTGTTGGAGGCAACAACCCGGCAGGTAAAGGCTCAGCCACCCTTGTCATTGCGAACGGGAACCCTGGAGACGGTGGTGGAGCAAATTGGTGGTTTGAGTTCTGGAATGGCGGTAACTTTGAATTCAAAAGTTGTCAAGCGGGTTGTGCTGCTGCGACCACACCGGTAAACAAACCGAATGAATGGTATTTTATCGCTGGTATCTACAACGGCACTGAGTATGAACTCTATATTGATGCTACATTTAAGTCGAAAGGACCGAACAAGGTCGGCGCACCGGAAAAGGGACTCCTTATTGGTAGTGGATTGTGTCCGGCAGGTCATGGATGTGACGGTGGCTATTTCAAAGGCATCATTGACGATGTGGCAATGTTTGGTGCTATCTTGAGTGAAGCGGACCTAAAAACGCTTATGGAAGAAGGTGTGGGCAAAGTACTCGGTGTTGCGCCAGTAGAACCCACAGGCAAATTAACAACGACGTGGGGCAATTTGAAACGGCGTTAAAGCGTCAAGTCCCGTCAACATGGAACGACGATTGAAAAACGATTTACTTCTTCGCGCAGCGAAATGTCTGCCGGTAGAGCGTGTGCCCGTGTGGATGATGCGACAGGCAGGCAGGTCAGATCCCCTTTATCGGCAGATTCGACGAGAGCTTAACCTTCCATTGGAACGACTCTTTCGGACGTGTCCCGCACCGATATCGCAGACCGATGTCGAATCGGCAGTCAAGATTTCACTGCTGCCCAAACGCATCGGTGTCGATGCCATCATTGTTTACAAAGATATTCTCACCCCACTCGCCCCTATGGGCGCGCATTTCCGGTTTAATCCCGGTCCTATTTTAAGTTCACCCATCCGGACGCAAGCACAAGTCGCTGCACTTCAACCTGTTGATGACCCACCCACACAATTAGCGTTCACCGGAAAAGTCATTCGAGAGCTACGTGAAACCTTGAATGAGGAGTTACCGCTCATCGGTTTTGCTGGGGCACCTTTGACGCTCGCCTTCTTCCTTATTGTAGGGGAGAGTCCCATCAAGCATGGCGGAGGGATGTCGGAAAAAGCAACTCCTGTCTTCCAAATGATAGAAGAGGCACCGGAGCTCCTACATCTCTTGTTAGACAAATTAACAGAGATGACAATTAATTACTTGAATTATCAAATCGGCGAAGGGGTTCAAATAGTGCAACTCTTTGAATCTATTGCGGAGGTCTTGCCCAGGAGAATTTATGAAGCGTTCGCATTTCCTTACCATCAACGTATTTTTGCCGAACTCAATTCAGAGACACCCAACATTCTTTTCACAAAGGAGTGCAATTATCTGGATTTAATGCATCGGAGCGGGGCAGATGTCTTAAGTGTGGGAAAGTGTGTAGACCTTGGCAAAGCCAAAGCCGAAATAAATGGCACTGTCGCTTTCCAAGGGAATGTTGATAACGATATCCTCCGGGATGGAACCCTTGATGACATCACGGCAGCGGTCGATGCCTGCTTAAAACGGGGTGGGAAAACTGGGCATATTTTGAATTTGAGTCACGGGTTGCATAGAGACACTCCTTTTGAAAACGTCAAACATTTCGTAAATATCGCAAAAAGACTGTAGGGAAATTAATGAAAAACATTCCGGAAAACCCGTTTGCTCCACGACAATATGGACAACTCGTTAAAGTAACGGAACGGGTATATCTCTTTCGCAATATCGTCAACTCTTCTATTATTATTGGGGATAAAGGGGTTGCAGTAATTGATACACAAGTGAACCAAATGATGGCACGACGACTGCGTAAGGCGATTCAAACGATCACAGATAAACCGATCTTATACGCAATTAACACCCACTATCACTGGGACCATACCAATGGAAACGTTATTTTTCATGAAGCTGGCGCAACCGTCGTTGCCCGCGAGATGACAAAAGACTTTATGGTGAACAGATCGCCGCGTCAAGAAGCGTTCCTTCGTTCCCGGGGTTTTACGCTCGGGGATCCGCCTTTCCTTCCGCAGCAGATCTTCACTGACGAAACCGAATTGGATTTGGGGAATCAACCTTTGCACCTCGTTCATTTAGGCAAGGCGGAAACAGATGATGCCACTGCCATTAGGATTCCAGCGGAGGATTGCATCGTTTCCGGCGACACCGTCATGACAGGAAGTTTTCCGATCTTCGGTCAACCTGTGATGAACGAAGGTCTCATGGCAAACCACGATTGGATTAATACAATTAAAGAACTCCGTACATACGCGCCGAAATCCGTTCTGCCGGGCCACGGTCCCTTGGCACGTGATGCCGAGATTGATCTATTGCTTGAGATTGAGACCTATTTTTTAACGGAGGTCCGAAAACGTGTTGAACAAGAGATGTCCTTAGCCACACTACTTGCTGAGATGGAAGCCAATCTACCTGACTGGATTCAAAATATCGCTGAGGTTTGGGGAACCCCTCGTTATGCGATTTTAAGGGTATATCGTGGGTTAATCGACGATCCGGAGCCGGGCTGGCAACACTTGAAACCTTCAGTTATCCCAACTGCAGATCCCATAGACCTTCGCCAACGGACTCACAAACTCAAAGACTTTGAAGCGTATTGTGAAACTGCTGAAGAGGTTGCAGAAGGCAACGATTTCGGCTTAGCTATCGCTATTTTGAAGACCACAACACAGAAATATCCCAATTTGCCTAATGCGTGGACGGCGTATGCAAGTCTGCTCACACAGGCCTCCCGCGTCGTGTCAAGTGTGCTTGAAAAGGGTGATTTCTTTGCTGAAGCTAAAAAAGCAATTGACACGGCACTCGAATTGGATCCGGATTATGCGCCCGCGCATCTTTTGCGTGGGTATAACCACATACTCTCTGCCTACCGTAACGGCGATGACCCGAAGGCAGGATTGGAGTCTGTTTACAAAGCCCTCGTTATTGGAATTCAGGGCACGCAACTTGCACAAGCATATTTTTGTATCGGACTCGCACACCGGGCAAACGGGAACGAGACATTGGCACGTGAAGCCTTTGCGAAGGCGATCGCTGCTGACGCAAGGTATATGCCGGCGCAGTTGGCTAACATGGCATAGGAGAAAAATAAAAAAATGAAATACGATAGTGTTTTATTGGTTGCATTTGGCGGTCCGACACCGGGCTGCTGTCAAAAATACGATAACGATGCGTGTCCTGGTGAAGCCTACTGCTTTGTTGAAGGTATCGCTGGAACAGCAGCATCTCAAAAAAAACGTGTAGAAGACATCTCAACCCATTACGTAAAATTGGGTGGATTTTCGCCCTTCAATGAATTGACTTTCAAACAAGCCGCCGCATTAGAAGAGGCATTGCGTGTAGGTAATCTGCCGCTTCCTGTCTATGCCGGATTCAGACATTGGAATCCCTACTTAAAGGAAGTCATCGCAGAGATGGCACAGAAAGGACACCGTAAAATACTCGGTATTATCATGGCACCACACCAATCTCAATTCAGTTGGGAGTGGTATCAACAGGCAGTGAAAAAAGGAATTGAGGCAGTTGATGGTGAAAAACCAACTATTGACTATCTTGACCCCTGGTATACATGTAAAGGTTATATTGATGCCATCGCTGAGATTATCAAAACGGCGTGTAGTGACAAGTTAGAACATGCCGAACTTGTTTTCACAGCACACGCGATTCCGCAGTCAGCAGCGGATAACTCACCGTACACACAACAGCTTGAAGATACCAGCAGAGCGGTCGCTCAGAAGATCGGAAAAACACAGTTCGGTTTGGCATACCAAAGCGAGGTAGAAAACAGCCCTATACCGTGGACGCAGCCCGATATCAACGACTGGCTTAAAGCCCGAAAAAAGGATGGTGTTGATACCGTTGTCGCCTCGCCTATCGGTTTCCTCTGTGACCATGTTGAAGTACTCTATGACTTAGACATAGAAGCGACTGAAACGGCGGAGGCGTGCGGCATTGATTTTACTCGGGCGGGAACAGTCGGTGCCCATCCGAAATTTATCGGCATGTTAGCAGACTTCGTATGTGAAAAATCTGCGGAATCAGAGTGAAGAGCGAACGGACTCGTTTGATTGTGATGCGCTTGTCCTCTTGTTCATGCTGGATAGGGGTTGAAAGTTTTAAATGACGAATCTGGATTGAGAGTTCTCATGTCGAAAAACTCAGTTAGAAAGCGTGCCATTGTTATCGGAGGCGGCATCACGGGGTTAACTGCTTGCTATCGCTTGCAACGCGAGGCAGCACAACGCGATATTCCGCTTGACCTTACACTCCTTGAAGCAAGTGAGCGTGTCGGCGGCGTTATTCAAACTGAACACCGCGACGGTTTTCTCATTGAGCACGGCCCCGATGCATTTATTTCAACAAAACCGTCGGCGAAGGCTCTGTGTGAAGAACTAGGTATCGCAGATCAACTCATCGGTACTAATCCAAAGGTCCGCCGGAGTTTTGTCATCCGCAATGGAATGTTGCATCCTGTCCCGGAAGGTTTTTATATGATGGCACCGGGTTCTTTCATGCCGTTTCTAAAAAGTCCACTTTTTAGTTGGCACGGTAAACTCCGAATAGCATTTGATCTCTTTATTCCACGTAGGGAAAGAGATACGGATGAAGCCGTAGCACATTTCGTCAGGCGGCGCCTCGGCACCGAAGCCTTCACACGGATGGCACAACCTATGATAGGAGGCATTTACACCTCGGATGCCGAAAATTTAAGTCTCAAGGCGACTTTTCCAAGATTCTTAGAGATGGAGAAAACGCACGGGAGCATCATCAAGGCACTACGCGCACAAAAAAAGCAGGCAGCCGAAACCAGCCGAGACACGAGTGGACCGCGCTATAGCCTCTTTCTCTCTTTTAAATCTGGAATGCAGACCCTGGTTGATAAACTTACTGAAGCCGTATCCGACAGTATTAGGTTAAGTGCCAGCGTAGAACATATTCAACGAGCACCTGACGATAACGGGTGGATCGTTTCCCTTGCCAATGGGGGAACACTAAATTCAGAACTCCTCTGCATTGCCCTTCCAACACCACAAACGGGAGTGCTTGTCCAAGATATATCAAAGCCGCTTGCCCCAAAACTTGATGCTATCCCTTACGCTTCCTCGGCAACGGTTAACTTCGCGTTCCGCCGTTCAGACGTTACGCATCCATTGGATGGTATGGGATTCGTCGTTCCAGCTACGGAAAATTTATCTCTCATCGGGTGTTCCTTCAGTAGCGTTAAATTTGAAAACCGTGCGCCTGCTGAACATGTCCTGTTACGCGCCTTTGTCGGCGAACCTACGTCCAAAAAAGGTGCAACAGAACTTATTGAGTTATGTCAAGCGGACTTAACACCGCTCCTCGGATTCAAAAGTGCTCCACAGTTCGCTATCGTTAGCAAGCATTCACAAGCAATGGCACAATATCAGGTCGGCCACCAAGACGTTGTCAGTGATATAGAACGGTTCGTGAATGGCTTACGGGGATTCGCACTTGCCGGAAACGGCTATGATGGGGTCGGCATTCCGGACTGTATTCGGAGTGGAGAGACAGCAGCACTTTCACTCTTAGATACATTGTGAGGATGTGATGGATTTGACGGTAGCGCGCCGAGGCATAGTCGTCATAGGTTTGGGACTGTTCGGATATGTGTTGGTGACGTTAAGTGGGAAACTTTCGCCCCGCGCTGAAAACGCTGCAGATCGTGTGATGGAAGCGTATCAAGGATTTCAGGACGGGAAGTGTAAAAGCTGCCATCCTGCAATCTGGCGAGAGTGGGAAGATTCGATGCACGCGAAGGCGTGGATTGATGAAATCTATCAGGAGATTGTGAGTCAAATTCCGGACAGAGAAACAAAATGTGACCGGTGTCATGCCCCCGAACCGATTCTCATCACGGGTGTAGGAGAGATGCCGGAACTCAGAAACGAGCAACGAGAAACAGGGGTTTCATGTCTCGTCTGCCATCTCGATGCTGAGGGTGCGATGCGCGGACCGCCAGCAAGTGCTGAGACCTATTTTCACGCCAACGTAACTGATCCTATCTATACAGCACCAACAACACTCTGTAGTACTTGTCATGGTCAACCGACTGTCCCTGAGCATGACCAAGTTTCCAGTTTTCTAAATAGTAAATTCGCCGAAGATGATAAAAGTTGCGCGACGTGTCACATGCCGATTGTGAATCGGCTACAAAGCACAGCCAGTTACGAAAGCATTAAAGGCAGGAAACATACATGGCGAGGGAGCCGTAGTGTCGCGCAACTCAGACGTGCTGCGGCACTTCAACTTGAGATCGCACCTGAAAAGGTGAATGTGAAAGTCCAGAGCAAAACCGGACACATTTTACCGGGAGGGACATTGCGCACAATTGTGCTTGAAATGGTACACCTCACTTCAGAGGACGGTGTGCGTCAGAAGAAACGAGTCTCAATTTCTGCTGGAGAAGAAAATCGACTTCTTCCAAATGAAAACAGGACTTATGTTTTTGACACACTCTCCAGGGTGCCCGGCGACACAATTACAGTTCGCCTAATGTATCAATTAACACCAAAAACACAGGAATCTGAGTGGGTATTGATGGCAGAGGAAAATCACGTTGTGCCTTGAGTGCTAAGTATTCATGTTGGGTAGTGATTCGAGACCGAGCAATCTTTTTAGGGTCGGTGTCGCGCGGGATACAACTGCATCTGATACCAATTCGAGATGTGCTTGCTGTGGTTTCAGGATGGAGCGACAGAAAAAACCGAGTAACCCAACACGCGTTTCATTCGTTCTATTTTCTGAGGATCCGTGCCATATTGCCCCGTTGACAATTAAAACGGAACCCCGTGGTCCGCAAATCTGCAGCTCGTCGGCATATTCCACACCCGGTTCAGGTAATGCCTCGAGCCGCCGATGGCTCCCCGGGACACAACTGGTTGCTCCATTTTCAACCGTCCAATCATCCAAAAACCATACGCTGTTGGCAACCATAGGGAAATTTGGACGCGGAGTCGGAAGTCCAGATAATGGGTAATCAATATGGAGACCGGCATCAGGTGCGCTCGGATAAAGAACATTTACGGTAAAGGAGCTCAGTGTGCAATCCGCACCGAGTAGATACTCCATAGCGGCGAGCATCTTCGGTTCTTGAATGGTTTCTTCAAACATCTCGCCTTTGTCAATGAGATTCCAGACGCGTTGCGCGCTGTCATTCGCAAGATATGTGTGCCCCTTGCCGGCTTTTTGTTCCGCCTCAGCGAGTGCTAAAGCGCGTTCTCGAAGCTGCGCCGTTGTATCTGGAGGTATTAGGCTTTCGAGAAGAAGAAAGCCGTGCTGATCCAGTTGATCCTTTTCAGATTCGGTCAAAACAGTCATGTTTTTCTCCGATGCTATTTTTTCTTGACAGTTTAAGCGTTTTATGGTAATATGTCAAATAGATTGTAAATTTCTGCTTAAAGAGCCGGAAATTTTCAGCCAAAATTCCAATTTTGATTTGACATATTTTGTAAATTGTGGTATTATTATAATCGGACTGCAATTTAATCGATGATATACCGATGCGGCGGGAACAAATTTACCGATTGCATAAAAAATCACGTAACTGCAGGACGATTTTGTTACCGGTTTCGTCCGTGTAACGCTCATGTCTCTAACACGTAACGATTAAATGCTTGCTTAATTTTGCCACTTTTTGTTAAAATAATAAAAAAATTCCCGCGAGGTCAAACGTGGAAGTTAGATGCCCACTTTCCATCTGTTTTTGACCTGTGCCATAGGCTACATCGGTATCGGGAAATTTTAATGCTCGTTGGTAGGATGTTAATTGGATGGGCAGACATCTACCCCGGACGTCTTTTTTGTATTCTCGCTTGCCCATCTAAGAAACTCAGTACTTAGTCCTGCAAGCGCGCGGACTTAATGAGGAGGATGAGTTAATGAAAAAACGAACACTCGTTTGTTTTTTGATTTTTACACTGTGTGTTTTTTACACTTCAATTCCGAACACTGTTTTCGGGCAGGAAGGGGAAGCCTCTCTCGCTGTCAAAGTACGTGACAAATACATTGATTTGTTTCAGCGTGAGGATGTTAAAGCACTTCTGCCAGAGATTTTGGACGGACTTAAGACAGCAGAGATTGATGATATCGGTGGTACCATTGATTTAGCTATCAGTCTTATTAACGCTGGACAGTCCGCAACCCTACAGGCGGTCGCTCAAGGGCAAGGGATCACAATAACAGACGACCACGTAAAGCTTCTGTCGGATCCAGATGTCCAAGCGTTGCTTCAAGATGAAGACGTTAAAACATTGCTGCAAGATCCGGCAGCAATTGACGAACTTGCCGGATTGTTGCTACCGGGTGATACGACTCCGCCCGTGGATACGACCCCACCCGTGGATACAACTCCACCCGTGGATACAACTCCACCCGTGGATACGACTCCGCCCGTGGATACGACTCCGCCCGTGGATACGACTCCGCCCGTGGATACGACTCCGCCCGTGGATACAACTCCACCCGTGGATACAACTCCACCTGTGGGGCCATTTGCCCCAATAATGCCTACAAATGAAGCACTTTTGGGAAAATCTCGGCTTGGTGGGCTCTCGCTAAATACGATTTCTGGAAAGCGGTTTGTGGAGGATATTATTAATGCATTAGGGTTGTCTGGTATTAAAGCAGAGGACTTTGTAGATGCAGTTCTCGCCCAAGTGCCGAAGGGCTATCTTCCCAAAAGACAGATTAGGCAGCTTTTAACGTCAGGCGATCAGTCTTTAGCTTTTGCTGATAAAAATAAGCATCTTGATCCTGAGAACTTCGGAAATGCTATAACGCCGGATTTCAACGATTATGTCTTCTTAGAGCAAAGCAGCAGACATCTAACGAGCAATAGTTTACACGTTTATACGCGTGTTCCATCAGCGGCTGTTGGTGGTGTTACGTTCAGCCTTACAGATGGCAGAATAGTTGAGGCTCAGCAGGTTACACCAGATGAATTCCAAAGGGATACTGTTCCTTATACCTTCCGGTTGGAAGAGACGCTCGCCGCTACGAACTTGCCCGCATGGCCAGGTTTAGATGATGCTCAGTTGTTCTCTGAGGTTGCCCTCCGCTACTCACATACAGGTGTAGAGGGAGACTACATCGATGTTGCTATGGATCCGATGGTTGGAGAAAAGGGTGTTGTTTGGGAAACCGATATAGGTATCCCAACTGGTACCACTACCTATTACTACTTTGCAGTAACTCTCGCTGAACCGGTAGAATTCAAGACGATAGATCGCAAAGCGGTTGCGGGTATGGATCCAACCACTGTGACGCTTGAAGCGTTCCTGAACGCAACGCACACATACAGAATTGAGGGTTGGGCGATGCCAGACCCACGTAACCTTCAATTGACGGATCGCGGTATTGTTAACGCGTTATTTGATGATGATGTACGGGCTGCAATTGGTAGTATTATAACATCGCCCCAAGGTTCTGTTATACTCACAAAGCTCATAAGCCATCAACGTATCAGTGTAAATGAGATTCTGGGTGCGATGGCGCCGAGGCAAATAAACAGAGTTCGGAATTTAATAGTCCGTAATGCTAACCGATTGACGGAAAAATTTGAGACGGCATTCGATCCGATGTTGGCTTCTGTTTTCACTGTTCCACACGTCGATTTTGAAACGGAGTCAATTTGGGTCGCACATATTGATTCGATTGCTGATGATCATTATCACTTAGAGGCTCGGGTATACGACACTGACGGAAACGCAGTTGATCAGATTCAACAACAGTTCACCGTTGATACAAGTGCACCGGAAGCGGACATCCAGATTATACCCGTTCCACCCGTTAAACCCGATGGTGTGAAGACTTTTGGTTATACAAATAGCGAAGGTATCTACGTTGCTACTGCACACAAAGATGGTGTTGCAGTACCTGGCCCTGCAGTACTCAATATTACGGGTATGCCGGGTCAAGGGGTAGGTCCAGGCGAAGGATACCTATTCTATCAACAAGTCCAGTTGGATACCCATGGTATGCCAACAAGCACATGGATGCCGTTAACAGTTGAATCTACCATGTTGGCATCAAGGATTTGGACAGAAGTACTCAACCAAGTTGACGAGGAAGAACTCGCCTCTTTCTTGAGGCAAAATTCGGAGCTTGTTGGTAACCTTGATGCTGCATCAATATTAAGTCTCGCCAAGACGACCACTCCTGAGGCTCTATTAGCTTTGATAACGCCAGCGCAGATCCAAACTGCTGCAAACAACTTTTTCAGGGGTTTGGAACCCTTTATAGGGCGTTTCCAGTTAAACGAAGCTCAAGGCGTATTAATACATAAAGCTTTAGGTGCTTCAATAGACATCGTGGATCATCTCGTGCCGGTCACCTTTGAAGCACCGAACACCGTGATGATGCCTATTCAGGGGGCGCACATGCCTCTGATGATTGGCGACTACGGCATTCGCGCAATGGGAATTGATACGCTCTTCAATGTTGGATCCCATGTTGAACCCACGCGGCTCAGAATCGTTATGCCAGAGCATGATAAAGCGGTTATCACGGGTGTTAGTATTGGTGACCGAAACGGGGATGGTATTGTCGGTAATCGGTGGTGGGAAAGCGGACACATTTTCGCGAATACTACGGAAGGTGTGATGTTAACCCTTGAAGTGCCTGAACCGACTGATCATCTTATTGATCACCCGAAAGCCAGCATTCTTGTACAATATAAGGACGCAAATGGGGACTGGCAAGATATAGGTAACGCCAATCTGACGGGTCTTGATGGTTCAAACAGCCCCTGGAAAGTTGAAGTAGAATGGGATGTAACTGACTTTGACGCGTTAGTCGCAGCCGGTAACACCGTCGTCATGGTGCGTGCCGTAGCAACCAACGCGCTGACAATCACAGATCCAAATCCGATGACATTCGAGATAACATTGGATCCTGATGTTCACCCGGTTGATCCCGAAGTGTTGGCACTTGCTGTTGATGAAACTACGATTACGCAAACTAATCCAGATAGCGGCGCGCCACAAGGCACGTTCACCATTGACGCTTATACACCACAACGGACATCTATAGAGAGTTTAGCGATGGATCCGATGTCTGATGGAATCGCCGCCCTTCGCTTAGAAATCAAAGGTGGGGAATATGCGGATTGGACAGAGCTTGGTGTTTCAGCTGCTAAGGGTGAATTAGTCAGTGATGCGAAAGCCAATGACCTCGTTGAAGCCGGTATGCAGGAGAAGGTGCCATCAGATACCTATCAAGCCTGGTCCTTCATGGTGGATACAACGCAATTGGCTGATACCATCACCAAGGATACCTTGGAAGCGGCACATGCTTTAGCTACAGGTGCCACAGATGAGAATATGTATTCCGTGCGTGCCATCGCAGTGCTATCTGATGGCAGCGATGATACGGAAGATCCAGCTGGGCAACCTATGGATTCGTTCTCCGTTGATAACGATGACGATGTCGGTCCACTCGGTCCAACAAACCTTGTCGTATCAAATGTTGAGGCATTCAAGGATACAGCGGTCTTCGTAGACAACGGTGATGGAACCTACACCGTTGGTGGGCTTGTGGATATATACGACGATGCCGTGAATCCACCGACAGCTACCTTTACGATTACACCGACTGCTAAACGGACAACCTACGAAACGGTAGAATTGAAGGTAGATCAAGCAGCACTTGATGCTGGTGTTGAAATCATCTCCGAATCTGTAGTAGAAACTGCTCCAGGCGAATTCACCGTAACCGTTACGGTTGAAATACCTGAAGACACGGATGAGCTTGAAGCGACAAGCGGTCCGTATACGTTCCATGCCTTGGCGATAGACGTGGTTCCGAATGTGCAAACCCATAACCTTGAAGATGGTGCCCTCATTGACACCAATGGGATGCCGAGCATTGACGTAACAGTCATGAACTCTTATCGGCCAAATCCGGGTATTTTAGCGATTACTGTGGATGATGCCGAAGTAACCAATCCGGACAGTGGGGCACCGCAGGGCACAGTAGTCCTGAACGGATACACCCACGAAATCACGTCACCGCCTACCGAAATGGTTCGATTCGAGGTTAGCAACGACGGTGGTTCGGAGTGGATAGATGTTGGCACTGCTACTGCTGATAATGTTATGATGCTCACCGAAGAGGAGTTGCCCGCTTTGGTGGCGGACCTTATCAAAGCGGCGGTCAACGGTAATTCAAATACGCCGATTGTCTCCCAGAAATGGTCGCTTGAGGTGGATACTGCTGCGCTGTTGGCTGATACTATCAGTGCCGAGGAAGACTTCGACCAAGCCCACGGTTTAAAACCGGATGATAATCCGTATATGGTACGTGCTGTCGCTATCACACCAAAACGACCCGATAATGACGAAACCGTATCAGAGGATGACGTTAATACAGCTTCGTTCTCCGTTGACAACATTGACGATGTCGGTCCTCTCGGTCCTACGCACATCACTATGATTGCTGATGTCGCAGGTGAGATTGTTGCGAACGAAGATGGCAGTTACACTGTTGGTGGTATTGTCGCAGTTGCGGATGAGCCAAGCACGCTTCAAGACAACATCGCTATCTTTACCATTGATCCGTCTGCCCGCCCAGTAACTTATGTTGGTGGTAAGGCGAGATTGGTTCGCACGAACCCGGATGGCACCTCAACCTTTGTTGACAGTGATACCGCATTTGTGGGTGACACTGATGCGGAGGTTTTGGCTATAACCATCAATGTTGACGAACTTGATGGAACTTATACGTTTCATGCTTTAGCTGTGGACGCGTTCAGCAATCCGCAAGAGCATAACCTTGAAAATAACGCTCTAATTGACACCAATGGGATGCCAAGTATCACGGTGCATGTCGTAAACTTCCGAGTTACTGACATCATGGAGTTGGCAGTAATAGGTGTTGATGGTGTTGAGGTGGAAACGCCCCCAGCAGAACCAATTCCGCTTAGGGAATCCTTAAAGGTTAATTTTAACGTTACCGCTTCCAAAGCGGATGATCCCAATCGCATGTACACCTTAAATTTGGATGAGTTAAGTGGTGCAAGCGATGATGTTCTGAGAGCAGTACCGAGTGAAGCAGCCGAAGATCTAGAGAAAACCTTCTCGCTTATGGTGACTCTCAATCAACTTTCTGATGGTCTTTACACCCCACACGGTGTTGTAACCAAACGAAACGGTTGGGTAGGCTTCCCGTTAGCGAATATTCATCTGGATAACACTCCGCCAGCTATCATGATTAAAGCCCCTCTTGAAGGGCATACGATCAGTAATTTGCCGACTCTACGTGCTACTTATGACGATGGTGATGGAAGTGGTGTGGAATTCGGCGGCAATTATTATCCATGGGCGATGGCAGTTTCACCTGACGCACCAAACATGTTTGTCTCACTCGTGCGTCTCAAACCCACTGCCGGTGAAAATGATGTCGTGCAAAGCGAGGTTGACACAGCAGTTGACACGCTCGTTTACACGCGTAAAGAGGAGTTACCCGGCGGTGCATACCAGTTTGATGTCACGGTTGTGGACAGACTTGGAAACACTGCTACAGAATCGGTAGCGGTTGCTGTTGACGGTGCTGCCCCAATGGTCCATATTCATGACCCAGCTTCCGGGCAAACCTTCGACTATAGGCGTCCGACTATAAGCGGTTTCTTCGCTGGTGTGGACATTGGCATCACAAAGTTTACCTTTGACGGTAGTGATGTCGCGCCAACTGTAGAAGGGAAGCAATTCTCTTATACACATCCGGAGGCTTTAACCGACGGTGAACATATCCTTAAAGTTGAAGTCATGGATGGTGATGGTAGAACTGCTGAAACATCTGTAACCTTTGATGTGGCCGGAACACCGCCAGTCATCTCTGAAGTGTCGCCGACAGGGAATGTTGAAGGAATGTTAGAGAACAATCCTGTAATGCTCTCAGCCGTTGTGACAGATGACCAATCTGCTATCACGAGTGTGATGTTCAGCGTTGATGATGGTGAACCTATCTCGGTGTCTGCGGATCAACTCAGCGATGGTCGTGTAGAAGTTGATGCAGGTGTTTTCGCAGCGGGTATGCATACGGTGAAGCTGGTTGCGGAAAGTGAAGGTGGAACGACCGAACATCAATGGATGTTTGAAATCACGCGCGATGAAACTCCGCCTATTGTCTCCGAAGTCGCTCCTGTGGGTGTTGTTCATGGGGTCGTAGGCGATAATGATGTCGTGCTATCGGCTGTTGTGACAGACGATCATTCGACCATCACGAGTGTGATGTTCAGTGTTGATGGGGTCGCGCTCTCTGAAGTGACTGCCGATCAGATCAGCGATGGTCGTGTAGAAGTCGCTGGTGTTTTCCAAGCGGGTGAACACACGGTTGATTTGGTTGTCGAAAGTGAAGGTGGAACGACCGAACATCAATGGATGTTTGAAATTGTTCCAGATACCACACCGCCTGTCATTTCTGAAGTGGCACCCATAGGTCTTGTGAAGGGAACCAAGGATGATAAAATGGTGACGCTCTCTGCAGTTGTAACAGATGAGCAATCCGTTATTGAGAGCATCCAGTTCATGCTTGACGGTGTACTGGTGGATCCTGGAGTCAGCGATACGGACTTGATCGGGAATTTGAATGAGGCTGTCGCTGGCGATGGGACTTCCCTCGTTAAACGCTTGAATATCGCGCTAACTAAGAGGGATCCTGTGAAACGCAATATCACAGTCGAAGTTGACGAACCTCGCAGTTATACTGTTGAAGTCATCGCAACGAGCGAAGGTGGCACCACGAAACATAGTTGGACGTTTACTTTTGCTCGAGACACGACTCCTCCTGTTGTCTCTGCAGCGTCACCGACTGGAAAGATCGCAGGTACCGAGGGCGACAATTCAGTTACGCTGTCCACTGTTGTAACGGATGATGAATCTGCTATCACCAGTGTAGCAATCAGCGTTGACGATGTTGAACTTGAGACTATTACGGATCCTGTGAAGTTGAGTGCTGGTCGTATTGAAGTTGCTGGGGTTTTCCAAGTTGGTGTGCATACGGTGAAACTGGTTGCGGAAAGTGAAGGTGGAACGACCGAGCATCAATGGATGTTTGAAATTGTTCCAGATACTACACCGCCTGTCATCTCTACAGTAGCTCCGACTGGCACTGTCCAAGGTTCCAAGGGCAGCAGCAATTCGGTGCCCCTCTCTGCAGTTGTCACTGATGAGCAATCTGCTGTTGCGAGCGTAGAGTTCCATGTAGATGGTGGTGCCCCTATCGCCGTGCCTGCTGAGCAAATTGCTTCAGGAAGCATTAAAGTAGAGGTTGATAACCTTAAAGCCGGTACGCACACTGTGAGAGTCGTTGCAACCAGTGAAGGTGGAACGACGGAGCATACTTGGACCTTTACTTTCCTCCGTGATACAACGCCACCGATCATCTCTGCAGTTGCTCCTTCTGGAGTTATCACGGGCGATAGTTGGGTGACAATTTCAGCAGTTGTCACTGATGAGCAATCGAGCGTCGTAAGTGTGAAGTTCGGTATAGATGACAAACCGCTTCGCTCAGTCCCACTTGCACAAATCGCTGAAGGACGAGTTGAAATTGCTGATAGTTTCACAGCTGGAACGCACACCGTAAGAGTTGTTGCGATCAGCGAAGGTGGAACAACCGAACATTCGTGGACGTTTACATTAGTCGTTGATAATGCGGCACCTGCAATCACCTCAATTACTCCGTCTGGAACTATCCGGGGCGGACTCCCTGTCATCTCGGCAAGTGCCAGCGATGAATCGGGTGTTGATAAAATGGTTATCACCGTGTGGGATAGCAACGGTAAAGAGGTGAAGGGCAAGACCCAAGATGATGGTGAGAGCGATGTCGAAGGTATCACCCGCTTGGATTTCAATCTTGAAAAGCCCCTTGATGAGGGGACTTACACGATTGAGGTCCGCGCAACGGATACGATCGGCAACTCTGCCACAGCAAAGGGAAGTTTCTCAATCGACTTCGATACTGCTGCTCCTGTTATCACGATGGCATCGCCGCAGAATGAGGCACGCCTGATTGAACGTCGGCCGCAGATTTCGATAACCTACGCTGATGCTGAATCCGGTGTAGATGTTGATTCTATCCGCTTTGTTTTCGACGATAAACTGATTAACCTCGCACCGAACCAGAAGTCGGCATCACAGGTTATATATACCCCACCTGCCGATCTCGCTTTCGGGCAACATACAGTCAAACTTGAAGTATCCGACATGGCGCATAAAGAGGGCAACGTTTCTGAAAAGAGTAGTGGTGCCCGTAAGGCAAACATGGCGGTTCATGAGTTTACATTCTTTGTTGAGAGTGAGGAAGGCCCAGTATTGGCATCGCGTCCGATTAACGCACCCAATCCGTTCAAGGACAATACCCGTATTTCCTTCACACTGACCCGACAATCCACGGTGAGTATTATCATTTATGATATGACGCTCCGTCCGGTTCGAGTCCTTGTGGATAACGAGGTTTGGGATGCAGGCGAGTACGTTGGCAAAGGCGCAATCGGTTGGGATGGAACTACCACCGCTGGTGAAGATTTAGCTCGAGGCGTTTACTACTGTCAAATTATAGTGGCAGACGGTTTCGAGCCAGAATATGCCATACTCAAACTCGCACTGACGCGCTAAGTAAACGGCAGTTTGCATATCGGGAATTGGACATTTGTCCAGTTCCCGATGTGGACACTGAAGGAGGATATAATGTTACTGACAAAGCAAATTGCTAAATGGGCTTCCAAACAGGGCCCGAAATTGCTATGTGGTTTAATACCCCTTTTCTTTCTTATCCTAGCGGTGTCACCGGTCAGTTTTGCCGGAGTGGATGCCATGCCACATCTACGGCTTGGTGCCGGTGCACGCTCCATTGGTTTGGGTGGTGCTTTCACGGCAATCGCCGATGATGCCACCGCAACCGTCTGGAATCCAGCGGGACTCGGCTCCGCAGAGGATTTAAGTTTCAATCTTTCAACGCAGCAACTTGATCTGGATAGAAGCCATAACTTCATCGCTTTGACGAAAGCTCTCGGTTCAGCCGGATCCATCGGACTTGCTGTAACAAATGCTGGTGTGAGTGGTATCCAGCAATATGATGCCAACGAACGCTACGGTGGTGACTTCGACTACAGCACGAATGCTTATTCCCTCTCTTATGGCATTGGTTTTGGAAGCTTCGGTATCGGTTTAACGGGTCGTATGTTGATGGATAATTTCGGTGCAGATGGCGTTGAAAACCAGAGCGGATTTGGCGGTGTAGACGTCGGACTGATGGGACATGCCCTACACATGGATATGGGTGAAGAAAAGGTTCCAACTTTCCATTACGGCATTGTTGCTAAATATCTCGGCGCAGCTCTCGGTGATGATACCGTGCCAATGGTAATCAACGTTGGTATAGCATACGATCTCTATATGGGCAACGTTGTTACATTCGCAGCGGATCTTGAGCAAGAGTTGGTTAATCTTGACCAGAGCGCGACAAGTCTAAAGCTCGGTGCTGAATATACCATACTCACTTATAAATCTACTGGTCTTGCTATCCGTGGTGGGGTTAGAGCCTCCCGCGATGTCCAAAACCTCTTCGGTGGGTTTGGGGTCAACATCGGTGGACTGCAGATTGATTATGCCATCCAAGATGGCATGGCGAGTGAACTAAACGGCGTTGGATCAACTCACTTTGCGTCCCTCTCTTATAGCTTTTAAAGGAGATAACTAATGAAAATAATAAGAGACACACTGAAGTTGACACTGGTTCTGTACATTTGCGCAGCACTCAGTGGCGTTTACGTGTTATCCGCATCCGCGAAAATCACACCACACGACGGGGATGATGACACTATGTTGGTTACCATCGTGAAGGGTGATACTCTCTGGGATCTCTGCCAAGAGCATCTCAAGGATCCGCTACGGTGGCGCGAACTGAGCAAGTATAACGATTTCACTAATCCACATCTCATCTACCCCGGCGAAAAATTGCGCATCCCGCTTGCTATGGCAAAAGATGTCGTTACAATTGCTGAAGATGAGCTTGCCGCGCAGCAGACTGAACTTGAAAGGCTAAAGGTGGAATTAGCCGAATCCGAAGCAACACGGGATAAACTTGCGGCAGAAATTAAAGGGCTCAATGCAAGTATGGGTGAACTCAAGGCACAAATCATGGCTCTTGAGGCAAGTCTAAAATCACAAGAAAAGCTAATGGATGCCGTAAGCCAATCTAGTGATGCTGTCTCTGCGAGCGTCAAGAAAGCCCTTGAAGCTGCCAAAACTGCTATTCTTCACGAAATCACCCACCTTGACGAGCATTTGGCAGAGATGGATAAGATGATCAAAGAGCACAAAATGGCAGAGGAAGCAACAAGCGCAGCCATTGAATCCATCCAAGGGGACGTGAAAATGTTCTTGGCGAGCGTTGAAGCCAACCAAAAGGCAATCAACGAAGTCAAGATGATGCTTGAGGATGCAAAGGGTGTCCACGAGGAACTGTCCACGTCCAAACGTGCTTTGGTATTTCTGACGACTGTCGCGGCGGGTATCGGATGGTTTGCTATTAACGCCATTGGCGGACGTAGCGGCGAATAAGCGAAACCCATCACCTTTTAGGCAGGGAAGGTGTTTCAAACACCTCCCTGCTTTTTTTATACAATTCGCTACCGTTTAGAGGCACCGGGGATATGTCAGCAAACACCTCTAAATACCCTCAGCCTCCCTTTACTCACGCAATCATGCTCTATGGAGATAGAGCAGGAAGTAAAGGGACATTTAGATTCGCGGGCTTCGCGTGGATACAGGACACAAAAGCCATCCTGGTGCAAGGCGATGCCCAAAGCCTAAGCAGTGCCGCGGAGTGGCGGTGTTTTCTACGCTTAACCACACTCGCGCATCGGCTCAAAAAGCCTATCATTTTGTGGAACCTACCAGTTGTGCATATCGCTACAGCACAACGCCAGACTTCATTGGACTTCGCACAAGCAATTCAGAACGCTGAATTAGAACTTCTAAAACTGCCCCATCCTATTATCACAGTTTTTGATGAAACTTATAATCTTACTCACACACCTCCAGAGTTGATATGGAACGATGGGGTTGTACTTGTCGCACCATCAGATATCCAACCTTCTGAGCTGGAAAAAGTGAAAGTCGTGCAGCGTCCAACAGAAATCGCACCGGCAATTTTGGAACTTCTTCGTCAGGCAGAAGAAATTTCTACCACAGAATTGGTCGAAAACCGGCAAGGATCCTTGCGATTCCTCGTAGAAAGTAGAACGCAGTTCTCCTCAGATCCGCATTACAATGAGGAGACATCACATGTTTGAAGCAAAATTAAAACCCCACCTTGAAGCATTCCTTTCTGTTCTCGCAAACAAAATGGTTGCAATCGGTATTACAGCGAATATGGTGACGCTCTTCGGGCTGGTCATAAACCTCATCGCGACCTTCTATTTCGCAACAGGTCGTCTTATTACTGGTGGGATTCTGATTCTGTTTGGGGGAAGTTTTGATATGATTGATGGCGCGGTTGCCCGTGCCCAAAGGGATCTCCGGGCATCAGGAGCACTCTTGGACTCCGTTATAGATCGCTACTCGGAAGGCTTTCTCTTCCTTGGAGCCCTCATCTATTTCTACAGTTTGGATAGTTTGTTAGGGATAATTCTCGCGTTCGGGGCATGGTTCGGTTCAATACTCGTTAGTTACGTGAGGGCAAGAGCTGAAGGACTCCAAGTGACTTGTAAGGTGGGACTCATGCAGCGTCCTGAACGTATCATCTTATTGGGTGCTGGGACCCTGCTCCAAGGGCTACTCTGGTACAAGTTTTTAATTGTTCAAAGTACAGGAATGATTCTGCTCTGCACACTCGGTATCCTTACCCTCACCTCACACATCACTGCCATTCACCGTCTCATTTTTTCGTACCAAGAATTGGATCGCTAACCGAGCCCGAGAAGCGATATGATATCTAAATTAAAGGGCTTTAGCGCAAGGTTCGTCGCGAAGGCAAGCACAGTTACAACGAGAACCACTTTAATCCATTTTTCGCCTTTTTCGACGGCCCAATGGCTCCCAATCCATGCGCCGGTAGCATTCCCTATTGCTAAGGTTACACCTAAAGTCCAATCAACCTGCTTGTTCATGATAAAAATACCGAGCGCAAGCACGGTATAGGCGAAGATAACCAAAACTTTAATCGCATTCGTCCGAACGAGATCAATGCCTGTCAAAAGTCGCAGAGCCGTTATAACAAGCAGCCCCACACCCGCTTGAATGAAACCTCCGTAAATCCCGATAAAGAAGAATACAACCATTGCAATGACTTTAGAGCCTGTCCCGCTGCTTTCAATCCTATCTTTTAACCGTGCGGTCGGGTTTAGCAATGTTAAGCCGAGCATAATCAGCATCACAGCTGCGAGGATGAATTGAAACAACGCTGCATCCGTGCCAATCGCAATTTTGGCACCTATCCCCGCACCGATAACTGCTGGGATAGCGAGTAAGAGGCCATACCGAAAATTAGAGACCCCCTTACGCCTGAAGCCTATGATGGCACTGACGTTTTGGAAGAAAATAGCGATTCGGTTCGTCCCGTTTGCTAATATCGGATCGGAGGTGAGGAAGATAAGCATCGGGAGTGCCAACAACGATCCGCCAGCAGCAACTGTGTTTAGGAAACCTGCGCAAATGCCTGTACCAAAGAGTAAAACCGTGTGCAAGAGGTTGAATTCCACTTTATTCCTCTGTTATTTTCTTTTTCTTGATGGATCGGATAACATCTGGCGATATTTCGCAAAACCGATGAGAATAAGGGCAATAAGGTTACCGAAAATAATGGCACTTCCGAATCCTGCTGTTACCAAAAAACCGCCGATTCGGAGAATTCCATCTCCAAATGGACATTGCCAATCTAAAATGAAAATAGCCACGGCAGGAATCAACGTGCCGAGTATGAACCCTATCCCGGCAGCGGCACCAGCAACATTCTGAAGTTTTTTTAGCATCGGTAGTTGAACTTCAAACATCTGTATTCTTTATTATTGGCTCCGATTTTCATCAATCGAGACCTAAGTATTTATCCCTGCCTTGCACGAGTGCTTCTATCTTGCGGTCAACCACCGAACGTTGGAGCATCCAAAAGCCGCAGTCCGGATGCACCCAACCAATACGTCCTGCACCCAACATCTTTTCTGCTGTTTCTATACTGGCTGCCACATCATCGGCAGTTTCAACCGGATTGACTTTCACATCAATCACGCCGATCCCGAGGACGATGTCTGACGTGATCGCCTTGAGTGCCTCAAGATCTGTATCAGGACGGTGTTTCAACTCTAAAACCAAGTGATCACACCGGAGCGTATTCAAGAAGTCGATCAAAGCACTCCAGGTCCCTTTTTGAATAACCTGACCCCCGTAGTTGCCAAAGCAGAAGTGAACCGCTTTTTCTCCGTTAAACGCATCAAGGACGATATTAATCGCCTCGGCGGCACGGGGTGCGTCTTGTGGATTCCCCGGTATGTTTGCCTCATCAATTTGGAGACAGGCACAATCCAGTTCTCTCACCTGTGCTGCTAAGACTTCTGCCAAAACGGTGAGCAATCTATCAAAGTCGCCGTAATGTTTATCCAACAGCGTTCGTGCGAGCATGTAAGGACTTGTCACCGTGAATTTAATATCTTTGCCAGCAACGTCTACAGCGCGCTCACAGTCAGAAACGAGATTTAACGTGCCTTCGCTCAGCGCGTCTTCAACAACTCCTGCCGGTTTTGCCCGAAACGACATCGTCTGCATCTGCCTAAATTCATGCCATTCCTGCCGTCCTACCTCTGCTCTCACACCAGAGAGCGGGCGGATGAAATAGTCAATCATGCCATTGGTATCTGGGTGGTTGGGATCAAAACGGTAGAGTTCGCCATCTGTCGGCAAATCAATGCCGCGTTGCCGCTGGATATCGACGACGACTCGGGTCGCATCGAGGAGGGTCTGCTCTGTTGGCGTAGAGAGAAGCCACACTGGGACGGGATAAGACCCGACAGTTGTGGTTAAAATTTCTGGTTTTTTTGTTGTATTTTTCACAGTTTTAATTTCGGACTAACTCAAAGGATTCAAGTTCAAAAACGGTATCAACTGTCTCATCACCGCGGGTTTGCGACTGCGTAAATTTGATGATACCTACGTCCGGCGCGACCCACTTTTTCACGACAGTGATGTCAAGTGAAATGTCTTGGTTTTCAATGTCGAAACCCCAACGGAATGACTCTTGAACTTGGAAGACATGTTCAAAAGTTCCAGCTGGTACAGACACTGTTTCTTCCGATATTACCTCAAATTCATCCAGTCCACCCCCCAGCGGGAAAAGTTCAGGAACCAATTGCGCTTGGAAGTTGACCTCCCATTTGTCACCCGGAATGAGCGGGAATTGGTATAACGGCAGATATGGCACAAAAAGGATTGTGTCACCTGTGCCGGATGTGGTATTCTGCGCGTGCTGTATGATTGCTGAAACCTCACCTTTTTCATCAAGGCGCGTTCCGAGGTAAGAATAGTTAACAATATTCTCCAAACCCTCGCCACTGCTGGACTTCTGGAGGACAAAACTCTCGATGGTTTCTCCACCTGCTCGTTGAATCTGGATGGTATCTACGATCTCGAACGTGATCTTAGTACCGTTTGCGTCGCGGTAGTGCCAAATATTCCCTACCGCCAATGGATAATAATTTCCCGGTCGGGTCCGCCACACCTGAATGTCAAGTGTACTTGTTGTAGTGTGTTCGCCATCGCTTACTGTAACCTCAATCTGGTATTTTCTTTCAGTTTGCGGTGCTTGCCAGAGTGCACCGGATGCGTTTTCCGTTAGTTCGCCACCCGTAGCTGACCAGGTGTATGATAAAGAGTGCCCTTCAAGATCTGCAGCTTCCAAGCGGATCAATACTTCTTCTCCCGGTGAAACTATATCTGATTCTGCTTCAAAGGTTAAAATCCTCGGTGCGAAGTCTGTGTGATGGGGGTCGGAACTCCCACAGCCTAATCCAACACCAATAAGCAGAAACCAGAGTACTTTCCAAGCATTTGTTATATTTTTGATTTTCATGATATTTCTCCCCAGATATAACCTTTTTCACACAGTATCCGTAAATTTCGGTGGCAGGTTCGCTGGGAAGCGTCTTTCGCCAGACAATACACTCACTTTTTTCACGCGTCAAGGGGTTTTCCACGCAAAACTTCACGAGATTGCGTTTCTCCATTCCCAGTCACATTGTAAGCGAAGGTATTCATCAACCGATCATTCGGTGAATCATTCGGGGCAGAGCCGTGGATAATCAGAGCGTTAAAGAAAACACCATCTCCGGGTGCCATTTCAACAGCGACAGCATCTTCCCGTTCTTGATAATGTCCCGGTAGAAAAACGCCAAACGTCTGATGTTTCCGTTCATGTTCCTGCAAGCCCCAATTATGGCTGCCGGGAACAAACTGAATGCACCCGTTCTCAAGGTTTGCCTCGCTGATAGCCAGTTGGCAATTAATCATGACGGGTTTGTTGTTCTCATTTTTCCAATAAGCGTAATCTTGATGCCACGGGATAGATGTCCCGTCTCCACCTGCTTTCGGAAGCAATTTGCTGTGGTAGAGCGAGATGTTTTCACCCATCAAAACTTCCAGTATATCCAGCACATCGTCAGAACGAAGCAGGCGGTTCAGCGTTGGGCTTACCAACTCGCTGTGCATTAACTGTTTGATACGCGGTGGATGATCGTCCGAATCATAAACTTCCCAAGAAATTCCAATTCCATCAGTAGGTTGTTCAGCCATACGGTTGTGTATATCTATGATTTCTTCCTGAATGAGTGCAATGTCTTCTGCAGAGACAAGCCCTTTTTTCAAGAAATAACCGTTTGTTTCATAAAACTGCTGTTCTTTATTTGTAAGTCCCATCCGATTTCTCCTTTGCCCACCAAGCGCGATCGCTGAATGGTGAAGGTTCGCTTCCTAAATAGGCTATGCCTTTATAAATAAAGTATACAACACGCTTCGAGAAAAATCAAGGGATTTACAATTTAAATTGTGTACTTCAACGGGAACTGAGAGAAAAAAGTTTACTTTCGTCGCAAACCCTGCTAAAATATATAGAGATTGATTACGTATCATCACTTTGCAAGAATTATCATGCTTGCAAAGCATATTATTGCGCGCATTGTAAGTCTTAGGTATGCACTATCAAATGGAGTTAAAACTGGTATGGAGTATACACTCGAAAATTGCCAAAAACTCGTAGACGACTGGGTCCACACTTTTGGAGTCCGTTATTTTTCAGAGTTAACCAATACCACTATTCTCATGGAAGAAGTGGGGGAATTAGCCCGGATTATGGCGCGCCAATATGGGGAACAGAGTTTCAAGGAAAATGAGAAGGATTTGGACCTTGGCGACGAAATGGCTGATATTCTTTTTGTACTTATCTGTCTTGCAAATCAAACAGGGGTCAAACTTGAGGACGCATTCAAAAAGTCAATGGAGAAAAAGACGCGGCGAGATAAGGAACGGCACCGCGAAAATCCAAAACTTTTAGAAAACTGAGTGCCGAACGCCGAACCGCCGAAGGAGATAGACAATGACGCTCCGTAAAATCCACATATTTTTAATTCTTATTCTGCTTTTTGTCGTCAGTGGATGCGCTATTTTTCCGAAAAGTCAGCCTGCACTGCCGATCGTTGATCCGCTGGTCGAGCGGAACCGTGAGTGGCGAGAGCAGGTTGAGACTGGCAATAGCGAACTACAACGAGGAAATCTACATGCAGCCCTTACGGCTTATAAAGCTGCTGTTGCAATTCGTCCAGATTCCAGTGAAGTACAACACAAAATTGCAGAGATATATTTCCAACTTGAAGAGTACGAAAACGCACGGAATGCATTCATAACATTTTTGGTACTGGAACCAAACAATATTACGGCTCTGAACTATGCTGGATACATCTCTGAAAAATTAGGGGACTACGCAGCAGCCGCTGAATACTACGAGCGAGTCCTTGGTGTTTCGGTGGATAATCTCTACGCCTTGAATCATCTCGGTTTAGTTTACAAGCAGCTGCAACGTTTCGATCAAGCACTTGAGGTGCTCCAAAGAGCACTGTCGCTTGATCCGAGATGTGAACGCCCTGAGAGCGAAAATTTGCACAATTATTTGGGGTTAATCTACTTGGAGCAAGGTGAAATTGGCGAGGCTATCGCAGAATTCCGAGAATCAATTCGATTATTTCCAACCGATGTTTGGGCGAGAGAGCAACTTGCCGCACTCTATGAGGACCAACAGCGCTACTTTGAGGCGCAGCTTCAATACAAACAACTTTTAGACATTGATTCGGACAATCTCCTCGCTTTGACGCGGCTTCAGGCACTCGGCCAACTGGATTTTAGTTCAACACAGGTTGTCGATATCCAGCCCGTTACCCTTCTGAATCCAGACGTTGAGCATGTCATAGCGAACGCACCGGACGCAAATGATTATCATGCCACTGATACGCTTGTCTTATTTAACCATTTCAGCCACGATATTTTGCCGACAGGACAGTCGCGCTATACAACACACCAAGTCGTGAAAATTCTTACCGAAAGAGGCATCCAAAAATACGGAGATATTGCTATTCCTTACCAACCCGCTGCGCAAAATATAAGTGTTAACATAGCCAGAACAATTACGGCAGACGGCACGGTGCTGCAACCGCCCGAAGAGGCGTTTAATGACGTAACACCGCCTGGGTTATTGGCACAAAACCTCTATTCCGACGCGATGTGGAAAGTGATTTCTATGGTGGGTCTTGCACCGGGAGTTTGCGTTGAATACCAGGTAACGCTTGAAGATAAAGTACCTGGCGGCGAGACATGGATTACGGGAGGATACAATTTTCAGGCAACGGAGGCAACCCTTGAAACGAGTTATGCGCTTCGGATGCCTAAAACGTGGCACCTTCAGTGGAAGATTGCCAACGCTATGTCGGGCACAACTCCCCAAGAACCAGAGGTGTCTTATACAGAAAATGATACCGTTGTATATATCTGGAAATATGGCGAGACACCTGCGCTGACAATGGAAGAGGGTATGCCGCATATCAACGATGTCGTTCCACGCCTGCGTTATTCATCGATTGCAGACTGGAACAATGTTTACGCTTGGTATAAAGAGCTCGCGAAGGGGAGATACACACCCGATACTCACATTGAGGAAAAAGTTCAGCAATTAACTGGGACTCTGACAACCGAAGCCGCGAAGGTACGCGCTATCTACCATTTTGTTGCCGCAAAAATTCGTTACGTGGGTATTGAACTCGGGCAGAGTGCCTACCAACCCTCACCTGCCACCGAAGTTTTTCAAATGCAATACGGCGATTGCAAGGACAAAACAACACTCCTGATTTCAATGTTGGGTCTCGTCGGCATCAAAGCCTATCCTGTTCTGATTAGTGTTGCACCATACGAACGCGTTGATACGGAACTCCCATCACTCAATCAGTTTAATCACATGATTGCTGCAATTCCGACAGCGGACAACACCTATATCTGGTTAGATCCCACCTCGTCAACTTGTAGTTACGGCGACCTGCCTTATAATGTACAAGGACGCATGGGATTTCTCATCACCGATACACACGGTGCGTTTGTGGAGACACCTATTTTCCCCTCTGAATCCAATAGACTGGTAAGCGCAACAGATTTGACGCTGAACCCCCAAGGTACTGTAGAAGGGACGCTCCATATTCAAACGAGTGGGCAATATAATCTAAACACCCGCTGGGCATACCAACAGATACAATCCAGTGCTTTGAAAGGTACTTTGGCGGCTGAACTCAGCGGGCAATTTCCGGGGATCCAGATAGGGTGGTATGACATGTCTGACCTTAACGAGCTTAACGAACCGGTAGAAATCAGACTCGGTTTTCGTGTTGAGAATTACGCAACACCTTTGGAAAACAGTATGTTATTGCCCTTACCAATTGATGAGTTCGGGGAGTATGCTGAAGCGTTTGCTAAGGACCAACGGATGTATTCGTTGGATTTCGGTTATCCAACGCAAATTGAAAAGACGGTTCGTATCCGCGTTCCAGACGGGTGGAAGGCTGCCGTGCCGGAAGATAGCCATCATACTATAGAAAGTGCGGAATTCACTCGGCAGTACAGGCAGGTTGATAACATTCTCACTTACCAGTTAATATTTACTCTTAAGAACAGGATCCTACCAGCTGCTGCTTACGCTGAGGCGAAACCGTTTTTTACTGCGCTTGCGAGTGAGGATGGGAGCCACTTGCTGCTAAATACAAGTGGCTATAGTTCTATGTCCCGAAAATAAGGGCTGCACGGTTTTCCGTGTGTTGAAGCGTAGCGTTAACCCTTGATGTACTTCCAACCATCGACTATGACAGGAAGCCCGCGAATTAGACACATAGCGACAGTTATAGCAGATAGGATTACGCCTGCCAATTCCAATCCGACAACTAATTCGGGGTAGACCCCGGAATTTTTGAAGGCAATAACGCTACCGAGATAGATAAAAGCAATCGTTTTCGTGATGCCGTAGACACTTCGGCTCACTCTTGAACTGGTGAGTGCACGCGTCCATTTAGAGGTCATCATCGTGTTTTCACCGAAGGCAGTTTTGCCTTGTGCAAAGGCCACACTTCGCAAGCCATCTGTGAAGAAGCCACGGGCAATCACAACCGCTGGTATCCAGAACGGAATCAACCCAACAACGGCGAAGTAAACCCAGAAAATGCATTCGACAATCCGATCGCCAACGATGTCAAATAGGGCACCGAAATCGGAAGTCTGATTCAGTTTACGGGCAACATAACCGTCAACTGCATCGAGGAACAGAATTAAGCCGATCAGCGCGACGAGTAAAATGTCTAAATAAAGGTGATATCCAAAAAGGGAAATCACAACGAAAACCAGAATTAAGCGGAAGAGGGTAATCAAATTCGCAATCATGATTTTATCTCCAGAGATAAGTGAGGCATTTTCTCTGCTTTCATAACGGCTGTATGTTTTCAAGTTAAGCGTCATTCCTTTAATAGTAACATATTGACTCGGAAAAAAACAACATCAATTTTGCAAACGAAAGAGGTATTTATTCGATGAACGAAAATAGAAAACCTAACATCGTCCTTATTCTAAACGACGATATGGGTTTTTCCGACTTGGATTGCTACGGTGGCGAAGTCCAAACGCCACATCTGGATCGGCTTGCAGCGGGTGGGCTTCGGTTTACACAGTTCTACAATACGGCTCGCTGCTGTCCGTCCCGTGCGTCCATGCTTACTGGACTACACCCACACCAAACGGGCGTGGGACACATGATGGGCGACGATGGACTTGAAGGTTATCGCGGAGACCTTAATGACCGTTGTATTACTATTGCCGATGCCGTCCGTTCAGAAGGATACGGCACGTACATGAGCGGTAAATGGCATATCTCTCGACATACCGGTGCTGATGGCCCCAAACATAGTTGGCCCTGTCAGCGTGGGTTTGATGAGTACTATGGAATTATCACCGGTGCCGCGAATTTCTGGAAACCGAACACCCTAACCCGAAATAATACCCGCATCCAACATGATGAACTCCCCGAAGGCTACTTCTTCACAGACGCTGTTAGCGATGAAGCAGCGACATTTATCCGTAATCATACTGAGAAAATACCTGACCGGCCATTCTTTACCTACGTTGCTTACACGGCACCGCATTGGCCCCTGCACGCGCATGAAGAGGACATCGCACTCTACAATGGTCGTTTTGCTGCTGGATGGGATAAACTTCGGGAAGAACGGCTTTCACGGATGCGGGAAATGAAGATTTTAGATGGGGCGTGGCAGCTTACGGCGCGAGATCCTTCACAACTCCCGTGGAGCGAGGCGCAATACAAAGAGTGGAATCAACGCCGCATGGAGGTTTACGCTGCACAGATCACCCGTATGGATGCGGGCATTGGACGAATTATCGACACATTGGAAGAGACAGGTGAACTTGATAACACGCTTATCCTGTTTTTAGCCGATAACGGTGGTTGTGCTGAGGAGCTCGGTGGTCCTCCAGCGAGGCGCGACGCTGGTTCACTCATCAGTACCGAGACGACCTCCGATGGACAACCTGTCTATCGTGGGAACGACCCAAGTATTATGCCTGGTCCCGAAAACACCTATCAGAGTTACGGCGTTCCATGGGCGAACCTTTCCAATACGCCGTTCCGTGAATACAAGCACTGGGTGCACGAAGGCGGTATCGCTACGCCGCTCATCGCGCATTGGCCGAATGCCATAAAGTCCGAAGGCGAACTCCGCCATCAGCCTGGTCAACTGACGGACATCATGGCGACATGCCTTGAAGTCTCAGGGGCGACCTACCCTGAAGAACACGATAGAAAACCAATTTTGCCGTTAGACGGAACGAGTTTGGGACCGATTTTTGATGATAAGGACAACGGTAAAGAGGTGCTTTATTGGGAACACGAAGGCAATTGCGCAGTCCGTCAAGGGAAGTGGAAATTGGTCTGCAAATTCCCCGGTAATTGGGAACTCTATGATGTGGAAGCGGAACGGACAGAGATTAACAACCTCGCCGACAAACATCCGAAAAAAGTAAAAGAACTCATAGGAATTTACCAAGACTGGGCAGATCGCTGTTTTATCTACCCGTGGGATAAACTCCAGGAACAACGGAGACAACAACGGCAGCAGCGGTAACTGTTTAGACAGGTCACCGTGCTTGACTGTTATCGTTTAGGCACGGTGACCGCCTCCTACAAATCGACTTAACTACACGCCTGCATCTTCAAACAGACGGGTGTTGGCACTTCTGCTACATCCCCTGTCGCATTCAACTCTCCAGTTTCGGTGTCAATTGCGAACGTAACGACCGTATCTGTCTGCTGATTGGCAGCAAAGAGAAAGGTGCCCTCCGGGTTCAGCCCGAAGTTCCGCGGTGTTTGTCCCTGTGTTGATTCATAACCGATAGGACTGAGCATCCCCGTCTCTGCATCAATCGCGCAGATAGCGATGCTATCGTGTCCACGGTTTGAACCATACAAAAACTTTCCGGAAGGATGGACGTGAATATCGGCACAATGGCTGGTGCCGTCGAAATCATCGGGAAGCGTGGAGATGGTCTGAAATTCAGTTAGTGTTCCCGCATTCGCGTCGTACCGGAAAGCAGTGAAGGTAGAATCTATCTCGTTAATCACGTACGCGTACTGCTTATTCGGATGAAAATCGAAATGACGTGGTCCCGCACCCGGCTGTACGCGCACCCACGGCTGCGTATTAGGTGTAAGTTTCCCACTTTTCGCATCCAATTGGTAGATAAGCACTTTATCAAGTCCGAGATCGGGTGAGAAGGCGTAACGATTGCCCGGATCGATCATAATTGCGTGTGCGTGAGGTTCCATCTGCCGCTGTGGGTTGACACTTGACCCTTGATGCTGCACGAAATCGGAGGCATCACCGAGTCTACCGTCTGATCCTATTGGGAAAGCAGCGACACTTCCACCGCCATAATTCGCCACGAGTAAACATTTACCAGTGGCATCTACACTCAGATGACACGGGGCACCACCGCCGGTCGCTTGCTGGTTGAGATAACTAAGTTCCCCTGTTTCTTTGTGAATGTAAAACGCTGTGACTGCGCCACTGGGTTTACCCTCAAACTCACCGAGTTCATTGACAGCAAAGAGATACTGTCCACTCGGGTGTATTTCCAAAAACGATGGGTTTTCAACGCCTGTTATCTTGCTGCTATATTCTAAGGCACCGGTCGCGCCATCTAAGCGATAGACGTAAATCCCTTCGCTATTTCCATGCGTATAGGTGCCAACATAAACGAAATAGTCCTGGCTGTTCTGTTGCGCCATTATCAATAGCCTCCTTACGAAATTTTGAGGTGAATCGTTCTTTCTTCGCTTTCACTATAACCGATGCGAATCGCTTTTGCTCGGACACTTGTTTCGCCTTTTGGTAGACGTAGTGGATCGGTATACAACCGCCAATGGGCATCCTCTCCTTGCTCCGTTGTGTAGGCAATAGATGCCCCTTGCGTGGAGCAGTGAAGTTGTAAAACAAGCGGAGCTGCCCATTCACCAACCCTGTGAGCGACCTCCGTACCGGGATGTTCGGCGTTAATAGGAATAAAGATCGGAGCTGCCGTTTGTGGCTGTGTACTATCAGGGTACCACGTCGCAACCATCTGTTCTTCCGGTATATTCCCCATATCCCCAAATTCGGACTGCCACTCTGCCAGCGCACCGCGCATCCGTCCCAGTACGTCTTGATGTTCAGAGTCCGCTGCTAAATTGTTGAGTTCATACCGGTCATTTTCAATATCATAGAGTTCTTCGGCTGGACGTGGAGAACGGAACATTACTGCTTGATCGCCTTCCAATTCGCCTGCGGCATATAATCGCCACATCTCCTGCATGACTGGGTGCCGATTGCGATAGGGGATCCAAAGCAGATACGGCTTTTCGGGGTAATAATTTTTGATGTATTTATACTTTTTATCACGTACAGCGCGGACCATATCGTAGGATTCGTCGTAGCGGTCGCGCGTCGCGAAAATATAGTCGCGTTCGATCTTCTGCGGACCGAGGAAGGGTTGTCCCTGTAGATGTTCCGGTGCCTGCACGTCGCAGAGTGAAAGGACGGTCGGACCGAGGTCAATCAGACTTACGAGTTGTTCAGTGACACTGCCGGAACTCAGCGTGCCGGGCCAGCGGACGATCAAAGGTATACGGATGCCAGCGTCATAGGGCCATCGTTTTCCACGCGGTAGCCCTTCACCGTGATCGCTCCAGAGAAAAACAATAGTATTCTCTACAAGCCCATCCTCCTCCAACTGATCCAACAGTTCACCGACGCGTGCATCGGCAGTTGCGAGATTATCGTATTGGCGAGCCAACGCTTGCCTTGCTTTCGGCGTATCGGGTAGATAAGGGGGTAACTGCACATCATCTGGATTCGTGGTCGTGGTCAACGGACGATCCTCGCGTTCCCACATACCGCTTTCATGCGTAACACCCGGATTGAAGACCGAGAAGAAGGGTTGTCCCGTTTCACGATTTCGCCAATGCGCGGTGTTGTTAGACTCATCCCATGCTGTAATCGGTGGTGTGAACTGATAATCGGTTTTGCTATTGTTCGTGCAGTAATAACCCGCGCCTCTGAGGTATTCGGTGAATGTTTTGACGTAAGGCGGTGGCACAGCGGAATACGGTGTTGGCATGTCAGGCGTATTTTGGTTTGTATGCGTCGTCCGCATGTGATGTGTACCGATAGAGGTTTGGTACATACCAGTAATGATTGCGGAACGGCTCGGGGCACAGACACCGGCGGTCGAAAAGGCATTCGGAAACCGACATCCGCCGGCAGCAAGCCGGTCAATATTCGGTGTGCGAGCGATTGGGTCTCCGTAACAACCAAAACGTGGGGTCGTATCTTCTATCGAAATCCAAAGAATGTTCGGGCGATCTGGTGTGTTCATTATGACTCCTTGTTTTTGGCAAAGATTTTACCCTAAACAGCGGTTTAAGTCAATAAGGTCGTCTAAGCATTCCAAGGTCGTTTAGTCGTCTGAAACTGTGAATTTTAGAGATTTTTCATCGCTCTCTTTGTAACCGATCCGAATTGCTTTTGCTCTTATAACGGTTTCACCTTTCGGTAAACGCAAAGGTTCTGTATACAACTGCCATCGGACATCTTCACCTTGTTCGGTTGTATACGCAAGTGAGGCACCTTGTGTTGAACAGTAGAGTTGCAGAAGCAGCGGTGCGTCCCATTCTCCATCTTCGTGAGTAGGCTCCATGCCGGGGTTAGACGCGTTAATCGGAATGAAAAGTGGTGATGCTGTTTGTGGTTGTGTGCCGTTAGGATACCACTTCGCCACCATTTCTTCTTCAGATATATTCCCCATATCCCCGAATTCCGATTGCCATGCTGTCAACGTTTCTCGCATCCGTTTAAGCACATTTCCATGTGCTGCATTCTCTGCTAAGTTGTTGAGTTCATACTTGTCATTTTCCACATCGTAGAGTTCTTCAGTGGGACGCGGCGATTGGAACATGACCAATTGATCTCCCTCTAATTTGCCTTCGGCATGAAGTCGCCACATCTCCTGCATCACGGGATGGCTATTGCGGTAAGGATCCCAGAGAAGATACGGATTTTCGGGATAATAATTTCGGATGTATTTATACCTTTTATCACGTACAGCACGCAACATGTGATACGATAAATCAAGGCGGTCGCGCGTCGCGAAAATATATTCACGTTCTACTTTTTGTGGTCCAAGGAAGGGGTGTCCTTGTAGGTGCTGCGGTGCTTGAACACCGCATAACGAAAGCACAGTGGGACCGAGATCAATCAAACTCACCAATTGATCGCTTTCACTCCCTGGATTAAGTTCTTCGTGCCAACGCACAATCAACGGAATTCGGATCCCCGCATCATAGGGCCACCGTTTACCGCGTGGGAGTCCTTCACCGTGATCGCTCCAGAGAAAAACAATAGTATTTTCTGCGAGTCCATCTTCTTCCAGTTGATCTAATAACTCTCCGACACGGGCATCGGCTGTGGCGAGGTTATCGTACTGTCGAGCCAATGCGGCACGGGCTTTAGGTGTATCTGGTAAATAAGGAGGTAATTCCACGTCATCTGGATTCGTGGTCAGTGGACGATCTTCCTTTTCCCACATACCGCTTTCGTGTGTAACGATTGGGTTAAAAACGGAAAAGAAGGGTTGCCCTTCCGTACGATTTCGCCAGTGTCCTTGATTGCTATTGTCATCCCACGCTGTGATAGGTGGTGTAAACTGATAGTCTGTTTTACTATTGTTGGTGCAATAATAGCCTGCCCTTCTCAGGTATTCGGTGAAGGTTTTCACATAAGGTGGAGGAACAGCAGAATACGGCGTAGGTAGGTTAGGTGTACTTTCGTGTGTATGCGTTGTCCGATGGTGATGTGTTCCGATGGAAGTCTGATACATACCGGTGATAATAGCGGAACGACTTGGTGCACAGACTCCGGCTGTTGAAAAGGCATTTGGAAACCGACATCCGCCTGCAGCGAGGCGGTCAATATTTGGGGTGCGGGCGATTAGGTCACCATAGCAACCGAAACGCGGCGTTGTATCCTCTAAAGATAGCCAGAGGATATTCGGACGATCTGGTGTGCTCATTCTTACTCCCTTTTGACAGTGATTTGATGTTTTAGTGCCAACATCCCTCCGTATACGCCTCGCGATCAAATAACTTCTGGCGGAACGTTGTCGCCTGTGCCATCCATTCCTCAGGGATCTCCTGCGTGTAGCGATGCGGCGGTCCTGCCTCTTTAAAGATATCTATGGCGAAGATACGATAGAGTTGTGGGGAATCTATAGGTTTCGCCTCCGCGGCGTGGAAGATGCGGGCATCGATGTAGACCATACTACCCGGTGGCAGTTCAAGTCGTTTCTCTTCCAGTTTGCGTCCAGCCTCTGCGTCGAAATCGCCTGCAAGCATTCGATCCGGTGTTGCTTCTTTTGTCGGAGCGACCTTGTGGCTGCCCGGTATAACTTTGAGATTCCTATCACCGCGTGTGAAGCCGTTCGGATAGTATAGAATCTGTATATAGTAATTGTCGCGCTCTGCGAGGTTAACAGGATTCTCATGCTTCCAATGGTGATGGTCCTGGTGGAATCCAAGTGGACCAATCCCACGGGGTGCGATGTTAAGTGCAGAGTGACAGAAGTGATATGCGTCACCAATGGTCGCCTGTATTAGTGCCGTAATGAAGGGATCGTCAATGAGCCGATCGCTGTATTCACCGCGATCGTTCCATGGACGGATGAAATAAGAGCGTTCTTGTGCGTCGCCATTATGTAATGCCTCAATGTACTGACGCGTCGGTTCAAAATGCTGTGTGATTTCCTCAATCAGACCTTCTCTTCCGTCGTCCGTGAATACATCTGGATAAGCAATGTAGCCATTGTTATGAAAAGAATCAATGTCCGCTTGCGATGGACCTGATAATCGGAAAAGTGAATCAAGTGTCGTGGTTGTTTCCATAGCCATAACTCCTTACACAATTCGTAATTGCATTCCCTAAGTTTTGGTTTGACTTTTGGTTGATTTGAAAGTATAATTCTACTATTCTTTAGGCTTCTGGTGCTGTAAACCCTTAGTGTCTTATGTGAGATCAATAGGAGCAAAAAAATGCAAAAACTCGACCGGATAACATTCAATCCAAATGTAATGGGAGGCAAGCCTTGTATCCGCGGCATGCGGGTCACCGTTGGCATGATTGTTGGTTTGGTTGCTTCTGGTTGTTCTAATGCCGAGATTTTGGATGCCTATCCCTACTTGGAGGAGGAAGATATTCGTCAATCCCTTTCCTATGCCGCGTGGCGAGTTCAAGAAATTGAAGTGCCAGTGGGTCCATAATGAAAGTGCTAATTGATATGAACCTTTCTACCAAATGGGTTCCTGTTCTTGAACAACACGGATGGCACGCGGTTCACTGGCGGGACATAGGTGAACCGCACGCGTCAGATAACACAATTATCGCTTGGGCTCGTGAAAAGGGTTATATTGTGTTCACCCAAGATCTTGATTTTGGAACGTTACTCGCGACTACCTATGTTCAAAAACCGAGTGTGATTCAAGTTCGTATACAGAACGCACTGCCGAAGAACTTGGGACCTTGGTTAGCACGGATTCTTCAGCAACACGAAACAGCTTTAGAAAGCGGTGCTTTGCTTACTGTCACCGAAGACCGGACAAGGGTACGTATTCTCCCTTTCAAGGAAAATGAGATATAACCTGCTCACATCCGGCTGTGTCCATCCTGCTTAAATGTTTCCAGTAGTGCAGTCAGTCGTTCCACGATCTCTGGATATGTCTCCCAAACATTGTTTGTTTCACCCGGATCCTCATAGATTTGATACAGTTGTCCCGGAACATCCGGTTTGGGACCCCCATCACGAGGCGGGGGCCAGCCACCTGAACCTTGCGTCCCCAAAATCAATTTCCATTCGCCGTGTCGTATCGAAAAAACACCGGTACTGGAGTGATGCACGATAGCCTCTCGCAAAGGATTTTCTGTCTCTTCACCTAACAGTGCGGGTAAGATATTGCAACTGTCCTGTCCTGCATCGTCAGGGACTTCGGTGCCGACGATAGCGGCGCACGTCGCCATAAGATCCGTGAGACAGGTTAGCGCGTTGGTTTCGGTATTCGATGCGATGACACCGGGCCAGCGTGCAATTAATGGTTCGCGGTGTCCACCTTCCCAGATATGTGCCTTGTAGCCACGCCAGTCCCCACACGACTTGTGGTCGTAGAGATGGTATGGCATCGGGCTATTGTCGCCTTGGATTCGGTCGCCGGGCAAAGCACCGTTATCGCTCGTAACGAAGATGAGCGTCTCATCAGTTTTGCCAGTGCGTTCTAAGGCATCCATTACTTCACCGACCATCCAATCAACAAGCCACACCAGATCCCCGCGAGGACCAGCACTGCTCTTGCCGCGTGCGAAGTCTGGCACGACTGCTTCTGTACAAGGTTCGTGCGGTGCGGAGGGGGTCAGGTAAAGGAAGAAAGGCGCGTCCGCATCGGCTTGTCCCTCAATATATTCAACCGCCTTCTGTGCGATAATGGGATCTGCGTCTTTATGCTGCCATTCTGGAGTCATCATTCCGGGACGACTCGTAAACTCCGGAACCTCATGATAGACGCTCGGAATCTCGACAAACGTATCGTTCTCAATGAAGCCGTAAGGAGGTTGACAGGTTGGACAACCGGCGTTTCCATAGAAATAGTCGAAACCGAGATCTACCGGACCGCCGGTCAGTGGCGCGGTGAAATCAATATGTTCTTCCAACTCGCGTCCTGCGTTCTGCCACGGCAGTGGCGCATTGAAATCAAAATGGTATCCCGATACCGTTGAGAATCCGAGTCCCAAATGCCACTTACCGACGCATGCAGTGTTGTAACCCGTCTCTTTTAGCAATTGAGGAACTGTCAAGCGTCCTGATTCAATCAGGGGCGGCTCATACCCGTAAAGCACGCCGTGTTTGAGGCGGCTCCGCCAACAGTATCGTCCCGTTAGGACTCCGTATCGTGTGGGTGTACAGACCGCCGAAGGGGAGTGTGCATCGGTGAAGCGAATTCCTTCTTGTGCGAGTTTATCCATGTTTGGGGTGGGAATCTTTGAATCGGGGTTATAGCAGCCGACATCACCGTATCCCATATCGTCTGCCATGATAAAAACAATGTTCGGAGAAATGTTTGTATCCATTATGATTCCTAAAAAATAGGTGGCGGTGAGACATCGCGCCTACTGCAACTTCGTCTTCAATTCAGCGAGGTCTTTGTCAATTGATGCTTCTTCAGCATAACTCGAAAATTCACGCTCTAATTTCGCATCCTGATACGCAACATCTACTTCAACCGCTGCCTTCGCTAAAGTGGCTGCCTCAGTTGCGTCCTGTTCCATCTTTGCAAACGTTTCAAGTGCTTTACTCTCCTGTATTTCTTCTAACATCTCACGGAGATGCGCTTCGGCATCAACGTTTCTGTGTTTCGCCACAACAGAGGCTTTTTTCCCTTCTGCTTCCATGGTTTTCTGATGAAGGTGCTCAAGGAGATTCCTGAGATCCCGGACGACCTGTTTCTGTTCTTCCCACTGCGTTTTGTATTGATCTGCTAACCGTCCGTATTCGTTTCGTTTTTCGAGGTCTTCGCGTGCCAAATCCTCGCGTTCGGCTTTAAGGGAAATGAGTGCACGTTCTTGCCACTGTTCTGCTTGGGCGATAGCATCTTCATAAGCGTCCTGAAACTGCTTTTCAATCCCGACAGAGGCATCAACTTTCTCTCGTGCCTCTGAAAGTCGGTTTTTCATTTCAATAATAGCATCCTCTAAAACCTGTTCCGGATCTTCAGTTTCAACCTCAGTTTGTTCCAATTCCGGCTCATATTTCACCACAACCGTTTCTGCTAATTTATCTCCGAGCCGTTGTTGTTTTCCTCCAAGGAACCATAGTAAATCAAATGGTTGGAAGATACCAGCGAACCGGCGAACAAAAGCATCTTTGAAGGTGCACGGCTTGCCATCCTTCAAACGAATCGCTTGTAGGGACAACAGCTTCTTCCCTATTCCCTGACCTTTTCTGAAGCCGTCCATAAAAAGTAAACCGAATATCCACAAGGCAGCACTGAACAGAACGGCAAAGATGCTGAGTCCAAGACCCGCTAACAATGACCTGGATACATCGAAAGGACCTGGCAAGAAAGGACCTGTAGGAAGAAATAGAAATGCTACAAGCGATAAAAGAAAGGCAAAACCTAATTGCACGGCACCTAAGATCGCAATGTCCATAAAGAGCGCGCATATCCGCGCCATTCGGGATGCCAGTTTGAATTTTTTCCCCGCAATCTTAATAGACTTCATTTTCAAATCCCGAGAATCTTTTTCTCGTTGTATGACGCGCGCCGGATGAATGCTTATTGTTGTAATTTTGCTTTCAATTCAGTGAGATCTTTGTCTATTGATGTTTCTTCGGCATAACTCGCAAACTCACGCTCTGATTTCATATTCTGATATGGAACATCTAATTCAGCTGCGGCTTTTGCTAAAGCGGCTGCCTCAGTAGCATCTTGCTCCATCTTTAAAAGTGTGTCGAATGATTCGTTGTCTTGTACCTCTTTTAGCATTTCGCGAAGATGTGCTTCGGCGTCAACATTTCTGTGTTTCGCCGCAACAGTGGCTTTTTTCCCTTCCGCCTCCATAGTTTTTTGCTGGAAATGCTCAAGAAGGTTGCTAAGTTCTCGGACGATCTGTTTCTGTTCTTCCCATTGCGTTTTGTGTTTATCTGCTAATCGTCGATATTCGTTTCGTTTTTCGAGGTCTTCACGTGCCAAATCCTCACGCTCTGCTTTAAGGGCAATGAGTGCGCGCTCTTGCCACTGTTCTGCTTGGGCGATAGCACCTTCATAGGCATCCTGAAACTGTTTCTCAACACCGATGGAGGCATCAACCTTCTCTCGCGCTTCTGAAAGCCTGTTTTTCATCTCAACGATAGTGTTTTCTAAAACTTGCTCAAGGCTTTCGGTTTCAACGTCAACCCCTTCCTGTTCAGGTTCATATTTTACAACAACTGTTTCTGCGAATTTATCACCTAACCGTTGTCGTTTATCACCAAGCGTCCATAAAAAGTCCAGTGGTTGAAAGATGCCGGCAAACCGGCGGAGGAAAGCATCTTTGAAAGTACACGGCTTACTATCTTTCAAACGAATCACTTGTAGTGATAGCAGTTTTTTGCCTATGCCTTGTCCCTTTCTGAACCCGTCTATGAAAAGTAGACCGAATGTCCATAAAGCTATATTAAAAAAAACAAAAATCCCAGCGACGAACCCCTGCAAAGGACCTTGCGGTTGACTCCACATTGTTGGAGAAATAAGTTCTGCTATCAAGCGCATAAGGCAGACCGCAATGATTTGGGCAACAGATAAGCAAGTGAAATCTATGAAGAGTGCGTACAAACGCGCCATTCGGGATGCCAATTTGAATTTTTTACCTGCAATTTTAATGGACTTCACTTTCAAATCCTATAAATCTTTTTGTGTTTGTGCGATACACGTTTTGATGAACGTTCATTTCTGTAGTTTTGTTTTCAATTCGGCGAGGTCTTTGTCAAGTGATGCTTCTTCAGCATAACTCGAAAATTCACGCTCTAATTTCGCACCCTGATACGCAACATCTACTTCAACCGCTGCTTTCGCTAAAGTGGCTGCCTCAGTTGCGTCCTGCTCCATCTTTGCCAGCGTTTCAAACGCCTTAGTGTCTTGAATTTCTTTCAGCATCTCACGAAGATGGCTTTCGGCATCAATATTTCTGTGTTGTGCGACGACGACTGCCTTTTTCCCTTCAGCTTCCGTCATCTTCTGTTGAAGATGTTCAAGAAGGTTGCTGAGTGCTTGAACGACCTGTTTCTGTTCTTCCCACTGCTTTTTGTGCTGGTCTGCCAATTGTCGGTACTCGTTTCGTTTTTCGAGATCTTCGCGTGCCAGATCTTCACGTCCTGCTTTGAGGGAGATAACAGCGCGTTCTTGCCACCGTTCTGCTTGAGTAACAGCTCCTTCGTAGGCTTGCTGAAATTGCTTCTCAACGCCGACAGAGGCGTCAACCTTCTCGCGCGCCTCTGAAAGCCGGTTTGTCATCTCAGCGATGGTATGTTCTAAAACCTTCTCTGGATCTTCAGTTTCAACCTCAACTTCCTCCAGTTCAGTTTCAAGTTTCACTACAACCGTTTCTGCTAATTTATCCCCCATCCGTTGCCGTCTTTTTCCGAATGTCCAGAAAGCATCCAAGGGTTGAAAGACTGATGTGAGTCGGCGAATAAAAGAGTCCTTGAGAGTGCACGGTTTACCATCTTTCAATCGGAGTACTTGTAATGATAGCAGTTTTTTGCCAATCCCTTGTCCATTTTTGAAGCCGTCCATAAAAAATAGACCCGCTGTACACAAGGCAGTGCCTCTCCAAGCGAAGGTCTGGAAATCACTATTCACCCACGGTCCGAAAAGAAAAACTAAAAGCAGCTGAGCGACAACCAAGGCACTTCTTGGTAGTTTGGTTTTGGGACCTAGTATCCATAGTAATGCACTGAACAACCCAATCAGAATAGGACCAGAACTCACTGCTTCCAAGAGAAGGAACAGAATCAATAGAATACTCGCGAGGAACATTCCATCTATGAAAAACGCAAACAACCGCGCCAGTCGGGATCCTAATGTAAATTCTCTGCCCGCAATTTTAATGGACTTCATCCTGAAAAAACCTCTGTGCTTCTTACGGGAAACGCCTCGCTTGTGAGGAACAAACTCACGGCACTCCCCGTCAAAGTGGGGGTTGCAGTTAAACTTACAAATCCCGTCGCGTTCTGTACATACTATAATAGAGTCTATGAGGGTGAGAAAAGATAGTAAAACGGAAACGGGGGCGAGGCGTGGAGACCTCGCCTTACAATATTACAAAGTCGGCACCGTCACTGCAACTTCGCGTCCACCGGCATTTGAGGAATCGATGACTCCCTGAATGATAACATTGGTAAGCATCACGCCATACGGATCGATCGGCGAGGGTTTCCCTTCACGGACAGCGTCAATAAACGCTGAATCCTCTTCGTGAAACACACTTACCGATTCAAACTCCGTGAACTCTTGGTCAAAAATTTCACCGTCTTTATCGCCGTAGACGCGCACACCTTCCTCCGGTCCGCGGACTTCTCCGATGCCGAGACGTAGTCCCGCTTTCTTACCGAGGAAAATCGTCCCACCGAGTGAATCCATATTCATGCACCAGCAGGTCTTGAATACCATACGCGCCCCGTTCTCAAAGACCACCCAACCGACACCGAAATCTTCTACTTCCGTCTCTTTAAGTGCAGGGTTCCATGTATTGTGGAGACTGAGATAGTTGGAGGTGATACCAGAGACTGCAACAGGCTTGGGATGTCCCATCAGATAGAGGGCGGTGTCTAAAGCGTAAACGCCGATGTCCGCAGACGCGCCTAAACCAGCTGTCGCTTTTCGGATAAAACTACCCCCCGGGTTCCCGCGTCTCCGGTCTGCAACGGTTTCGACGTAGTAAATATCACCAAGTGTGCCAGCATCAACAATCTCTTTTGCCTTAACGACCTGTGGTGAATATCGGAGTTTCAAGCCGATCATCAGAATCTTATCGTTTTCTTTTGCGGCGCGCCACATTGAAGCGGCAGCATCCAACGTCGCCTCCATCGGCTTCTCGCAAAAAACATGTTTGCCTGCGTTCAGTGCAGCGACGGTAGGTGCGGCATGTACACCTGTGGGGGTACAGACGTACACCGCCTCAATCTCATCCATTTTGAGCATTTCGTTGTAGTCAGTGAACGTACGCTTGATGCCCCACTGTTCTTTCGCACGTTCAAGGTTTGCGGGGACGAGGTCGGCAGCAGCGATAATCTCGGCACCTTTAATCTCAGCAAGTGTTCGACAGTGTGCCCCAGAGATACCACCCGCCCCAATCAAGCCTAATTTTACTGTTCTCATTTCTATCTCCTCATCAGGTGTTATATCCTCTTGATTTTAACGCATTTCTCCTTTGGAAGTCAAGAGAAATTTTAGATGGACTCCAGCGAAGTTGATATTGACACGATTCCGAACCTATGCTATATTTCAAACAGATCATTACCATTTGAGGTGGCTATTGTGAAAGCGGCACAATTTTATGGCGGAAAAGACATAAGGGTTGAAACGGTGCCTGATCCAACACCCGAAGAAGGGCAAGTACTCGTCCAAGTAGAGGCGACAGGGATCTGTGGCAGTGATCTGCACGGGTACCATCATCAACCAGAGAAGCCCCTATCTCCACGTGTTGGTGGACACGAATTAACAGGAGAAATTATCGACTTAGGCAGAGGCGTTACAGGGCATGAAAGGGGGATGCGTGTGGCGGTTGAACCGATTAGTCCGTGTAATAATTGCCCGGAGTGTTTCAACGGTTATTACAATATCTGCGGAAATCTGCGGCACGGCGGTGGTGGTTTTGCAGAGTTTATGGTCACCCGCACACCAAACGTGTACGCGTTGCCGGACAGTGTTTCGGCTGAAGGTGGCGCATTGGCAGAGGTCTATGCCGTGGCAGTCCATGCCGTCAACAGAGCGATGGTGTCCCCTGGAGACCGGGTCGCTATTATTGGAAGTGGTCCCGTCGGATTGACGATTGCTCAAGTCGCAGATATTGCAGGGGCAACCTCTATCGCCATGCTCGGCAAGCCGGATGGACCGATACAGATCGCCCACGAAGCGGTTGGAGCCGTGCCTATTAACGTCGATAAGACAGATGCTGTTGAAGCTATTAAAGAGTGGAGTGATGGTAGAGGTGCGGATGTTGTCTTTGAAGCGGTCGGTGGCACTGCGAATACGCTGGAACAGGCGACAGAGATCGCAGCAAAGCGTGGCAGAGTTTGTATGGTCGGTGGGCATCGTACCCCGCTCACCTTTTCAGAACGGTTCGCACGGAGTCGGGAACTTACCGTAATCTGGTCGTTCTGTTACGGCAGACGTGGTGGAAAAACAGAGTTTCAAGTTGCCATTGATTTGCTTGCCGCAGGTAAACTTGACCCGAACCCATTGATTACCCATAGGTTCGACTTGGACGATATTAACGAGGCATTTGCTGTTGCTGCAGGACGTGATGAACACGGGTCTGTGAAAGTTCTCGTGATGCCTAACGATTAGTTTTCAGTTATCAGTTAAAGAGGGTTGTCGTCAAACCTAAGGTCCTCTCCTAATTGAAAACAGATAATTGGTAACCTCAATAGGGAAAAAGATAAAGATGGAAACACTTAAATTGCTCATATTTGTTGGTACAGAAGGTATTTATCACGATCATGCAGGAAACGGACAGTTCTTGACATCAATGCTCAACGATACCGGCGAAATTGCCTCTGATTTCTCGCAAGACTACAATGTGCTTGCTGATGGGCTTAGCGGATACGATACTGTCCTGTTCTATACGGATGTCGGGGAACTCTCGGAGGCACAAGAAATGGGACTGCTCAACTATATCCGAGCGGGTGGTGGATTTTTTGGACTGCACACCGCGGCTGCTTCATTTAGGGAATCTGAAGGCTACCACGGTATGCTCAACGGATTTTTCAACGGACATAGCCCGTATATGGACTTCACGGTTAATGTGAGTAACAGTGGGCATCCGATTACCGAAGGATTAGCCGATTTTGGGGTGACGGATGAACTCTACTACCTCAAACACAATCCTGACACATCACACCACCTGATGCATGCTTATGACGAGACAAAAGATGAAACGCATGTTATGGCGTTCCACCATACGTATGGCGAGGGTAGGGTCTTTTACTTCGCGCTCGGACACGATATGGCAGTGCTTGAAAATCCAAGTTTTCAGACGGTTATCCGCCGCGGTGCGTTGTGGGCAGGCAATCGGCTATAGATGCGTTGGGCTGTGGTGGACAGCATGGATGTGTGTGGGTTCTTGGTAGGTTCCGTTATATTTTTTTTGACTTTTTTTCTTAAATTTTTTACAATGATTATCAAATGGATGAACCGATGCCAAATTCCCGATCCATAACCCAACTTGCAGCTTATTGGAAACGAAATGGGCTCAGCACGCGCGCCAGTTATGTTCTTGCCAAAGCTGGTATATCGGAGACACAGTTGGTAGCGTACCGTGAAATATCGGCACTCTTATGTTTGAAAAACTGCGGTTCCGAAACCGCCAAAGAAATCTGGGATTTTATGGCAAACTCAGAACGAGAAGTGAAAGAGGTGAAATTTGAAAAGCTCATCCCGAACTAAGTTTGTACCTGTAACGCCAAACGAGATTCAACCTGTAACGATCCGCTATGCCCGTGAAACAGATGTAGCCGGTGCAAAGGATCTCGCGGACCGGCATCGGATGGAATTAGGCTTTGTTCGGGTATCCGTGCTACACGAAGCACAAAAAAAGAAATGGCTCCTCGTCGCCATTCGGGATGAACAGGTCATCGGTTTCGCTAATTTCCGTATTCGTCAGGATAAAAACGCCACGCTTTATGATATTGTTATTGATGAGTCCTATCGTAAGCAGAAAATCGGGAAACGGCTTATACAACGCTTAACGTGGTTAGTGAACGTAGCTGGAGGCGAACATATTCGACTCAAGTGCCCCCAATCTCTTCCAGCAAACGCGTTTTACGAGAAACTGCAATTTACACGGACAGATACCGAAATCGGGAAAAAGCGTCCGTTAAACGTATGGCACTACTTCCTCAAACCATTGCCCCGGCGGTTTGAATTCAATGAGAACGGTGATGGATTTTTACACAGTCCACCAGATCATTCCCCACATTTTTTCGCTTCAGCAACGATTGCCCCTGGAGAAATACGAAAGATCTACGAACTCTGGCATGCGCATGCCCACGATTTTGAGTGGTCCCGAGGTAAACCGAATCCATTTCAACGGTTGTTAATTTCACCTGTACTTGCTAGCTCTTCAACACTCGCGTTTGTGCGTGAACTTAAGCGGAGCGGTGAAACGGAAGAAGTCATGTTCGATTCCGGTGGTTTCTTCGTCCAAAAGGGGGATATTACTTATAACGAACTCTATTCAAAATTACGTGAGGTTTACCAGACAGAAGATTGGGCGGATATCTACATTTTGCCAGACAATCCACCATTGAGTAGGGATTCTATGTCTGACGCTGAAACTAAAATCCGACAGACAGTTGATGGAAGTGTTAGTTTTGCTTACCAATTGCCGTCTGATCTCCGTGGAAAGGTGATGCCAGTAATCCATGCCAAACAGCCTGCACACCTGGAGTTTTGTCTGCAAAACTATGAAGTTTTAATGGCGGACTCACACCGGATCGGTTTCGGGTCTTTTTCAACCATGGGCACCACGAATTCAATTAACCGGGTCAATGTGGATGTGTTGCGTTTGCTTGATGATTTAGTCCCGCGACTCAATGGGAGTCGGCTTCATAGTTTTGGAATTTCAACGCCCCCCGCTGTTTTCTGTTTAGCAAAGGTGGGTGTAAAAACTTTTGATTCCAATGGTTGGATGCGGACGGGTGGTTATGGGTCTATATTTTTTCCGTTCATGTATGGTAGGCGGATTGATTGTAAAACTCGTAAATACTCTCGTATTCATAAGGATGAGTTTGAACCCCTAAAATTGAACATTGGACATCGATGTCCATTTTGTGAGTCCTTTGATAAACTAGCAGAGGAAAGTGGGCGGTGGTTTCGGATTATGCATAACCTAATAGTCATGGCAGAATTAGGGACTTACAACTACCAACCACAATGGAATATCCTCGAAGAGTACTCCGAACATTATTACCGAATGCTTAAAGATGTGCAAATATCAACATAACGTTAAAGGAAACAATATGTCCCGAATACATATTCTCAAAGGATTTTCTGATGTCGATAGTGCCTTATGGGTTTTGAAGTATCATCCGGGTCCCCGAAGTCGTTCGGATTTGGTGCAAATAGTTCGTGACAAAGGTTATATGGTAGCAAATGAAGATTATGAAATCATTCTGTTATTAATTAAATGGGGAATTGCCCGACGCACTCCATCGGAATTAACTCACAAAGGTAAAGAGTTTTATGCCTTGTGGGAAAGGAATCGAGATGTGGCTATTGACATACTACACGGGTTGCAATACGGTTTGTGGACAAAACACTTGCGGACTCAAAATACAGAGTCTTGGTCTTATCGAGAGGTTTGTAATTATCTTTGGGATTCTGATGCCTTACCCAAAAAGGATGACGTTATCAGTCATATCTATAATAGCCTCTCATATCTGGAAATAGATCCAGAAAAGGCGGCGTTTGACGGTAAATCTGTGAATCATGCCTACGATTGGCTTTTACCACTTTCTCCACTAATGCTTGAGGGAGTCAGAGAAACAGCAAACGGCAGAAATTTCAGGAATGCCACTTTTAAACGGCGCTCTCACTGTTCTACAGCGTTGTTTCTAATGGGATTGGATTGGGTTGCTAGGGAATCTGGAAACACCTATGGAGATTTATGGATGATTGGAGAGGAACAGAGACGGCAAGTTTGCCGATTCTGTTTAATTGACGAGACGCGGTTTGACTTCATGTTCAACGAAACGCTTCGCCGCTTTTCTGCTTACTTATCTGTTCGCAGATCTGGTGGTCTTTATATTGTTATTAATAATGAACCACAAATCTCTGATTTTTAGTTTACGGAGTTATTTTTATGTCATTACACGAAATTTATAAAAAAGAACCTACTGTAGCTACGCCCTCGGTTTATAATTTAGTATCTGCACCAGAAATGTGGGATCGTAAATTTCACTTTCATGTCAGCACTCATATATCTATTGGGAATTTACGGAACCGGTGGGACGCTATCATTAACAATCTCCTGAAAAAACGTTCTGTAACCGGTTTGATCTACGCAGATAAAGGTTACGGTAAAACTTCTACCGGTATTTCTTTATGGCAAGCAGCGGAGGCGAAACAGATTGTCACAGTCCCCCCATTTGTCTGGGGGAGTCTTGCTGATATGCTTACGGCGACGCATGCATGGATCTGCTATCGTTTGCAAGATACACGACCTGAACTTATCCATGATATCGAGCAAAAACATCGAGAGATAGTTGAAGTTGATGAAGAAACGTTGGCACAAAGGTTAGTCCAAGAGAATAGCTTATCTTATGATCAGGCTCGCAACACGATTAATCACTTGAGAGAAGCAGGTCGACTTTTAGAGGTTTTGTCTCCACACCAACTTTTGGACTACCTCCGTTTTACAACGCAAATACTTCTAAGATCAGGTTACAACGGTCTCTTAATGCTGCCCGATGAGTTTGAACTTTTTAAGACGAATCCTGACATATCACAGAATTATCAGAATCTCAAAGACTTTATCTTCGGACTTTATGAAGAAGAAAACTTCCCAATTGGATGTGTTGCCTTCACCTACAATCGCACATTTGCTGATATTGAGCTCAGAGCAAGTCATATATTAGATCGGTTTAATAAGCCCGAGGGGAGTCAGATTAACTTAGAGCAACTTTACGGGCAAACAGATTTTGCAAAGTATTTGTGGGAGAAATTGTCCGGAACACTTCAACTGTCGCCTTCAGAACGTAATGCTGTAGATACGGATGTTTTAGAGGCACTCGGGCAATTTTTACGCCATCCGCGATCACGTGAACTTATGAGTGGTCCCCGTTCAGTTGTGAGGACATTTAATCGTGCAGCACAACGTTATATTGAAAGTAATAGACCCTATTCTATTTTTGATTTTTGTGATGATTATCTTTCTGGAAATATCAGTTACGGATCACAAGAAAGTGAAACAGCATCAGCCTATAACCAGATAATAGGATTACCAATTGTTCGTAATACAACTGATGGTGATAAAATTGTTAAGTTACTCTGTGTACATCCAGAGGGGATACCACCGGAGTGCTTCCAGAAGTACGGTATTCCTGAGCAGGCTAAAGATGTCGTTATCCAAGATCTCCTTGGGGATCATGTTAATATAAAAGTCACAGGACCGGCTCTAAAAATATATCGAGACGATTTGTTGGGCGTAGATGAACTTAATGAAATTCTTAAAATGCTAAGAGGGACGTTTAGTCCAGCAGATAAAGAGTTCCACCGCGCTGCTGTGCGTGCTTTTAGCAGGCATATCCTCTCTGAAATTTTGACGAAAAAGACAGGAGCTAGCCTTGGATGGGTTATTACCGAAACAGATGGAAATTTTGGATTTCATTGCAGATTGGATGCAAAAGGCACAGTTTTGTCAGATTATCCTGATAGAACATTAACCATTGATGTTGCCACAGAAATTCTCTCGAATTTCCCAACATCCGACAGCCAGTTTCGGACACAATTTACTTTGGACACCACTAACCAGGTAGACAACGCTTGTTGTATTACAGCAAAGAGTCTTGATTTTCGTTTTAATGTACAGCAACCCATTGACGCTCAACGAGTACCAGAAGACATCGGTAAACTAGGAGAATTGTTCCTTCCTGAATTCATAACACCACTGCTTTTACTTTCTATCTTGGATTTTTTTGATGATGATTCAATAGTTTCTATGGTGGAATCTGCAAAACAGGAAGCCGAAGTTGGGTTTCTTAAAGAGCGAATTCGTAATGAACTGATCCATTATTTTTTTTCACCTGAAATTAAGACAGAGGTTTACTTTGATCCAGTTGAACTTTCTACGGATTTTCAATCGGTGACTGCCGGAAAAGACTTCGTTGAAAATGTTTTACGAATTTTAATACCAAAGCAATTTCCTGACTATTCTGCGGTTGCCACGGCAGCGCAATGGAAAAGATATTTGGATGCATATAAGCTCGCACTCAGCAACATTCCTACGCTTGCAATTAGACGCGGAATTGAGCCCATGGCAATGGCTAATTCCGATGTTCCAGGACATTTTGGATTGAGCGGCATCTCCGCTTTTCGGAATTTCAATAACGTTGTTGGACGCGAGTTGTTGAGATTTGAGGACAGTACTGGGCGGCAAGTCGAAGTTACAAGCAAACAAGAACAAGTAAATGTTTTGTTTACGCTTCATCGATTTGAAAAGCGACTCGTAGAACAACTTGAGACCAATTCCACAACTATTATTGTTGATGGGCAGGTTGTTAATGCAATAACGCTTCCTTTCGTCCATGAGTATGCTGCTAAGCTTGGTTATGCCAAGGACGAAATTAATGAGTTAGTAGATATTCTTAATACCCGCGGTATAATCAAGACCAAAAGCGAAATTGGTATGGAGCATCTCTATATCGCCGATGTCTCTATCAATTTTTCCGAATTGGAAGCAAAATTGAGTAATATTGAGGACGTGATTAAATTAGCAGAATCTAAGGGGTTTGACTATCAATATGACGTTCTCACCTCTGTCCGTAATCTCATCCAGACTGGGGGCATTGAAAATGATGAGGTACAAAAAGAGGAGTTGCGTCAAAAATTGAATTCGACAGAGAGGAACTTTGAGCAGTATTGCCGCAATATGATTATCACCGAGCAGAATTGTCTTGAACAACAGATTACCGAACTTGAGACACTTCGCCTTCCGGTTCCTAAAGTTTTAGGGCAGCAAACTGATTATCCTCCAGTAGATTTCAGCCAAATCCTTTTTGATGATATCCAAAACCATGTGAAACGTGCTTATGTAAGCCTTTCTGATGAAATTACGAAAATTCAGTCGAAAGTGCGAGATATGGTTGATCGTGAAGTTGAAACTTATGAATCAGATCAGACACTATTCAAAGCAATTGAGACAGCTGATCGATTGAAATCGGAACGAATTAAAGTTGGCACGCAAATTAAAAATCTGAGTAAGAGACAGAATGATACCGAAGAATTATTCCAACTTTTCGATCCGTGGAGACAGCTAGCGCGACAGTGCCATAACGATAAACGCTCAATGGAAAACAGTCGCGAAGATATGGAAGTCGGCAATCTAATTGATAGGTTAAATGGTGTTGTGGGCGAGATAAGACAACACCTTTCTGAAAAACGCCAAAGCCTTAAAGATATTTTAAGCAACAGTGAACACTTCAAGTTAAAGATTGATAGCATTAATTCCGAATTTGGTACATATGAAAAAGGTAAAGAAAATGAATTTATCAAATATCAAGATAACCTTGAGAATCTTTTGCGGAAACTCTTTGAGAAACCACATATTGGCGTAAGTTGGAATCCTGCTGATCAAGATGGATGTTACAGGGACACTCGGCAAAAGGTTGTTGAAAAGTTGTTAAAGGAAGTTATAGGCGAAGCGAGACGGCAAATTGATAGCCTCAACCGTGATTTGCGGCAGCCAATTGATATTCTTGCTGTCCCTGATGAATTAAAAGATAAATCAGTCGCTTTACGTCAAGATCTACAGACGTGTGACAAAAAATTCTTGGCAGTCCGCTCGGAACTGACTATTGAGCAAGTTGACACTGAATTAGAAAATTGGGTGTCTACATTGATTTCCCTACGCGAAGCCGGTAGAACATACTTGAAGAGATGGGAGAAAATTAACGAGGATATGCAAAGGTTTAGAAGTGCTCTAAGCCAAACAGCACAAAGGTTACATGATGCTGTAAACCCACTGATAGAGGATGGCACTTTCCCTTCAGCACGCGCAATTGTTGAATGCTTAGAGGAATTGTATGAATTGCGGTCAAACGTTTGACAACCTATTAAATGAATTGGTTAACCTATCATAAACAACTCTTAAAATTAGCGGAAACGATGGAAACGCTAATGCCTTCTCAAATTTCCGCGCGAAATGTGCTTCTACTTGCTATTCAAACATGGGAACCATACATCAATCTGTACGGACCACCCGGTGTTGGGAAGACTTTTATTGTCCACTGTTTGCATCATTGCACTGACCTCCTCTATTTTTCGGATCCGACTCGTTACAACGCCTCTGTTTCCAAAGAGTGTGCTGTGGCAATTGACAATGCACCGCACACCCGCCAAGAAGCACGCCGACTTTATGATAGGATCCGATGGGGACAAAAGGATTATACCGGTCCAAAGAATGTTATCTTAATCACGCGCCAACCTATTGATGATGATATACGGAAGATTGAACTAACATTGACAGACATTGACATTGCCCATATAGAAAACATCATGCGCCAACAATTCGGTAAATCTGATTTTGAGGACTTCAGTGAGTATGCTCAGCAACGTTCAGGCTTGTGGTGGTACATCAAAAACCTTTGTTGTAGCATAGAATGTTAGTCTGTGTGCTTATGCGTCCGCAAATGAACAGTTTACAGCGAAAAAAACGCATATCGCCGTGATTCTCATGGAAATATAGGAAGTTGCTTGGGAGGTTATCATGTTAGTGAAAAGACTTTTTGAAAAACTCGAGCACCGGAGACTCGAAAAAGCTCGTTTAGAGGGGGTATCTGAAGGCTTATCCGAAGCACAGAAAAAACATGCAGAATGGGTGGAATGGGCTAAAAACGGTCAGGATAAGCCGCAACCCAAACCCCCAAAAGCTCCAGAGACGGATAGTTAGGTAGACACACTCTCTGGGCCCGAGCACAAAGGACAGAATGAAATGGCACAGCAATTGTGCACAATCCCCTGCATAACTGAAATCCCGGAAAACTATCGTGCCTTGTGGGAACTTTGCCTTACCGATGTGTGGTGTCCAGCATCGCTTGAGGAGTGGCGAGAGCGAATTGACTCACCTCGCCAAATTGATGCAGATTCAACACTTTTTGTGAATTTATCTCCTTCAGACCGAGAAGAATTAACACAGGTTTTCGGTTTTCCGACAGTTGAATTTCCAGCACTTCCTTCAATGGAACAGGTCAATGAGGCATTGCCAAACCGTTTTGGGACAATTCATCTATTCAAACAGTCTGATGTCGCTGCAGAAATTACAAAACGGATTCATCAGGAATTGCCACAGATCGTCGTTCTATTGGTTTTCGATGGCTTATCCTTTTATGATGTCGTAGATTGGAAACTACCCCAAGCTACACTGGAACCGTGTCTTGTAGATGGATTAAGTGTCACGAATAGTGCTATGCAACGACTCATCGGTTCACCTGTTTTAACACATAGACTTTTTGGGATGGGATATATCCGGCGATTGGGTTTTTCATATTGGGAACGCGCAGCAAATGTATTAACCGACGCGCTTTTTGCTGAGTTTCCACCGAACCAACTGCATCGCATGACAACCTTTGATGAAGTTTTAAAGACAGTAAAGGCATCCAGATGGTCAACACATACCTACATTCAGATTATCCGTTCTGGACTTGATGGGGTTTGCCATGCTAACAGAGAACGCCCAAATATTAAGTCGATTCTTAACGATCTAAAACGAGATATTTTATCGCTTCTTGAGGTCTTACAAGCAACTGAGAAATCATTTCGTCTCTTCATTACTGCCGACCATGGGATCCTTTGGTACGCTGACCAAGACATCATTCCGTTGGCACAAGAGAAATTCAAGGCACGGTATACTCACGGATCTATCGCACGAGGGGATAACCAGCTAACGCTGAATACCGATGAGGGCACCTACACCGTTTTAACTGGCGACAAAGTTATCGCGAAACAGCGTAAAGTGACAGAGTGGGGTTTTCACGGTGGAGTCTCAGCACAAGAATCATTAGTCCCATTTTGGGATGTCCGTCAATAAAGTGAGAATAATTTATAATGGCTGAAGTGAATCTACGAGTCGGGACTGACTACGAAACTGAAGATATAGCGTATATCCGAGCAACTGGTTCTCGTGCCGTGTTTATCTGTGGGAAGCGAGGTTCCGGAAAAAGCTACACACTCGGCGTGATTGTTGAAGAATTGTTCGCGCAGGAACGCGGAAAAGCCGTTCTAATTATCGCCGATCCGATGGGTATTTATCACACGATGGTTTCGGCGAACGAAAGCCAATCGGATGAAGTTCGACAGGCGGGATTGCTAACTGAAGGGTTTCCTGTCCACTTGGTTGTTCCGGGGGATCCGCTTGCCTGTTTCGGAGATGCACAAATCCTTAACAGATTGCAAATGAATGGCGTTGAGGTAACATCATTGTGGGTTAATGCTCATGATTTGTCAGCGGATGCTTGGTGTGAACTTTTTGATCTGGAAATCAACAACGCTATGGGAATAGCGTTGTGGCGGGCGGTGGATACCCTTCAGGAAACCCGCGAACATTTTAATATTTCGGATATATTGAAGGCACTCCGTAAAGATACGCGCGCTAAAAGCACCACAGTAGAAGCACTCGAAAATCGTTTGACAGCTGCGCAAAGGTGGGGATTTTTCTCTGAAGAACCAACCCACTTAACGGATGTATTTTCCTTGGAACATATTAACGTTTTGGATTTAAGTGTTATTGATGCAGGCACTAAAGGATTGCGGAATTTAGTGTTGGATATTGTTGCACGACGGTTGTTTACAGAACGGACGCGGATGCGCCGACGCGAAGAATTTGGAATGGAAACAAGTCTTCCCCGAGTTTGGATGGCAATTGACGAAGCACATCAGTTTATACCGCAGGGCAAGGGGTCCTTATGTAAAGAGATGTTAATCCGTTGGGTTAAAGAGGGACGCCAGCCCGGACTGAGTCTTGTCGTCGCGACGCAACAACCCTCCGCAATTGATTCTGAATTGCTTTCGCAGTGCGACTTGATTATGGCACATAAAATTACGACATGGGATGACATCAACGCCCTTGATCGACTAAGTGCAACGTATATGGAAGGCGATTTAAAGGGATATATCCGGCAACTTAACCGGCGTGGCGAGGCACTTCTGGTTGATGACGAGACCGAATCTGTTAACACAATCCGTGTCCGTCCGAGACGTAGTGCGCACGGCGGGGCTGAAATTCAGGAGCAAACAGCGAGTCGCTCCTTTTTCTAAGAGGCTATCTGTGGACAGTTAGTAAAAGGGTGGATACAGAATCCACCCTTACATTGGCACTATACCATTTCACGGGCAGGGTAGTGCTTATCCCCTGGTGACACATCTGTTGGATCGTTTGACACAGCCGTTTCCGGTGGGACCATAATTTGGTTCTCGCTCATCGGATCGTCTGTTTCAGCACGCCATTGTTCCAGACGGTCTCGCATCTCTGTCAAGACGTTCGTATAATCTGGGTTTCCTGCGAGATTATGTGCCTCTGACGAATCAAACACGACATCGTACAACCTTTCCGATTCAACAGGATCGTCCCCCCAACCGTGTTCCATCATAAAAGTTTTGCTGATGCTGTCGTCGCAATTCGGCAGTGCCCACTTCTCAGCGTCGTCATAGCGTCTAATGTATTTCCAACGCTTGGTTCGGACAGCGCGTTGCGGTTCATAACAGCAGTGGTAGTTAACTTCAGCGAAGATAGCGTCGCGAGTATCTTCCGCCTCACCCCGCACTAACGGGAGAACGGAATTACCCTGGAGCCACGCGGGTGCTTCAATCTCTGCCAATTCACAGATCGTTGGGAAGAGATCGATCTGACTGACCAACCCGTCCACAACTTGTCCTCCATCAAAACCGCCGGGACCCCGAACAATCAACATTATACCGATGCCGTGGTCACTGAGGTGGCATTTCATGCGTGGGAATGCAAGCCCGTGGTCGGTCGTGCATATCACAAGCGTATTCTCAGCAAGCCCATTTTCCTCCAATGCGTCAAAGACGACTCCCATTTTCCTATCGAGTGTCCGTGCTGCGTCTATGTATTCCGCCATATCTTGCCGTGTTACGGGTGTGTCAGGGAATGGTGCCGGTGGTTTTACGTAGCGCGGATCTGTTTTCGGTTCGCCATCCGGTGGCGGATCGAATCCTTTCGCTCGGCGATGCGTTTCACCGAACCCAACATCCAAAAAGAAGGGAGCATCGTGTTTCTCCTTGATGAAGGCACGGGCGCGTTCTTCTGCGCCTGCTCGTACACTTCCTTCAGATAAAAGTCTCTGGTATCCTGTTTCTTTGAGGTCTCGGACAACGTGCTGGAATCCTGCCAAGGCGGTGATGTAGCCTGCTTGGTTTAAGGTGTACGTTATGAGGTGCTCTGGTACTGGAAGACTCCACCCCCGATTTGTCAATCCACCCATACCGCAGCTGTGTGCCCATTGTCCGGTGAGCAGTGCGGCGCGGGATGGTGAACAGGTTGGATTTGCACAAAAGGCGTTCCGAAATACCACGCCTTCCTCCGCAAGTTTCTGAATATTTGGTGTTGGGATTGCATGCCCGTAAGGCTGCACATATCGTCCCGTATCGTGTGAGTGAATATAGACTATGTTTGGTTTACTCATGTAATAAATAACCCTTGATATAAAGTAGGCGCGCTTAAGAAGCGCGCCGATCTGAAAAGTACTTTTTTGTTTTACCGAGAACTCCGATGTGTGTAAGTCAACTCGGTATCAGATAACTATTCTGGTTGGAGATTCGCCCGTGCGCTATTTTTCTCTGGTGGATGTCTATCTTGTGTAAGCGAAACCTCGCTTAGCAAAGCGATTTCAGGAACTCGGAGTTCCTCGCTGAAAATTGTCACAAACGTCCGTCTGAGTCTCGGCGACTGAATCGGTTCAATTAATTTCGTGTTGGCTTGTTCATCAGTTGTTGTGTCAACAGTCTTCAACATGATGCACCTCCTACGAACATACCGCGCCTCTGGAGCAGGGACAAAACATTCTGAATTCACTTAATTGAGTATAACTTCAGTATGTCCTAAACTCCTAAAAATGTCAAGAAATTTTTTATAACACTCGGTTTGAACGTTTTCCAGTTTCCAGTCAAAAGCCCCTGAACTAAAGAGTTATGAAACCAAATCTTCTGATTTAGAAGGGAACAGAAGGGACTAATCCTGTGGAGTATGCATAATTGGAGTCTATCAAAGCCTATTGGGTACGGAGAGTCTACTAACGTCGTGGTATCGGTGGATTTGCTTTATAAATCTCTGTTAGTAGATTCATAGCGTGCAGCGACTCTGCCTTGTCGTACTGTGGACATTGGTGTAATCCTGCGGCGAGGCAGCGGTGAATCGCTTCGGCTTGGTACAGGAAACCGTGCTGATTTGGGGAGGCGTTTCGTATACTCACCATCCTCGGCAACGGGTACTCGAAGGTGTGTAATGGGGCAGGTGCGTTTCCTGTTCTATACTGAGAAGGCACGCCATTCGCGGGCGGTATTCGGATAGAGAGACGTGTCGGACAGTGTGCGGGACGTTCAAGGGTGATGCGTCCTTTTGTGCCGACGAGTTCTGTCACCTCTGGTAACTCGGAGTTTCGGGGTGGGAATGTCAGTACTGCGCACTTATCTTCACCGAATTCCACAATCGCGCCACGCGCATATCTACCTGTAGCGACAATTGCTGTCGGGATGGAATCCGCACCGAAGCCGAGGGGGACAGCTTGGATGGTGTAGATCGGGTCGAAGAAATCGGACTGTACAAGGACGACTTCACCGATAGTGCCATTCTCAATCTCTGTTCGCGCATGTTCCACTGCGGGAAAGAATCGGGTCCAGACACCGTCTTGTAACATTACGCCTTTCTCTTCGGCGGCGGCGTACATTTCCCGTGCTTCAGAGATATTCTCGGCGAAAGGTTTTTCACACAAAACGTGTTTGCCAGCTGCAATCGCGAGAAGGGTGTGCTCCTTGTGCAGTCGGTTAATCGTGCCGATGTATACGATGTCTACATTGTCGGCTTCAACCATTTCTCTATAGTTGCCGTAGGCGGTAGCAACTTCGTATTGTCTTGCAAATTCTTTTGCTCGGTCAATTTCGCGTGCCGCCACAGCGGTTACGGTTGCCCCTTCGCAGGCGTGCAGCGCTGCCACCCACATCCCTGAAATTCTACCTGCACCGAGGATGCCCCAACGTAACGGAAAAGCGACATCTGCTGCGCTCGTAATACCACGGCGGATGTCAAGCGGTGTTGAGAGAGGTATATTGTCTGTCATAGAATTCATAACAACCTTTCTTCGTCAAAGCCGGTCTGATTAATTTTAGTCCCACGCGTCAAGGACGACTTTCCCGCAGTTATGTGTACACTGCAACGCCCATGCCTCCTGAATCTGGCTCATAGGGAAGGTGTGCGTGATAAATGTATCCAGCTGTTCCTTCACTTGTGTTATCATCTGCATCATAGCAGGTGTCTCTATGAGGTTATAATGCCGTGTACCGTGTACGGTCAAGCCTTTATTGATAATATTACCGCCCTGAATTGACACTTCACGAATTCCACCAATCAATGCGATGTGTCCTTTTGGGCGTGTTACGTCAATCAATAATTGGACTGCTGCAGGCGCTGCTGAGCATTCGATCCCTTTGTCTGGGCCTTTGCCACCGGTCAAATCCCGAATCTGATCGCCGACATCCTCGTCTTGTGGGTTGACGACTTCGGCTGCACCGAGTTTTTTCGCGAGGGCTGCGCGATACGGGTGGCTTTCAACAGCGATGACGTGTGCACCTCTATACACAGCATTAATCACGCCGCCAAGCCCAATAGGTCCCATCCCCGTGATTAGGACGGTATCAAACGCGTTGACGTTCATCAACCGCATAGCATTAGATGTCGATCCCAGCCCACAACATGCCATTGCAGCGTGATGATAGGAGACTTCCTCCGGAATTGGCACGAGCAGCCAGTCCTGTTTAAGGATGTACTGCGCAAAAGTCGCTGTTACGCCAGTCTGTTCGGTAATGTGTAGAATCTGATTGTCGTCCGGACAGTGGGCATATTCGCCTGCTAAGCAGATGTAACACTTTCCACAGGGGAAGTGTGGCATCACGACAACGCGGTCGCCTACCTTGACAGTGCCTTGTTGTGCGATTTCTACCACTTCACCCGCGGCTTCGTGTCCGAAACTATCACTCTCACCGTCATTTTTGAAGCCTTTGTATTCCGTACACATAGGTGCTGCATGAATTTTGACGATGACAAACTCACCCTTGGCAACTGGGTCTGGTTTGTCAATTAAGCCCGCCCTTTCGGGTCCAAATTTTGCAACGACTTTCATGAGGATCTCCGTTTTTTGAATAATATAAGGGATTATACCTTTTTTGTCAGTTTGAATCAAGTTTTCAAAAACAAAACCATTCCACATTTCCCTTGCACTCTTATCCCCTTTCTGATAAAATAAGGCTATAAAGTCCACCTATGGGTGAAAATATAAAGGACGGAAACGCATGGCACTTCCAAAAATGACACGGATTCAACAGCGGTTTGAGGCACCCGTTCTCACCGATCTACCCGCAGCGATTCATGCTGAACTGGCGCGGATTAACGCCTTCGACATTGTCAAACCCGGCGAAACTGTCGCCGTTACCGCTGGCAGTCGCGGAGTCGCAAATGTTGACATAGCAGTCAAGGCAACGGTTGATTATCTCAAAGGACTCGGCGCGCGTCCTTTTGTTGTTCCAGCGATGGGAAGCCACGGTGGTGCAACGCCTGAAGGACAGCGAAGCGTGCTGGAACACTACGGTATCACTGAAGAGACAGTTGGCGCGCCGGTCAAAGCGACAATGGAGGTCGTGGAACTCGGAAAGACGGCAGACGGCTTGCCGGTTTTTTTCGACAGATATGCCGCCGAAGCCGACCATGTTGTACCGCTCAACCGCATTAAGGCGCATACAGATTTCAACGGCTCTATTGAGAGCGGTTTGATGAAGATGATGGTTATCGGACTCGGTAAACAGCAGGGTGCGAACTTCTACCACCGCGCCTTCTTCCAGTACGGTTTTGAGCACGTTATCACTGCGGTTGGTGGCTTCATTCTCGACACCGGAAAAATCGCTTTCGGTGTTGGACTCATTGAGAACGCCCACGAAGACACAGCGAAAGCAGTAGCGATGCCCGCCGCGCAGCTCCTCCAAACGGAACGTGAACTACTGGTTGAGGCGAAATCGCTGATGGGACAACTCCCCTTTGACGAACTCGATCTGCTCATCATAGATTGGACAGGCAAAAACATCAGTGGCACTGGTATGGACACAAACGTCATCGGTAGGATGATGCAGAACTTTGAACCCGAACCCGCAAAACCTGCTATTCTCCGCATATTCGTCCGGGATATCACCGAAGAGAGCGACGGGAACGCCACCGGTATCGGGCTTGCTGACTTCACAACCACGCGCCTCGTGGACCAGATTGATCGGCACTCGACCTATATGAACGGCATCACAGCACTCGGACCGCAGAAGTCGAAAATCCCGTTCTACTACGACACCGACCGAGAAGCAATTGAGGTGGCACTTGACACTATTGGACTCACCGAACCCGAAGATGCACGGGTTATCCGTATTGAGAGTACGCTGAGATTGACGGAGCTTGACATTTCTGAGGTGCTGCTTGAGGATGCGAAACTGCATTCAAGGTTAGACGTTATCGGCGAAACGAAGCCGCTCCCGTTTGACGCTGCAGGCAACCTGCTACCGTTTTAAAAGGTTTTCGTGGATCATTCGGTGCGGACGGAAGCTGCACCATAACTGTCAATTTTAGAAAAATAACCGTCTTGGTACCAGACCCGGTAGGTTCGGTTTCCTAACCGAACCGGATCCTACGCGGAAACCTTGAAGCTTTCAAAAACCTCTTGAATCCCGTAGGGATGGTATCTGTGTAGAAAAACGTTGTCTTCCACAACCAAGCCCCGTAGGGGGTTTTTGCTGGGGTGTTTCTGCAGCATTTGTAAAGACGTTCCTACAAAATACCGCGAAAAATCCCTAAATTGACACTATGGTGCGGCCGAAAGCTGCGCCTATCGCTATGGGCTGGTGAGGACGAAAAATGCGAAAACTCAGAATTATCCTTGAGATGATCAAATTTGAACACACGGTCTTCGCGCTGCCCTTTGCGGTTATGAGTGCCTTTATCGCTGCGGATGGGTTTCCCCCACTTGAAAAACTCGGCTGGATCCTCGTAGCAATGGTCGGCGCGCGCAGCTGCGCCATGGCATTCAATCGGCTCGCCGATGCTGAAATTGACAGTAAAAACCCTCGTACTGCCACGCGTGCGATCCCCGCAGGTTTAATCACAAAGAGCGCCGTGTGGGGTTTCACGATCATCTCCGCCGCTCTGCTGGTTGTTGCGGCGTGGCGACTGAACCCACTCGCGTTTGCGTTATCACCGGTCGCGCTTGCTGTGGTGATGGGCTACTCCTATACCAAACGTTTCACCGCGTTCTCCCACTTCTGGCTTGGACTTGCGCTCTCCATTTCACCCGTTGGGGCATGGATCGCAATTCAGGGAAGTTTCGCGTTGCCTCCGATCATTCTCTGTCTCGTTGTGCTACTCTGGACAGCCGGGTTTGACATCATCTATGCGTGTCAAGATGTCAACTTCGATAGAAAGCACGGACTGCATTCGATTCCAGCGAAAATCGGGATTCGGTGGGCGTTATGGCTCTCGTCCGCTTTACACGTTATTGCTGTGTTGCTGCTCCTCGCCATTCCATTTCTCGTCGAATTAGGACTTTTCTATTACAGCGGTGTCGGGATTGTCGTCCTCATCTTTATCTATGAACACGCCATCGTCAAACCAACGGATCTATCCCGTGTCAATCTCGCCTTTTTCACACTGAATGGCATGATTAGCCTCGTCTTGATGGCACTTTCAATAACCGACATTTTACTTTTTTAGTAAAGAGCCTTACCGAACCGCAAGGAAATATAAAAAAATGAAACTCTCACTTTCCGTGCGCGTCGCAGAAACCGCATCTAAGAAAGACGCAACCCACACCTTCGCACAACTGACGGGACTCGCTGCAGAGCTCGGCTACGAAGCGGTCTGCATGCGCGCCTCCCAAGTCGGTATCCACTCACCTTTGGAGCAGATTACCGCTGCGCGCAAACGAGCGGACTCGCTCAATTTGAAGGTCTCTATGGTCACCGGTGATTTTCCGGTACCGCTCAACAACGAGCAGGGACCCGATGGACTCCGCAATATAACCCCCTATCTCGATTTAACAGAGTTGCTTGGCGCAGACCTCATCCGTATTGCGATGAAAGTTGAGGAAGACATCCCGTGGGCGCAACGTGCCTCTGACGAAGCAGCTGAGCGCGGTATCCGTCTCGCACACCAATCACATACACAGAGTTTGTTTGAAACAGTGGACGGATCTGTTGAAGTCTTAAAGCGAGTCGGCAGAAAGAATTTTGGGATTATCTACGAACCTGCCAACCTCGACCTCTGTGCACAGGATTACGGCGTTGAGACGCTTAAACGATTCTCGCCCTATCTTCTCAACGTCTATCTCCAAAACCACATCCGCCGACCGGAGGGAAAGACACACCTTTTGACGTGGATTCAAGGCATCGTTCCACACGATCCGATCCGTTTACAAGACGAAGGTGGTATCGACTTTCCACTCGTATTTGAAGGTCTGGAGGCAATCGGTTACGACGGTTATGTGACCGTGCATCAGGCGTTCCGAGAGATTATGGAGCCTGAGGACGCAGCGGAACAGAGTTACAACTATCTAAAATCATTTTGCACATAAACAATTAAGTAGGCACTTTTCGTTTAACAGAAGAAGGGACGTAGGGGCGAGGTTGCCTCGCCCGCCTTTCAAAGCGTGCCTAATTATCTTTAGATGTCACTATAAATTGATATTAAATTGTGGAGGTAGTACTCATGGTGTCTAGCGACTTTAAAACAATTTCTGAGGTACAAGAAAAATTCAGAATCAAATACGCGTCTAATGACTTTTTTGACATTCAGGCTAAAAACCCTTCAGAACAATTCTTACAAGAACTTGAGTTTAGCAGGCAGTACATTGATGTTTTTGGATCTGAGGGATCAAGATGTGAAGTTATTATATTTCCCATCTTAAGAGAGGTTTACAAGAATTACGCCAAAAACTACGGACTTTGGGTAAAGAAATCTATCATCTATGATGAGATTTTAAACGGCACTCCGGACTATCTCATTGCCACACGGTCCGAATTAGGTATGACTGTTGTCGGTACACCCCTGGTAATATTAGTTGAAGCAAAAAAGAATGACTTTGAACAAGGTTGGGGGCAGTGTCTGGCTGAGTTGGTTGCAGCGCAAAAAATAAATCATGATTCTGATTTTCCCGTGTATGGTGTTGTTACCGACGGAAAATTGTGGGAATTTGGTCAACTTGTTGGTGACACCTTCATTCAAAATAGAACTAACTTTACTATAGATAATTTGCCGATCCTATTCGGTGCTATGAATTCTGTCTTCAGATCAATACAGAAACGTGAAAGCTGTTAATGTCAAGAGAAGAAATATCTATGAGCAACCAACAACCCAATGTCCTAATCATTACAACTGACCAGCAGCGCACAGATAGCCTCAGCTGCTACGGATCAACATTCACAGATACACCGCATCTGGATAAGTTTGCATCTGAAGGTGTCTGTTTTGAGCGGGCATACTGTGCGAATCCTGTGTGTACACCTGCCCGTGCCTCAATCTTTTCGGGACGGTATGTGAGTCGCCACGGTGCGTGGAATGTCGGTATGAACGTCCCTGACGATGAACCGATGCTGTCACACCGACTTGCTGAGGTCGGCTATCGCACGCACTATATCGGTAAAGCACACTTCCAACCTTTCGGTGCATCCGCGGAACAGTCGATCGAAACCTTCAGGGATACGACGCGCTATCCCGATTTCCAAGGTCCCTACTACGGATTTGAAACGGTGGAGTTGGCACTCGGCCACGCGACCTATGGTATCGCAGGACACTACGGTGAGTGGGTCCGCTCACATGTTTCCGAAAAGACGTTCGAGAGTTACAGCAAAGCGACACGTCTCAGTGAAAGAGGTTTCGGCGGTGAGGCTTATGATTGGGAGATACCGCTGAAATACCACAATAGCGTCTGGACAGCGGATCGGACAATAGATTTCTTGTCGAATCGGGATGCATCCCAACCTTTTCTGTTAGCGATCGGTTTCCAAGATCCGCATCATCCGCATTGTGTTCCAACCGAATTTGACGATCGCGTCAATCCTACGCACGTTCCACTACCAGATTTCGTTGAAGGCGAGTTAGATGACAAGCCGCCCCACTTTTTGGAGGCACGGCACGGCGAACTTGAGAAGTCAGAGATTCGCGGAACGTTTGCCATTGCCGGGCAGGGTGGTGGTGCTGATTACCGAAAAGTCTCTGAAAACGAGGCACGGATCGGCAGGGCGTATTACTATAATATGGTCAAAATTATTGATCAGCAGATGGGACGTATTCTGGAGTGTCTGGATACGTGTGGATTAACAGAAAACACGTTAGTGCTCTTCACGACCGATCACGGTGAGCTTCTCGGAGATCACGGGCTATGGATGAAGGGACCCTTCCATTACGAGCAGCTCGTCCGCGTCCCGACGTTGATGCGGTTTCCGCAAAGCATACCCGCCGGGCAACGCACACAGGCATTATTCAGTCATGTCGATATTGTCCCGACGGTTCTCTCTGCGGTTAGCTTGCCGATCCCGTCAGATATAGATGGTGTAGACGCGATACCGATGCTTACTGGAAAAACAACGTCCGTGCGTGATGATGCCCTGGTTGAGTGTGTAGACGATCCGCGTGGCTTAAGACTCAAAACGATTGTGACCGACACACGGAAACTGACGTGGTATTGTGGACATACTTATGGTGAACTCTACGATTTGGAGAACGATCCGGGTGAGCGGGTTAATCAATGGAATAATACTGCCTACGCTGCAGATAAAACATCTCTCATGAGTCGTATTCTCGATGCAATGGAACCATTAGAGAACAGGGTTGAGCGGTTATCGTATGCATAAACGGACAAAGATTGGTTCTCGAATAACCTCTTTCAACGCCTCTGTTTTTAAACTTGCATTAAAAAAATAGATTGGGTATCATTTAGGTAGAAGAAATTGGTTGTGCTTGACTTCGCTTCGACTACATCAGATCCTACGCTAAAAAAACATTGGGGGCATCCAGATGGAGCCTACGCTATCCATTGTGATTCCGATTTACAACGAGGTGACAAGCCTAAAAGAGCTGCTGCTGCAGGTTGTCGGTGTTGAAATCGGTATGAAAAAAGAGTTGATTCTCGTCGATGATTTTTCAACAGATGGCACACGTGATATTTTAAAGGAAATTGAAGCGATTCAAGAGGAGTCGGACGAAATACGCACGTACGTCTCAACAGCCGAAATACCACCAAGCGAAGACACTGCACCTAATAGCGAGCGGCAGGAACCCGCAAGTTCCGTAGAAAGTCTCTCCGAAATCTCCGCTAAAGTCTTCTATCACGATGTGAATAAGGGAAAGGGCGCAACACTCCGCACCGGGTTCCAGCATATCACCGGTGAAATTACCCTCATCCAAGATGCCGACTTGGAATATGATCCCAAGGATTATCCAAAATTGCTGCAGCCTATCCTTGCAGGCGATGCCGATGTCGTATACGGTTCTCGGTTTATGGAGGGCAGACAAACAGGATTGTTACGGAGTTACCTCGCAAACCAATTTCTCACAACCCTTGCAAACATCGTTAATGGTACAAGGCTTACCGATATGGAAACTTGCTATAAGGTGATACGGACATCAATCCTAAAAGAGATTTCACTCTACTCGGATAGGTTCGGTTTTGAACCTGAAATCACAGCGAAACTCGCCAAACGGAAGTGCAGGATCGTTGAAGTGCCTATTTCCTACCGCGGCAGAGATTATCATGAGGGGAAAACGGTGAGTTGGAAGGACGGTGTCGCCGCGATTTTCCATATTCTCCGCTTCCGATTCTTTTCGTAGAGGACTAACGCACCGCGTAAAGATATGCACAACTTGCAGGATTTGCTTAAAAAGGTAGATGCCATTCTGGATTCGGTTAATGTAGAAGAACCGACACAAGACTGCCAACCGCCCACAGATCCCCTTCTCCAAGCACTCCGCAACCACTTCGGTTATACATCCTTCCGCAATGGACAACGCGAAATTATTGAGGCGATTTTAGATGGTGAAAACGTATTTGCCGTATTCCCAACGGGACACGGGAAATCGTTGTGCTATCAACTTCCTGCCTTAATGCTCGACGGCATAACGGTCGTAATCACTCCGCTCATCTCATTGATGAAGGATCAGGTAGATGCTTTACGCCAACAAGGAATTGATACAGTTTCGTTTATAAACAGCACACAGACATGGGATGAATATCTGAATGAATTGGCGCGCTTGAGACGAAACGAGATAAAACTCCTCTATATCTCCCCAGAACGTCTCCGAAGCCGCCGGTTTTTGGATATCCTGAATGCGTTTCCTATTTCACTTTTCGTTGTAGATGAAGCACACTGTATCTCGCAATGGGGACGCGATTTCCGGCCCGCTTATTTGTCGCTCAAAGATACCATTGACGTGCTACAACCGCGTGTTATTTCGCTTTTCACAGCAACGGCACCACCAGAGATCCAAGACGATGTACTCAGCGTGCTAAATATACCGACACCTCGCACCCTCACACAAGGGATTGAGCGTCCTAATTTGAAATTGATTGTCCAGCAGAATGAAAATGAGGATGAAAAGTATCAACGACTTGAAAAGTTTCTCACCGATCAAGATCCAAATCTTTCAATGGCACAACTCGGAAACCTGAAAACTTCTCCGAAGAACGGGATCATCTACGCTGGACGACGACGTGAGACCGAAGAAATCGCAGATTTTCTCCGACGGTGCGGATTCCGAGCAGATTTCTATCACGCTGGACTTGAACCTCATGAACGCACCCGCGTGCAAGAAGCATTTTTTGACAACAGTGGAAACGGATTGGATATTGTCGTTGCCACCAACGCTTTCGGCATGGGTATTGATAAACCGGATATCCGATACATTGTGCATTGGACACTTACCGGTACCCTTGAGGAATACTGCCAAGAAGTCGGTAGGGCAGGTAGAGATGGAGAAGACGCGCTCTGTGTTCTGCTTTTCTGCCACGATGACCGTGGATTGCATGAGTGGTTTATTAAAGAAAGCGCGCCGGATAAGCAATCCTTGCTGAAACTCTTAAGGGTCATCGAGAATTTCAAAGGACGCGGCAGGTATCGCACCATTTCCAACGAGGAATTGGAGTGGATGAGCAGTTCTAAAGGAACAAAGGTCCTCGTCTGTCTCAGTTATCTTGAGAAGCTTGGGTTCTTGAAGCGATGGTATAACGTACCATCTCAACTCTCGGTGAGATTCCGTGGACTTTGGAGTGAAGAAACTGAGCCATCAGATGCCGAGCAGCAGCACTTGCTTAGCATCTTACGAGGCGGAAACGTGAGAACTGTTCTGGAATTGTCTGAAGCAATCGGACTCAATCCGAAGGCGGTAATGGAACAACTTGCCGAACTTCAGAGTGAGGGTTATATTCAGTACTGGGGACAGGAAGACTTGCTCCTTATCGAACTGCTTGAAGACAGCGAACTTCTCAGCACACTCACAGACGAACAGATTGAAGTCGGCGATTATGTCCGCCGAAAACAGAGCAAGATCGATCAAATGGTCTTTTATGCATTAGAGGCAACCTGCCGAATGCATGTGATTCGAGACTATTTCGGCGAACCTATTGATGAAAATTACCGATGTGGAACATGTGATTTGTGTCAGACACAAGCCATCAGTGATTAGCCGTGATTGTCGTTCCTATAAGAAAAAGCCTACGATACCAGCCTTCTCTAATACCATCTCTGATTGAAATTGTAGCACAAACTTTTAGTTTGTGTTCTCTTGTAGCATAGACTGTTAGTCTGTGCACTAACGGTGCCGTTAATGCGATATAAACTTTTAGAAATGGTATAACCAGTGTCGCTTAATTTTCCGTGCGGATTGCCTCAATCGGTGAAAGCCGCGCCGCTTGCATCGCCGGATAGACACCGAAAGTAATACCCATAAAAATTGAAAAGATAACGGAAGTCGTTATCCACGGTAAAGAGAGCACAACGGGCCACTCCGGTACAACCTTTACGATACGAACAGCAAGTCGTGTCATGCCCTGTGCCGCGACCCAACCTCCTGCAATACCAAGCACACCACCGCACAAACAGAGACAGATCGATTCCGTCAAAAATTGCCAGAAGATATGAATCCGTTTCGCTCCTATCGATTTCCGTAAACCTATTTCCCGTGTTTTCTCACCAACGGAGACCAGGCAGATATTCATGATACCGATACCACTCACAAAGAGTGAAAAGCCAGCAATACTCCCCAAAGTGATTTTTATCACCTTTTCGATATGCTCAAGTCGCCTCGCTGTCCATTTCGCTATCCAATATCCGATAAAGTCATCTTTCCCTCGGTGTCTTTTACGTAGAATCTCCTTGACTGAATCAATGATGCTTTCAATCTCCGTACCTTTTTCAAAAAAGACGACCATGTCTTCAAGATAACGGGTGCCTGTAATCCGTTGCTGATACGTTGTTAGTGGCACACATAAGGCATCATCTAAAGAATACCAACCGAAGCTGAGGCTACGCCCCTTTTTTTTCATTACCCCCACAACCCGTAACCTCACCATTCCTCCCCGCCAATGATACCGAATCTTTACCTCTTGTCCAATTGCGGATTCCTCTCCAAACAGTTCAACAGCAGCATCGGCACCGAGAACACACACCTGCTTTGCGTTTTCGATATCGCCCTCCGAAAGGAATCTGCCCGCTTGTAGCTCCCATTTCATGCCGCGGGCGTAGTCAGCAGTAACACCTTCCAGAAGCGGTCTCGCTTGATTTCCCTTACGACTCGTAACGAAAGTTGAATAGCCTTCATGTTTGGGCAGGACATATAGAACATTCGGGCATTCTGCCTCAATAGCAAGAGCATCCTCAAGGGTATACCGTTCAGTGGTGCGCCGAACCAACCGTCGGCGTTTCCAAATAGAGGTCCGGGTCCAGAATTGGACTTGGTTTGCACCGCCGAGTGTTTCAATATCCTTGGCGATAATAAGTTTCGCACCGTCGCCGATTGCGAGCATACACAAAACGCTCGCAATCCCGATAAAGATACCAAGAATAGATAAACCAGCACGGAGTTTATTTTGAGCAAGGTGCGCAATACCTGCGCGGATAGCGTCATGAAATTTCATTTTGTTTTGTTTACTATAATGGGAGAACATATCTCCATAAAAAGCTTCCACTTATACGGATATTTGGATGCACTTTCAACAAGTTCAACAAGGTAACTCAAGGAACACAAATACTTAAACCTCATCTTTACCTGAAAATTCGCTAATTTTGAAGTTGAACTCACGTTTTAAAGAGGCAGATTTCCGGCAAAAAGGCTCAAAAAAATGAAAATCCGAATGATTTCGGTATCTGAGGGTTTCTGGGGTATGTCAAACGGAAGGAATAGATGAAAGGACGAGTTTAAAATTCAGGGCGATCTACAATGTCAGCCGAATCAAGATTGCTGAGTGCCTCGGTATAAACCTGCCGGAGGGGGATACTGTTCTGTTCCGCAAGCCGTTTGCAATCTTCATATTCAGGCACGGTCTTGATAAGCGTCCCGTTGAGGTACCCACGTTTTGCTTGGATGGTGCCCCACTGCGTTTCGACATGGACAAAATCGCGACGTAGTTTGACCCGATTAGCGGAAGAGAGCCTAACACCAAAGGTCGTAGTTTCGGTGAGGAGCAGTTCGATGAGTTGGTCGCGATGTTTTGTTGGACAGAGCACAGTGATCTGTGTCGCTGGTCTGCCCTTTTTCATGAAAGTAGGTGTGAGAAAAACATCAAGCGCACCCTGTTCAAAGAGTTGGGAGGTGACATAACCCGTAATCTCTGGCGACATGTCGTCTACATTAGTCTCAATGATTTCCACACTATCAGTTTCAGCGTGATGATGTGTTGTGTCCGAGCCACCGTTTGACATCTTTTCGCCGAGACAAAGTCGGAGGAGATTCGGACGCTGTTCAAGGTCGCGGGTACCGGCACCGTACCCAATGCGGTCCAACCGCATTTGTGGCATAACCCCGAATTCCTCAGAGAGTGTCGTAATGAGTGCTGCGCCAGTCGGTGTTACTAACTCCTTCGGGATGTCGGTTTGGTGAATCGGCACGCCTTGTAGGAGTTCCATCGTGCCGGGAACAGGGACAGGCATAAGTCCATGTGCACATCGGACAAAGCCTCTACCGAGAGAGAGCGGTGATGCGTAAACAGCACCAACATCCAGATGTGCCAAACCGATGACGGAACCGACGATGTCCACAATTGAATCGATCCCGCTCACTTCGTGGAGATGAACTTTAGCTTTGGTCGTATTATGAACCTTTGCTTCCGCCTCGGCAAGCCGATCAAAGACCTGTTTCGCGGTATCCCGGACCTTCGCATCCAAATCACTATCGTCTAATAATTTGAAGATGTCAGAGAGGTGGCGACTCGGTCCATGCGCATGATGCTCATGTCCATGGTCGTGTGAATGATGTGAATCCGCGTGTGAAGTATGTGCCGGATGCACTTCCACGATCGCTCGGGTGCCGGTGATACCGTGTTTCGTGGCTTTCTCGAAGTGTAGACTGAACTCGGCATCCAATTTGAGCGTTGCCAATCCATCTGTGACTATTTCCGGGGGCACACCCGCATCAACAAGAGCACCAAGGGTCATATCACCGCTGATGCCTGAGAAACAGTCGAAATACGCGATCTTCAACGTAGTTTACTCCATTCGCGACGCACGCCGCTTAAAAATCCTGAAGCAACTCTTGCAGCAACTCCTTTGAATCATGCCGTTTGAGTTTGACAATGGCTTCAGTTTCGATCTGACGGACGCGCTCCCGACTAATCCTGAGTTTGTCTCCGATGTCCGCCAAGGTGTACTCGGTGCCGTCCATTAAGCCGTATCGTAGGATGACTACCTGTGTCTCACGAGGGTTGAGCGTCCGGTTGAGAACCTCTGTGATAGCCTCGACTTTGGCGTAATCCAACAGGTAATTTTCTGGTGTAATTTGAGATTGATCCGGAATCAGTTCAGAAAATGAACCGTCCGGCGAGTCTTCATTAATCGGCGCATCGAGCGGTACAGGATCCCTCGTGGCATTAAAAATTTCGGAAACCTTTTTCTCCGTCAGTTCAACCGCTTTTGCAATTTCAGTTGTAGTCGGTTCGCGCCCGAGTTGGGTTGTCAAATCTGATTGTGCCTGCTTAATCGCGCGGCGGGCTTCACCGATATAGCATGGAACGCGAATCATCTGTCCTTGCTGATCGAGTGCGCGCTTGATCGACTGCATAATCCACCATGTCGCATAAGTGCTAAATCGGAATCGCAGGGTGTGATCAAACTTATCCACGGCGCGCATCAATCCGAGGCTACCTTCCTGCATCAGGTCAAGGAACGTTAGCGATGTTTTGCTGAAGTGGTGTTGCTTGGCAATACTGGCAACGAGGCGGAGATTCGCTTCGACAATTTTTAGTTTCGTTCCGTGTGTAACTTGGTCCGCTGTTTCCAGTTGTTCTGCCAACCACTTAATATGTGCAAATTCGCTTCGGACATCCTCAAGGACGAACCGGAGTGTGTGTGGATTGCGAGTAGCAGTCCGTTCCGGCAACATAGCAGCGGGGACCTCCGCTAACAGCACTTGAATCTCATGACGAATGACATCAAACTCCTGAAAAGCCTCAAATTCCTGTGCCTCGTCCAAAGACGTTGCCGCGATACGAGAGAAATCGGGCACCGGAAGCGTTTCTACAACAGGTATTTCCACTTGTCGCTGCTGCGATTTTGCTGTCTTTTTCTTAAAAGTGCTGATACTGCTGCGAATCGTTTTGCGGGCATGTGCATGGAATTCCGTGCCGCGTTTCGTGTCGTTATCATCAATCGCTTTCAGGAGACCGAGACTCCCTACCTGCATCAATTCGGACGATGAAGAAGGGTCAACGTATTTTTCAAGAAGATGTAGGTTACTTTCAAAGATTCTCCACCGTGTCTGCTCCAACAAATTTGCCTTTTCCTCTAATTTCTCTAATAAAACGCCAAGGGCTTGGACTTCTGAGCGGACATGGTTTATAATTAACCCGTGTTCTGATTGTGCCGGTTCTAATTTCTCGTTGCTGTTTGAAGTCTTGTTCTCAGGTATTTCAAGTGATCCTAACATCCAATCCGGGAATTGATTTAACAGGTTGGTAAATGTCCGGAGACCTTCTTGGTATTTTTCAAATAGAGCAGTCTCTTGTTCTGGTTCTAACAAAGGTGTCTTCGCTATCTTTTGTAGGTACGCAAACGTCTCATCTCTCGGTGATTCAGTCGGATTTTCCTCCCGCTCTTCATCTTCTGCCAAAAATTCAGATTCCACTGCTGGGTACATCGGGTAATAGTTTTTCATTTCCTCACCTCACTGCAGCCTCGATCTCCCGAACGAGGTGTTTTTTACGGTTAATTTACACAGCATAATTATCAAAAAAGGTTTAACTTTTTATTCTGTATATGGTATGCTATTAAATATAATATACTTCGGTATTTTCTTAATAATACTATTGGCTTGCAAGCGACCCTAAAACACCGTATAACGATTGGAGGCAGTTAATGGCTCAACTTACACAAAATGAGATAGTTAAAAAGCATCAAGCCGGTGAATCTTTTTCTGGAGAAAATCTCGCAAACCTAAATTTAGCGAATCAATCCTTCGCGGGTATTGATTTGTCGGAAGCAGATCTGAGCGGTGCCGACCTACGGAACTCGGATTTAACGGATGCGAATCTAAACGATGCGAATCTTACCGGTGCTAATTTATCTGGTGCCACGCTACATCGGACCTATCTTGTCGGCTCTAATTTAACGGATACAAACCTTGAAGAAGCGAATCTACGGGGCGCGTTCCTCAGCGGGAGCCTACTTTGCGGTACAAACTTTCGGCGTGCCGACTTGCGTCGTGCGACTCTTGGCTGTCCACATTGCGAAGTGCCAGGACCTTTCGGTTCACTCACCAGCTTTGAGAACGCAAACCTCGAAGAGACGGTTTTCGGTGAAATCAAACTGAAAGGCATCGTCTTGCTCGGCGCAAATTTCAAAGGGGCGTATCTATATGAGGTTGACCTTTCTGAAGCCGTCTATCGCGAAGCCGATCTTGAAGGTGCTATCACCAAAAAAGGACGGAATTAAGCCCCTAATCTTTCTATATTTTCGTCGCAGCAGCCACCGTAGATTTTGTGTCCGTATGGTCTCGATCTTCCTATGGGCACCCCTATTTGGAGGTCGAGCCTGCAAAAATTTGAATACGACTTACCGCGTTATTCTATTATATGTGACGTTAACATACCTCAAGAGGTTTACCTAAACTGCATTTTTTTCTCCGTTTTCGATTAATTTATTAAAGTTTGAACGATTTGGTGCAATTTTCTATAGATAGGTTGCTGCTGAATCGGAAAGTCGGTGTAGAAGGCAAATGACAGGGAACGTGAGGTTAGCTGAACTGCATTGCGCACAGTTGTTGATATAACCCCCCTTTCGCTAAAAGTGTTTCGTGTGTTCCCGTTTCCAGAACCTCTCCATCCTTGATAACGAGAATCTTGTCAGCACGGGCAACGGTTGAGAGTCGATGCGCTATAATAAAACTGGTTCTCCCTTCCATCAAGTTTACCAACGATTCTTGAATGAGTGCTTCAGATTGTGTGTCCAATGAAGATGTCGCTTCATCTAACACGAGAATTGGCGCGTCTTTTAGGAGTGCACGCGCAATGGACAAGCGTTGCTGCTCACCCCCGGAAAGTTTCATACCCGCTTCTCCTATTGGCGTAGCATACCCGTCAGGGGTCTTCGTAATAAACGCGTGTGCATTTGCCCTTTTTGCTGCCGTAATAATCTCCTCCTCAGTAGCATCAGGGCATCCGTAACCGATGTTTTCCAAAATCGTCCCGTCGAAGAGGAATGTATCTTGTGGGACAAGTGCTATGTTTTGCCGTAACGACTCCAAATTTACTTTCAAAATAGGGACATCATCAATCAAAATCATTCCAGAACTGACTTCATAGAAACGTAGCAATAGGTTGAGAAGCGTCGTCTTTCCACTGCCGCTGGGTCCAACAAGCGCGACAACTTCCCCCGGCTTTGCCTCAAAAGTTACATTTTTAATAACAGATTCTGGTGTTGTCTGTCCATTTCCCATATTTCCCGCTGAAGGCTGAGTGTAGGTGAAGGAAATGTTCTGGAATGTAACGGCACCGCGAACATCTTGCAGTTCGATATCTTCCTCCACTTTTCCCGTAGCAAGATTGCGTGTCCCTTTCGGCTCGCGCGTTTCCGGTCCGAAATCGAGAAGATAAAAAATCCGTTCCGCAGAGGCGAGGCACTGTTGTAAAGCACTATTAACATTGCCAATCGTCTTAATCGGCTTGAACATGTAACTTACCATCCCAATGTAACTCATAAACCACCCTATAGAAAGCTGTCCACTAATCACTCGCCAGCAGCATAATCCAAAAACTGTCGCGATCCCGATGGCACCCAACCATTCAATCATAGGAGGCAGAAATGCAGCGAAGCGCGCACGCCGAATCGCTGAGCGGTATTGGTTCCAGTTAAGGGTTCGGAAACGTTCCGATTCCTTCTGTTCAGATGTAAAACTTTTGATAATTTTGATGCCGGAAAATGTCTCTTTGAGTTGCGAATAGATGTCTGCACTCTGTTGTTGAATCTCTGTACTGGCACCACGAATTCGCCTGCCAATAGACGTAATCAAATAAGCGAGCAGCGGGAGAAACAATAAAACAAAAAGAGTAAGTTTGAAACTGGTGATGAGCATCGCAGAGACAAAAAAGACAACAAGCACAACAGCACGTATAATCCCTGCCATCGCAGCAACAAGCGTCTGCCACACTCGAACATCTTCCGTAATACGTGTCATGAGGTCGCCGGTGCGTTCTTCGCGTAAAACGCCTAACGGGGCAGAAACAATTCGCTGGTAGAGCGCATTCCGTAACCGAAAAGCGAGTTTATGCCCGACACGCGCCATCACATAATCGTTGCCGTAAACAAAAAAACCTTTGATGAAAACGAGAGTAAGCATTCCACCAAGTAGCCATAGAAAGTATCTAAGCGCGTCGCCAGCATCTGCTAATACAACCGTAAAACCGTCAAAAGCGAACATGCCGTCGCTCCCTTCGCGCTGAAAGTACCGGACAGACACAGGTTCATCAAACGAATTACCACTGACGACTTTGAGCGCGTTAACCGCATCATGTAAAATAAGTTGAAGAATGCCGAAGTCGCATACAGCACCTACCAAGGCGAAAACCATTGCAAGGAAAATAGAACCCGTGTAGGGTGTGTGATACCGCACAAATCGCATAAAAGTCTGGTTTTTTGCTTGCAGCTTCAACACCCCCTTAGCTGATAATTTGGTAATTGCCAAATTGGATGGCACACGCCTGTTTCACGGCATCAGTCTTGCTACGAATCCTGAATTCTCGCTTTTGGAAATCAATGTCTTCGATAATTCCAATGGCATAAGTGTTACCGGATTCTGTGCCGATTAATCCAATCAAACGGCGTTCAAAGTAAGCGCGGACTTCCGCCGTAACGCGCGTTAAACTTAAATAGTTTTTAATATGAGTAATAGCTGCTGTGGAAAGAGGTTTCGACGCAATCAGACACAAGGTGCGGTGTCCCCATTCAGCGTGGTAAACTTCCGTTTCCGAGAGTCCGGAGAGGATTTCTAACTCCTTCTCATTTGCGATTCGTCCAATAAAAAAGGGAGTGCGCCCACCGCGAATCTGTTCAAAGGGGAGTTGTTGGACAGTGCTCTCGGAGAAGTAAGCATCAAATTGGGCTTTTCGGTATCGACGACGCGCCTGACTACTTTTGGATCGCACATTTCGGTCTGGACGCAAGTGGTGGATGTTGAGCCAATCCTGTTGACTGTAGCAAGCCGTTATCTGATCCAATTCACTGGAACGACCAATGCATACCGTGTGGTTCGGTCTGATAAGTTCAATTTTGTGCTGTTTGAGAATAACGGCAGACATATCATGAATATAACCCGTCGTGTCAATAATAATAAACTCAGCAGCCGCTTCACGGGCACTACCTACCATCAAGTACGTTCCTGTTAAAACCTCAAGATAGTGTCCTCGCGGCGACAAATCCCCGACAAAGTATAACTGGTCAGCCGTGCTATTAAATTGGACAGTGGAGTTTTCCGGAGCAAAGGATTTCATACCGATTGTCGTGGGGGGCCCGATGCGGGATTGTCCGACATCTGCATCCACCAAAGCGGTTTTCAACCCTCGAGCAAGGGCAAAGTCAGCCAAAAAACGGCAAAAGGTCGATTTTCCAACATCAGTTGACCCAATCACAAGTACAACCTGTTGAGGCTTAACAATACGACTCGCAAGTTCTTTCCAGTGTTGGTTAACTTGATACGTGCCGTCCATCTTTTGCCTCGTCGGAACCTTGATTTTCCATTGACGGTTCGGAGAATCTAATTGCCAAGGTGCATTTGGTAACGAAAGGTGACACCGGGGAGGGTGAACATTTCATCCAGAGGCGGCATCTGTTTAATTCCGACGAGTTGTTCAAACAGTGATGTCTTTTTTTCTTTACGGACTACCTTCGGTTTGCCCTCAATATCTGCCATCTTCGCAGCGATTTCAATTGCGTCAGGGAGATTACCGAGTTGGTCCAGTAGTTTTGAATCTAACGCCTGTTTTCCAGAAAAAATTCGTCCGTCCGCGAGTTCAACAACTTCGTCCCGTGTTAAGAGATCCCCTCGTGCCTCAAAGATTGTATCCACGAATTGATTATAAACATCATCCACAGTAGATTGGAGCACCGCCCGTTCCTGCTCTGTCAACTCGCGGAAGGGTGAACCTGTATCCTTAAAATCGCCACTCTTAATAACCTTATGTCCCAAGCCGACTTTATCGTACAAACCCTTCAGCTGTGTAAACTGCATGATAACACCGATGCTACCAGTCAACGTACCGGGATTTGCGACAATTGTGTCAGCGGCACACGCAATATAGTAACCGCCGGATGCTGCACTCCCTCCCATTGAAGCAACTATCGGTTTCTCTATCTTCTTCAATTCACTGTAAATTTCTTGGACCGGGGCGACACTACCACCGGGAGATTCGATTCTAACGACAATTGCTTTGATACCCTGATCATCGCGGTAGGTGTGAAGTAGTTTAATCGTAGCATCTGAGCGAGAGATTATTCCTCTAATGTCTATCACTGCGACCTTCTGTCCCATTGATGTGCTACCGCCGCCTATTGAACGTAGAATCAGCAGTAAGAAGAACAGCGCAATGATACTTCCTAAGATAATGTAAACGCGTCTTTTTTTCATATTTTTAACCATTAGGCTTCATTCGGATTGGGCTTAATCCAATCCAACTTTCAATGCGTTTTTAGCAGCATTGAGTGTGATTAAAGGGCTTATCAGTTATCAGAAAGGATTAAGATTTAGAAACTGTTCCTGCTTGGTGATTGGACAAAAAGGTTATTTAGAACGGCGCGATGAAAAAATGACCACCCAAAAAGTCTTTAGCAACCAGCCTATATCAGTGGTGATGCTCTGTGTCGCAACATAGTGAAGATCCAAGGCAAGTTTTTTCGGCATTAATTCCGTTATGTAGTAATGTTCCGCATCGGCTTGTCCTTTTAATTTCTCCTCTTCGTCGCGATTCGCAAGTTGTGAAGGACCAGTCATCCCCGGCTTCACCTGCAGCACCTGTTTCTGAGTCTCCGTGTAGTGTTTAACGTAGTCAGGGGTCTCCGGCCGTGGACCGATGAGACTCATCTCTCCTTTGATAACGTTGATTAAGTTGGGGAGTTCATCCAATTTTGTCCATCTCAGGAACCTACCGATGGTTGTAATCCGTGCGTCTCTATAGGTTGTCAAACCACCGCCGAGCGTATCTGCGTTCGCTACCATACTCCTGAATTTATACATTTCAAAGATGACTTCACCTCTGCCAACGCGTTTTGCTTTGTAGAACACAGGTCCCTTTGACTGCAGCTTCGCGAGCAGCGTGCCAACTAAAAAAAGGGGAGACAGAATCAGGAGTCCAATAGTCGCGAACAAGATATCAAACGTCCGTTTTGCCCAAGGGTGCTTGGGCTTTAATATATCTTGAGTCCCTACGGTTAAACGCTTGGTATAGGCCATGCAATTACCTTACCTGACAGAGCTAACGGCGATTCGCACTCGCTATCTTCGTTTCCGTGGGGAACTGAATAATCTCAGACGTACTATCTACGTCGCTTTCCTCTGTCAAGAACGTGCGGTTCGGCTGATATGTTGGCACCAATTCTTGGAATTTGGATACAATGCTTTCCGAATCCAAGGCATCTGCAAGTTGTGAGAGTTCCCCAATCTGAGAGAGAAGTTGGCGTTCCTCTATCTCTTCCATTTGTGCGACAAAGATACGTTGGTGCTTTGTTGCTGTGACACCTTCTTGCGGTGTCAGGAGCTCTTCATACAACTTTTCGCCGGGTTCCAAACCGGTGAATGCAATCTTGATGTCTCTGTCAACCTCAAGTCCAGAGAGTCGAATGAGGTCTTGGGCAAGGTCAAGAATTTTAATCGGTTCCCCCATATCTAACATCAGAATTTCGCCACCATTTCCCATAGCACCCGCTTGGATAAGGAGTTGCACGGCTTCTGGAATCGTCATAAAATAGCGGGTTGCTTCGCGGTGTGTAACAGTGACGGGTCCCCCTTTCGCAATCTGACGTTTGAAATTGGGGATCACGCTTGCGCGACTTCCAATAACGTTTCCGAAGCGAACAGCGATAAACTTTGTTCCGTTCTGCCTCGCTTTACATTGAATTAATTTCTCCGTCACACGTTTGGAAGCACCATAGACACTCGTCGGATTCACCGCTTTATCCGATGAGACGAGGATAAACGCCTCAACTTTATGTTTGATAGCAGCATCAATCAGGTTTTGGGTGCCGAGGATGTTATTCTTGACAGCTTCATCGGGATGATTCTCCATGAACTTGACGTGCTTGTGCGCAGCGGCGTGGAAAATAATATGAGGACGGTATTTGCGTGTAATTTGCGAAACTTTGGCGTTATCTCGAATGTCACCAATAACTAAAGCGCGGTTAAGTTCCGGTTCAAACTCGCGGAGTTCTATGTCCGTGTGGTAAATACTGTTTTCACCCCGTCCGAAAAGGATAAGCAGTTCTGGGTTTAATTTCGCCACTTGGCGGCAGAGCTCCGAACCGATTGAACCCCCTGCACCCGTTACCATCACGCGTTTACCGGAGAGATATTTGGAGACTTCAGCTATGTTCATTTGTGAGGTGGAGCGATTCAGGAGATCTTCAAATCGAACCTCTCGGATCTGATTGACACTGGCTCTCCCTTCAAGGATTGCGTGAATATTGGGAACGATTTTAAATTGACAACCCCGATATTCGCACTGCCGAATAATATCGCGGATCTTACCTCCGGGTGCTGACGGGATAGCGATGACAACCTCATCAATCTCACGCTTTCGAGCAATATAGGTTAGATCACGGGTCGTACCGAGTACCTCAAGCCCCGCAACACTTCTACCAACTTTATGTCGCGCATCATCAATGAAACCTATTGGAACATACCCTTTCTCAGGATGATTTCTCAGTGAGCGCACTACACCGATGCCTGTTTCACCCGCACCGACAATGAGTACTTTTGTTGGTGGCTTTCGCGTCGTCAATCGCGATTGAGAGTTCGTTACTGCTAAATCTATGTGCTTTTGGGAGTTCTGACTCACAGAGCGTCCATCTCCCTGAAGGATTTGGGCGGAGAACTTGGTGAACCCGATAAGTGCAAAGTTATAAAATCCATCAATTAAGAATAGGACCCAAGCGATTTTCAGGAGCATCGAAAGCCCGATAAGTCCCACAGTCGCTACGATCATTGCGGTGGCTAATGTGCGAAATTCCTTTACAGAGGCGTACTTCCATATCGGCTTGTACAGATTGAAAGCCAGCAGTAGACCAATGCGGGTTATCGTGACAACAGCGGCGGCACCAATACCAACAAGATGCTGAGGTTGGAATGGAGATGTGTCCGCACTTTGCAATATAACGGAGAGCCATGTGGATTGTTCTAATAGGTCAAGACCGAATTGTCGGCTGGTCAGATAAGCGAATAAAAACGCAATATTGACGAGAAGTACATCAACAACAACTGTAAAACTCCACTTTATTTTCGGTTTATCCATATTCCCTCCTCGAGAAATTTTTTAACTATAGGGATTTTCGCTCAGTTTTTCCTGTTATCAAAAGGGTCGAAAACCAGATACCGCTTAAACAAGTACATTTTCAGTTACAATTACGAGTCTACTTTGAATTTCGGTACATGAACTGCTTGCGTGTAAACGTGCTTTAAGCGATCTCCAATAGCCTCCCAACTGTAATTGGTTTCGACGCGAGTTCTGGCGGTTCGCGCAAGTCTTTCGCGCAAGTGCTCGTCATTGAGCAAATGAACGACGTTTTCAGCAAAGGCGGTCGGTGTGTCAGCGACGAGCAATTCCTTGCCAATGTCTGCCTCTAACCCCATTGCACCCACAGGGGTCGTAACGACAGGCACGCCCATTGCCATTGCTTCTAAATTTTTCGTTTGTATGCCCGAACCAGCGCGTAAAGGCGCAACAAAGACTGACGCTTTTTCAAAATAGGGACGGACATCCGGCACGTAGCCGGTAACAACGACACCGTCCTGTGCCTCAAGCCGCTTTACCGGATCCGATGGCTGATTCCCTACTATGTAAAACTCCGCCTGCGGATGCTGTTCTCGAATGCGCGGGAAGATCTCATTGCAAAAATAAATCGCGGCATCCGCGTTAGGAAAATAGTTCATTGTCCCCGTAAAGAGCAGCAACGGTGCGGATTGAACCATCGATTTCGGTTGAAAGTAGCCAAGGTCAACTCCCATCGGGACAATCGATAAATTCAGGCTGTCGTCTTGTTTCAGCAGATAGTCCCGATCAAAGCGGGCAACAACAGTGCCACAATCAAAAGCCTTCATAATATCGACTTCGTAACGCCGAACCCGATTTTCCTCCAATTTTACCAAAAAACGTTTTGGAGTGCAATCTAATTTAATTTTCGCGAGCCAAGGGTTGCTTTCAAGTTCCGCCCGTCGGCTGAGATTCAATGCCAACGAATCACACAAGTCTAAGACTTTGACAGGACCCTGTACCGCTGCCACGTATTGTCCCATCCGAAATAGGTGTGCGTGAATCAACTCGAAGTCCTCTTGGTCAAGGAGTTCGTTAATCTTCCGTTGCATCTGCGGCGCGTACCAATAATGTAGCTGAAGCGGACGACGCGATAAGCAGTGGAACCCTGTATTCATCAGGGCGAAAGAACGGTGGAAACGCACCCACTCTACACGTTCACAAAACGGTTCTAAATGCTTCGCTGATTCAATATCGCTCTCAGATTCAGCGAAATAAACGACGGTTACGGCATGTTGTTCCGAAAGCTGCTTGATAAAGTTGTATGACCGGATCCGATCGCCTCGGTGCGGTGGATACGGACACCGGAGGCTTAAAAATAAAATTTTCATTAACGTAGTTCTTCGTCGGGCATCTCTGCTTCATCAATGAGCATCACTGGGATGCCTTCGCGGATTGGGTAGCGACGCTTACACGTACCGACACACACCAGTTTCTGTGCTGCTTCATCGTATGCTATCTCGCCTTTACATGCCGGACATGCGAGGATATCAAGTAACGTTTTTGAGAGCGTATATGCATTTTCCGAATTCAAAGCGATTCTCCTTACGTACCAATTGAGTGCCTCTGAAGGCTCTATAGTGCGGTACTATTAAACACCGTGGCATCTCTTGTACTTCTTACCACTTCCACAAGGGCACGGGGCATTTCTGCCAACCTTAGGCATGTTTCCCATTGCCTGTTGTGAAGCAAATTCAGCATCATCGGGAGCTGCGGCTGCACGCCTACCTTGCGGACTCCGCTGCTGTGGTCTACGCTGTCTGCCAGCTCGCTGACTGGGGGCGCGGCGTGGTGCCTCAGTATTAACACGAGATTTGAAAATAAACTCACTGACCTGTTCTTCGATTTGTTGATACATACTCTCAAAAACAGCGAGTGCCTCGTTTTTGAAAACAACAATCGGATCTTTACCCCCGTATCCTGCGCCGAACCGAATACCTTCCTCAATATAGTCAATGTTATGGAGGTGTTCCTTCCAATGATCGTCAATCCTGTCCAAAAGGAGTAAGCGTTCGAGAACACGCATCATCTCTGGACCCATTTCAACTTCGCGCGCCGCATAAGCGGCACGCAGCATTTCCAAAGTCTGTTCTTGAACTTCTTCGGGGTCTGCCTGCGCCAACGGTGTTTTCCAAGTGGGCGCAATTGGGAATGTGCTCGTCAACCACTGCTCGAATCTGTCCGGGGTCTCAAGCGGACTTCCTACTTTTTCCCCCATGTTATCCTCGATTCCATCTCTAACGACTCTATCAATCATCCCCCAGATTGTAGTTTTAAGGGATGCCGGAACTTTGGCATCCTTTTCAGAGAGTGCCGCAAGCCCACCCTCCTCTGTTGTGCTTTCGTATTCTGATAATTCTGCTACATCTGTAGCGGAAGTCAAAACGGTATCGCGTAAGGTATAGATGGTGTCGCGCTGTGTGTCCATGACATCGTCAAACTTGAGGAGGTTCTTGCGGACTTCAAAGTACATCTGTTCAACGCGCGTCTGTGCTTTCTCAATAGATTTAGTGACCCACGGATGTTCTAATGGAACATCTTCATCCATCCCGACACGAGTCATCAATCCTTGTAAGCGTTCAGATCCGAATTTCCGCATCAATTCATCTTCAAGAGAGAGATAGAATCGGGATGAACCCGGATCTCCTTGTCTACCCGAACGACCGCGGAGCTGGTTGTCAATACGTCGGGACTCATGGCGCTCTGTGCCAACGATGTGGAGTCCGCCGGCAGCTAATACATGCTTTTTGTTTTCTTCGCAAATCGCTTCCGCTTCCACAAGTGCTGCTTGAAATTCTTCAGACTCCGGAGACAGTGCTTCTGTCTTCGCTTTCTGCTTCCGCAGCGTTTCCATTGCCATACCTTCCGGATTACCGCCGAGAAGAATGTCCACACCCCGACCTGCCATATTTGTTGCGATTGTTACAGCACCGGGAGAACCTGCTTGTGCGATGATATCGGCTTCGCGGGCGTGCTCCTTGGCGTTCAAAATCTGATGTCGGATTTTCCGATGTTTGGTTCTGAGCATTTTACTCAGTTTCTCAGAGTTTTCAATCGAAATGGTCCCGACAAGTACCGGACGACCCTTTTCGTGCTGTTCGACAATATCCTCTAAGACGGCGTTATATTTTGCGTCCTCAGTCCTATAAATCTGGTCAGCATGGTCAAGCCGGATCATAGGTTCGTTAGTTGGGATAACGGAAACCTCTAATCCATAGATATGCGCGAATTCGTTCGCTTCAGTAGCAGCAGTACCGGTCATACCCGCGAGCTTATCGTATAGGCGGAAGTAGTTTTGGTAGGTAATCTTGGCACCAGTTTCACTTTCCTCCACGACCTTAACGCGTTCCTTCGCCTCAATTGCTTGATGGAGCCCTTCACTGAGCCGTCTACCGATCTGTTTGCGCCCTGTGAATTCGTCAACGAGAAGCACTTCGCCATTTTCGACAAGATAATCGACATCACGTTTATAGAGTTGGTGCGCAGTGAGAGCCTGATTGACGTGATGCACCATAGCGATATTGGTGTGCTCATAGAGGTTACCTACGCCAAGACGACGCTCGACCTCCTCAACGCCTTCGTCGGTCAGCGTTACACTGCCCCTCGATTTTCCCTGTTGATCAATTTTGAAATGTTCACCGTCTCGGAGCTGCGCAACGACGCTGTTAATTTGTCTGTAAAGTTCTGGCGGTTTACCAGAAGGTTCTGAGATGATGAGCGGCGTACGGGATTCATCAATAAGGATGCTGTCAACTTCGTCAAGGATGGCGTAGACATGCCCACGCTGGGTCTTATCTTCAACGGAGAGTGCTTTGTTGTCCCAGAGGTAATCGAACCCAAATTCGCTGTGAACGCCGTAAGTGATGTCTGCCTTGTATCCGAGCCTTTTCTGTTCACGGGGCATTAAGCTGAGCGTCAATCCGACAGAGAGTCCGAGGAAGTTGTAAATCTTTCCCATCCATTCCGCATCACGGCGCGCGAGATAGTCATTGACAGTGGCGAGATGTACACCCTTTCCAGTCAGAGCATTCAAATAAACGGCGAGGGTTGACGTGAGCGTTTTGCCTTCACCTGTGCGCATCTCGGCAATGCTGCCTTGGTGGAGCGCGATGCCTCCCATAATCTGTACGTCGTAGTGTCGTTGTTTTAGGGTTCGCACCGCTGCTTCACGGACAACAGCGAAGGCATCTGGTAAGAGGTCATCGAGTGAAGTTCCGGCATCTAACTGTCGGCGAAATTCAGGTGTTTTGGATTGCAGTTGGGCATCGCTGAGTTTTTTGATTTCTGGTTCGCGTTGGTTGACCACTTCAACGATGCTGCGAAACTTTTTGACATCGCGGTCCTCTTTACTACCGAAGACTTTGGTTATCACTTTTTGGAACATAATTGCTTTCCTATTGAGGCTCCTACTGTGACCTGTTGTGCCAGTGAAGGCGCGGGATTTTATCAGTTCGCTGTTTCTATTGGTTCTGCATCAGGTGGTACTAACAAGTCCTGTCCGTCGAGTTTCTTTCGCACAATCGTATAAACTACCGTGTTGCCAGCGGAGGCGATTGAAAACAGATACGCAATAACCAGTCCTGCACTCATGAGCAGCGTAACCGTCAGAAGAGTTGCGGTCACTGGTGTTGTAACTGTCGCTATTCCTGTTAACGTCGGCATTTGTGTGTTCGTTCCAATATCGAAGACACCAAAATTATTAATATAAGGCAGTCTTGCTAATTTTTCGACAGCCCCACCGAGCCATAAATTCGCATAGCCCATGAATTGCTGCAGGGTTTCAGTGTGGAGGAGGCGCATCGGGAGCATCACGATCGAAAAGCCAGCAATGCAAAAGAGGGTCCAGATAGGGACGAAAATGAGTTTGATAAGAAGTAGCATCACCTCGTAACACAACAACAACCACGGTTTGTTCCAAACGATTGCGAATTGCTGATAAATTGTTTCAAAAGCATCGGCACCTGTTGTGGCGACGACAGCTGGCACAAAGAATAAACTGACACCGAAAACAGTTGCTATTAACGCCATCAGCACGCCAAAGAAAAATCCGACCGGCATCAGCAGGGAGGTGAGTGCAAGGAACGGTTTTCCGACTGCTGGCAGCTTTCCAATCCCCGCAATACTGAGAGGGATTAACGCGAGAAATATCTGGATGAGAAGTAGACCGATGAACGCACCCAAAACGGATTTCCAATGCCTTGTGAGAAAAGTTACGGCATCCCCGACCGAAAAGAAGAAATCCCCACGAAGTTGTTCGATGGTAATTTTGGAAACCACAGTGCTTGCCAAGAAGAAGATGCATGCAAGACTGACGACCCCTATCCACATAGCGATTTCAGTTATCTGCTCGAGTCCTGCGTCACCGAACGGAGGGACGGGCAAAAGTCCGTATTTGTTCCAAAAGTCCTGCGCGGCAGTGCCACCTTCAGTAAAAAGGCTGAGATACACCAAAGTTTCATAAATCAGATAGGCAAGTACAAGTCCAATAAGATGAACAGCGATCTTCCGTCCGCTGAATCCGTAACCGATAACTTGGAAAATATCCCTGAAGTCAAAGTAACGCTTTTCCATGAAGGGTTTCTTCTGCTTTTCTGCTTGTTCTTGTGTATTAATGATACTACAATTTGTGATATTCTGTCAAGTGTTTATTTAGTTGTTAGTCGTCAGCAACCAGCAGTCAGCAAGAGTCGGGAATCGGAGTGTCCTTCTATCATTGATGGTCAGCGCGGACTACTTTGGCGGTGACGGGGAAGGTGAGTGTTCGTTGGTTTGGGAAGTGGACAGTGAGTAGTGATGAAAAGACCCCTTTGTCTTTCAGCGGACCGAGTTGGACTGTAACGAGAGAGGTATCTGTCCCTATATTAGGTGTTATCTCCCCTATGAGTGCTTCATGCCCCGATGGCAGAAGGCGGATGTCCGATGTGTCAAGGGGGGCATTCACAATGAGATTGATGGTCTTTTGATGTATCGTTTCGGGAAGGATATCCCCAAACTCACAAACATCAGGAGTGAGCACCGCAAACCGTTTAGCGGTGGCAATAATCGTCAAATAGACAATTGGGGTTTTAGGGCTGTCTGTGAAGATAGCAGCCGTTACCGAGGTTTCATCAGTAGGCAGGAGGGCGGGGTTGATCGCTATCTGAAACGCGCTTTCTTCATCCGGCTGGATAACATCCGCCCCTGTGATTTCCGCGTAACTGCACCCCGTTTGAATCCTTTGGATGTGGAGTGTGGTTCTACCTATATTTCGTGCTGTCAGCGATTGTGTCACGGGCCCTTTCCATTCTGGAAGCGTTCCGAAGTGAATCTGTTGCTGTGCAAGGACTAACTCCGCAGGCGATTCATCCCGATTGTTGACGAGGACGATGATAAGTCCGAAAATCAGTAGCGCGGGAATGATAATAGTTGTAATGATTGTGCGTCTGGACATAGTTTAGATTTTGAAGTTCCGAGAGTTTTCTGCGGTGTTCGTGTGTGATTTTTGATGCTCTGTTTAATGTGCATGATAACATCACTTAATTTAAAAATGCAAACCTGTTTTTTGTTGGAGGGAAATCTAACCAGCGGTTTCGGCTGTGCGGCATTTCACCTGAATCAGGGCTTATAAGATTTTAGGATTAGCAGGATTGCAGACTTCGTAGGATTGTCAATATCTGTCAATCCAGAAAACGGACGCGATGTTCCTGAATTCTGGTTTTTCGTTTGACTTCGCGTTCGCTGTATGCTACGCTAATATAAAAGATACATTTGTAGGTTGGGTTGAACGGTAAAAAACAGAGTGCTACCTATCCTAATAGAAACTCTGCTTTCCAATGTGCTTTTCGCTTAGATAGTCTTTAATAAAAGGAGAGATTTAATGACCGAAAAGAGATGCTTCTTAGTGCTATCGTTGATGCTTTTACTGCTTCATCATTCTAATATCTTAACAGCGGAACCTGTAGAGTATTACCCCACAGATTTGGGTAATGTATGGGTGTTAGAGACTGCAGATGGAACTGAACGGGTTACCTACACGATTGAAGCCTCTGAAGAACGTTTGGACGGTAGAGAGATCGCACTCTTCAAAAGAAAAGCAGAAACAGCAGGCACAGACGAAACCACCGGTGAAGTGTACTTTGTGCATTTTGATGACGATGGCACAAAATTACATAAAGTTGTAGCGGAGCTTGGTTCAGTGTTCGGCACGGCAACAGCCATATTATCGCCGCCTGCTCTCTTTTTCCCCGCATCATTAGAACTTGGGGTTTCGTGGGAGTTCGTATTGGAAACAGAAGTTATACTCACAGGTCCAGTTTCAGTCTCCAGCGTTTACGAAGTTGTCGCAGTAGAAGACATCGTAACACCCGCAGGGACATTTGAAAATTGCCTTAAAATCCAGCTGGATTCAAAAACCGTCTCCACATTGTCGGCAAGCCGCACTACCTCTTACCAATGGCTGGCACCGAATATCGGGATCGTTAAAATTGAAACCGATCAGGAGATAGTCTTTAATTTGATACACTCCAACTTGGTCCCTGATGCTTCCACTTATGACGTAACGGGGGATGGCGTTGTTAATATATTAGATCTCGTCTCTGTCGCGTCTCACTTTGGAGAAGTGAATGCAGATGTGGATGTGAACGGCGACGGTATCGTTAATATTCTGGACTTGACGCTCGTTGCACAGAATTTCAGCGATTAACCTAAAAATTATCGGAAATCACTAATGGAAGCGTTGGTCCCATCGGTACCGACCCACCCTTCAACATAGCGAACCTTTCCGCTTAAGGGGAGGCATTCTTCACGCACCGGAACCCACGGAAGACGCTCGTGTAGTGCTGGGGTCCCCAGTCTCGGTAAGCGACCCGTAGGAATAACCCGTTATCGCTCCAGCAGCCGCCCCTTAAAACGCGATTCTTCTTTTTGATGACCTTGAAACTATTGATAACTTCTTCGCGCGTGCCATCTGAAAATGGGTTTTTACGTGCGGATGTTGCATAGAAATCAGGATCATATTCATCAAGGCACCACTCGGAGACATTTCCAGCCATATCGTACAAACCGTAGCCGTTAGGTGAATACTGTCCGACAGCGATCGGGGCGTTGAAATGCCTCGCGTGGTTTGCGCGGGTTGCATCATAAGTATCACCCCACGAATACGCTTTCCCGATAAGCCCACCGCGCGCTGCTTTCTCCCATTCCGCTTCCGTTGGTAATCTCTTTCCTGCCCATTGCGCATAAGCCATCGCTGCATACCAACTCACATAAACGACTGGATGGTCAGCCTTGCCATCGGGGTAGGAGTTACCATTCCAAAGTCGGAGGTATACACCGTCGTGGAACTCTTCCGCAATATTTTCTTTCCGCCATTCAGGATTTGCATCGACGAACGCCTTGTATTGTGCATTTGTGACCTCGTAAACATCCATATAGAAAGCATCTACATAGACGGTATGCACTGGACGTTCATTGTTTTTTCCAGTGTGACTTCCCATTTCAAACTCGCCTGCAGGTATTAACACCATACCGTCAGGGATATTACCGCCAGCCGGAATGTGTTGTGTGCTACAGACCACAAAATGGTAAAGATTAGGAGGCACACGATTCCTTTTTGGGTCATTATGTAATCTCCTTTCGTGTCTATTAGTTCGTGGACGGCTTAACGCTGCCTATTCACAAGATAGATTCCCATTGCCACCAATCCAGTGCCTGCCAACAAGCCGAAGGTCAGTTTATCGTCTAAAAACAGATGACTAAATAGAACACCCGACAGCGGCATCAGAAAAGAAAAGACAACCAATTTACTCGCCTGATATTTTCTTAGCGTCCATGTCAATCCTAAAAAGCAGAAACCCGTGACAATCCATCCTTGGTAGAGCAATCCTACGCTGCTTTCCAACGTCCATTCAACCGGTTCATTCCCCTCAAAAATGAGACTCAGGACGTAAAAACATGGAATGTTTAAACCTAACAGCCAGACGAGGAGTCGGTACGGGTAAATGTCCTGAACGAATACCTTGGTCATTGTAATGCGGAGTGCCAAGAAACACGCACTGAGAATTACGATTAGATCACCGATGAGATATCCCGTGACACTGCCGCCTTGTAGATTTGGCGTGATAGCGAGAAAAACACCACTGAATGCAGTGATAATTCCCAATGTTTTGGTCACAGTGAGTCGATCATTTGGAAGATAGAAGTGTCCGAACAAGACTGTGAAAAGCGGGTAGAGGCTGAAAAAAATAGTCGAGCGAGCAGCTGTTGTGAATTGGGTGCCGACATTCAACGTAATCGTATGCAAGGTGTAAAGGACAGCGATCAGGAGCAAACGGCGGAGTTCCTCGAAGCGCATCCGCATTGACATCCCATAATAGAGTCATACCCCACCAACGGCGATAACGCCTAATATACAACGGAAGAGTGCCATTTTTAGGGGTGGGATGCCTTGAAGACCGAGTTTAACAGCAAATGGGCCACCACCTATAAGAGAAACAATAAGCAACATAAAGGCAATAATCTTGCCTGATGGGTCTTCGTTCCTAAATTCTTTTTCCATGAACTCATATTGAGTAAAACATAAGGATATGGTAAAATAGAGAAATAAAAGGCGATAGTTTATGTCCCTTTCTTTAGATATACATTCACTTTATGAAAGGTGTTCTTATGGCATCCGAATCTCAAAAGCAACCGAGATA
>JAJECN010000024.1 GCA_022821965.1 Candidatus Poribacteria bacterium
AAGTGCCTCAAGTACGACTTCTGCTTTAAACTCGGGGGTGAACTTTCTTCGTTTCGCCATCGGAATTCTCCTTTCAGTAGATTGTTATTGTATCACAATCTTGTTTTAGAGGGTGGCCCGAATTTCCGATGGCAGTACAGAACCTTTGTTCTCTGTATGCCCAGATGAATTGGGATATTCACCATCTGGATACGGAAATTTCTTGACGCGGTACAAGTCGTATATCTTGAAATGTTCAATGCCAGAAATGATAATAGGTGTTGCTGTGAAAGCGAATACTGACTTGAAACCGATACCGAAACGTCCCGTTTTTATGAAATCCTCAGGACCTGTTCCTTTACCAAAGTAAGTAATGCCCTCAACATCAGCTTGGACGAACGGTTTTCCATTGTGTTCAATCACAATGGCATCTCCCAAAAGTTTGAATAAGATGTCCGTTGCCCCACAATCCTCGGAGTTCTGTAAGAGTTCATATATAAACTGAGTTGAATTGGCATAGATAGAAATCTGTGTTTTACGCGAAACTGTATCCGTCCCTAATCTGGCCTCGTTACGCTCCGTTATCGCTTTATAATCACTTGGCATGCTGTTTTCCTCCCTTTACTGCTATGATTCTATCACAAACTTAAGGCTTCACACAAGAAAAATGATGGAAATTAAATATCATAAAACGGAACTATCATAAAGTTCGTGATTCTTGAGATACCTAAACCGACTTTAGGACTACCCTTCATGCAAGAGAGTGGATGGGCGCGTTTTTACACACATATCGCCCCGCTGAGGCTAAGCAGATTCAAATACAAAAACTCTTAAAAATCCGCGTAATCTGTGAAATCCGCGGCAATCCGCGATTCAAACAGATTAACCATCAGCACACAAAAACCGCCAGCGGCTATAATCCTGAAAATCCAGCTTCAGACAACAACCGAGAAAACACCAAAAAAATCCACGTCATCCGCGACAATCCGCGAAACGTTTCCACATCAATCCAACGGAAACAGCGGTCGCCGAACATCGTGATATTCAAAATGCAACGGGTTCACCGCAGTCAACCCCGGTGTGTCCACTTCAATAATCTGCCCCGCAATCGGCTCATAAGCAGCGCGGTAAGCAACCGCCGCTTTGACAACAATCATCCGCCTCGCCGTCGGATCAATACCGAGACTCAACAACTGCTGGAGGCTAAACGGCGTTTGCCGCCGACTCGTCAGCACAACCAAAGAATCCCCCACCGCAACGACAACCGTCAACCCTTGATCGTGGTATCGCTGACCCCCGTGCCGAGGTTGCGTCTCCTCATAGCGACCATCGTGGATGAGACGGACATTACCCTGAATTGAGACAGGATCGCCGTGTAGAGTGTCCACTTTCCCACCGACTTGGAGCGATATGCTGTTGCCAACACCCGCTTGAATGCAGGTTTGCACAGCCTCTGGATCGTAAACCACAACAACATATCCAGCTGCCTCCTGTCGTACGAGTTCCGCTAAAATGAAGGTGCCATCCCCCGGCGAACCACCGCCGATATTATCCCCCATCTCAACAAGAATAACAGGATGTCTTTCAGATTCGATGGCTTGTTGCACTGCCTGCGCTGCATCGAGGAGATCCAACGTCAGTTGTCCGCGGACGTTCCATAACATATCTGATAGACGATCAGCTTCACGCTGTGCGAGTTGCGGGTCGTTATCAGTGACGACCACGAAAGAAGGTCCCGCTTCATGGACATCGGCATACGGATATCCCAACGCGACGCTCGTGGCGAGGACATCGGGACGCGCTTCCAGTTGTTTCGCCGCTGTGAGGATAGGTTCCATCGGCGGCACGTTAGTGGTGTGATACAAGATATTGAGGAGCATCGGCGGTTTAACGAGTGCTTGTGTCGGTGTAATCCCGTCGCGGAGTATCTGCATCATCAATTCCGCTGCCTGCAGTCCGCGTTGGCGTTGATCGATGTGCGGTGTTGTCTTGTAAATCACGAGTGCCGTCGATTCAGCGACCATCTGCTCCGAGACGTTGGCGTGCTGGTCGAGCGTAACGATGATCGGCAAATCTCGACCGAAGGCATCGCGGAGCCGCCGTAAAACCTCGCCGTCACCGTCGGGATAACTCTCCGCGACCAGCGCACCGTGGAGCGCAAGCAAAAGCCCTTCATATTTCGGTGCAGCCTTGAGGTGTTGGATGAGCATCTCGGTGAGTCGGTCAAAAGCGTCATCTGTTACGCGCCCTGCCGGTGTTGCCGAAGTCATGAACATCGGATAAGCCGTATAACCGTATTCCGTTGCTCCCTGAATAAACCCGCCTATTTCGTGATGCGCCTCTCCCCAGACTTTGCGTATATTGCCCGCATGGACCTGAGAGAACGCAGCGAAATCGGTAGGGGTGTTGCTAAACGTATTCGATTCGTGCATGATGCCGCCGATAGCAATTGTAGTCATAATATATTTCCTTGTGAATAGCCGTCAGTTTTCAGTATGTTAGTTATCGGTTTTCAGTCGTCAGAGTTAGAGTCGTCAGTTTTCAGTATGTTAGTTATCGGTTTTCAGTCGTCAGTTATCAGTTAATCTCTTGTAGCAGTGACATATTCTGTAACTGCCACAGTAACCCTCTTTAACTGACAACTGGAAGATTTTTCGCAGAAAAATCGTACTGACAACTGAGTACTACCGAAAACTGAAAGATTTTTCGCAGAAAAATCGTACTGACAACTGAGTACTATTACAAAAATGTCTTGACGGATGCCTTCAAAATAGTGTATCATTTAAAAATCTTTAAGTCTCCAATTTTCTAACAACAAGATAAGACCATTACAGGCACGATTGGAAAGTATGACGCAGAACGGAACAGGGAAAAACAGGATAGAAGAAGCAATAGAAGTCGCCGCCGAAGCCCACCACGGGCAATATCGGAAAGGCACCAGCACGCCTTATATCACACACCCTTATGCTGTCGGACTTATTTTAATGAAAGCGGGATGCGCCGAAGCGGTGATTATTGCAGGCATCCTCCACGATACTGTCGAAGACACCGAACTCACATTGGAATTTATTCGGGAACGTTTCGGAGATCATATCGCAAATATCGTTGATGGCTGTTCGGAGAACAAAGCGTTGCGGTGGCGAGCACGTAAAACCGAACGCATCGAAGCGTTACGAACCGCCAGCCCTGAAGTCTGCATTGTAACATGTGCCGACAAACTCCACAATCTACGCACTATCATTTCAGAATACGATGTCATCGGTGATACTGTGTGGGAGCGGTTTCACGGCGGTGTTGAAGATCAGGCATGGTATTACCGCAGCATTCTCGGTGCAATTTCAGACCGAGATGTCGCTTTACAAAAAAGCGTAGAATGTGCTAAACTATCTGACCAGAATAGCGGTGTGAGTACCCAATCCGATGTCCAAGATACCGCGCCCCAAGAAGAGTCCTCCGACAGCAATGATGCTCGGAAGACTCCCGAAGCAATGGATGCGCTAAACCCTCAACTTTTTCAAGAATTTCAGCAGGCTGTAGCATACCTTTTTCAAGGAGAAACGCAATGAAGATAGCGTACGCTTTTAGACGATGTGCATCGTATCCCTACAACGGTGGGGCGTTACCCACTGATGCAACTGATAGACAACGGTTTTTGAAACACGCCAACAAGATTGGATTCGAGGGAATTGAACTCCCTGCGATGAACCTCCCTGACGCTGAAGCTAAGACGCTCCGTTCGGAACTTGAAGACGCAGGTATGCCGTGCGTCGCAATTCGCGGCGGTGGTGGTGCTGCAAGGGACCCACAAGTCGCTGCAGCAAACAAACAACGCATGATAGATGCCGTTCACTTCGCTGCGAAGATGGGCACTGGTATTGTTAATTCTACTGTTACAACACCCCTCGACGATCCGGGTGGAAAAGGCATATATCGTGGCGAATCTGTCTCACAGGGATCAAGTCGTCAAGCGAGTGATGAAGACTACGTACGGACTGCCAAGGCTGTGAATGAAGCCGCCGGTATCGCAGCGGATCTCGGCGTTGAGATCTCCATAGAAATCCATCAAAACTCAATAGCGGACAACAGCGCGGCAACGCTACGACTGTTAGAGTTAATCGACGCACAGAACGTTGGCATAAACCCGGATTTAGGTAATATCTACTGGACCTACGATATTCCAGAGGAGACGTGTGATGCCGCAATTACAGCAGTTGCACCACATGTCAACTATTGGCATTGCAAAAGCCTCTATCGTGTGCATATACCTGATCTGGAAACGGCTATCTACGTCCAAGTCCCACTGCCTGATGGCGAAATCGACTACCGCTTCGCGATCGCCGCGGTGCTTGATGCTGGCTACGATGGCTATCTGGCGATTGAAGGTATCCGCGATGGCGACCAGTTCCATCAAGATGGCAGGAGTGTTGCGTACGTAAAGTCCGTCTTGGAAGATCTGCAATAACTGCATGGTCTTTATCTTTATACCAAAGATGGCAGCACTGCAACAACGGCGCAGTGCGGCGCACGCCGAAGAACGCTCTAAGTCCAAGCCCTGCTGACTGAACCCGTTAGGGAATAATTAAAAAAATGACACAACAGAAGATTCGTCTAACTGCAACCGTGAAATGCGCTGGGTGAGCATCAAAACTCGCTCCGGGTGAGCTCGCGCACATTTTAGATAAAATCCCGAAATCCACCGACCCGAACCTGCTTGTCGGTACCGAAACCTCCGATGACGCTGGAATCTACCGCATTTCCGACGAGATCGCGCTCGTCAACACCGTAGACTATTTCACGCCTATCGTGGACGACCCCTATACATTTGGTGCGATCGCAGCGACGAACTCGCTGAGTGATGTTTATAGCATGGGCGGTGTTCCAAAAACGGCGTTGAACATCACTTGTTGGCCCAAAGCCGACCTTGCACTTCCGATCCTCGGCGACATCATTGAGGGTGGGACGGAGAAGGCTATTGAGGCAGGGGCTGCGCTTGTCGGTGGGCATACGGTAGATGCACCGGAACTGATGTACGGACTCGCCGTAACAGGGATCGTGCATCCAGAAAAATTCGTCAAAAACTACGGCGCGCGTCCGGGTGAAGTCCTTATTCTAACCAAGAACCTCGGCATCGGTATTCTCACAACTGGACTGAAATTCGATAAAATCGGCGACGCTGTCCTCCCACAACTTGTTGAATCAATGACCCGGCTTAACGCCTCTGCCGCTGCTGTAATGCTAAAATACGGTGCCAGTGCTTGCACAGATGTCACAGGTTACGGTTTGTTAGGACACGCCTCGGAGATGGCAGCAGGGAACGATGTTCGCCTGAAGATTGACAGCAGTGCAGTGCCCTACTTTGCAGACGCGCCTGCGCTTGTTGCGCAAGACACCTACACCCAAGCCTATCTCGCGAATATGACATTCCTTGAGGACAAGGTTACATTCCATACGGATAGCGAAGCGATGCATCATATTCTGATGGAGGCAGAGACATCCGGCGGTTTGCTATTCTCACTGCCTGCTGAGAATGCCGATGCAGCGTTAGCAGAACTTCATGCCGCCGACTGCCCCGAAGCCGCTGTTATCGGAGAAGTGGTAGCAGGAGAAACCGCACACATTGAGGTGTTTTAATAGTTGTCAGTTTTCAGTACGATTTTTCTGCGAAAAATCTTTCAGTTTTCAGTTAAGGAAGGGTCCTGTGGCGGTTACAGAAAATGTCACTGCCACAAGAGATTAACTGATAACTGACGACTGACAACTAATAACCAATATATTGACGACTGACAACTAATGATGACAAAAACAGAACTCGCAAAACAGATTCGTACCGTCTCATATCTTACAGGAGAATTCCTACTCCGCTCTGGGAATATAAGCAACTTCTATTGGGACAAATACCGGTTTGAGAGTAACCCAACGCTACTCATTGCCATCGCTGAAGAAATGGCGAAACTGCTCCCGTCAAAATGTGACGGATTAGCAGGCTTAGAATTAGGCGGTATTCCACTCGCAACCGCGCTCTCATTGCAAACAGGACTACCCTGTTTCTACGTCCGAAAGGAAGCGAAAACTTATGGCACCTGTAACCTCATAGAGGGCGGCGTTAAAGAAGGCAGCACACTTGTCGTTATAGAGGATGTGATTACAACCGCGGGACAGGTCTGTATGTCTATTGAACAGATCCGCGCCGAGGGATACACAGTCGAACATGTTGTAGCAGTCATTGACCGACAAGCAGGCGGTGAGGAAAAAATTAATGCACTTGGGTGTTCATTCGCGTCCGTTTTCACGCTTGCGGAGTTGGAGGCGGTTAGTATTTAAGAGCGGTCAGCAGCCGGTGAATGTCGCGAGCACAGCTCGCTCCTATAGAAGAAAATGTTGAGGAAGCAAACAGCAATATTAGTAGGTAGAAAGTGATAGGGGGAAAATGAAGATACTGTTTATCGGAGATATCGTCGGAAATCCGGGTAGAGCAGCGACAACGCAATTTCTGCAAGCACACCAAGACAAATACGATTTCATCGTTGCTAACGGAGAGAACGCAGCAGGTGGGAAAGGGTTAACGTTTGAAATTGTTGATCAACTTTTGGCATCAGGTGTCTCCGCAATTACAACTGGCAACCACGTCTGGGATAATAAAGAGATTTTCAACTTTATAGAAACAACACCCCAACTGATACGTCCGGCGAACTATCCAACCGAGGTGACCGGGCGCGGCGTGACCATCGTCTCTTCCGATGATGGACAGACACAACTCGGTGTTATCAACCTTGCCGGACAACTCTTCATGAACTCATATACCAACCCATTTCACGCCCTCGATGCAATTTTGCCTGAGATAAAGGCTGTGACACCTTATATTCTTCTCGACTTTCACGCCGAGGCGACCTCTGAGAAAATCGCAATGGGTTGGCACGCAGATGGTAGAGTCAGCGCAGTAGTTGGGACACATACGCATGTTCCCACAGCAGATGCGCGTGTCCTCCCGCAAGGCACAGCTTATATTACAGATGTTGGGATGACAGGCCCCTATGATTCGGTTATCGGCGTGCGAACGGATCTTGTGCTTGAAAGGTTTCTGACGATGATGCCCTCGCGATTCACTGTCGCTAAAGACAACGTCAAACTCTGCGGTGCTGAGATAGAATTAGATGACGCAACAGGAATGGCAGTGAACATCGTGCCGTTACAACATCAATATTAGTTAGTTGTCAGTCGTCAGTTTTCAGCTAAAAGAGCGGTTTGATTTAATTAGGACTTACGTATTTTCTCTTAAAGTCCCCTACCCCCCTGATAAGGGGGGATATGGGGGGTTGGGGATTTAGGGGGTTAAATACAATGAAATAACAACTTTTCAGCAAAATATACCTTTTCTCTGGTCAATTTGCGTAAGTTCTATTAATCAGATCCCTCTGTAACTGACAACTATTAACTAACAACTGAAAACCGAATACTAATATGCAGTTAGAATTCTCGATGCCAACAAGGACTGTCCGTAGTGTCAGTGAAATAACAGATTTGCTGAAAAATCTGATAGAGCAACACCCACATCTTCAAAAGGTATGGGTGCAAGGTCAGGTTTCAAATTGTAGGCGCGCAAGTTCTGGGCATACCTATTTCACACTCAAGGATGCGAATAGTCAAATCAGTTGTGTTCTCTTCAGGAGCAGTGCAGCCCGACTTCGGTTTTTACCACGTGATGGCGAAGAGGTGCTGGTCCAAGGACGGATCGGTATCTATGCCCCTCAAGGGTCATACCAAATTACGGTTAATGCCGTAGAGCCACTTGGAATTGGCGCGTTGCAAAGAGCCTTTGAGGAATTGAAACAGCAACTCGCCGAAGAAGGTTTGTTTGATGCCGAGTACAAAAAGCCATTACCCAAATTTCCGAAGAAAATCGGCGTGGTCACCTCAGCAACAGGTGCAGCGTTCCAAGACATCTGTGAGCAACTTCGCAAAAGGTATCCATTAGTCGAAGTGTTGCTGCATCCCACGCTTGTACAAGGCGATGGGGCATCAGAAGGAATTGCTCAGGCAATTGAAGTGATGAATCAGCGAGAGGATATAGATGTGTTAATCGTCGGACGCGGGGGTGGTTCGATTGAGGACCTTTGGGCATTTAACGAAAAGCGCGTTGCGCGTGCAATCTTTGCCTCTGTGATTCCGATTGTGTCTGCTGTCGGGCATGAAACAGATTTCACCATTGCCGATATGACGGCAGATCATCGTGCCCCAACACCTTCAGCAGCAGTCGAACATATTGTCCCAGATCAGGACGAACTTTTCGCACAACTCAATGGACTCGACACATGGATTCGCGAGATAACGAAAAACCAACTGCAAGGACATAAGACACGCATACAGGAACTTGACACACGACTTGCCCCGACGCGGCGTAAGGACGCTATCTACCAACTCTACCAAACAGTAGATACCTTAGATGTAGCGTGTCGATCGGCTGTAGGACGTAACTTTTCTGATGGTGAAAACAGACTTCACACACTTGCCCAACGGCTTGACGCGTTGAGTCCGTTAGCCACGTTGAAACGCGGGTATAGTATCAGTCGAAAAACAGACGGTAAAGTCCTAACATCAACCGAACAGGTGTCCGTTGGCGATAAAATTGCGGTCCAATTGGCACAGGGACATCTCGCTTGTCGCATTGAAGAATTTCTGGACGAAGATCATCAAAAGTAAGAAACTTCTGATGCCATTTCTCATTAGCGAGAAAGTTGTTCCAGGACTAATAACTGACAACTATTTTCTAATGGAGATAAAACATGACCTTTGAAGAAAAACTCACAAAACTAACACAGATTGTTGAACAACTTGAAGAAGGCAACCAGCTACCGCTTGAAGACTCTCTTAAACTCTTTGAGGAAGGCATCGGCTTAGTCGTATCATGCAGGCAAATGCTTGAAAATGCTGAACAGCGAATAGAAAACGTTCTCGAAACAGATAATTCTTAATAAATAAAAGGACTCGTAATATGTTCTTAGAAAAAATCAATAGTCCCGCAGACCTGAAAAAACTTGAGATTGATGAACTCAAAGCACTTGCTGAAGAGATGCGCGCCTATCTATTGGCGGTGCTCTCACAGCATCCAGGGCATTTCGCCCCTAACTTCGGAACCATCGAATTGGCGGTAGCGTTACACAAAGTGTTCGATACCCCACGCGACAAAGTCATCTGGGACATCGGGCATCAAGCATACCCACATAAACTACTTACCGGCAGAAGGGAGTCGTTCCCAACCCTCCGACAAAGTGGGGGAATCAGTGGATTCCTCAGCAGGGCCGAGAGTGAATACGATGTTTTTGGTGCCGGACACTCCAGCACCTCTATCGCCGCCGCGTTAGGCATCGCCACTGCGCGAGACCTTACCAATGAGAATTACAAAGTCGTCGCTGTTATCGGAGATGGTGGACTAACAGGTGGAATGGCGTTTGAAGCGTTGAACGCCGCGGGTGACTTCAAAAACGATATGGTCGTCATCCTCAATGACAATAACATGTCTATTTCAGCGACTGTCGGGGCATTCTCAAAACACTTTCATAAACTCACAAGTTCACCACACTATAACTTCCTCCGCTCTGGTGTCAAAGAGTTGTTGAACTTAATACCGGCAGATGCAACGCAGGTTGCGCGCAAAATTGAGGCTTCATTGAAACCGGGGACGTTGTTTGAAGAATTCGGATTCCGATACTTCGGTCCACTTGATGGAAACGATTTAGAGGCGTTAATACCCGTCCTGACTGGGATTCGCGGTCTCTCCGGTCCCATCCTACTCCACGTTGTAACTGAAAAGGGGCGCGGCTATACGCCAGCAGAGGAAGACCCTGTTGGGTTCTACAGTGTTAGTGGTCCCTTCAATCTGGAGACAGGAAAAACAATCAAACCCAAATCCACAACACCCGCCTACACGGAAGTATTCAGCCGAACCTTGATTGAGTTAGCCAAACGCGATGCTCGGATCGTCGGTGTGACAGCAGCGATGCCGGGTGGTACCGGACTTGATAAGTTTGCCGACGCGTTTCCGAGTCGATGCTTCGACATCGGATTGGCAGAGCAGTGCGCTGTCACCTTTGCCGGTGGACTTGCTGCACAAGGGATGCGTCCCGTCGCCGCCATCTATTCTACTTTCCTCCAACGCAGCTACGACCAAGTCCTACACGATGTGTGTATCCAAAACCTTCCAGTCATCTTCGCCTTGGACAGAGCCGGACTTGTAGGTGCAGACGGACCAACACATCACGGCGTTTTCGATATGGCATATCTCCGTTCTATTCCAAACATGGTTGTCATGGCACCGAAAGACGAAAACGAATTACGCGCTATGGTGAAAACCGCGCTCGTCTATGAAGACGGTCCCATTGCGTTTCGCTACCCGCGTGGCACCGGTATAGGGGTAAAGATTGCCGCGGAACCAAAAGCATTACCGATCGGAAAAAGTGAAATCGTTAGAGAGGGTGAAGATGTCCTTGTCCTCGCTATTGGTAACCGAGTTTATCCTGCCCTTGAAGCCGCACAAACTTTGGCTGATTCCGGTATTTCAGCGACGGTTGTCAATGCACGCTTCGTAAAACCGTTAGATACCGCAACGATCCTTCCACTTGCTGAACGCATCGGTAAGGTAATTACGATTGAAGATGGCGTGGTGATGGGAGGTTTCGGAAGTGCTGTTTTGGAGGCACTCGCTGCAGCCGGTATCAAAGACGTGCAGGTTAAGAATCTCGGTATTCCAGACGATTTTGTTGAGCATGGGGACATTCAGTCCCTCTATGCCCTATGCCAATGCGATGCCGATGCAATCGTCCGTACAGCAAAGGCATGGAATAGTTAAGAGTTCCGAGTAATCAGTAACCAGTTCCGAGTTCCGAGTTCCCAGTAACTGATAACGACACCTCGGACGTATCAACAAAAACAATGCAACGGATAGACACCTTTCTGGTAGAGCACGACTTCGTAGAGAGTAGAGAACAGGCGAAACGACTCATTCTGGCAGGTGAAGTGACCGTTAACGGAAACACCCAAATTAAGCCAGGACAGCAGGTTCCTACCGATGCGAAGGTCGTCGTGAAGCAGCAACAAAAATATGTAAGCCGTGGCGGACTTAAGTTAGAAAAGGCGTTACGTGTCTTTGACGTAAACGTTCAAAATCGGGTTGCGCTCGATGTCGGTGCATCAACGGGAGGATTCACAGATTGCCTCCTCCAGCACGGTGCCAAATTCGTCTACGCCATCGATGTCGGTTACGGACAACTCGCCTGGAAACTCCGTAAGCATCCACAAGTCCAGACGATTGACAGAACGAACATCCGACATCTTACACCAGCACGCCTAACAACAGAAGCGTTGAACGACAGCGAAAACGTTATCTCTATCGCTGTAATTGATGTCTCCTTCATCTCCTTGAGAACAGTACTGCCGAGTGTCATCAAACTTCTCACACAGCGGACAAAGGAGTTATCAGTTATCAGTAGTCAGTTATCAGTTAAAGAGGAGGACGATGATGTTTCCGATCTTTCTGACAACCGAAAGGTTTTTCGCAGAAAAACCGCACCGACAACTTTGACCATCAACTCGTCTACAGATACTTTTGATAAGGCGCGAGTTGATAGTCAAAACTATTCCTATGATATTATCGCACTGCTCAAGCCGCAATTTGAAGCCGGGAAGGCACATGTCAAAAAGGGTGGAATTGTGTCCGATAAACACGTGCATATCCAGACGATAGACAACCTGAGTGCTTTCGTCACGGAGAAACTCGGAGCCGCAGTGATGGGTGTGACCTATTCGCCGGTTCACAGAGACATTGGAAATATTGAATATCTGCTTTGGCTCACAAGCGACCTAAATTCTCAAGCACGCAATCCCGACGATTATCTACAACCTCAACAAACAACTGCTGAGATTGTAGCGGAGGCTCACGAAGTCTTTGAAAATTGATCGCTCCCATAGGAAAACGAAGATGCGAAAAAGGCTGCAAAAAATATCTATTTTCATCGGAATATTTCTCATCATCGGGCTATTCGGCACTTTTTTCCTCATCCGTTCACAGACTTTCCTCAATTGGGTAGAGGGACGACTGGAAACCGAACTAAAAAATCGGATAACGGATGGCTACACCGCAAGCATTGGCAAGATAGAAGGGAACATCTTAGGGAGTGTCAGTGTTAAAAACGTTGAGATTTCCAAGGAAAGCAAACTTGTAATTTCCACAGGGGAAGTCAGCCTCATATACAATCCGCTGAGACTTCTAACTCGTAAATTTGAGGTGAAGAAACTAAAGGTAGATAACCCCCAGATTCATGCGAAGCAGAATCCTGGTGGGAATCTCAATCTATCCAACATCTTCCAAGAGGATTCGTCCGATGAAAATACGCCACAGTTCGGTTTTGCAATTGAATCGCTCGATTTTACCGATGGAACGATCAGCTACATTGACACACAACGGAATCTTGATATAACGATCAATGGAATTTCTGTTAAAGTGGAGGGGCCTCTCAATACATGGAAACACGACGGAACTCTGAAAATCGAGACAGGCAGTTTTACGTTTAACGGTTCCAAAACCGCAATTGACAACTTTGATGCCGAATTTTCGATCTTAGCCAATAGCAACGAACTAAAGAATCTCCACATCAAATTTGGCGACTCAGACCTGACGGTTACAGGCGGATATACCCACGGAAAAACCCCTTTTTCTTGGAACAGTCGTGTCAATTTAGAACTCGATGTTGCAGATGTCCAGCAATTTCTCAGCGAAGATATAAACCTTGAGGGCGTTGTAAAAGCAAATCTGAGAATGAACGGCACAGATTCCACTTTAGACAGCACACTCGCTGCGGAGATGCCGACCTTCTCTATTACCAAGACAGCAGCCTCCCCTTCTCAACAAATAGTGTTGGCAGACCTCAATATTGAAGCGAATTTCAATTCTGAACCTACACCAACATTCACACTAAAGACATTCCGGGCACAAGTTGCCGATGGCACTATGACCAGTGACGGGAGCGTTACGTTAGAAAACCCACTGGAAGGCAACCTGTTGAAGCAATTTCAACAACTGGCAAATCACCCCTTTAACTACAAGGGAAAATGGTCTGTCACGGAAGCGCAACTGATACCGCTCCTGTCAATGTTCGTCAAACTCCCAGAAAACCTCGCGGACAGCACAGGAATCCTCTCAGGTACCGCTGAATTCAACGGCAACAGCACAGACATCTCAAGCCTCAAATTTGACAGCCGGATAGTATTGATGGAAACGATTCTCGACGAAATCAAATTTGAGGATTCAACGCTCAACTGCACAATAGTAGATGGCAATTTGACAGTCGATGGCAACCTCGATGAAACCCAGATTAACATTACAGGACCCTTCCCCTTAGCACAGCAAGACATTTTGGACATTCACGCGTCGGATATCAATTTCGATGATCTAATGAAACTTGTTAACAGTGCCGATATTGGTGGAACAGCGGAGTTGTCCGCGAAGTTATCGGATGGCACCCTGAAAGGATTTATAGAGATTCCAAATGCGACCTTCAATGATATTCCAATCGGTGTTCTATCAGGCGATTTCCGTTATCGAGACGGACGGGTATTTGTTGAAAATGGCTTGATGACGAAAAACACCATAGAGAAATCGTCAGCAGTCAGCAGTCAGCAGTCAGCAGTTAAAGAAGAACTTGAAACCCCCAAAAGCCCACTGATAACTACTAAAACAGAATATGAGAGTCGGACCACAATTACTGGCACTGTGGATGTTGAAGGCGAATTCCCAGCGAATTTCAGCATTGTTGCGGATCCCGTCTACGTTCAACATTATCCAAGGGTCCTGTTAGGCGCAGAATATCCGGTAGATGGTGAGATCAGAGGCGAACTCAAATTAGACGGAACGCTCATCAATCTGGATGGCACGGCGAACTTCAGTGTCACCAAAGGTGTGGCATGGGGCATCCATTTGGATCCCTTAACGCTACCTTTAGAAATTGAGGATTACAACTTCACACTGCCGAACTTTAAGATAACAACACGCGGACAACAGGTTACGCTTAATGTTTCGGTCGCTTCCAATTCCGATTACGACCTCCTTCTGGAAAGCGACGCTCCTGTACGTTTTGAAGAGATTGCGAAAGCAGCAAACATCCCCGATTTCCCCTTTGAAGGAGAATTCGATGTTCGAGTTGTTGGAAAGCTCAGAAAACCTGAAAATGCCGATTTTCGGGTTGAACTCGATTTCTCAAACGTAACCTTCTTAAATAACGGGCGCAGCACCAAACATTTACTCGGTGATGTCTATCTGCTCGGTAAACTCATTGAACGGAAAAACACCACCGGTGAACCCGATTTTTTCGATTTCCATGGACACGGGTTTGACAAAACCAGCCAGATTCGGGGTTACGTCAGTATGGATACGGGCAACCCCTACCAGTTCACAGCAGAGAACAAAGCATTTGCGGTTAAACCGATTCTGAGCATCTTGCACCCCGCGCTTGCGTCGGTTACAGGGACCGCTGATGGCAGTGCATCAATAAGTGGAACATTGGAGGACCTGGCACCATCACCCGAAGCCAAAACCACTAAATCCGACAAAAAGCAGATCTATCCGTACGATGTTAATATTCTCGTAACCACTTCCCAACTTCGCTACGAGAATTCAACAGAGCACGAAATTGAATTCACAAATTCTGAACCGATTCGCTTACACCTCAAAGACGATAAATGGACAATTGACGCACTCTCTCTAAGGACATCCGAAGATAAATCACCCTTTATTGCCTTGACAGGCACATTTGATGCAAAAAGCGAGACGATGAATCTGCACGCTGTATCCGATGCGTTCGCGCTGCCGCCATTTGGAAACGCGTTGGGACTTCCGCTTGATATGCTGCAAACGGGTACGGCTCGTTACGATTTGAAAGTGACCGGAACATCCTCCCAACCTGTTGTCAGGTTAGAATGGGCAATCCCAGCACTCACACTAAAAACGGAAGTTAGCGATATTGACGCAACGGAGGCGGGGGGGACAATAATATATCAGGAAGAGACGCTGCGTTTTGAGGATTGTGCGTTCAAACTTTTCGGTAACGACGTGAATTTGGAAGGGTACGTTGATGTCCACCCCGAAGATACCAACATTTCGGAATTACACCTCCGTGTTGATATAATCGCCTTAGATCTCGCCACCTTGCCGATGGAAGTTATTGATAATCTTGGTTCCAGTAACGACATAACTGGAATTTTAGAGACTTCAATGGAGATTGGCGGCACGCTCGCTGAGCCTCTTGCCCTACTATACGCGAAAACAACCGCACAGCATCCGATCCGCTTTGCCGCTTATATCCCCGTTATCACATTGGAGAAACTTCGCGTAGATATAAACTTAGATTCAGAATTTGTGCGTGTTCAAAGGGCAGAGGCGAACGGACAGATCGGAGATGGCACCTACCGTGCCCAAGGAGAAGCCGTGTTCCCACACCAAAAGAGTCGTCAGTCTTCAGGTAACACGGGTCAGTTGAGAAAGGATTCGGTTAAATCAGATCCTCCTTTAACTGATAACCGAAAACTGGTAACTGATAACTATTTTGAAATTGATGTGTCAGCATCACAAGTAGAGGTTGGGAACTATGGTGTCGCTTCAGGACATGTTAAACTTAGTGGTACGGGCTTAGACCCACAGCAGATTACGGTAATTGGTGAAATAAACAAACTGGAACTTGATGGCTACGATTTCCGTCTTACGAACAGCGCACCGCTCCAATTCAGATCCGATCCGAGCGGAATCACTGAGGCGGCGGAGACCCTCGCCGTGCATATCCCCTTACAACTCACATCTCCTACGATGACAGCATTGATGAACGTTGATATTGGTGGCACATTTGACGCTCCCAATATCACAGCAGCATGGAACGGCACCCTCAATCAAAAAGAGTGGACGGGAAATGTCCAATACAGAAACAGTCAGATAGAACTCATCGGAATCACGCTAAAAGATCAGGCGGATATGTTAACTTTCACAGGTGTTATTCCGTTTAACCTGACATTCACGGCGATGGATATATCCGAGCGGTTCCTTGCAGAACCGATCAACATACGTCTCCGAGGTAGTGAACTGCCCCTCAATTTTTTCCCTGGGATTGATACACTCTTTTCAGAGGCGGACGGCACGGTTGACATAGATTTAGCACTACAAGGTACAAGCCGCGATCCTCACATCACGGGGAACGTATCGCTTGAAGCACCTCAACTCCATCTGAGGAATTTCCACGAGCCGATCCAGAACATGAAAATGCGACTCAAGGCAGACGATGGCGCAATTGATGTCACAGAACTCCAATTTGATATGGGCACAGGATACTGTATACTTCAGCAGGGACAATTGGCATTAGACGGACTCACACCTAAACATTTCACATTAGCCGGATTGAGATTTGAATTATTCCCACTCGGTTCAACGGTTCAACACTCGTTACCACCAGACCTGCTCGAAGCCGTAGACGGGCATTTAAGTATGACACTCAATGAATTAACAGTTCCATTCGACAGTTTTTTGATAAGTGGAGAAAACGCGCCATTGCAAATCCAAGAGATCCCCTCACTTGCGGACCTTATCGCTGTTTCAAGCGCAGACGTATCAATTAAGAGTGTTCGTCTCAGTTTTAACGCACTGAATCAGCAGTACGACTTCCAAGACCCACAACCGATTCAGATATTCCTTAATAACGGGACAGCAACTTTATCTGAAGCATTTGTCCTTCAAAATGAGTATTCCTTTCCAGTTACACAGACTTTCACCGACGAGGATGAAAAACCAGCCGAGATCGTTGGGAATGTGCACACGGTTGAAGAAGCCAAAACAACGCTTAGCATTGATGCAGAAAGCAAATGGTCAGTGAATGGGGAATTTGACGGGGCACTTCGGTTCAAGAATTTCGACATCTCAGCGATAACTGAAACGTGGGCAGCACCGTATCGGATCACTGGCGCGTTATCTGGGAGTCTACAGATGAGTGGCACGAGCGAAAATCCGAAGATAACCTTGCGGCGGCACGAAAATGAACCCGCCGAACTCTATCTCTATGATGTCCCGATTGACCTGCGATGGAGAATCCGATATCAGAACGGAAAGTGGGAAATTTCAGAGAGGCGATACCTTAAAGCTACATTCGGTGAAAACCAGATTAACTTCTCGTGGAGCATGCCTTATCAACTTGAACTCATCCCGTTTTTTACCGCCCTGCAACAAACACCAGAAAAAGTCTGGACGGAATTCCAGCAGATGCCAATGCGAGGAATCCTCGATATTGCAGTAGATGACCTTGACATGCTGCGATTTGTGGTTCCCGGACTTAGAACGACAACCGGTACAAGCGAAATGCATGTTGAACTGACGGGGACCATCGAAACTCCAGAAGCCAACGGGGGTATCCTTTTTAAAAATGTTGGGTTTGAACTCCCAGACGCTGGTATCGATATTAAAAATATAGAAGGCAAGCTTCAATTATCAGAAAAAGGTGCGAATATTACACAACTCGAGGGCATGTTGAACGGAGGCAACTTTTCGGTCCGAGGGAGTATGACAGCCTCGCCAGACAGACGGATATGGCAAACACCACCAACGCTGCAGATGAACGCCAACCTAACATCAACCGTCTTTGAACAACAAGGACAGTATCGGGTAGACCTCGATTCCACTGAGTTTTATTTGCAGGGTGAACTTCTCCGACCACGTTTAACGGGTAATCTCCATATCAATGGAGGTTACTATCAACAAAATTGGGAAATCGTTCGCGATTGGCTTACTGGAGTTTCGGTCAAAGAAACAGATATTTTATTGGACTATCCAATTCTACGTGATTTACATCTGGATGTGGATATCAACATTCCCAACAATTTTCGTGTGCTTTCATCAATCACGGGACCAACAGATATTGAAATTGGCTGTTTAGGTGAACTCATCGGCCCGATTAATCAACCTGTTTTTAGTGGAAACGTCTCAGTGCTTAGCGGGAAAGTTGGATTTTTTGCGCAAACCTTTGAAATCGTTGAAGGCTCTACAATCAGTAATCAGAGTACTGTCGATTTTAATCCAGTACTCAACGTTCATCTCCAGACCCCGAACCGGATTCGCGGGATACTGCCAAGAAATGAAACCACGGTAGATCTTCAGGTGTTTGGTGCCCTTACCGGCACACTAAACAATCCTAATTTCACCCTGAGCGCGTCCTCTGAAACGACAACGGAAGTCCTCACAGATGAAGATATTACCGCTTTCCTTTTTCGTAACTACGCACTTTCAGGGGAGTTAGGGCGGTTTACCTTTAGCCTTCACCGCCCGTTTGAGGAAGACGTGCGCTCCATTAGTGCCGAGTACCCACTTGGCAAAAACATATCCATTAAAATTGAGACGAACGAAAGAAGGGAACACGGGATTGACGTTGAACTCAAGGGACGCTTTTAATCTCGCACTGAACGAAAACGGAAAATGCATAGGCTGTGCTCAAACTACACATTGACAGTATGGAATTGCCTAATTCTGACGTTCTGCTGTTTTCTTCTACAATCCGTAGAAGCAAACGAACCGACAGAAACCTCACGCGATACAAAGAACCCGAGTGAAACCACACCTTCACTACGCGAGGAACCCAACCGCAAACATATCGCGAAGATAGAGTACTATATAGATGGCAAACCTATAGCAGAAACCACAGAGCACCTCAATGTACTCAGAAATCAAACGTTTGTGTCTGCCGGTGACACGTTATCCCGAAACGCTATTCAGCAAAGTATCAAAGTACTCTATGCGACAGAACAGTACTCCCAAATACAGGTTTATTCACAAGACACTCCTGACGGCACCGTTTTAACCTACGACCTAACACCTTTCGCACGCATCAAAGAAATTGTACTTTCCGGTATCCCGAAAAACGAATTCTGGAATATCATCGAAAATGCGATGAGATCAAAGCCGGGTGGGCGATATGTTCCTACAATCGCCAAAACCGACATCAGCCGTATCGAAAAGACATGTCGAGAGCATGGATATTTCGACGCGAAAGTCACGGTTGCCGATGCCCTCACCGAAGATGGCACCTTAACCTACCAGATAATCCCAGGCGATCCCTCAACTATTAAGACACTGCAAATTCAAGGCAACACTGCTATCTCAACAAACCGCCTTAAAGCCGTCTGTAACTTTAGCCGCCTCTCCCCGATTTACAATCAATCCGATGTCGAAGGTGATGTGGCTTCTATGTTAGACCTCTATCATAAAAGCAGCTATCCGACTGCTACAATCACACCAACCTTCGCTCATGAAACCGGGACTTTGCAATTTGATATCAACGAAGGCAAGCAGGTCCAGCTGAAGTTCGTCCCGAACACCGGTGAACTGCCTCTATTGCTCCAAGATGCCTTCAGAGAAGATATAGCCCCTCTCATTAATACTGCTTCTCCTTCTATGTGGGAACGAAGGATCAAATCCTATTTTAAAACCGAGGGGTATCACGACACCACTGTAAATGAGGAAAATTCGGATGAATCCAGTGTTCGACTCACTATCAACCCCGGAATACGTTATGCCATTAAGCGCGTCACTTTTTCAGGGAATCGGGCGTTTTCAAATGCAAAACTGCTCCAAGAGATGACCACCAAACCGATAGCCGGATTTTTGCGAAACTTGCAAGCAAACCTTTCAAGAATATTATTTCGACGAGAACAGAAACGTTTTTTTTATCAACAAGAACTCGACACAGATGTAGATCGACTCGAAATTCTATACGCAAGAGCCGGTTATCCGAAGGCATCCATCAAAACAACGCTTGATAAAAAGAATGCTAACAATCTTGACATCGGCGAAGTCATGATACATCTTACAATAACTGAAGAACGGAAAGAGATAATTCACCGATGCGACATCACTGGCAACGAAGCGTTAGATACGCCAACGCTTCTGGCGCGTTTGCAAAGTGAACTCCCCCTCCCGCAGCCAAATGCGTCCGTTGCACGACAAACCTATGGAAACGCAATCTTAAAAGCCTATCATGAACTTGGATATATTGACGCAGTGGTTAGTGGTAGGTATATACCAGAAACGGAAGTTTCGGTCTTTCGAGTAGCAGGTAATTTCTCGGACTCCCTTGATAGTCGCAGACTTCCCTGGGAAGTCCGAAGGGAATTTAAAAGACACAATCTTACACTTGCCGGTGTTGACATAGCAACCAGTATAGGGAACCTCTGGAGCATCCAAGACGTTGAAGGCAATCCTCGCTACACACTCAAACAGGAAGCGACGCACCTTGAGGTTTTTGAACACGGTGTCCTTCGCCTCACTGTTGATGAAGAGGGTGAACAGGTCGTGTTCGGCAAATTCTATTTTGAAGGGGACACGGATATTGTAAAGCGACATGTGCTCGAACGCGAAGTAGCACATCTTGAGGGAACCCTTTGGACAGGAGAAAAGTTAAGCACTGCCTTGCAAAATCTCTACGGTTTAGGGATTTTTCACAGTGTTAAAGATGAACGTTTCTCTCGGTTTCCTACCCGCAGCGCAGGTACGCCTCGCCCAAGGAAAATCAATGATGTTTCAATAACAGTCGAAAAACAGAAGCCGCGAACATACAGTTTAAGTAGTGGTTACAGTTTCGCAGAGGGTTTCCGTGGAACATTGGCGCTAACGGATAGCAACTTTCTCTTTAAACAGAACATCCGAGGTCGCGTACGCGGTAGACTCGGATGGCGAGACGAGTTAGGTTATCTCTTCGATGCGACACTCACCGAACCTTGGTTAATTGGACGCACCCGCGGAAGTCTACAGGTATTAGCCAAGAAATTGGAGGTCGACGACAACGTCCGAGCACTTCAAGGGAGTTTCATTCTCAGCAGAGATTTGTTCAAATTGCATCATCTTAATCTAAGATATAGCTACCGAAACTTGGACCAACCGATGCCACCGATACCAGAAAACTCCGAAGTTATCCGTTTTCCTGAAGCGCAGAACCCTTTCAGCACAACTGTGAGTAGCGTTCAACTTTCCTGGACCTATGATAGCCGTGTACGCTATCTGAATCCTACGGGAGGCATGTTCAACGCGCTTACACTTGAATATGCAGGCGGCTTTTTGCAAGGCGAAACCGGTTTTATCAAAGCCACAACAGATACCCGATACTACCAACAACTCGTCGGTCCCTTCTCAGTGGCAAGCGGGGACCCCGGACTGGTCTTGGCAACCGCACTCCGATTCGGTATCACCACCGGATTGCACTCAAGCCGTCGCGCGGAATTGATCTCTTTTGAGCGGTTTTGGGCAGGTGGAGGGACAACAGTTCGAGGTTACGCGGAACGTTCTCTCGGGCCCGAAGATAGCGCAGGTATCCATCGCGGCGATGTACAATTCATCTTTAACACAGAATTACGCTTTCCGATCTATTGGTGGATCCGCGGCGCGCTCTTTTTTGACATTGGCAATGTCTGGGATTCATTGGAAGATATTAATACGACAGCACAGTTGCCATCTTCTGTGGGTGCTGGACTTTACTTGGATCTTGGTGCTCTCACGGGTGGAATAGACTATGCGATCCCACTTGTGTCCACGCCGGGCGCGTTAGATCGATACAGAGCCGTCCACCTGCGCCTTGGCAGTACCTTTTAAAAGTTTTGAAATGTGCTAAAGTTGTGTAACATTCACTGCTCTTTTCAACCTTACAGTTTTCACGGACTTTAGATACACTTTACAACTTTCCTTGATGGTTAATCTGCTGACTCGCCGTAGGGTTTTCCCAACGCGAGCGGTGCCTCGGCACGCCCAACAAACCCCGCCAACACTGCTAAACAGAGCACATAAGGCAACATCAAAAACAGCTGATACGGGATTTCCCAACCCAACGCTTGGAACCGCGCATCCAATGCTGAACCGAGTCCAAAGAGCAGCGCAGCACCGCACGCCTTCACAGGATGCCATTTCCCAAAGATAACGATCGCCAGAGCAATAAACCCACGTCCAACCGTCATTCCAGGTGTAAAATATGGAACATCGGCAATAGAGAGATAACCGCCCGCCATGCCCGCCATACCACCCGCAAATAACAAACAGAGCATTCTCAAACGGCGGACGTTAGAACCCGCAGCGGCAATCGCCCTTGGATGTTCGCCACAAGCGCGTATCCGAAGCCCGGGTTGTGTGTGGTACAGGAAAAAGTAGACACACGGCACCAGCAGAAACGTGATGAAAACAAGGATATTGTGTGAAAACAGCGCACCGCCGAAAAAGGGTATCTTTGAAAGCAACGGAATCTCAAGTTGCTGAAACGCTGGCACGCCTTGGGCGATACCTGTTATCCCGAAGAGTCGCTGGTAGACGACCTCTGTCAAACCCAATGCCAAAAGCGTCATTGCTGTCCCGATAATAACCTGATCCCCACGCAATCTTATCGCACACAGCCCAAACAACGCAGCAGCGATAAGTCCACTGAATCCTGCTATAAAAAGTCCACACCACGGTGCGAACATCGCGAATTCTGCCGTATAGAAAGAACCTACCATCCCGAAGAACGCACCGATGAGCATCATCCCTTCAATACCGATGTTAAGCACACCCGCACGTTGGGAGATGACCTCGCCTAACGCGGCAAGCAGAAGCGGGGTTGCCCCGCGAATTGTAGCTGAAAGAATCTCTTCAAACATATTTTTCTACTGGTTATCAGTTTTCAGTCCGGTTTTCTTTCAGAAAACCTTTCAGTTTTCAGTTAAGAGGTTTTCGTTTAACAGAACCCTCTTGTAACTCTCACTGCGAGGCAAACCGACAACTGATAACTGACAACTATTCCCCCTACTATTCCTCTGCAGCTGCACGCTTTCGGAACAGTTGAACAGAACCATACCCAATAACGAAAAGCAGAATTGTCCCTTGCATTATAAACGTTACTTTGTCAGAGATGCCTACCTCTCGCTGCATACTATACGAACCGGTTGTCAGCGCGCCAAACAGGAGCGCAGCAGCAACCGTCACCAACGGATTCAATTTCGCTAACAGCGCAACAGCAATCGCTGTGTAGCCGTAGCCGGGCGAAAAGTTAAGGAAAAGCCGACGGGTCAAGGCAGTTAGCTCAATCGCCCCACCGAGTCCTGCAAGTGCCCCACTGATAAAAAAGACCCGGAGTGTGTTCTGTACAATCGAAATTCCTGCCGCTTCTGCCGCAGCAGCACCTTCTCCGACTGCACGGAGTTGATATCCAAACGCTGTCCGAAAGAGGACAAATGTGAGGATAATCGCCAATATTACAGCGATGACAATGCCGAGGTGGACTCGATGCGGTGGGATAAGCCGTGGCAGGAACACCCACTCCACGATCCGATCACTCTGCGGACCGCGTTGTGCTGTTTCCTGCAATGGACCCCCATCTATCATCAAACTCACCAGATGGAGAGCGACGTAATTCAACATAATCGTACTAATAACTTCGTTGACACCACGTGTCACCTTAAGAACGGCAGGGATGAGTCCCCATATTCCGCCTGCGAATGTCGCAAAGCAGAGGCAGATTGGTACAGCAATCCATGTGTTTTGAGGGAAAAGTGCAGCGAGTTTCGTCCCGAACCAGGTAGCTGTTAACGCACCTATCAAAAATTGTCCTTCAGCACCAATATTCCATATCCCACACCGAAACGCCATCGCAACCGAGAGTCCCGCCATCAGAAACGGGGTACTCTTCACCAACGTCTCTCCCAATTTCCTACTATTACCGAACGCACCGCTCACCGCTGCTTGGTAAGCTTCCAACGGGTTATAATGACATAGCAACATTATAATGGCGTTTGTGACAAACGCGCTCGCGAGAATCAAAACAGGGGTCGCTACCCAATGAATTTTTAAACTATTAAATTTGGGCATTGTTCCAATGCATCCTCACCACTCCCGTTAGGGCAAAATTAAAAACCTGTCATTAACAATCCGAGTGCTTCGATGTTGTTGCGTTGCGCAGTTGCTTCGATGAGTTTGCCCCTCGACATGACATAGAGTCGATCGCTTAACAGTAAGACTTCGTCTAACTCCGTTGAGATTAAGAGGACAGATTTCTTTTTCTCGCGTTGTGCCAACAGATTCTCGTGTACATAGCGAGCAGCATTGACATCTAAACCGCGTGTCGGGTTAACAGCGATCAGGAGATCCGGTTGAAGTGAGATTTCTCGGGCGATAACAATTTTCTGTTGATTGCCACCGGAGAGTGCGGAAGCTGGAATATCAGGGTTAGGGGGACGGATGTCATAATCAGCAATTAGATTTTCTGCTGTTTCACGTTTTTTCTTCTGGTTAAGGATATTCCACTGCGCGATGTTTTCTAAGTGTGTTACGTTTAACACGAGGTTTTCCGTAACTGAAAACGCCGCGATGACACCTGTCGTTTGTCTGTCCTCTGGGATATAGCCGACACTACGATGGCGCACCGCATTTATCCCTTTCGGGTTAGCACCCAAGATGCTTATCGTTCCAGATGCGTTGTGGCGTAACCCCATAATCGCCTCAGCGAGTTCGCGCTGTCCATTGCCATCTACACCCGCAATACCGATGATCTCACCGCGACGCGTCTCCATAGAGACATCTGACACCGCAACCTCAGCCCGATTGCCGAGTACCGTCAAATTTGAGAGTTGTAATACGTTGTCTGGAGGATCGCTTTCAAGGATAGAACTATCTGAACGTTCAACTTCACTTATCTCTTCCCCGATCATCTCTCTGGCGAGTTCCCGCGCAGTCAGTTCACCAGTTTTACCGAGATAGACCTTTTTACCGCGTCTCAAAACGGTAATTCTGTCACTGATGTCTAAAACCTCTTTCATCTTGTGGCTAATGAAAATGATTGCGCGACCATCAGCTTGGAGTTTGCGCAGAATTGTAAAGAAACCTTCAACCTCTTGCGGACTCAAGACAGCTGTCGGTTCGTCGAGAATCAGAATCCGGGCATCAACAGCAAGTGCCTTCAGGATCTCTACACGCTGCTTCAAACCTACCGAGAGCGTCCGGACCAGCGCAGTTGGATCTACAGCTAAACCAAACCGCTCCGAGAGCTCTTCAGTAATACGAACGGCTTCCTCTTTCTTAAAGCGGAATTTCCCCAACCATTTTTTATAATTCCCGTTTGTGGATGTGTCTCCCACTGTACCCAGACGCAATTGTCCAAGACTCAAGGCGATGTTCTCAGCGACAGTAAGATTTTCAACTAACATAAAATGTTGGTGCACCATGCCGATGCCACTCGCAATCGCATCACGCGGCGATTTTGCACGCAACCGATGTCGCCAGTTTTCACGATCCGTGACATAGATCCGTCCCTTCGATGGCTGGTAGAGACCGTAGATAAGGTTCATCAGCGTAGATTTCCCCGCGCCATTTTCCCCTAAAATCGCGTGGATTTCACCGGCTTGAAGCGCAAAATCAACACTGTCAACAGCAACAAAATCGCCGAAGGTCTTCGTAACATTCCGAAGTTCAAGGATGCTTTCTGCCATAGTTGTCTGAATCAGGATTTACAAGATTATAAGATTTCGAGAATAAAAGGCGTTACCGCGATTGGATCCATTGTGCTGCTCGTGCTGTTGTCAGTTCGCCATCATAAGCAACGTATCGAAGCGCAACTTTCCAACGCTCACCTGCTGGTGTTGATACGGAACCCGTCCAAGTCGGGTTATAGAGTGCCATTCCATAATCCCGAATAAACCACGGACCACGAATACCTTCGTTGAGAATACTCATAAAAACACCAAACTCTCCATGCCCTGCTAATGTGTTCTGGTAGGCAACGAAATCCGATTCGCCTTCATGAACGACATCAACACTTCCCTTGCGTTCATTGTCCGCGAGTACAATACCACCCATGACAGGCAGAAGTCTCGGCTCGACACGCATGCCGATGCTTCCAAACTTCGTCTGTGGGTATGTCGCAGCCCCGTAAGATGCAATCTTTTCACTCGTCATATCGCAGACGGTGGCATCATCAAGCGCGTAGAGATTGACAGTGCGGATTTCGTCAATCAACGGTTCTTCGTTTTCATCCCGCCAGGTAACATCCTGAACAAACTGAACACCATCGGTATGCGGGGTAATCTCAACCTCTTTCTGCGTGTCCATCCGTCCCAACTTTTCAAAAACCTTGTCAGTCCAAGAGCGACGGGGCGGTGATGCCCAAAAACCCGCTTCCCTCTCACCGACCTGCACCGGTCCTTGTCCAACAAAAATACCGTTGTGAAACGGATGATCGAAGGCGAACTCTTGAACGACGGTATGTCCAGCTGGCGTATAGAACGGAAAAACGAACGGACGATAAAAATTCGCACCCATACCGCCCAAACAACGTCCCGTCCCGCTTTGAACAACTAAATGTGTTTTAGCATTTACCTTGACTTCAAACACGTATTTTATATTCTCCTATTATGTTAGTTGAAGTGTTGGGTTTCGTTCAACCCAACCTACACGCCTACGTTAACCCCAAGTTTTACATAGGTATGACTCAATTCTCATCCGCTGTCCAGATTGTCGCGGCGATATGTTGTTCGGGGTTTTCAGCAGTTGTGTAATAGTAGAGCGTTACCAGTTTTCCATCTATGCGCTGAACTGTACGCGTGTAGCCCAAATCCCAATTCCTACCATCATCACGCAGACAGATTTCATCACCCCAACTTTTGCCATTATCTTCACTGAACTTTGCTCTGATTCCATAAGGCGTTGATCGGTAACCGTAGGTAACGCAGAGCCTGCCATCCTTCAAACGAACCATGCTCGGTGGATTTCCATTCCTGCCAGCACCACCGTCGGTGTCCGCGGCTTTGGTCAAGAAAGACCAAGTCTCACCGTTGTCTGTTGAATGACAAATCTCAATCCAGTTGTTACTCAGTTGAGTCCCGTCTTGCTGTTTCGCGTCATATCGCCTGCGGAGTGCTGTCACCAGATGCGTCTCAGATATTCGCACCGTTGAAGGCATCACGGAACGGACCTCAATATTATGCGTTATCCAACTGACGAATTCAATACTTTCGCCGCCGTTTGTCGTTCGCGCACAGAGGGCGCGATCCCGAATACCTGCTTGCACGCGATCCTCTTTCGCAGAAAGAAAAAGGTGGCAGTCGCCTACATCGTTGATGAGATAGTCGGTTCGGGAAGTCAGTTTCTTCCCGATGTCTGGTAAATCGTAATCGCCACGCCACGTCTTACCGCGGTCGTAGGAGATACGGAACCTACTTCCGCTGCACTGCATCGCGAAATCTGGATGTTCAAAATTTATGGGTCCTGGCTCCACAGGATAGACATCAATTTCTTCAGACTGCCAAGTCTCACCGCCATCTACGCTTCGTCCGAGAATTTGTCGGCTCGGTTCATCACGGGAGATAGCGTGTCCACCTCCACTGCTATCATAGGTGCCGATCTGGAATCGGACGAGGATCTCATCATCCCAGTGCCAGATACCGCCGTTAGCGGGCCATCCTGCAAACCGACCCTGTTCCTTGTATACAAACCGGTGTTGAGCAGATAACTGCGTTGGATGTGTCACTTAGGCGTTCCTTCCTTACAGAAAATCATCAATTGAATTATTGCACAAGTATTCCTAAAAAGTATATGCAATTTGTGCAAGCGTGTCAACAGAAATTCCCAAACCCATTCAGTTCTCGGTTTTCGCAGTTTTATCGGATAAATCGCTCCTACAAGAGAACGAATACTTCTGAGAATCACATTATTAACACTTTACATTTTTCGTGTAAACATGCTATACTTTTCCAAACATTCTTGTAAAGAAGGAGAAATTCTGACGTGATACAAATATCTTATAAGTTACGCAATAACGTTGCCATCTATGCATTACACCTGTCTCTTTTCATCATCGGACTCATGCTAATCGGGAGTACAAACCTTGAGGCAAAAGGACATGAAAAATTTAAGGTTGCCATGCTGCTTCCGGGGTCAATCAGTGATGCTGGTTGGAACGCTTTAGCTTATGAAGGTCTTAAGGCAATTGAAAAACAACTCGGTGCCGAAATTAGCCACGCTGAAACCCGAACCCCCACAGATCAGGAAGAACAATTCCGTGCCTATGCCCTTGACGGTTACAGCATGGTTTTCGGACACGGATATGAGTTTCAAGACCCCGCGAAAGCAGTCGCTCCGGATTTTCCTGAGACGATCTTCATTACGTCTTCCGGCGGCACCATCACCGACAACATTTCACCCGTTAACTTTCGTGTTGAGCAGGCCGCCTACCTGTTAGGCATAATCGCTGGTATGATGACAAACACAAATAAACTCGGTGTCATGGGCGGACAGAACATCCCATCCGTCAACAGCACGTTTATGGCGTTTGAAGGGGGCGCAAAAAGCGTGAATCCTGATGCAGAGGTATCTTGGGTATACGTCGGAAATTGGGAGGACATCGGCAAAGGCAAAGAACTCGCACTCGCACAGATTAGCGAAGGCGTTGACTTTATTTTTCCCAATGCTGACGCAGCGGGACTCGGTGCCTATGAAGCCGCTGAGATTTTTAATAAATCTGAAACCGCCCAAAAAGAGGGAAGGATGGTGTATACCTTCGGTGCGAATCGCGACAAGAGTGATATTTCCCCCACTGTGATTGCCAACGCAGTAATTACACCGGACGCATTTGTGAAAATCGCCAAGATCATTAAAGAAGGCAAATTTAAGCCGCAGATCTATACCTTCAACATGCTAACCGACGAAGCGATCACGCTTACCTACAGTCCTACATTGAAAAGTAAGGTACCGGAAGCAGTGCAAAAAGCCGTCGAAGATGCCAAAGCCAAAATCCTCGCAGGTGAGTTGAAGGTCCCACAGATCGACTTCTCCGAAAAGGAAGACGACAAAGATTAACATATTCTTCTAAACCGTGTGTTGCTGGCGTGTTTTTTCAGCGCGCCAGCAAATACAAAGGGAAATTTATATGAAACATACCTCTTGTAAATCAGGACATGGCATTGTAACCCATGCTCTGTACTTATGCTTCTTCGCAATTGGACTTATACTCATTGGAAATACGGATGTTTCTGCGAAAGGGCATGAAAAATTCAAAGTTGCATTGCTTTTACCTGCTTCTATTACCGACGGTGGATGGAACGCTTTCGCTTATGATGGACTCAAAGCGATAGAAAAGGAGTTAGGCGCGAAAATTAGCCACATTGAGAGCCGAACCCCCACTGATCAGGAAGCACATTTTCGCGATTACGCCATGGATGGGTATCAACTTATTTTTGGACACGGCTTTGGATATCAGGATCCTGCGAAACAAGTTGCCCCAGATTTTCCTGAAACAGTTTTTATTACATCGACCGGTAACACCGTCACCGATAACATATCTCCAATAGTTTTCGCGATTGAGGAGCCTGTTTACTTGTTAGGGGTTATAGCCGGATCGATGTCCCAAACAAACAAAATCGGTATTGTCGGTGGACAAAACATCTCGGCTATCAATAGTATGTTTAGTGCGTTTGAAGAGGGGGCAAAAAGCGTTAACCCTGATGTCGAAGTCCGCCGTGCGTATGTAGGCAATTGGTCGGACATCGGTAAAGGGAAGGAACTCGCCCTGGCGCACATTAATGAAGGCTGCGATTTTCTTTTTCCGGTTGCGGATGTCGCCGGACTCGGCGTTTTTCAAGCCGTAGAGGCAGCACAAGCCGAGGGAAAGACAGTCTACGCTTTTGGGGTATATCGAGACCAAAGCACGTTGTCACCTACAACTATAGTTGCGAGTGCCATTGTTACACCCAAGGTCTTTGTAACACTCGCCAAGGTTGTGATGGAACAGACCTTTGAACCGCAACCCTATCGCTTCACAATGGCAGAGGATGAAGCACTTACTTTCGTCTACAATCCTGTGTTAAAGGATAAGGTACCAGAAGCGGTGCAAAAACTCGTTGCGCAGGTAAAAGCCAAAATCATTGCTGGCAAATTAAAGGTGTCACAAACCTATTTAACTGAGGAACACAAATAATCTATATGAGATCCGTAACCCTGTATTGGGAGCATGCATCATGACGCACACAATGGAAATTGACGGTGTTGAAGTTGCCTTTTCCGAGGGTGAAACCATCCTTGAAATCGCACAACGCCATCAAAAAGAGATTCCAACGCTCTGCTACGACCCAAGGCTTGAACCTTTCGGTGGGTGTCGTCTTTGCATTGTTGAGTTAGAAGGTGCGCGAAATCCGGTCGCATCCTGCACAACGAAGGCAACTGCGGGGATGGTCGTCCGAACAACAACTGATACAATAGAGGCATACCGGAAGACGCTGCTGGAAATGGTTGTTGGCGAGAATCGTGAAGTCGATGTGTCACCGTTGCGCGGCTACGCATCTGGTGAACTCGCGGACCTCCGCGATAAGTACGGTGTTAACGGTACGAGTATAACAGGGGCAACATCTGGTACGAGCAAAACTGACGATGGCAATCCATTCATTCTCAGAGATTATGAACTCTGCATCTCCTGTTATCGGTGTGTGCGCGTCTGTGCTGAACAGGAGGGTGACCACGCCATTAACGTCATGAACCGCGGTTTCCATACACAGATTACGACTGAATTTGATGGGCTTCTCAAGGACTCCGCCTGCACGTTTTGTGGACAGTGCATCCAGACCTGTCCGACCGGTGCGCTCGCTGACAAAAAAGCACTCCGGGCGGTTGATGAAGTGGAGGATGCTGTTCCTGACAAAACACGCACAATCTGTCCGTATTGCGGCGTAGGGTGTTCCGTTGACATTCTAACGAAGGACGAAAAAATCGTTGGCATCCATCCCGCAATGGACGGACCTGCAAATCAAGGTGCACTCTGTGTTAAAGGGCAGTTTGCTTACGATTTCGTTCAACATCCCGACCGCTTGAAAACGCCACTCATCCGTGGTGACGATGGCGAACTCCACGAAGCCACATGGGAAGAGGCTCTCGACAGAGCCGCTGAAGGGTTTCGGGAAGTCCATGCTGAACACGGGAGGCATAGCATCTACGGGATTGCTTCTGGACGCGCACCCAGTGAAGCGGCGTATCTCATGCAGAAGTTTATCCGCGCAGGCTTCGGGACAAATTACATCGACAATTGCAGCCGTGCCTGACACGCACCGACCGTTGCCGGTCTGGCAGCGACAATCGGGCGTGGCGCGATGTCTAATCCACTCGTTGACATGCAAAAGCCGGATGTTATTTTCTGCATCGGCACGAATATGACGGAATGCCACCCTGTTGCCGCGACGGGGCTTAAGAAGGCAGTCGCCCGCGGTGCGAAACTTATCGTCGCCGATCCGAGGCGTATCGGCTTGGCGGAGATGTCTCATCTCTATCTGCCACTCCGAGTCGGTTCCGACACCGCACTGCTTCTCGGTATGGCACACGTGATCGCCCGCGAAGGCTTGATTGACGAAGACTTCATCGAAAACCGCACGACAGGATTTGATGACTTCTTTGAACATATCAGCGAATGGACACCAGAGTGGGCAGAAACGATCACAGGGGTGCCAGCGAAAGACATTGAAACGGCGGCGATCTGGTACGGCACTGCGAACAGAGGCGCGATCTATTATACACTCGGAATCACCGAACATATCTGTGGCGTTGAGAATGTCCAGAGTCTCTGCAACCTTGTGCTGATGACTGGGAACGTCGGACGGGAAGGAACAGGTATCAACCCGATGCGTGGGCAGAATAATATCCAAGGCGCAGGGGACAGCGGCGCACTGCCAAACAACTATCCCGGTTTCCAAGCCGTTACAGAACCAGAGTATCAGGCGAAGTTCAAAGCGGCTTATGGCAGAGAGGTTGACTTAGAGAAGGGGATTACCAAAGTTACCGCCTTGGATCTCTGTGGCGACAGCATCCACGCAATGCTCATTGATGGTGAAAACACGTTGCTATCAGATCCCGATCGAGAGCACTGTGAGCACGCGCTTCGCTCGCTGGAACATCTTGTCGTCATTGACATTTTCCTCACCGAAACCGCCGAACTTGCTGATGTGGTGCTGCCGGCGACCGCATGGGGTGAAACGGATGGCATTTGCACGAATACAGAACGTCGTGTCCAACGGATGCGTGCCGCAGTCCCACCACCCGGTGAGGCGAAACCGGATTGGTGGATTATCTCCCAAATCGCACAACGCCTCGGATTTAAAGGTTTTGATTACGACACGCCGAAACCAATTTTCAACGAACTCTGTCGACTTTCACCGATTTATGAGGGATTAGATTGGGAACGCATTGAGAAAGGTGCCACGGACATCTTAAACAATCAGTGGCCCGTACCGCACAAAGAACACCCCGGTACACCACGGCTACACGAAGAAACGTTCGCCAACGGACGCGGTATCTTTTCAAACGTGCATTATCGAGACCCTGCCGAAACTATTAGCGAGGAATTTCCGATATGGCTCACAACAGGGAGACGCTTGCAATCCTATCACACTCGTACACAAACAGGCAGAGCACAAGGGATTGATTACCTCTTACCGGAGGAATCATTGGAGGTCAATCCTGCTGACCTTGAGAAATGGGAATTAACGGATGGGGAATGGTGTAAAATGAGCAGTGCGCGTGGTAGTATCACTATAAAAGTGAAAGCGACAAATCGTTCGCCGAGCGGGACTGTTTTCGCCAGCTTTAGCTTCGCAGATGTCCCCGTCAACCTATTAACAGGTTCCGGTTACGACCCAATTACCCACACCGCCGAATTGAAGGTGTGCCCCGTCAGGTTAGAGCCACTTTGAGGAATGCTTAAGGCGAGCGAGAGAAATGGAGACAATGTATGTGTGATGATGCGAAGTTTGAGAAAAGCAGTGGGAACGTGTTTAAGGATATAGGTTTTTCTGATGAAGAGGCAGAAGCCTTGTCGTTTCGGACGAAGTTGACTTTTGAGGTATTTACACTTCTCAAGAAGTCTCGGCTGAGACGCGTGAAGGCGGCGAAACTTCTGGAGGTTGACCCAGCAGACATCTCGAAACTCAAGAATGGGGACGATGACCATTTCAGCGTGGCATGCCTTTCTGACTTTCGGGATCGGTTGAAACGTTATATGGCAGGTCGGGGTACGCCATCAGAAAATAGCAATACACAAAACGCAACAGACGTACTTGGAGGTGGAAGATGAATTGGAAATCGCGCTGGTTAGAACAGCATACGGACGCTGACGCGTTAAAGCAACAGCTGCAATCCGAAGGCTTCAATGCCTATGAATGGACAGGCCGCCCGGGCGGTGCCTATCTTGACTATATCCACGCGCAAGATGAAGTTGTCTGTGTCCTGTCCGGCACAGCTGACGTGAAGGTTGCCGATGAACAAGGGACTGTCGAATCTGGTGACCGGATGGACGTTCCTGCGAATACCTATCATTCGATTACCGTCACGAGTAAGGAACCCTTGGTCGTCCTGACGGGAATGCGAAGCACTTAGGATTGCACGACTAAAATAAAAAAAGGAGTATTTATGAATATTACCGTCAAAACGGGGGCGTTTACCCAAGAACAGAGCGATGTCATCGCCATCGGTATATTGGAAAATCCAGATTTCTATAGCGCACCTCTCCAAAATATAGAACAAGCCCTCGGTGGACGCATTCGCGAAGTGATGAATCTTGGGGACTTCAAAGGCAAACACAAAACCACCTGTTGGATCTATACAAATGGAGCAATAACCGCACCTCGCGTGCTGCTGGTCGGTTTAGGTGAATACCACGATCTTACTGTTGAGAAAGTCCGTGAGGCAGCCGGTAACGCCGCACGAACGATTCGCGACATGGAATTAAGTACCGCAGCAATTCCGATCCCTATCGAAGCCACCCCTGAAATGATTCAAGCCGCAGCGGAGGCAACCCTTCTCGCACTCTACCAGTTCAATGAGCATAAAACAGATAGCGACGATGACGACGAAAAAAAGAAACTTGAATCCATTACGTTCTTAGCCGAGAGCGAGCAGAGCAAAGCAATGATAGAAAATGCTGCGCAGCGCGGCGAAACGATAGCCAAAGGCACACTCCTTGCCCGCGATTTAAGCAATCAGCCAGCGAACTATCTCACACCGACACAACTCGCTGAAAAGGCACAGGCGGTAGCAGAAGCATCAGGACTCGGTTGCGAAATTTTTGACAAAGCAACCCTCGAAGAAAAAGGTTTCCGAACACTTCTCGCTGTCGCCCAAGGAAGTGCCGAAGAACCACGCTTTATCATCCTGGAATATACGCCCGATGGTGAGGGGCAAGACACGGTCGTGCTTGTCGGAAAAGGGATTACGTTTGACACAGGTGGTATCTCGCTCAAAGGCGGCAGCGGCATGCATGAGATGAAACATGATATGTCAGGTGCCGCAGCAGTCATAGGAGCGATGCAAGTCATCGGTCAACTCAAACCCAATGTTCGTGTTATTGGTTTGGTTGCCGCAACCGAAAATATGCCGAGCGGAACTGCGGTTAAACCGGGCGATGTCGTCACCTCTTACGGCGGCAAAACGATTGAGATTCTCAACACCGATGCAGAGGGACGATTGGTGTTGGCGGATGCCCTCGGATGGACAGCACAGTATAACCCCAAAGGCGTTATTGACTTAGCCACACTCACCGGTGCTGTCATTACCTGCTTAGGGCATATCGCAGCAGGGGCGATGGGCACAGATGCGGAACTCATGGCGAAAGTGAAATCGGCAGCCGTAAAAACACATGAACGCGTTTGGGAATTGCCTCTTTGGGACGATTACGATGAAGGGGTCAAAAGCAAGGTCGCAGATGTACAAAACATCGGCGATGGTGGCGCAGGCACAATCGCAGGCGGAGCATTTCTGAAGAAATTCGCAGAAGGCTACCCATGGGTGCATCTCGATATCGCTGGCACTGCTTGGGGTATGAAAGGTGCCAACTACATCCCTGAAGGAGCGTCGGGCTACGGCGTGCGGTTGTTGGTGCAATTGGTTGAAGATTGGTAGATTTAATGGTTGTCAGTTATCGGTTAAGAACCGTCTGGTAACAATTTACCCAGTTTGGAGTCTTCAGGTAGTGTTAATTGTTACCAGAATCCTCTTTAACTGACAACTGACATCCGACAACTATTACCCTTCAGATCGGATCTGAATTAATTTATTAACAGCGTGAATGTAGGCTCGCGCGCTTGCCTCGATGATGTCTGTGCTCGCACCGTGTCCGGTGATGATGTTCCCATTGTCTTGGACCTTCAACGAAACCTCACCGATAGCGTCTTCACCCTCGGTTACAGAACGGATCTGGTAGTCGATGAGATTCAGTTGGATGTCAACAACTTGACCAATCGCTTTAAACGCAGCATCAACAGGTCCATCTCCGGTTGACGCTTTTTCAACCACGCCGTCTTCCGTCCGAATACCGACCGTCGTTGTCGGTGAAATTTTCGTTCCGCTGACGACTTGGATATAATCCAGTTCAAAGACAGCAGGGATGGCGCGAATCTCATCGCTCATGATCGCTTCAAGGTCAGCATCCTGCACCGCTTTCTTTTTATCGGCAACTCTCAGGAATCTTTCATAGACCTTATCCAGCTGCTCTGTGTCCACTTCGTAGCCGAGTTCGCTGAGTCGGTGCCTGAGTGCATTGCGTCCTGAACGCGGGCTAAGAATCAATTGACTCTCTTTCCACCCAATCTCCTTCGGATCAATAATCTCAAAAGTCACGCGTGACTTGATAATACCATCTTGATGGATACCCGAACTATGTGCGAAAGCGTTCGCACCGACAATCGCTTTGTTCGGTTGAACAGAAATACCCATTGTCCGACTGACACGCCGACTGATTGGGACAATCTCTTTCGCGTTAATCTCAGTGTAATATTCTTTGAAATAGTCACGCCGAGTTCGGATTGCCATGACGACCTCTTCAAGCGAAGTATTCCCCGCACGTTCTCCGAGCCCGTTGATTGTGCATTCTATCTGACGCGCACCTTGCTCAACTGCTATCAGACTATTTGCTACGGCTAATCCGAGGTCGTTATGACAGTGGACACTAATAATGGCATCGTTAACATTCGGTACATTTTCCATGATGCCTTTAATCAAATCGCCAAACTCTGTCGGCACTGTCCATCCAACAGTTTCCGGGATATTGACGACGGTTGCCCCTGCAGCAATAGTCGCTTCAACAACCTCATAAAGAAACGCTAATTCCGTCCGTCCGGCATCCATCGGTGAAAATTCAACATTCGCATCCGGGTGTCCTTCGCACAAACTCTTTGCGTAGGCGACTGCATCGGTTGCCATCCGGAGTGTATCTTCAGGTGTCGTCCGCGTGATACGTCCCATGTGTATCGGTGATGTGCCGACAAAAGTATGGATACGCGCACGTGGCGCATCCTCAATTGCTTTCCACGCGGCGGTAATGTCCTTCTCCACAACGCGAGAAAGCCCACAAATTTCCGGACCTTCGACTTCGTTCGCTATCTGTTTGACAGCGTCGAAATCCCCCGGCGACGAAATCGGAAATCCGGCTTCAATGACGTCAACATTTAATTTGGCGAGGTGCTTGGCAATCTCCAGCTTTTCCTGGATACCGAGTGCAGCACCGGGGGTCTGTTCAGCATCGCGGAGTGTTGTATCAAAAATATAAACTTTTTGCTGGTTCTTTTCAAAATTGTCCAAGGCTTTTTCCTCCAATTTAGAGTCGTCAGAAGAATGGTTGTCAGTTTTCAGTTCGTTTTTTTTCAAAAAAACCTTTCAATTTTCAGTTACTCTCTTGTGGCGGTTGCTTTTGTTGTACCTGCCACAACATGGCTCTTAACTGAAAACCGATAACTGACAACTGAAAACCAATAACTGATAACTATTCCTTACATTTCACGCCCAACAGCAATAGCGATCGGTTTTAGTTCCTGTATCAGTGTCTCGAATTGATCTGGGAAGAGCGACTGTGCACCATCTCCCGTCATCGAATGATCTGGATCGTGATGTACCTCAAGTAACAACCCATCTGCTCCCGCAGCCACAGATGCCTTCGTCATATCGCAAACAAGGCTCCGGATACCGGTGCCGTGACTCGGATCAACAATAATAGGCAAGTGGCTCAATTCGTGAATAACAGGGACCGCGTTCAAGTCAAGTGTGTTGCGGGTGTGCGTTTCAAAGGTACGAATGCCGCGTTCGCAGAGAATCACATCTGGGTTCCCTTCCGCAAGAATATACTCCGCGGCGAGAAGCCATTCCTCAATCGTCGCGGACATCCCGCGCTTAAGAATCACCGGTTTCTGTGCGCGTCCGACTTCACGCAATAGATAGAAATTCGTCATATTCCGGGTGCCGAGTTGGAACATGTCTGTATATTCACCGACGAGTTCCACTTCATGCGGTGTCATCACCTCTGTGACGATGCCAAGTCCGGTTTCGGCTTTCGCTGCTTCCAGCATTTTGAGCGCGCTTTCACCGTAACCTTGGAAACTATAAGGTCCTGTTCTCGGCTTAAAGGCACCGCCTCTGATGAAACTCGCGCCTGCTTTTTCGACCAGCCGAGCGATGGTTACGATCTGTTCGGTACTTTCTACTGCGCACGGACCAGCAATAACAGGGACCTGTCGTCCACCAATCTTTGTGCCGTTCACGGCGATAACCGTGGGTTCATCTCGAAATTCGCGGCTCGCCAACTTGAACGGTGCTGTAATCGGCATTGTCCTATCAACGCCGGACATTGACTCTATCGGAATATCACCAAGCAAAGTTTTATCTCCTATGACACCGATGACAGTGTGTCGCTCACCAGTCGAGACTTGGGCTTTCAATCCCACACCTTCAATCCGTTTGACAACCGCCTCGATATCTGCTTGTGTCGCATCAGTCTTGGTAACGATTACCATTCTTTTCAACTACCTCCAAGGAATAACTCTGTCTGTCCCAAATCTAATTCGGTTAAAAAAAATTACCCAACATCGAATTTATCTTCAACGCTGGGTGGTGATAATGAATCGGTTAGAATAGCATCGCCTACGAACCTTCACCACCTCTCGTCGCCGTAAAAATAAAAATACATGTACAGATATAACCCAAACACACCTGCTAAAAGCAAACTTTTGCTTGCAAGCTGCGTAAAAAGTGGCCATGTGCAGAGAGTACCGCTCCGTAAGGATATCGGAGCAATCCCTCCATGAGTTATCTGTGCTGTAATGGTGTTGCGTTCAAGCGTTTGCATTATAAAATTCCTAAAAATTAGGGCAACAAAGAAACCTATCCGCAAGGTTCCGAAAGCAAATTGTGCTATTGAAGCACATATTCCTATAACTTAAGACGTTGTTTGTAAAAAAGCGTTTACATCTTTTTCAGTATAAACACAAGGTTTACAATACGAGATTGAGCCACGCGCTACAGGACCTTCAGAACCGACTTTAAATTATATAATAACACAATTTCTTTTTCAAGTCAAATTTCTTTTTTTTTAGAAGTACTCTTTCAGTTATCGGTTGTCAGTTAAAAGTTGGGAATCCGATTTCCCTCCTACTAATACTATATCTAATTTAGGACTTACGCAGCCCCTTCGCTGGCGAGGTGTTTTTGCTTGGGTGTTTTTTCTTGCAACCTCGCCAGATGCATGTAATATGTAGGAATCCGTGGAAAAATTGCGTAAGTCCTATCTAATCGAATAACTTTCATAACTATATACATTGTGGTAGTTAACAAATAGTATATCTATAATTCACAGTTTCGTCTCATGTGCCTCTCAAAGTTACTTACACCTTCGACTTCTATCACCTTAAAGGACGCGATTACCTGTCGAATTCACCACAGAAATTTGACCGATATGACGTTTTATGAAATTCTTCAAAATTGCTTCTCATCCCTTTGGTCGCTTAGGTTTTCGGTCAATTTTGAGAGACTCTAAAATCTTGTTGTTTTCTGTGGGAGCTGATTTTTGTTATTTTTTCACCACTATGTTCATAAAGCGGATCAGACGTTTTCGGTGTTATGTCCGAAATGTCCTAAATCGTCCTTATCAGGGGGACTGCTTATGATAACCATCGAAATAGAAATGGTATAATAAATGCAGAAAATAGTCTTGACTCCCGAACCTACATACGCTAACATAGAAAAAGAAGGAGAACATGGAGAAAACTATGCAGAAATCAGAACACGCTACACCCATCACCGTTGGGATCATGGGCGGTTCCGCTTCTGGGAAAACAACGTTTGCGAGTGCTTTAGCGGAACAACTCTCAGAATTCTCGCCTGTCGTGCTAAACCAAGACTCGTATTTTCGCGATTGGTCGGAATACTCGGAAGCAGAACGGGAACGCGTCATCACCGCGAATCACCCAGATGCCGTCCTATGGGATGCCCTTATTACAGACATCAAAAAACTCCGAGAGCGCAATGTTATCGAGACACCAACACCGGGGACCCGTGGCGCACAACGCGGCGATGAAAAAGCAAGTGTGCAACCGAGCGAGGTCGTGATTGTGGAGGGGCATCTCATTTTTTGGAGTGAAGACCTACGCGATTTGATGGACATCAAACTATTCCTTGATGTAGATGCACATGAGCGTGTCCTCCGGCGGATGCTCCGTGATGTTGCCCAACGCGGCGGTGATCTGGAGTGGGCTATTAACTGGTACCGCCGTGATGTCCTCCCTAATTTCCCTATCTATACCGAACCCTGCAAGCAGTATGCGGATCTGATTATCCCGTTCCAAGACGAAAATCCGGTTGCGCTGCATACACTTGTTGCCGGAATCCGGGATCAAATCAAGGAAAATCGGTCATCTTAGCAGCTAACAGTCGCGGAAAGCGCGCCCACCTTTACCCATATTATCTACCAAAGTCATTTTGACATCACGCAACGCCACAGTGGCAAGGATTGTGCCAATTTGGCGAGCTCACTTCCTGCCTGAATCTCTGTAAATTCTACGATAACAAATACCTTCCCTACGGACTAAAAAGTGATTGGTGCGTTTAGGAAACCGCACCTCCCCTGTGCAGAGGAAACCACGCGCTTAGGTAAAACCCTTGCCAGAGTTAGGTAGAAGAACTTTGGCACGGAACTTGCTCTATATGCAAATAGGAAGGCAAATAGCCTTAAAGTGCCTCAAAAGAGATTGGCATAAAACTGGCAACCTATTTGGCATGGAACTTGCAACTGACATTTACAGAAACAAAATTCAAAAGGAGAAAAAAATGACTTACTTAACGACACGCAGACCGGTGAGAAACCTGTTCAACCTTCACAACGAAATGGGACGGGTCTTTGGAGACCTTTTTGCCCCTCATGAAGACGCAACAGAGACGAAAGAAACCTCTTGGATACCCACGGTAGACATCTCTGAAACGGGAAACGGGTATGAGATTCGAGCCGACCTTCCTGGTGTCTCGGAGGACGATGTGAACGTTTCCGTAACCGACAACGTCCTCACCGTCAGAGGTGAGAAACAACAGGAAAAGGAGACGGAAGGTAAAAATTACCACCGTGTAGAAAGACGGTACGGCAGCTTCCAAAGGCGTTTCACCCTGCCAAGACACATCGAAACCGACGCTATCAAAGCGGAATTCAAGGATGGTGTCTTGACGCTCGGAATTCCGAAGGCGGAAGCCGAGAAACCGACTGAAATCCCGATCACAGTAAGCTCTTAATGCAACGAAAAGGGCATGCCTCATCTTTTGAACAACACATGGGGCTGCCCTCAGAATACAAGGAACACACAACTTTCATACCAAAGGAGAATGAAAATGACTTACTTGACTTTACACAGACCGGCAAGAAACCTGTTCAGATTTTACAGTCCCTTTTTTGCACCGCAGCACACAAAAACCGACGCGGACAGATATAATTGGGCACCCTCGGTTGATGTTTCAGAAACAGCAGACAACTTTGAGGTTCGCGCCGAACTCCCCGGAGTCGCAAAAGACGATCTCCATGTTTCCGTTAAAGATAACCTCTTGACACTCAGTGGGGAAAAACGGCAAGAAAACGTAGACGACACTCAAAACTATCGCCGAGTCGAGCGGCGTTATGGAAACTTCCAACGGAAATTCGCACTCCCACCGGAAGTGAAAACGGACGGCATCAAAGCCGAATTCAGCGACGGTGTCTTGACGCTCTCCATCCCGAAATCGGAAGCTGCGAAACCGACCGAAATCCCTATCACAACTGTATCCTAATACGTTTACCGTAGCAGAAAATAAAAAGGTTGGCGTGTGAATGTGCCAGCCTTTTTATTTTTCCCCATGATAAGCGCGCTACATCTCTCCTTTGTTTTTTAAGACACCGATATAGAGAAGTGCAGCGAGGATCGCACCTACGAGCGGTCCTACAAAATAGAGCCAGATGTCCGCATAGTTACCACTGACAATAGCAGGTCCCAACGTCCGTGCAGGATTGAGCGAAGCCCGGGTCAATGGACCTCCCATCAGAATGCAAAACACCAATGTGAGACCAATCGCGAGACCAGCGAAATTGCTTGCTTTTCCACTCACAGCGGTATTAAAAATCGTATTGACGAGGAAGAATGTAAGCACGATTTCTACAATAAGTCCTTGAACTGGCGTAACGCCTTCAGTCAAAATTGTTACACCCAGATCTCCGGGATTCGGGAGTACAGTGCTAAGCGCAACTGCCCCCAAAATCCCGCCAAGAAATTGCACAACCCAGTACCCGATAGCCGCTACAAATTCGATCTCACCTGCTATCAACAAACCAAGCGTTACAGCCGGATTGATGTGCGTGCCAGAGATGTGCCCATAAGCATAAGCAAACCCTACAATAACCAAACCGTGCGCGAGCGCAACACCTACTAAATTTGCTGAACCGATTGCCAACGCGCCCGCACCGATAAAAATCAGCGCGAAAGTGCCGATAAATTCGGCGACTAAGTTTTTCGTATTCATGAAACTCCCCTTGTATTTGAGATGGAACAACCCAATAAATGTTCGTTCATCAAGGACCTAACGCGTAAGCCCTTATGAAAATAAGTATAGTAAAATCCCAATTTTGAATCAACAGTGCCACTCTGATTCCAGAAATTGACTTTTTCCGACAGACGTGTTAAATTAATGCCAAACTTTTTAGAACCTATTCCATTTTATAAATTACGTTGACAGGGGGAACTCTCATGGAAAAAGAGATTAGAAACGATATTAAGGGCATTAACCGCTTTATTTTTGAAACAGGGGCGGACAGAGATCAGCTCCATCTTCACATCTCGGAAGTCGGACCTGGGCAACGCGCACATCCACCCCATACACACGATGGACAAGAGATTTTCTATGTGTTTTCTGGGAAAGGCGAAGTGCTGTTTGGAGAGCAGACGCACCGTGTGAGCGACAATGAAGCCGTCCATGTTGATTGTCAAGTTTTACACGGCATACGCAACGTCGGTGAGACACCGCTCCGGTACGCTGTGATTATTGCGAAATGAACCAAGTTGTAATCAGGTGAGGTTTTTAACCACGCTTATTCTACTTCCGAAGATTCTACCGGCAACTCCTCTGAATACAACTTATAAATGCCGTAAATACCAGCAGCGATCAAGACAATCCCGACCCCCGCTAATCCGCGTCGCACCCAAACCGGTTGCAAAAAGACTGGTAAATGGAAGGTTAACCAACGCGGTTGTAAGAGTTTCGACATAGCGATGCCAAAATACAGTAGCCCATAAGCGATGAGACCAATATCACTCGCCAATTCCTGCTTCCGCTGCGTGACCGGCAGTCTGAAAGGATTGAGAAGGTAATCGCCCGAAAAGATTAGGGCAAGTCCTACAACCAGAAAAACGAGAAGAATCACGCTCGGATACCCCGAATGCCGGAGTGTTATCAACAAACCGATACTGAAGCATCCCAATACGAGACTCATTATCCCTTGCATAATTTGATAACTTCTATTTTGTGAGACCATTTCTGTCACCAAGTATGGGGTAGCCGCGCAACGCGCGTCTACAAATACTTTACGAGGCAGCGGCACCAAGCCGAACACGCGGATCCACCAGCGTGTAACTGATGTCTGTCAGTAACAAACCGATAATATACAGAACAGAACTAAGATAGACCATGCTCCGCACAATAGCGAAATCTTGGGCATGGATGGCTTCTATCGTAAAACTTCCAAGTCCAGGAATCGCGAAGAATGCCTCCATCACCAAGCTGCCCATAAATAGCAAGGGGATCACCAAAACCACATTTGTCAGAATCGGGATCATCGCATTTTTCAGGGCATGTTTAAAGAGAATTACCGCTTCACTCAACCCTTTTGCCCGCGCTGTCCGCACATAGTCCCGATTGACCTCTTCAAGGAATATCGTCCGGTAAAAACGGATACCTCCACCGACCCCGCCTATAATGCCAATAACCACCGGTAGAATGACGAACTTCAGCATGTCCACACCGGAATCGTATCCAGAGATTGGAAAGAGTCGCAATACCTTCCCAAAGACCCACTGTCCACCAATAATATAGAAAAGCGTGGAGACGGACATGAGGATTACTGCGATGATTGTGCCCCAGAAATCGACATAAGTTGCTCGGTAGTAAGCGACAATCATCGAAACAGTGATATTTACCAGAACGCCGACCAGAAAGGTCGGCAGCGCAATAGCGAGGCTTGCCCACATTCGTTGCGAAATTTGCGATGTAATATCAATATTATTGGAATCTGATGTCCCGAAGTCGAAGAAAAAAAGTTTAACCGATTTCTGGAAGAAGATAGTCTCCGTAAAAGACGCGGTTCCAGAGGCTTCTGCATTGAACCAAAGGGGTAGGTGATAGCCGTTTTGCTTCTTCCAATTGTTAACATCTTCCTGTGTAATATTCTTCTCACCAAGAATCCGACGCGCCATTTGATCGGGTGAATTAACAATAAAAAAAAGAAAAAACACAATCAGATTCACACCGATCAAGATTGGTATCGCATAAAGGGTTCGTCGGACAATATAAGTGATCATTAAAAAAAGTTACCTCGCTGAAAAGAAGCGCGGTCGAAAACACGCTAATAAGGTGGAATGCAGCTAAGAGGTTCCTCGTTCTCGTTTCCAAATTGTGATCGCAGCCGGAATCGTGCCTAAAACGAGAAACGCGACACATACCCACAGCGGCCAGACAACAGGTTTATTCCATGCCAGACGACTTTCTGATCGCTGACCGGCATCAATGCGAAGGTACTTGAGCGTCCCTCCACCTAAAGAACTCGGTTTGCTGTTCTTCACCCATTTATGCGACAACCCAAACGCAACGGGGTGATAGGTAAAGACCCACGGTGCGTCTTGTTGAAGCAGGTGATTCATCTTGCGAATGATTTCTAACCGTTCTGGTGAGTTTTCCATGTTTTTCATCTGCTCAAAGAGCCGGTTGTACTCCGCATTATCGTAGTTAGCAGTATTTTCACCACTGTGGGTAACTCTCCCGTTCGGTCCGTAGAGAAGAAACAAAAAATTTTCGGCATCAGGGTAGTCGGCGTGCCATCCCCAAGAGATGATTTGGAAGTTACCGTTTTTCACTTTGTCGCGAAATCGGTTGTAATCGGTGGTGCGGCTTTCCATCGTGATACCGAGTTGCTCTAATTTATTCCGCATCCATGTTAAGTATGCCGTAGCACCTGCGGAGTTCCACGCGTTATCAAAGGAAACAACGAGGGGATCTCCCTTGCTATCCTGTCCATCCGGATAGCCTGCTTCTGCGAGAAGCTGCCGTGCTTCTTCAATGGATTTCCGAACCGGACGCTGCTTCTCGGCATCCCAATTATAGACATAAGGGTTGATTCCAACTTCTCCTGCTTCGTATCCGAAGATGCCGGGCGGAATTGGACTCTGCGAACTAACGCCGCGCCCGTTGATAAAAATCTCAATAAATTCCTCATAATCGAGAGCAATGGAAATCGCTTGACGAAGTTTCTGCCTCTCTGCTGTGTACCCACCAACGGTATCGTCCAACATATTAAAAGCAAGATATCTCGTCGTCGGTTCAACGTTGGTGCGCAGCACAATATGCTTTGCTTTCATTGATTCACTTGCAGCCGGATCACCCGTATCGTTGAAAGAGACTGCACTGTCAAATGTATCGGAAGAGATACCAGAACTATCGTAGTAACCTTGCAAAAACTTATTCCAGCGCGGAATGTATTCCTTCTCTAATTTGTAGACAACTCTGGGAATAAATGGAATGACTTCCCATGCGTCATCCAAAAGTCCGGCTTCCCTATCACCGGCTTCCCCGCTTGATGGGTAGCGTTCTATCCGAAAGTTTTCATTCTTGACGAGAACTATTTCTTTATGTGCGAGGAGGGTTTCCATCCGATAGGCTCCCGTTCCTACAGGAAACCTATCAATCGTGATATTTCGATCTTTGACAGCGGGTTGACTGTAAAAATCGATTGCTTCTTTCGGCATTGGTGAAAAGAAGGGCATCGCCAACCAATAGACAAACTGCGGATACTTCGTCTTGAGGATAACCCGATAGGTGTAACGATCCACGACCTCGACACCGGGAAATGGGGCGTCTTTTTGTCCCGCAGCAACAGCGGCTGAATGTGTTTCCATACCAAGGATATAATCTTTCAACGTGCTGAGAATAGGACAGGAAGTACTCGGATCCGCCATGCGTTTAATCTGGTAGACATAATCGGCGGCGACAAGCTCACGCGTGCCTGTCATCGAAAAATCTTTAACCTCTTTAAAGCCTTTGACATCCGCGCGTGTCAAATTACGGTAAAGCCATTCACCGTTTTCAGTCTTAGCGAAACAGGGATGTTGCTGATACATAATCCCCGGTCGGATACGGATTTCATAAACCGCACGCGCCACCGATGCTGCAGGAGCACCTAACGGCAACTGCTGCCCGTCGGCATCAAAATAGCGGGGTTGTGGCACCGCCTCCGCTGTCAACGGAATCAGTTCGTACGGCCGCTTCAGGTAATGATATTGCAACGGCGGTTCATAAATCTGTTGAATGAACCTATATTCATCTGAACTGTAAGAGACCGCTGGATCGAAGTGTTTTGGCTCTTCATCGAACGTGCTGTAGTAGATATCCTTGTCCTGCTCAGACTTTGGATATGGATTATTCGGCACACCACAACCGATAAAAAAAGCAAGTACCATTAACACTATACAACATTCGTTTGAAAACAGCATTTTGAAATTGGTATTGTGCGTTGGACAACGAGGTTTCAGTAATTTCATATCTTCCTCTGTGAGCGGACGCTGCTCCCATCTCTCCTTAGATAATGAAAATAACACATTAAAATGCATATAGAACTGTTAACGACACCAAAGGACCAAACTCAAAGGCATCGCTCTCCTCATATACACCATCCAACAAAGCATCCGTATCATCATAAAGCGTCTCTTGGCTCAAGGGTAACATCAAAGTCAGAGACAACGGAATATTATAGGGCGTTGCAACCGATGCGCCTACAGATGCCATGCTGAAACGTAGCCCAGTATTGATATCCAACTCCCCTGCCCAATACGCGTAAGATTGATAAAAACCAAGATAACCTGCTTGGAACGAGATCCAATTATTAAGACGGTAATTTAGACCGGCTGTGTAGGTGAGTTCTCTTGAACCGCGATAGGTCTTACTGTTCTCATAGAACGGAAATTTACCGCGGATACTGACGCTCGCGCCCACCTCTTTGTAAAGAGGAATGCTATAATGTATATCTGCGATCGGATTAAAGGTACCGGTACCAAATTGGATATGGAGATGCTTAAGCCCAGCATCCCCCAACTTCCATGGATCTTCCTCGGTCTTTCCAAACGGAATTGTTGCTCCGATACGACTCATTAAAAAATCGGTCTCCTTAAGGAGACCTACCTTACGGTATCCGAGAAAAACATCTGCGTCCCTGAGTCCCGTATAGGTCTCATTTCGGTGATGGTTATCCCTATTGCGTAAAATTGCCTCCATTTCGGCGTTCGTGACAGGCTGAATCTCCTCAATAGTTGCCTCTTGGGCTTTGGTCTCGTACGGTACATTCGCTTCCAGCATCCATTGGGAGTTGAGTTGATATTTTAACCCGACATCAACGCGAAAAGTGTTTAGTTTAACATGATGTCGATGCAGTGGGACTTCTACTACCTTTCCCTCTGTGGAGATGCCTTTTGTTTCTAAGTGCCCACCTTGTGCATCGAACCACCGCATTATACTCACAGTACTTTGAAATTGCTTCATCTCTCCTGAAGTCAAACTGACTTCGCCTATCCCGCTACGTGGGATTGCAGGATTACTTCACGCGCCTCAGCTATTCTGCACGAAACCGAGTGGAAGGAAGATGAATTGAAAGCAAAGGAGGAAAAAGAAAATTCGGGTTGTCATAGAGGGTTCTTATCCATTTCCAAGTTGAGCCATTCCATTTCAGCATCGGAGAGTTCAAGTCCGATTGCACCGAGAGAGGAGTCCATCTCCGCCAAGGTTGCCGGTCCAACAATTGGGAAGACGGGGAATGGGATATTCAAACAGTATGAAAGGGAAACCTGAATTGCGGAGTAGCCGTATTTCTCTCCCAATTTCTCTGCGCGTGTAAGCCTTTCAAAGTTGCCGTCATTGTAGTAGACGCGGACCATATCTCCATTGTCCCGGTTCTCCGGTGTAAACGCACCACTAAAGAAACCACGTGCCTGTGAAGACCAAGGCATCAGTGGAAATTGACTCTCTTTATGCCACTCACGCGCCGTATCATCAACACAAACGCAACCACCCCACATCGGCTCCATCGGCACAGCGAGACTGATGTTATTACTACAAGAAACGAATCCTTGTAGTCCATTCTCGGCGGCATAGGTATTAGCATCAATGATACGCTGCGGCTGCCAATTAGAAGCGGCAGCGGCTCGAATGCGTCCTGCGCCAATCTCATCGTTCAGATAATCAATAATTGTGCTAACGGGAATCACGGGATCGTCGCGATGGAGCATGTAAAGGTCAATAGAATCGGTGCGGAGTCGGATGAGACTCTCATCGAGATCGGCTTTGAGTTCTTCAGGAGAGAGACGCGGGCGAGGCACTCTGCCTTGTGGGTGTCCGCCCTTATCAATGAGAAAGACCTCATCCCGGTTTCGGCGTTGCCGCATCCAGAGACCGATGAGCATCTCGCTATCACCACCGCCATAACCGTGTGCTGTGTCAAGAGCATTTCCACCCGCTTCAAAAAATGCGTCAAGCATTTCGGTACTATAGTCGAACTTTACAGGCGAAAACATCATTGTACCCAGAATTAGCTGCGAGATGTCTTTGCTAACACCGGGAATTTTTATGTGTTTCATTACAAGCGGTTTCCTTTTTTAGATGGGCATACAAGTCATGCCCTTTGTAATTACAGGATATAGGGAAATTATAGCAGATTTTCAATCCAAAATCCAGAAGAAAATTAGGTTAGCGTTAGCGGATTATCGTAAGTTATGAAATGTGCCGACCTTTTGAAACAAGCTCGCTTTCCATTCTATCAGAAAATCGCTTGACACGAATCGGATGAATCGCATAAAATTTCAACCATTAGAGACCAAAGATTGGAGGGAAACCGATGAAAATCACAGGCTTTGAATACCGGACCATTTCCATTCCTTTCATTCCTGCGATACAGGAACACTCAGGCATGGATTATCCGACCACGTTGATTTGGGTACACACAGATGAAGGGCTGACTGGATTGGGTGAGAGCAATTCTCTGAATAGTGATATTACAGACCAAGCCGATGGAATCTCCGAAAAATATGTCGGCAAGAATCTTTGGGATATTGATCTCGCTTCCGAGTCATTTGCCTTCCAGTGCGCATTTTACGACTTAGCAGGACAGGCATTGGGAGTGCCTGCCCATAAACTAATCGGCGAGAAACACAGAAATAGTGTTGAGCTTGCCTACTGGTCACCACCGATGCCAGCAGAGGCGACAGCAGCGGAGGCAGAACGCGCTGCGAATCTCGGTTTTCGGGTGCATAAGCTCAAGGCACGGAAGGCAAATATTGTCGAAACCGCTCGTTTAATTGAACAAGCGTGCGGGCCTGATTTCCAAATTCGCGTTGATCCAAACACGGAATTCGGTGATCTGGAGACCGGTCTTCGACTTGCAGAGGAGTTGCTCCCCTATAACATCGAAGTCTATGAAGACCCAATACGATTTGAGGATTTGTCTTGGTATCGTCAGATGCGGGAAGAGGTAGAAGTCCCAGTTGCTCGGCATTTAGGACCCCCCCAAGGGATTTTAGAGAATATTCTTGCAGGTGCGGTGGATGCAGTCAACATGGGTGGGAACGTCGCCGGTCTTCGCAAAAGTGCTGCTGTTGCCGAAGCTGCTGACCTGCCGATTTGGGTGCAAATTTTCGCCTTCGGTTCGTGTGTTGCTTCGACGTTTGCCGCACACATCGCATGTACGCTGCAAAACTGCACGATGCCGATTGACGAGCTTCCGCACATCCGCGTTGATGATCTCTCTGGTGGTAGCATGGACCTCTCAAACGGAGCGATTAACCTATCAGATGCCCCGGGGCTGGGTATCAGTCTTGATATGGATGCCGTTGAGCGATATCGGATCCGTTAAGGCATGCGGAAAGAATAGGCGAGGTTGGAAAACCTCGCCAGCTAACAGAGGAAGAATCGCTATCAAGAGATTGTTCCTACAAAAGGGGTAACATTCAATCGTCGGTTTTCAAGAGTCATTTATTAGAACTCGTTTGAAACCGAATACCTTAGTCTAACGTTTTTATTTTCACAGAAGAGAATCAGGTCAGTCCGAAAATGCTGACCGAGAAGGAAAATGATGTCCTATCTTCGCGCCACAGCAAATGTTCCATATCAGGTATCTCGACGGGCTGTTTATTATAATCAGTAAGAGGGAATCTGTGCTGTGGCTGGAACAACATTTCAGTATCTGTTAGGTGAAACTCTTAATGCTCTATGTATCAACCGAGGCAAACCGCCAATAGCCTAAGGAGAAATACAATGACTGCAGAATCGTATTGGAGAGTGTTAAAGAAATCAAACCGCATGCTGGCGTTAAATTGGGAAACTCTCGTAGCAGCACGCACTGAAGGCGATAAGGAACGGATAAAGAGAGCCGAGAGGAATTATTTCCATTCACTGCGGAGTGCTATGGCAGCAACACAAAACGCGGTTTCGGAGCGGTTGGCTGTCCAGTGACCAAACGAAATACCAGATACGCGTGTACACGAAAAACAGAGCCTTATAGGAACAATACGTGTATCACTGTTATCATTTCTTACATTCGTATGGGATGAAACACGTAAAGTTCTTTTCTAACGTTACTGTCATTTCAAAGTAAATGTGGATTTCTGTCGTGTGTGGCGATTTTCAACCCATTGGCGAGGTTCCTAACCTCGCCTTTTTATTGTCATCATATAAAGATTGCAACAGCGTTTGAATTATGATAGAATAGACAACCACATTTCGTTATAACGCCCTATGAAGAATCCACAAATTAAGCCATCAAGGGACAGCAAATAAGAATATTATGAGTACTTCCCATCTACGTTATCTACACGTTGCACAAGACGTTCTAAAACAGATTGAGGCGACGCAAACCGACGCAATCGCAAAAGCCTCTGAGATGTGTGCAGAGACAATAGCTGCAGACGGCCTCGTCTATTTGTTCGGATCGGGACATTCCCGCATGCCAGTCGAAGAGATTTTTCCACGTTACGGAAGTTTCCCGGGTTTCTTTCCCATCGTTGAATTGGCGGTTACGTTTCACAACCAAGTCGTCGGTTGCAACGGGCAGCGCCAAGCACTCTTTTTAGAGAATGTCTCAGGATACGCAGAGGTGATCTTACGCAATTTTACTTTCAATCCCCACGACTGCATGATGGTGTTCTCCAATTCCGGTACGAATATCCTTCCGATTGAAATGGGGATGGGTGCAAAAGCGCGGAATCTTCCGCTTATAGCGGTGACTTCTATCGCACATAGCCGTTCATCAACATCGAAACACGCCTCCGGCAAACGCCTGTTTGAAATCGCAGACTTGACGATCGACAACTGCAACCCACCGGGGGATGCTGTCGTGGACATCCCGAATCTGGCGTATCCAGTCGGTCCCACATCCAGCATCGGGACGCTCTCGATCGTCAATGCAATTAAATGCCGAGTCGCTGAACTTTTGACAGAACGTGGAAAACCGCCTGTTGTACTGACTGGTGCTCATTTCCTCGGTCCCGAAGAATCCGCAAAGCAGATTGAGAGAGCTTATGACGATTACAAGGTTCGTGTACAAGGGAGTTAGCACAACACGATTTTTCCGTTGACTTTTCCCGCGCAAATCCGTATACTTTAAGAAGCAGAAAAAAATGCCGGATTCCCTGAAGCAAGTTTGCATCCGATGGACATTCCGACACCAAAAACGACCAATAGAATCGCTGTGATGGGTGGAACATTCAACCCGATTCACTATGCACATCTGATCAGTGCCGAACAGGTTCGGACAGGATTAGGCTACGACAAGATCCTGTTCATCCCTTCTGCCAGACCACCACATAAAGTAGCAGACGTTGACATTATTGAACCGGAACATCGGTATCAGATGGTCCTCTCGGCGATCGCAGAGAATCCACACTTTGAGGTGTCACGAATTGAATTGGAACGAGCCGGTCCGTCATACACTATTGAAACGCTGAAAGTCCTTAAAAAACGCTATGGGGAAACCACCGAACTGGCATGGATTATCGGGGCAGATTCGCTCATTGAGTACAAAGTCTGGAGAGACTTTGACGAGGTGTTGGCACAATGTGTCATGATCGCAACAACACGTCCGAGTTACGATCTGAATCGAGTTCCATTAGAAATCAGGAAGAGGGTTACGACTTTCCCTATAACAGGGGTTGATATATCCGCCACGGTTATTCGGGAACGGATTCGGAAAGGGCTTTCAATCCGGTATCTTGTGCCAGAAGATGTTCAAGCCTATATTCATCGGTATCGGTTGTATCAATAATTGTAAAAATCCGTTTAAAAAAATTGAGATTCTGAGAGTCAGAAAATAAGGAATTAAAAACGTGCAACACACGTGCAGTATGTGCGGAGCAGTCTACGATTTTATCTGGAAAGAGGGAACCCCTTTACCGAAAAATTTCCCTTTCTGTAGTGCGCGATGTAAAGCAGCAGATTTGTCAAAATGGCTGAACGAGGAATACGCCATTAGTACCCCGTTGCCGGACATGATATTGTCGGATACTGAACGAGAGCTCCTTGTCGAACTTGGAGCAGACATTGATGATGACATGGACTAATTGAGCAAGCTTAATGAAGTTCAAAAATTTTATAACGATTAAATGAATTGTACATTAGCAGAACTCCGGGCACACCCGAAGTCAGTTGAAATTCAGCAGTACCTCTCAGACAAGCTGAGCGAGAAACGTTTCCAGCATGTTCTCTCTGTACAAGAAATGACAATTGACCTCGCACGTGTTCACGACGCAAATGTCTGGCATGCCAACCTCGCTGCTCTTTTACACGACAGCGCAAAATGGATGAGTCCTAAAGAATTATACAGCGAAGTAAAACGCTACGGAATTCATCTCGATCCAATTGAAAAGGTAAATCCATCGCTTCTGCATCCATTCATCGGTGTAAAACTCGCAATTGAAAAGTTTGCTGTAACTGAACTTGAGATACTTGAAGCCATTCGGAATCATACAACAGGCAGCCCATCAATGGGGCTTCTTTCGCAAGTCTTATATGTCGCGGACTTTGCAGAGCCGACACGCACCCACAAAGAGGCTGAGGTCGTGCGTGAGTTAGCATATACAGTGTTGAATCGGGCGGTACATCACGTAGCAGGGTCGAAGATCGCGCATCTCCTTGAAAAAGGGGTGCTGATTCATCCCAATACGCTTCACACTTATAACAGTACGTTAGAGGGTAGTGAGATTCAAAATAAGGGTCGTTTTCGCGTGCCTTCGTAACGGATTGAGACCGGTAAGGAAAACATAATGGAAACTGAAAAGAACACATTAGATATAGTAAAAGCCGCTGCAGCCGCGGCGATGAGCCGACGCGCACAAGACGGAGTTATCCTCGACCTACGCGAACTTGACGGCTTTACGGACTTCTTTGCAATCTTCAGCGGTGTCTCTGATATACAGGTGGAAGGTATCTCACAGGCAGTTCTTGAAGAACTTGAAACTAAGTGGGAACAGCGACCTTGGCATCAGGAGGGTGAGCGCAAAGCAGATTGGATTTTATTAGACTATGTTGATTTTGTTGTGCATGTCTTTCTTGCCGAGAGGCGTGCCTACTATAATCTTGAACGTTTATGGGCTGAAGCGGGCAGGATTGACTTGCCAGAATTAACGATGCCCTCACATCAAGAGATATGGGAAAAAGAGATAGATCCAGATGGCGCATTGGTTTTTGGTGAACACGAGGAGGACACGCCAGAGGCATAGATTGCGTTTTGGTGAAACATGTTGTTAAAAATCTGTAGGAAAGAAAAAGGGGAGGGACCGCTTACATACAGGGGGTAGATTAATCGACAGCAACGAGAAGAACCGTGACATTATCGGTGCCACCATAATCAAGTGCCTTGTTGATGAGTTTCTCGCCTGCTGTCTCAATATCATCGGCAGCCAAGATAATTTCAGCAATCTCGCGGTCATCGATAATTAAGTCATGTAAGCCGTCGGTACAAGCGAGAACAATATCACCCGGAACAAGTGGATAGGCATCGGCATTGACGGCGACGGTTGGCATCAAACCGATAGCTTTTGTAATAATATTTCGTTTTTCATGCGTACGGCTCTCTTCCACTGTGATTTCGCCCTTTTCGACCATTTTTTGAACGAAAGAGTCGTCTGTCGTTATCTGTGTCAGTTTCTCATCACGTAAAACATAGAGCCGACTATCACCGACGTGAACATAAGTGAGGTAACTAAAGGTAACGAAGCCTGCGATAAGTGTTGTACCCATGCCACGTGCTTGGCTACTACTTTCAGAGGCACTATAGATCTGCTGATTTGCTTCCTCTGCAAGCTCGGTGAGAACCTCAAGCCTTTTCATGGGACCCAAATCGGTGTGTGGAGACACTTGGGCTTGTGCCCACTCCTGAATAATTTCAAGAGCAATACGGCTTGCGATGTCACCGCTCTCATGCCCGCCCATACCATCAGTAATGGCAAACAACTGGAGCTGCGCATCAAAATAATATAGGTCTTCGTTTCGCTCACGAAGTTTACCTGTATCTGTTTTTGCTACAAACTGCATTTTTTGTATCGCCTGGATCGTCTGTGGTTAAGAATACGAAAGGCTTAGTGCTCACTATATTAAGGAAGGTGCCAAATTTATTCAGAGCTTATTCAGAAAAACCACATATCTTTCCCTGTTTCAATGTTAACTAAATGAGAAAACGATAAAATTCATCTTTCGGTTTCAAAATTCGCTCCTAATCAATAAAACAATCATGTTGTGATGACTTTTTTGATAACACTATATATTTGAAATCAATCAAGGTCTCAGGGGCATGATATACCATAATGTAACTCATAAGTCAAATTAATTAGCTTATATGGACGTAAAAAGGTTATCTGCGGGTCCAAGACACCATTTTTTTGGGTATTACGGTATTAATCCGTGGGATAGTACCACAAGGTATCACCTCGCATTAGAGACAGATTTTCATACCCACCGTCCGTTGCCCGAAGATGTTGCAACAATTGGGCTAATCCATCGGGACACACATAAATTTATCCCGCACGCGAAAACCTCCGCTTTTAATCTCCAGCAGGGGAGTATGATGCATTGGATTAATGGCGGTGCTGGCGCGGAATTCACCTTCAACAGTTGGGAAAATCGCACACTTGTGTCACGTACGATGAATCCAACCACGGGCACTGTCCGAACGATTCAGGGTGCGATCGCCGCAGTGTCGCCGACCGCGCCACTCGCGATAGGCTTGAACTATGGACGGATGGCACACTGCCGTGCTGTTGTCGGCTACGCCACACACAGTAAATCCACCGATGTAGAGGAGCAACCGGAGGACGATGGCTTATATCAGCTCAACCTCCAAAACGGGAGTTCAAAACTTGTTCTCTCTATTGTCGATGTCATCCGAGCGAGTGGAGACAAACAGGTGGTAGGAAAACGGACATGGTTTAATCACGTTCTGTTCAATACAGACGGAACGCGCCTCCTATTCTTCTGCCGAGTTCGACACGAAACAGGATTCTACACTTCGCTTTGGACAGTGAACCCCGACGGTTCCGATTTGGAAATGCAAATTCCATTTGGCTACCGAGTTTCTCATTTTGATTGGCGAACACCCACGCGGGTTCTTGTTTCATCAGATATATTGGGCGAGATGGGATTCGTTGAATTTACAGATGGGCTGCGCGACTTCACACCCCTCGGGCGCGGGGTCTTGCCGAGCGATGGACACGCTTCATTCTCACCAGATCGAGAATGGTTGCTTTGTGATACATACCCTCGCGGGACAGAGCGTTTGGCGCAACTCATGGTTTACAATATCGCTGAAAACCGAAAAATTGTCTTGGGTGAATTCCACCACGAAGAACAGTTCGTTGGAGATATCCGATGCGATTTACATCCTCGCTGGGCACTTGATGGAAAAACGATTACTTTTGACTCAGTCCATGAAGGTTCCCGACAGATATATCTCGTGGAGTTACCATCGTCAATCAAGTAAAGTCGCTCGAATCTCATAAGAGGATTCTGATGTTACCAGATGATTGTTCTCATGAAAAAATTGGACGACTGCCGAGTATTGTGAGATGCTCCCTTGCAGACATTAAGGAACGACGTGAAGCAGTCGTTCTAACAACAGAGCCAGCATGGGAGGCAGTCAAGGGTATTGATGTCCATTCGCAACAACCTGTCTATGTTGATGGAAATACGAAGGCGGATATGACAGCACTCGCAGAAGCGTGTGAGGGTGAAGTCATTTACGGCATCGGTGGCGGCTTAGTGATAGACACTGCTAAATACGTTGCCGCATCACATGGACTTCCACTGATCGCGTTCCCTACTATTCTGTCAACAGATGCCTTTCTTACTGACGCGACAGGCGTAAGGGAAAATGGGTGTGTCCACTATCTTCCGTCAAAAGCACCAGACACCGTCATCATAGATATGGATGTCTTATGCAACGCGCCCGCCCCAATGCGAGCAAGTGGTGCTGCAGATGTTCTCTCAATCGCAACAGCAATCTGGGATTGGCAGGAAGCCGAAAAGATGGGTGCGAACCCATCAACTCAGCAGGTCACGCCACAAGCGATTGATATAGGAAGCACTCTTCTCCAAACGCTTCTGGACAACGCACGCGAAATCGGTAGTGGAACGCCTACAGGATTGAAACTTCTACTTGATCTGCTCTGCATGGAGGTGCAGCTCTGCCATCTATGTGGGCATAGTCGTGTTGAAGAAGGGAGCGAACACCATTTTGTCTATGCAATTGAGAACCATTTAGCTTCCACCAATGAGACGACAAATGGAGAAACAGTTTTACACGGTGAATTGGTAGGACTCGGTATCTTACTCATGGCTGTGCTCCAATCACAACCGTGGATGCAGTACCGCCACGCGTTAGAGTGTTTGCAGATCAACTACCGTCCATCCGCTGTGGCTCCGGATGTAATCGCCGAAACGCTTATTAATTTATCTGACTACGTCATGCAACATCAACTCCCGTATACCGTCGCAACAACTTTACGGGTTACCCCCGATATCGCCGAGCGGACGATACAAACGATATTAGATTAGTAGAGGTTGGGTAACCCAACCCCTCCATTAAAACTATGCAAAAGAAAAACGAACAAACAGGATCAACCCCCCAAATTTCGACGTTACACGAGCAGTCCCTCGTTATCGATTCGCACAACGATGCTATCGTGGCGCATATCCGCCGAGGAATAGAGGTTGGGGAACCCAACCCCTACAACGAAAACGTCCAAAATCCCACGGAGCTGACTGGCACTATCGCTTATCTCCGCGGGCCTGTCCCCCCTGAAGAGGAAGCCATCGGCATCCAACTTAACATCCCAAAAATGCGGCAAGGTGGCATTGATGCTGCATTTTTCGCTGTTGACGTGACACGCGCATGGAAAAATCACCTCGCCTATGCGTTAGATGCGTTCGGCTGGTTCGATGCAGAAGTGACAGCAAACGCGGATGACATCTGTATCGCACGGAAGGCGAGCGACATTCGTGAAGCAAAGGAGGCAGGTAAACTCGCTGCAGTCCTCGTCATTGAAAACAGCGAAGCTGTCGAACGGAGTCTGAATATTCTCCGCTCACTGTATATGATTGGTGTCCGTTCAATCGGGTTGACACATAACTTGAACACATGGGCATCGACGGGAAACGACGAGGAGGACCTTGGCGGCGGTTTGACACGATTTGGTATGGCATTGGTCAAAGAGATGAACCGTCTTGGGATGCTTGTGGATGTCTCCCACATTAGCGAGCGTGGTTTCTGGGACGTTCTGGAAATCTCGGAACACCCTGTCATCGCATCTCATAGCAACTGCAAAACATTGTGTCGTCATCCGCGGAATTTGAGTAACGAGCAGTTGAAAGCCTTGGCAGCCAATGGCGGTGTTGTCGGTATCACCTTTGTTCCGGGGTTCATTACGATAGATGGCTGGCAGAAAATGCCACCTCTGGCGCAATTGCTTAACCACATTGCCTATGCAATTGACATTGCTGGCATTGACCATGTTGGTATCGGTTCGGATTTTGATGGTGGCGGAGACTTATTGAAGGACGCGAGTGAATTCATCAAAATCGCGGAGGGGTTGAGCGAACGCGGTTATTCCGATGACGATATCCGAAAAGTCCTCGGCGAAAATCATCTACGCGTTTTTGAGGCGGCATGCGGATAAAGAAAATCCCAGTCCATGTTGTCAGGTTCTCGCAAGTGCGCGAGAGACGGACTGCCACACTTCATCAACATCAATCCCTTTCATGCAGATGTTATCTTTGCACTTATCTGTGAACTGTTTACAAGGGCTGCAAGGCACATCGTGACGGATAGTTTGGTGTAACTCGCCGAGCGGTTGAAATCGAATGTGGTTGCCAGGACCGAATAGGGACACGGTAGCGGTTCCTACCGCTGCGGCGATGTGCATAGGACCGGTATCATTGGTGAGAAAGAGATCACACTTTTCGAGGCAGGCGGCTAACTCCCGAATCTGGAGATTCCCCGCGAATGTAACAGCGCGCGCGTCCATTAGATTCGCAACAGTATGTACGAGTTCCGTTTCCCTTTGTCCACCAAAAATTAGGACATCGGCGTTGAAATGTTGGACCAGTTTATCCCCTATGGCTGCGAAGCGTTCGGGCATCCATTCGCGTAACTTCCAACCCGCTCCCGGAAAGAGTCCCACCTTTAAACCCGTCTCGGTAATGCCTGCAGCGTCAAATCGCTGTGTGGCATCTGTACGTTCAGATGACGCGAAAAACATTTCTAATCTCTGATCTACCGCCGGAATTCCAACCGCATGCAACAGATCGAAGTAATGTGCTGTGGCGTGTTTGTTCCCCTGTTCGCGAACGCGGACGGTGCAGAGTCTACCTTTACCGACACGCTCAGTAGCACCGCTGAGGTACATGAGCAGCTCCGTGCGAAACTTCCGTTGAAGATCAATCGTCAGTGTAAATTTTCGTTCGCGTAGGATGCGGACAACCCGCAGCATCTCACCCGTATCCTTGTTTTTAGCGAACCGATCAAACGTAATTATTTCATCAAGGTGCGGATTTTCTCGGAGCACATCTGCTGACTGTTTCGCGACCAGCACAGCAATGTACGCATCTGGAAAATAGGCGCGAACAGCCCGAATAACCGGGGTCGTAAGCACAATGTCGCCAAGGGAACTGAGCCGAATGAGCAGTATTCTCATAGTTTTCGGTTTTCGGTTATCAGTTTTCGGTTAAGCGAGTTGCAAACGTTTTTCCTTCTACAAACGGGTTACTGAAGACTATTAACCGACAATTATCTTCTCAAGATTGTTTAATGCGTTTTCAACCAGTGTTTCTATATCCAAACCTGATTCTGCATCCGCTAATTCAGTAAGCGAAGCACGGGTGGCGGGATGTTTGGGGACAAAAAGGGAACAACAATCCTGATGTGGACATGTCGATACGTCAAAAGTACCTATCCGTTGTGCTTTTTCAATAATTTCAGCCTTGTCCTCACCGATAAGTGGACGCAGAATCGGGATGTCGGCAATCGCTTCAATTGTACGGAGGTTCGTTAAAGTCTGGGAAGCCACTTGTGCGAGGCTTTCACCCGTGACGAGTGCCTCTGCATTCACCATAGTCGCGACGCGCTCAGCAATCCGCGTCATCATCCGCCGGTACAACAGCACCCGGAATGGAGCAGGTGTTGCAGCGACGATAATTTGCTGTAACTCAGCAAATGGAACAAGATAGACCGTGCTGCGATAGTTTGATGCCGCCAAAATCTGAGCGAGTTCAATGACCTTCTCCAAGGAAGCCTTATCGGTATACGGATAACTGTAAAAGTGAATAAAAACGGCTTTTGCGCCGCGCTTTATCATCTGCCATGCAGCGACAGGGGAATCAATTCCACCGGACAACATAACAAGCACCTTACCACTCACGCCCACTGGCAATCCGCCAATCCCTTGAATCTTCTCTGTGGAGATATAGGCACCATCTTGTGTTATTTTAACCCAACAAACCAGGTCGGGGTTATGCATATCGGCACGCGCACCTGTTTCCTTGATGAGATACCCACCGACCTCCGCACTGATCTGCGGAGAGGTTAACGGAAATGTTTTATCGGTGCGTCTCGTCTCAACCTTAAGGGACTCGTAACAGACATTTTGGAGCTGCCGTAACGCCACCTCTTTAATCGCGGTGAGGTCCCTCTCGGTCCGACAAGCGAGTTCAAAATAAACGATGCCCATAACTTGCCGCAAGCGTCTTTTAATTTCCGTGGTGTTAGCATGTTGTCCAAGATGAACAAGAATTCTATCATGCAGCCGCTCCACTTCTGCATACCCTGTACCACGCAGCGCGAGTTTGATGTTATTCGCAAGTCGTTTCTCAAAAAACACTCTATTTTTGCCTTTGAGTCCAACTTCGCCGTAATGAACACTAAACATTTCTTCCATAATTTTTCTCGCGCCATAAAAATCTAAAATAAGTTAGTTGTCTCCGAAGCACGGACAGCATCTGTCAGACTAAAGTGGAGTTTTGCAACGTCCCCTAATGCATCACTGCCATGCAGCGAAATAAACTCTCTACCTGCTTCCACGACCTGATACGCACCTCTCGGTAATTGTATTTCATATTTTTCGGAAAGTGTTTCCATCCCACTCAAGAAAGCGTCACGAGCAATAATAGAAGCGGCAGCAACAGCAATGTCGCGTTCTGCTTTTGGAATCTGCTTTATCTCCATTCCCAAGGGGGCACGAGAGGTTACATGCTGTAAACGAGACTCTCCATTCACTCGCTTGTGCAGCTGCTGTGTGATGAGATCATCTTTAGAAAATCTGTCAACAAGTGCGTGTTTCGCACCTATCCGAGTCGCTAAGGTATGAATCGCTTCCGCATGAAGCGATGCGAGAAGGTGGTTCAGGTTTTGCCCTCGTCTGCGGAGATTGGTATAAAGGGAGTTATATTCAGTGGGCATTCTTTCTACAACAACAATATGCCGTTCATACTGATGGTGCATCAATTCGGCAAGGTCCCGGATACGGCGATTTGACAGCGTTTTCCCATCAGTAATACCCAAATCGGAGAAGATTTCTCGACAGTCTCTGTCCACGTAAACGGCTGCGACGACAAGCGGACCGAAATAATCACCTTTTCCTGCCTCGTCTGTACCGATCCATGCGTTCCAGTTGTGTATAACGTTCATTTTTAAGGGGTATCGGCTTTCAGTCTTCGGTTGTCGGTCAAGAGGCTTTCGGGACTGCTACAAACATTTCTGTACCGACATCTGATATCCTAGAACCGACTGCTATTCAGCTGAATTCCGAAGGGCGGCAAATTCGACAACCTGCTTGCCTACCGCTTTGACGCGCGTTGTTAATTCAGCATCGTGTAAATTACCGTTTCCATCAAACGCTTGAGATGAATTCGGAATGGATACATCATTCGGGACAACCCAAGCGTGAAGGGCAGTGCCTACCGTCCGTAACATCGAAAGCGCATTCACCGCGCCCATTCGCCCACCAGATACACCCACAAGCCCAATAACTTTATTCTCAAATTCATCAAAACCCATTAAATCAAGGGCACTCTTAAGGACACCGCTGAAGCTGCCGTGGTATTCGGGCGATCCGAGAAGAATGCCGTGTGCCCGTTTCACTTTCTCCCGTAGTCTGAACACGCCCGGTGGATATTCGCTTTCGCTTGCAACAGAACCTTGAAAAACGAGGTCGTATTTGCTAAGTTCAAGCAATTCAACCTCGGCGCCTGCCTCTTCCGCAGCGGAAAGAGCGATTTGGAGTGCGGCATGCGTTGAACTGCCTTGTCGTAGACTTCCACAAATCGCAACGACATAGATAGATTGATTATCGCTTCCCTTCATTTTCGGCATCCCTTTCAGCGTCTATTTAGTTATTGTTCACCTGGACTTACTGAAGTACGTCTTAGCATAACACAGCGATGATGCTATGTCAAAGGATTTTTATCTCAGTGCTATTTATAGTAAACGTTAGAATTAAAGATACAAGTTTATGACTTCATCAATAGTTATATCTGCCTTGTATTCTCTGAGACGTTTGATATTCGCAAAGTCGCGTTCAATCGGGTTGTAGTCGGGTGAATAAGGTGGCAAAAACAATACCTCTGCTCCCGAGGCTTCTATCAACTCACGCGTCCGATGCGTCTTGTGAATCTTCGCATTATCAAGAACAACCACATCTGAGGCAGACAGCCGTGGACATAAATAGACTTCAAGCCACGCATTGAAACACGCAGCATCGCAGCTGCCCTCAAAGAGACAGGGTGCCGTAAAAGTCAAATCGATACGCGCAGCGACCAACGTCGTTGTTCGTGTCCTTGTGCCTGAGATGAGACCTAAAATACATTCGCCTTTCCGGGCATACCCATAACGTCTATAACTCTCAGCACGAAAACCGCATTCATCAACATAAACAATCTTTTTGCCAATGGCGTGTTTCTCGGCGAGGACCTGACGGTAGACTTGACGTTTTTCATCGCACCGCTCCTTATATCCGAGTGTTTTTTTTTCGCGTGATACCGAGTTTCCGCAGCCCATAGGCGATAGAAGACTCTGAAACACCGAAATGTGAGGCACGTTCGTTTTGCGTCAAGTCTGGGAAATCAGCGACATGTTTTTTCAGTGCTGTCTCGTCAAGCACGCGCATGTTTTTGGGACCCGGTTTTTCGCTCGAAAGCGGGTCTTCAGCCGCTAACCATCTATAAATCGTTGAACGATTGAGAGAAAAACGACGGGCAGCTTCGGCTTTTTTCCCGCCGGTTTCAATAAAATCTAAAACGCGTTTGCGTAAATCTGTTGAATAGGTCATAATAGACGCATTCTATTACAAAACACAAAAAATGTCTCTTTAATTCTAATGGTCACTATAGTTCTCCGTTCTTTACTAAATTTTCAGGCCCCAGGCCCGGTAGATGCGGTTTCCTAACCGCACCATAAATGTCAATTTTAGAGCAAATAACCGTTGTGGTCCCAGGTCCGGTAGGGTTTTGCTTGGATGTTTCTTCACTGTTTCCAACTGCGCCGGGTTTTAGCCATAAACTTTGTACACGCCAGAAACCCTCTTCAGTCCCGTAGGGACGCAATGTTTATAGAAACGCGCTTCCCCTGTCTCCTAAGCCCCGTAGGGGCGGCATCTGTTGAAACCCTGCTTTGAAATGACGTGTGAAATCCCTAAATTGACACCTATGAGTGCGGTTTGGAACCTCACCGGGAAATCTGAAAAAGAAGATTCAAAAATTTAGAGAATCCGATTGTACTACAAGCGAAATTGCCTAAGTCCTGACAAAAAAGGCAGGGAGCTATAAGAACTCCCTGCCCTCGTGCTATACCTAACAAACGGACCTATTTCCGTATCAACATCTTTCGTGTCGCTGAGAAATCACCCGCAGTGAGTGTATAGAAATAGACACCGCTTGCGACCGGTTCACCTTGTGCATTTCTACCGTCCCAATACGCTGCACGACTCCGATACTGATAGATACCGGCAGGTTGGTAACCCAACGCCAACGTCCGGACTAAGACACCATTTATAGCATAGATATGCACCGTGACATCCGCAGATTCCGCAATGTCATACGGTATCCACGTCTCTGGATTGAATGGGTTCGGATAGTTCGGTAGTAATGCTGTCTTTTCTGGAACGAACAGTGCCAACAGCTGCTTGAGGTTTGCAATTCCGCGTTGGAAAGTGAGCGATCCATCGTCTACTGCACACAGGACATCTAATGCATATTCAACTATTTCGAGCCTGACCCCTGGAGGCAGCTTGACATTTGAGGGCGCAGCCGGGGCTGCGCCTTCTCCGAGATGTTCAGCAACAAGAGCAAGGTCTTTGCCGTCTACCATACCATCGCCATTCACATCGGTGCGCGGGTTCTCAGGTGGATTTTCTCCTAATGCTGCCGTTACCAATTGTGCGTCCGTTGCATCCGTTACGCCATCCTCGTTGACATCATAAACCGAGAAAACAGGCTCAGGTGCCGCCACGGTGATGAGAACTTCAGGCGGCGTAGTAGTGATTCTCTCGCCAGTGCTGGAGCCCGCTTGAAAGTTACGCAGCGATACGCGGCTTTCTCCATTTGCAATGGCAGTAAATCTCACCGATAGGAGCGTGCCTTCACCGTTCACCCCGCCTTCGGAAATCCGCAGTGAACTTACCCCCTTAATCCTACCCGTTGTGTTATCAATCGTGCCTCTCCGAAAATAGGTACGTCCGCCGCTTTGCCTCAAGAAGCTGCCCTCGGTTACGCTATTTACTTTCAGCACAGTGGGGTCAAACTTAATATCAGCTTGCCAGCCTGCTAAATCGGTCATATCTTCTGTCCTAAGATGAAGGGTAAACGTATCGTCGACCTCTACTTGCGTCGTCTCTGTGAATAAAGAAAAGCTGTCACCAGGAGGTAATACGGTATATTCAGCGTCAGGTGCGAATCCAAAATACCCTCCCAGATAACCATCCCATTTGTGAACAGCAACCAATAAAACGTTTTTCCCCTGTTTCAATGTGATAGGGACAAATACTTGATAATCAAGATTATAACCAGAATGCTCATTAATCAATTGCCCGTTCAGCCAAACCTTGTGATTGTCAGCACTTCCAGCAAACATCCTTGTCTTCTGCTCCCGTGGCGAATCCAAGGTGATCGAACCGTAAGCTATATTTGAGACAGCACCGCCGGTTCCCAGTATTTCTCCGATATTATTCCAACCTACGGATTTAATTTTGCCAGCTGTCCAGACCTTGTTGCCAAGGGGCTGTCCTTCTATGGCACCGTTTGTAGCAATCTTCAACTCTGTTACATCACCGCCACTTGCTCCTGCAAGCAAATCTCTGTTCCAGAAGTCATTATGTTCTAATCCCGGGAACTGCACCCACAACCAGGGGCCTGTTATTTTTGGGCCTCCTTGCGGGAGAACACCGGGGTTATCCTTCGCCTGGATATATATCTTCTCGGCCAACCCTTCCAGAGGTGAAAAATCGGATATAGCGTTGTTTGCAAGGTTTAGTCGTTCCAAGTTGGTTAATCCAGCAAGCGGTGATACATCCGATATGACGTTACCGTTGAGGTGCAGTTCTTTTAAACGGGTTAATTCCTCAAGGGGGGATACATCTGATATGACGTTACGTTCGAGATTTAGATGGGTCAATACTTTTAGGGAATTCAACGGCGAGACATCCGAAATCAAGTTATCCGGTAATGTTAAAGATGTCAATTGTGTTAGTGCCTCCAGTCCTGAAAGGTCTGAGATAGCGCATCTGTGGATGTCCAACCGTCTCAAACTTTTTACTCCCATCAGAGATGAAAGACTCGATAACGATTTGTTATCGCTAATTTCTAACCATTTCAGCCGCCGCACCTTCGCCAAAGGCGAGAAGTCGGTGATTGGCGTTCTCCATGCCCTGATGCCTTCTAAGCTAAGTAATCCGGCAAGGGGTGACAGATCGGATACTGGATTGCCTTCAAGTCCTATCCCGTTTAATTTTACTAACCCCTTCAAGGGAGATAAGTCTTTTATTTTGTTCTCCTCAAGCCCGAGCCAGTCCACATTGATTAACTCTGCAAGCGGGGATACATCAGTTATTCTATTTCCGCGCAGCTTGATGTTATTCAATCGAATTAATCCTACTAACGGAGACAAGTCGGATATCGCATTCCGACGGAATTCTATGCGTTCCAGATTTGTCGCATGCTCAAGCCCTGTTAGATCGCTGATGCCTTTCTCATCTGCAATAATATGCGTCAATCTTGCCATGTCCGCTGATGTAATCACAGTCCCCGGTGTCTTGCCGAGTGCCGCTTCAATTGCCGCTCGCAGGTTCACGTCTGGAATGTAAACAGTTCCCGTGAGTGTGCGGCGGTCTGGCGGTACGATTGACGTGTGGAGGCTCGGCGCGTCCTCCGAATTCAGGGCAGAAATCACGTCAGAAAATTGCTCTGTCCATGTGTCTCGTTTCACGTTTCCGCTATCTAAGAGCCCTGCCAAACCTAAGTTTCGTAAACTCGACTTCTCACGAATCTCTTTGAGGAACGTATCGGTTTCTAAACCGACAGCAGCGGCAGCGTGTGGAGCGTCAAGGGGGCCGTGAAACGCCTCATAGAAACGAGACACCGGCTCAATTCCCTCAAACACACCACCTGTCTTTTCAAGTGCTGTCTTGTAACGTTGTGTATCCGCCTCCACATAGGTATCCATATCCGATTTCGCCACATACAGCCGCAACACCTGCGCTTTGATAGCGGAGTCAGGCTGCTTTTCAAAAACAGCACGCACTTCATCCTCAAACGTCTTCATCCCTTCTGTATGGCACCCGATGCAGGAGAGCCCGTTGCGTACAGTTGGATCACTCGCAGCAAGGTTTCTGACGATGGCTATTGGTGCTTCGTCAATACGCTTACCCGAGGCATCAGACACATAATATGCCTGCAACCCGTTGGGGAGATTGAAGACAACTTCACCACCGTCGTGTGTAAAAGAGAGGGGGTGTGTCAAGATATCCTGCGTTCCTATATTTCCTGCAAAGTCGTAGCTTTTCCAATACGCGCCGTACCGAGAGGTGTGGCGTTCCACGACGCGGTTGTTATTCGAGACACCAGATTCTTTAAAACCTGCGCGCCGGACGTGCACCCCCGGTGCACTCTCAATGTTCCTCGTGACATTCACATCAAGGTCTCTCTCCAATTCGCGATCGGTTTCCGGCAAATCCAAAATATCGTGGTAGAGCGGTGGTAAGGATGCGGTCCCAAGAAACCAATCGACATGCATGAACGGCACTTGGCAGTTCATCTCCGCACGCAGGTTTGTTAACTTTTCAAACAAACCCACTTGCGTCTCTGGGTCGAATTCAATGTTGTATGGATACACCTGTTCCATCTGCATCCACGCTTCATTTCTGTCCCATTCGTAATGCCGCAGATCAATGTAGAAGATTGTCTCATCGGTGCCTTCTATCGGAACCGGGTTGCGTATCTCAAATCCCCAGGAGAGGCTATTGACGAGTTTCGAGAGGGCAAGTTGATAAGCCCCCAATTCCTCAAGACTTCTACCAGCGTTATAGAGATGCGTCAGTGTAAAGTAGCGTGCATAGGGACGGTCAAACGGTTCGAGGGTGGTAAGGTGTGCCTGGATTGCGGTAAGCATTTCATCGGTTGTAATGAAGGTGATGTCATGCTGGACCTCCCAATTTTGCGCACCTTCGGCAATCCAGCGTTGAATTGTCTCAATTGCTGCCGGTGGAAGTGGTGGTTGTGCAAAAGGCATCTGTGCACCGTTTTCGGTAGGTCCAAGCAATCGCTTATAGAACTCGGAGACATCAGGGTTTCCGGGAACAACTGTCCCGGTAGTAATCAATCCTTGGGCAGACTCAATGATGAGTTGTTCGGTATAGGAACCGTGTGGTCCGTGGCAGTTGAGGCAGTTCTGTTGAAAGATGGTATACGCCTGTTGTGCGAGTTCCAATTGTGCTTCAACATTTTGATACCCAAAAATAAATGTTAGTAGAAGACCCATTTTGACGAGATGCTTCATATCTTTCCCCTCTTCTTGTAGGAGCGAGCTGTGCTCGCAATTCTTCAATGTGCTTCCTTCTTGTAGGAGCGAGCTGTGCTCGCGATCTTTTGGCTTACTTCGTTATTAACATCTTCCCCGTTCCCCTGAAACCACCAGCGGTGAGCGTATAAAAATAGACACCACTTGCCACGGATTCACTCACTTCATTCTTACCATCCCAATACGCCGCGCGGCTCCGTTCCTGATAGTGTCCTGCAGGCTGATGTCCCACATCCAAGGTCCGAACCAAGGTACCATTTGCAGTATAGATGTGCAACGTCACATCGGCAGGTTCCGCCAGTTGATACGGTATCCACGTCTCTGGATTGAATGGGTTAGGATAGTTCACAAGTAACGCTGTTTTTTCAGGAATTAACAACATTAAAAGGCGTTGTAAATTTGAAATACCTTGTTGAAACGTAAGCGAACCATCGTTTTCAACCTGTGCCTGTGCTATCCACGCTCGTATGATGGCTGGGTCTAATTTCATGTTGGCTCGCGCAAGTGCAGCGGGAGCAGTGGGAATACCCGTGATTTCGCCGAGGTGTAGCGCGACAAGGATGAGGTCTGATATATCACGTTTGCCATCGCCGTTCACGTCCGTTCGAGTGTTGGTTGGCTGCGCTTTTCCAATATCTTGTCCTACGAGGATTAAATCCAAAACGTTGATTTGTCCATCTTCATTCACATCATAAGCAGGTGTGTCTGACGCAGTTCGCGAAATCGGTGGGTTCACCGTATATTTGGTGTCGGTGTCAAATCCAAAAAACCCTTTCCATTTGTTGAAATGATGGTTGTCAAGCGCGACTAACAAAACATTTGTGCCCTCGTTCAAAGTAACAGGAAAAAACCTGTGGTACCCCTCACCCCAATGGCCGTCCCGTTTCTGGTGAACGAGTTCGCCATTAAGATAGACTTTGACTCCATCCCGGTGACCGACAAACATCCGTGTTTCCTGTTCGTGAGGGGATTCCAAGGTGGCGGAGCCATAGACAACAAAATTTCCCATACCTTGGACCCCCAGCATCTCGCCGATGTTATTATGCCCAACAGGGGTGATGTTATCGGCTGTCCATACATTCTCACCGACAGATTTTTCCTCCGATGCCCCGACAGTCGCGACTTTCGCTTCTGTTACCGTCCCGTTACTCACTTGCGCGAGCAGATCTCCGTCACCAACACGGTTCCCAGGCACTAACACCCATAACCACGGTCCCTCTATTACCGGACCCCCCGTTAGGAACGCTGGCGTGTTGTGGTGAAGGATAGGGATAGACAATCCTCCTAAAGCCGATAGATCCGATATTGCGTTGTGGGTAATTCCTAACCATGTCAAATTAGTTAACCCTGCAAGCGGGGAGACATCTGCTATCTGGTTCTCCGAAAGGTTCAATCGTGTCAACCCTGTTAAACTCGCTACCGGTGAAATGTCTGTGATTTCATTGCCTACGAGATAGAGCTCCTTCAAACCTGTTAATCCCTCCAAGGCGGAAAGGTCTGATATTTCGCCTCCGCAAATATCTAACCTCTGCAATTTTGGCAATTTTGCAAAGGGTGCAAGGTCCAGGATCGGCGTACCCCAAGAGTGATAGTTCGTTAGACTGGTTAACCCCGCAAGGGGCGATAAGTCCGCTGGCGGATTCCGGCTCATCCATATATTGTTTAGTTTTATCAAACCTTCGAGTGGTGATAAATCGGATATGATGTTGTCCGAAATATCTAACCCGTGCAAGTTGACTAAGCCTTCAATCGGTGAGAGGTCAGATATTAGGTTATGGGGAAAAACCAACCAAGTTAAGTTAATTAGTTTTTTGAGCGGTGATATGTCGGATATCGTGTTACGCCTCAATTCTACGTGACGCAGCTTGATCAACCCCATAAGTGGTGATATATCGGATATCAAATTGCTGTTAAGTTCCAGAAGTTCTAAATTCGTTGCAGCTTCAAGTCCTGTTAAATCGCTAATATTGGCATCGTTTGCCTCAAGGTGGGTTAACGTTGCCATCTCATCCGCTGTAATCCGAGCATTTGATGCTTTACCGAGTGCTTTTGCAATTGCTGCGTGCAGATTTGCGTCGGGAATGTTAACAGTTTGTGCGGATGCCGTCGGTGGAAATATCAAGAGCAGCATCGCGCAGAGCACGAGCGTGTAAACGGAAACATGTTGTGTTTTGGCGAATTGCATGAAGGGTAATCTCCTTTTCTACTACTGGTGTTGCGCTGCGTGAGTACTCCGTTTCGGGACTAAAATAGATGGATTTTCGTGATTCTTTTAAAATCAGGACTTACGCAATGCGTAATAATGCACGTCGCATTTGGGCGAGTCCGCCGCAAAATTGCGCGACTACAAACCATACGGCTTTTGAGAAACACACATCCTTTTCGGAGGTTTCGATGCGATTTTCAGGCACTTGCCCTTATTAAGTTATAATAAACCCAATTTCATAAATTTTCAATTAAAAATAAGGAAGTCTGAATCTGACTTATGGGCATTCAATCTTCGACATTTCCGTTGATTTACGGAGGACATCGCTACAGCGCAGATTCCTCAAGCAGCAGATCGAAATTATGGGAGAGTGGAATGACTTTGGGCGTGGATGTAGATTTTCCTTGACATATTTAAGTTTTTTCGTGTATTATATCTCTGTAAGTTAAAACGCGGGCGTTTTATCTAAGAGGTCTCCACCTTAACACAAGCTGCTCGCATAGCACATCAATATGTTTTAGGCATGCGGAGGTTTACTCATGCGTTTAATCATGTATCTAATTGCTGCTGCGCTACTAATAGTCGGCAGTGCATTCACCACACATGCTGTCCAAGACGACGGCTTAATTCTTTACTTCAGTTTCGATGAAGCAGATGGTAATACAGTTAAAGATGAATCAGGCGGCGGAAATGATGGCATGATCGATGGAGCGGATATTATGTCCGATGAAGTCGTCTACGGCAAAGGATCACTGTTATGCGACGAACCGGGTGACAGTGTGTCGGTCGAATCATTTCCAGAATTAGAAGATTATACAGATAATTCCTATCTCTTCTGGCTCAATTTCACCGTAGCAAACTCCGGCAGCTGGGATCAAATCATCGCGAAAAAAGCACCAGGCTCTGACCGTTCTCCAGGTATCTGGACCTGTAACCGCGTGAGTTTGCACATCCACTACCGGTTCAATCCAGGTAATGCCGGAAGCCACTGCGTCGGTCCTGAAGGCGAAGGTGATGCCTTTGACACGGGCGATTGGCACCATATTGCTGGCATCAAAGAAGGGAATGGCTTCAAGTTTTACATTGATGGCGAAGTGGTTGACGAACAGACCGTTCCAGAAAATCACGCGCAAGGCGAAGAGAAACTCTATATCGGTAAAACGGGTTATAACTCTGCGAAGTTCTACCTTGATGACCTCTATATCTATGACCGAGCACTCAGTGCTGATGAGGTAGCAACCGTCATGGAGGGTGGTCTTCTCACCCCTGTGGAACCGCAAGACAAACTCGCCACGACGTGGGGACAACTGAAAACACATCGTGATTAATTTCACACCCTAAAATGTGGGATGGCTCTCACGTCATCCCACATTTATTTTTCCATCTGTGCTTGCCTGTCTGTCACAGTGTTTACTGCTTTCCAGAGCCAAACCTATCCGCACGCAAATTTTCCTTGACACATTTAAGTTTTTTAGTGTATCATATCTCCGTGAGTTAAAACGCGGGTCTCTTATTACTTCACAGTAGGCTTGCAAGCCACGGATTATAAGCGACTTGCACGGTACGCTAATTTTCTTTTAGACATGAGGAGGTTTACTCATGCGTTTAGTTATGTATGTACTCGCCGTTGCCCTATTAATAATAGGCAGCGCACTCACCACAGATGCCGCAAAGGTCGAAGATAAGGGTTTAATCCTTTACTTCAGTTTCGATGAAGCAAAAGGTGGAACGCTTGAAGATGGAACCGGTGGCGGAAATGATGGTGAAATAGTTGATGGCGCGAAGATTGTTAAGGATGAAGTCGTCCACGGTAAAGGCTCAATGTTATTCGCAAAGCCCGGTGACAGTGTGCATGTCGATTCCTTCAAGGAATTAGAAGATTATACAGACAATTCCTATCTCTTCTGGCTCAACTTTACTGATCCGAACTCCGGTGGTTGGGATCAAATTATAGCGAAAAAGGCACCCGGCTCTGACCGTTCACCGGGTATATGGACTTGTAACCGTGTACCTCTGCACATCCACTACCGGTTTAATCCCGGTAACGCAGGCACGCACTGCGCAGGACCCGATGGAGAAAACGACACATTTGATACTGGTAAATGGTATCACATTGCTGGTATCAAAGAGGGTGCCGAGTTGAAGTTCTATGTTGATGGAAAAGAAGTCGTGAAAATAGCTGTTCCGAAAGATCACGCACAAGGGGCAGAGAAACTTTACATCGGTAGAACGGGTTACAACGCTGCGAAGTTCTACATCGATGATCTCTACGTCTACGACCGAGCTCTCAGTGGGAAAGAGGTTGCAAATGTTATGGACGGTGGGCTGCTTCCTGTTGAACCTGAGGACAAGGTCGCCACTACGTGGGGACAACTGAAAAAGCGTCGTGACTAATTTCACACCCTAAAATGTCGGGACGGTTCCCATGCCGTCCCACATCTACTCTCTCATCCCCGCATGTTTACGCATCAAGGTCGCCTGTCCCTCAAAAGCCTACTGCTCTATTTTGTTCTACTCGCTTCGTTTTCACCGATGCACGGGTGGTGCAACGCTGAGCAGGAACTCAACAGCAGATTTGAACGCGGTGTTCGCTACCTTGATGAAGAACAGTACGATCTGGCACTCGCCGAATTCCAATCTATCCGAAGAGAATTTGCGACATCCGAAAGTGTTGGCAGTCTTGCCGAATGCTACGTCGGTATTGTCCATCAAGAACTTAATAATCTGAACGAGGCAGGGACGGCATATCACAAGGCATTGGCACTGAAAGCACCACAACAGGTGCACGGGAACGCCCACCTGCATTTAGGGATCGTTTACAAGACACAAGGTGAATTGTTGTCTGCTGAAAACCACCTCAGCCAAGCACTCACACTGTTGCCCGAAACTGCAGAAGTCCATATTCATCTTGGGGATGTGTATGTGCTTCAACATCGACTGAATGCAGCCGAAAAGGCGTATCGTGAAGGCATCCGTTTAAACCCCGACCATACGGAATCCTACTATGGGTTGGGAAGGGTATCAGAACTGCAGAACCGCTTGCAACAGGCAATGGAATATTACGACGCTGCACTCGCGCGAAACCAATATTGGGCACAAGCGTATTACCGCCGCGCCCTCACATATCGGAAACTTGGAGACAGCGAACAAGCCAAGGTCGCTATGGCACAGTTCCAGCACCTGAAAACTTATGAGGATACGGTCCATCAGTTTCGGGAGGCACTCTACGAGAATCCGAACTTGCCGATGCTGTACATCAAATTAGGGGAACTTCACGAGGCATATAACAATTTAACGGCAGCAGCCCGGGTTTACAAAATTGCCACACAGGTGCATCCGTCTAATCTGACAGTACACACGCATCTTGGCGAAGTGTTCATCAAACAACGGGCGTTTGAAAAAGCAGCTCTTGCCTACCAGAAAGCCACAGAAATCGCTCCATCCAATGCCCAGATATGGCTGAAGTTAGGTGCCATTTATATCAACCAGCAGCAGTTTGAATTAGCAATTTCGGTATTCAAACAAGCCATCGCTGTAGACAAAACAGCAGCGGAAGGGTATAACAACTTGGCGCGTGTGTATGCAGGACTTGGTAAAGAGATGCAGCAGGCAATTGACTTAGCTAAACATGCCGTCTCCTTGGCTCCAACTGCGAGACACTACGACACACTCGCGTATACCTATTACCGCAACGCACAATATGTGCAAGCGTTAGAAGCAATTCATCAAGCCATCGCACTGGCACCAGATGTAGGCGCATACAAGAAACTCCTATTAAAAATTCAGGAGGCGCACGTCACAAGCGGAACTGAAAGGAAAAATAGATGAAAAAAGGAATATGTATAGGTTCATTACCCGGCAATTCAACCGAAGCGCGATTTAAACTCGCGAAAGAAGCGGGGTTTGACGGCGTTGAGATTGGCACCCTTGACAACGATACCGATAGACTCCAGACGAAAGAAATCGCAACACAACACCAATTGGAAGTGTTCAGCGTAATGAACAGCAAACACTGGGCATGTCCGCTGTCCGATGCAGATGATGCGGTGCGTGCTGAATCGCGAGACGGAATGCTTGATTCCATAGCAACCGCAACGACTGTCGGTGCGGACACTGTTTTACTCGTTCCCGCTGTTGTCAATGAGGCAACTCACTATGAAGCAGCGTATGAGCGTTCACAAGCAGAAATTCGTAAACTGGTTCCAATAGCAGCAGAAAAAGGTATTACAATTGCACTTGAGAACGTTTGGAATAAATTTCTACTCAGCCCGATGGAATTCTCGCAGTACCTTGATGAATTCGAGAGTGAGACGATAACAGCCTATTTCGATGTCGGTAATATTGTGTTGTACGGATATCCACAACACTGGATTCGCTCTCTCGGAAGTCGTATTTCTAAAGTACACGTCAAAGGTTTCAATGCAAACGAAAATCGGTTCACTTACCTGATTGAAGACTGTACAATTGATTGGAACGCTGTCATGGCGGCATTTGAAGAGATCGGATATGATGACTACATGACAGCAGAACTACCAGTTGATGGAGACAATCCTGAAGGCAGGGTACACGGCATTAGCGACGATATGGATAGAATTATCGCTGGGAATGTATAAACCAAATTAAATGGTATAGCGGATAGAAGCGTTTCTGTGTTTTTAACCTAACTGAGAACTTTTATCATCCTGATTATGGACAAGAAGTGCCAGCACATTTGAAAAAGGCATTACGAAATAAATGGAAGTTATTATTCAACCGACCTATGCGCAGCTTGTAGCAGTTTCGGCAGAAATCATCCGAGACGCGCTCCTAAAGAAACCGCATCTCGTTCTGGGGCTCGCTACCGGCAGCACACCGATTGGGCTTTATGAGGCTCTGGTACGGATGCACAAAACAGAAGGTCTCGATTTTTCATCTGTGACGACGTTTAACTTGGATGAGTACGTCGGGATCCGCCCGAACCATCCATATAGTTACCACACCTTCATGAAAACTCACTTCTTTAACGCCATTAATATTCCCACCGAGAATTGCCATATCCCTCAGAGTACAGCTGAAGCACACGAAGAATTTTGTGAGAACTACGAAGAAGCAATCGTGAATGCAGGCGGCATTGATATCCAAGTACTTGGCATTGGAACAGATGGACACATCGGGTTTAACGAACCGAGTTCCTCCCTCGGATCTCGGACCCGCATTAAGACACTGACGCAGAGCACCTTGGAGGCAAACGCGCCACATTTCGGTGGAACCGTCGATGCAGTCCCCAAAATGGCAATCACAATGGGCGTAGGCACAATTATGGAAGCAAAACGGTGCCTACTTATGGCAAGCGGCGAATCGAAAGCCGAAGCGATTGCCCACGCTGTGGAGGGACCAATCACTGCGGAAGTTCCAGCCTCGGCGTTACAGATGCATCCACACACGGTGGTCATCATTGACGAGGCGGCGGCTTCCAATTTGAAACGCGCAGATTACTACAAACAGGCTTATGCAAACAAGCAGAAACTGTTGTCTCACCGAGAATAAAAGGGAGAAATATTGCGCTACAATTCCTGTTCATCGTGCAATCCGTACGCTTTTGCCTTCCGTTGGACTGTTCGTCGGCTTATTTTCAGGATTTCTGCGGCTTTTGCTTTATTATTGTCCACAGATTCAAGCGTAGCTCGGAGTACCTCCCGGTTAATTTCATCAAGGGACATCCCAACTTTCACATTTAAACGCTGACCGTTCTCAATCGGATCCGCAGTCTCCCAGACATCCGGAACTGAGAGTAAGTTTGAAAACTCCGTTCCCGTTGCATTGAGAACGCGTTCGGGTAAATGGATTTGTCGGATGATTGATTGCGTAGACATCACAACAATACCTTCAATGCAGTTTTTCAATTCGCGTACATTTCCCGGCCAGTCATATTTCATTAAAGTCCTGATAACTTCGGGTTCTATGGTTCTCAGAGCCTTACCGTTCTGCCGACAAAATTCTTCAAGAAAATCCTTAACGAGAAGCGGGACATCTTCAATACGTTCTTGAAGCGTCGGGAGATGGATAGGGATTACGTTAAGTCGATCATAGAGGTCCGGGAGGAACTCTCGCTTTTCGGATGCGGCTTCCAAATCGTGGTTCGTGGCACATATAACGCGGACATCAACCTGAATTGTTTTGTTACCACCAACGCGTTCAAACTCACGTTCCTCAAGAACACGCAAAAGACGGGCTTGATTGGAGAGGCTCAACTGCGAGACTTCGTCAAGAAAAAGGGTGCCACCGTGTGCAAGCTCAAATCTGCCTTTGCGTTGATTATACGCCCCACTGAACGCACCACGTTCATGACCGAAGAGTTCGGATTCGGCGAGGTTCTCGTTTAGCGTCGCACAATTAAAGGCAATAAGCGAACCGTGTCGCAAACTCCGGTGGTGAATCGCACGGGCGACCAATTCTTTGCCCGTACCACGTGCCCCGTAAATCATTACAGTTGCTTTTGTGGGCGCGATCTGGGTGATCATGTCGCGAATTTTGGTGATTTGAGGCGAATTCCCTGTCAGGCGCCGCAAGCCTTCTCTTTCATCTATTTGCGATTGTAACTGCCGATTTTCAAAGGCAAGGCGTTGATTTTCCAGCATTCTATGCAGAAGTGCTGTCAGATGCACAGGATTAACCGGTTTCGGTAGGAAATAGGTGTCTTTGTACGCGAGCATCGCTTTAATACCGACATCAGTTTCCAGAACGTTGGGTTCCGTAATGAAAACCACACCTACATCTGGGTGATGCTGTGCTGCCGCTTCCAACAGCGTTAATCCGTCAATACGCTCTGCTCTCAGTTGTGCAACGAGAATATCTACCTTGAGATGCTCAATTTGATGAAATGCCTGATACATGTTCCCTGTAACAACGAGACGAAATCCTTTACCTGCAAGTGTCTCACAGACAAGCTCACGTTCAGTCCGGTCGGCGTCTACAATAAGTATGGTTTTCTGGGCATTCATAATGCGAGCACCTTCCACAGATATTTTCAAGATTCCGCTTAAAGTTTTTCATTGGAAAAAAATATTTGTTTAAAATTTTGAATTCAGGTAAACTATTAAAATTATACTATTACAATATACAGGGCGAAGAATTTTATTTGCACTTTTTCGGAGGAATGAATGGATAAAAAACTCAGCTCGCTATATAGACTCGGCGGGCTTACTGGTGTTTTGAGCGGCTTCCTTATGCTTGCGTCAAGTATTTGGTTTATTTTCGATTTATCGTCTATTTCTTCACTCTCACCAGACTTGGGAAAAATCGGGGCTTTTCACGGAATAGGGGTCGTTACGACACTTTTACTTATCCCAACCCTGTTAGCCGGTTACGGTTTACTCTCTTCCGAAGCGAGTTCACGAAGTATTTTGGGAGCAAGCTTCGCCATCCCTTGGATTATCATAGAACTGATCGCCCACTGTTCGCAAACTGCGCCATTAAACTCATTATCCGAACTTGCCGGTGAGCCTACCGCTGCAATTGGCACATCACTCTATGCTCTCTGGGCAGAGTGGGGCGAAGCACTCTTTATGACGGGGGCATTCCTCTGTACACTGCTATTACTCTGTTACGGTTCCGCACTTCATTCATGGGGAAACTCAATCGCGAGTTACCTATTTTTTCTTTCAATAATTGCCTTTCCAGTAGGTCTTTTCTTAAACCTTGGGGTCCAGTTGCATGTATTAATTCGAGGTATCGCCTTTTTATTCCTTGGAGGTATCCTCGTACAAGCACCAGATGAAGACGAGATATAACAGACGGCAGAATCGGAGCAATAACATTCTGCAACATTAACGTGTGAAAAGGACTCGGGACCCTTTAATATTAACCGTAGTCCCGATGTGCCATTAAACAGCTCTCACAGACCCTACACTACGCATCTTCTTCATTTAGCAATCTTTCCAACTCTGCCAAAATATCCTCTTCGTCACTTTCTGCGTCAGTCTCCTCTGTTTCAAGTGATTCCAAATCGGATCGAAATTCTATGAGATTACTGAGATAGCGTTCGCGCGTAATATTTTCTGCCTCGCCGTGTTCCTCGCGTAAACATTCACCGCAGAATTCTCCAATCTGCCGAATCCCTGTGTCAATATGTTGTAGTGCTGCCGCTGTGTCATCTTCTTGTAGACTCAATTCCGCATTGGCGATGCTGTGCATCATGAGCATATAGCCTTTATACTGGTAACTCCGCCAAGCAATTTCGGAGGGCGCGCATTGGCGTGCCAAATTCGTTACAGCGATATTGGTAGCAGTATCACGCCGGACATCCTTCCACCGTTTGATGCCTGCAAATAGAAGATAGCGGGTATATCGATGAAAAGATTCCTCAAAGAGCATTTCCCATTCCTCCGACTCTAATTGAAATCCTTCATGCGTGTTGTGTTCTTCTTCATAAGCTTTCAATTTCGCGAAGAAGTAATCATAATAGGAATCCACACCGTGCGGACGCATACCATCGGGTCTACCGGTCGCGTAAATACGCGAGATAGTGAAGGCATTGGGTTGTACGACGACAACCTCCCTACCGTCTTCAATCTGTAGAACACTCACCGGACGGTCCGCGTCAAGGTTCAGCATCTCAAGGATTCGATCAAAGGTCTGAACCCATCGAGTATTTCTTTGTATAGAATCGTTCGCCATTTGTATATCCTTTTTATCGTTGTCAGTTTGCCTCGCAGGGAGAGTTGTCAGTTGTCGGTAACTCCTTATAGTAGGTGAGAACGCTTGCAACTGACACACGCTTAACTGAAAACTGATAACCGATAACTATTAAAGCATTTGAAAATAATCTTGAAGCGGCGTGACTGTAATATCTCCACGTTGCAACGCATCAATGGCGTTGACGGCTGCTGCTGCACCGGGGATCGTTGAGAAAATCGGAATATCATGCGCTATCGCCATTTCGCGAATTAAGAGTTCATTGGAACGATGCAAATCGCCGGTTGGTGTATTAATAATTAAATCTACCGCATGATTTTTGATATAATCGTGAATCGTCGGTCTGCCTTTACCGATACTGAAAACGAGTTCTGACTCCATTCCGTTGCGGAGCAGCACCTTTGCTGTTCCATGTGTGGCAATGAGTTCAAAGCCCATGTCAGTCAGTTTTTTGGCAATGAAGATAATAGCACGCTTGTCTTTATTTTTAACACTGATAAAAACCTTGCCACCGATAGGCAACGTATAACCACACGCCTTTTGTGCCTTCGCAAAGGCGCGAGAAACATCTGTATCAATTCCCATGACCTCGCCAGTTGACTTCATTTCGGGGCCTAAGCGCGTGTTTGAACCGGGAAAACGGTTAAAGGGAAATACCGGTGCCTTGACGCTGAAATACGCAGGCTCAATCTCGCTCGTAAATCCAACTTCAGCAAGTGTCTTACCTGCCATCACACGCGCTGCCAGTTTTGCTAACGGTACACCAATCGCTTTACTCACAAATGGAATGGTTCGTGAGGCGCGCGGATTCACTTCAAGCACATAAATCTCATCGTTCTTTATGGCATATTGGACATTCATTAAGCCACGGACACGTAGTGCTTTCGCCAAGGCGTAAGTGGAGGTCTTAAGGTTTTCAATCTGTTCATCTACGAGCGTATATGGGGGCAACACGCAATCGCTATCTCCCGAATGAATGCCTGCCTCTTCAATATGCTCCATGATGCCACCGATGACAGTAAGGTCTCCATCCGATATCGCATCGACATCAACTTCAATCGCTTCCTCAAGATATTTGTCAATAAGCACAGGATGCTCTGGCGACGCTTGAACAGCAGACTGCATGTATTCATGCAGAAGTTCCTCGTCGTAAACTATTTGCATGGCACGTCCACCTAAAACATACGACGGACGGACAATCACAGGGTAACCGAGTGCAGCCGCAATAGGTGCGGCTTCCTCACTTGAAGTCGCAGTCCCGTTAGGTGGTTGCATTAATCCAACGTCGTCTAACACCTCTTTGAAGAGCTGCCGATTCTCGGAACGCGCTATATCTTCAGGGCTTGTGCCAATTATCGGCATGCCTGCATTTTTGAGTGCGACAGCAAGGTTCAGCGGTGTCTGTCCACCAAACTGAACGATGACTCCTACCGGTTTTTCTTTGTGATAAATATTCAGAACGTCTTCACACGTCAATGGTTCAAAGTAGAGTCGATCAGAAGTGTCGTAATCGGTGCTAACAGTTTCCGGATTACTGTTTACCATGATGGTTTCATAACCATCGGTTTTGAGTGCGAGGGCAGCATGAACACAACAGTAGTCGAATTCGATCCCTTGTCCAATACGGTTCGGACCGCCACCGAGAATCATGATTTTGGGCTTATCAGATGGACGCACCTCATCTTCACTGGAACAAGTTGAATAATAGTAGGGTGTTTCCGCTTCAAACTCAGCAGCACAGGTGTCCACGGTTTTGAAAGTCGCCTCAATGCCAAGTTTTGTTCGACATTTGCGAATGGCTTCTTCAGACACGTCATAGATGTCCCCCAGCTGCCGATCAGAAAATCCAAACTGCTTTGCCTGATGAAGGAGTTTTTTCGTGGTTGTGCCATCTGTTTCATGTTCCGGTGGTACTTGACTTGTCGCAGAACTTTGCAAACGCTGCCCTATATGTTGCCGTGTATCGGGTTCCGACAAAGTCTTTTCAAAGTCTACAATTTCTTTCAAATTGTAGAGGAAAAACGGGTCGATATGTGTGTAGGCATAGATTTCCTCAATGCTCATTCCACGTGCAAGGGCAGCTTTGATATAAAAGATGCGTTTGACATTTGGGATACTCAACTTGCTCGGAAGTTCAGACAGCGGCAGCGCATCAAGTGGATGGTTATCTAAGCCGGACCAGCCGGTTTCCAACGAGCGTAAGCCTTTCTGTAACGCCTCTTTAAAGGTTCTACCGATAGCCATCGCTTCACCGACGGATTTCATCTGTGTTGTGAGCGTTTCATCAGTCCCTTGGAACTTTTCAAACGCCCATCTCGGAATTTTGACCACAACGTAGTCAATTGTCGGTTCAAAGCAGGCAGGCGTTTCAGCGGTAATATCGTTCGGAATTTCATCCAAATTATAACCGACAGCGAGTTTCGCTGCGATTTTCGCAATTGGAAATCCAGTGGCTTTTGATGCAAGTGCAGAACTCCGAGAAACGCGGGGGTTCATCTCAATAACCACCTGTTTCCCAGTTTTCGGATCGACAGCAAACTGGATATTGGAGCCGCCGGTGTCAACGCCAATCTCACGGATAATCTTAATTGCCGAATCCCGCATCAGTTGATATTCCTTATCCGTCAATGTTTGGATAGGCGCGACGGTAATACTATCACCCGTGTGGACCCCCATAGCATCAACGTTTTCAATGGAACATATAATGACAACGTTGTCCGCTCCATCCCGCATTACCTCCAACTCGAATTCCTTCCACCCGATGACAGACTCTTCGATGAGCAGTTCACTGATTGGGCTTAGGGCGAGTCCCGCCGTGACCATTTTTTCATATTCTTCGATGTTGTAAGCGATACCGCCACCCGTACCACCAAGCGTAAAGGCAGGACGGATAATCGCAGGGAAGCCGATCTGCCCAATAAGGGCAAGTGCCTCTGGCACGGAGTGTGCAATGCCACTCTGTGGAACGGCCAGCCCAATTTTTGTCATCGCCTCTTTGAAAAGGGCACGGTCCTCCGCTTTCTGGATAGCGGGCAGTTTTGCACCAATCAGCTCAACCGCGTACTTATCTAACACCCCCGATTCTGCAAGTTCAACAGATACGTTCAAAGCAGTTTGTCCACCGAGGGTCGGCAGCAACGCTTGCGGTCGCTCCTTGGCAATTACGAGCTCCACTGTATCCGCAGTAATCGGTTCGATGTACGTTTGATCGGCAAAGTCCGGATCGGTCATGATAGTAGCAGGATTACTATTGACAAGGGTAATCTCATACCCTTCCTCCTTAAGTGCCTTACACGCCTGCGTTCCGGAGTAATCAAACTCGCACGCCTGCCCGATAATAATCGCACCGGATCCGATAATTAAGATTTTTTCTATGTCTGTTCGCTTTGGCATGATTTGTTTTCGGTTATTGGTTGTCGGTCATCGGTTAAGAAGTTTTCGTTTAGAATAAAGTCTGAAAATAAGTGGACGCTTTAAGAAAACACAAAACATCTCACCTGCGCTGGCGAGGTTTGGAACCTCGCCCTTTCGTTGGTGTATAGATAATTATGGGCTTTACTATAAATGACTGCTGACGACCCTCTTCCCCCATCATTTCCGTAAAACGTGAAAATAGATAACTTGCATCATGCGGACCGGGTGATGCCTCCGGATGATACTGCACAGAAAAAATGGGATACTCCCGATGCTGTATCCCTTCAAGTGTGTCATCATTTAGATTAATATGTGTAACGTCAACGCTATTTGGTAGTGAATCAATATCAACACAGAACCCGTGGTTTTGCGAGGTGATTTCAACCCGATCGGTCTCAAGGTGTTTGACAGGTTGATTCGCACCCCGATGTCCAAACTTCAGTTTGAACGTTTTCCCACCAAGGGCAAGTCCCAAAAGTTGATGCCCCAGACAGATACCGAAAAGCGGTTTTTTGCCCATTAATCCTTGAATTGTCTCAATGGCATAGTCAACTGGCATTGGATCACCCGGACCGTTCGATAGGAACACACCATCCGGTTCCGCCGCGAGAATCTCTTCAGCAGTCGTTTTCGCTGGTACCACTTGCACCTGACATCCGTGCTCAGTGAGTTGACGTAAGATATTGTATTTAATACCGAAATCAAGAGCAACGACGCGATATTTGGAAATGTGGCTTTCGGTTTTCGGATTTTGGCTATCAGTAAGAAAACTCTGATGTGCATCGGATCCCTCTTTCTGACTGCTGACTGCTGATTGCTGACCGCTGTCTTGTTGCTGCCATGCATACGAGCTTGGACACGTCACCCGATGCACCAAGTCCCAACCTACCAAACCGTGCCACGCTTTAGCTTTCTCTACAAGAGACTCAGGATTCAGATCTTCCGTAGAGAGACATCCATTCATTACCCCATGAACTCGGAGACGACGGGTGAGCGCACGAGTATCGATCCCTTGGATCCCAATAATACCGTGTTCTGATAAGTAGGAATCTAAACTCCATTTTGAACGCCAATTGCTATAGTACGCGCTGTATTCACGAACAACAAACCCTTCCACCTGAGGACCGATGGATTCCACGTCTGCTTCGTTACAACCGTAATTGCCAATCAATGGATATGTCATCGTCACGATCTGTCCTTTGTAAGAGGGATCGGTCAAAACTTCCTGATAACCCGTCATACTTGTATTAAAGACAACCTCGCCGAGGGTTTCACCCGTCGCCCCAAATTGCTCACCTTCAAAAACTGTTCCGTCCGCTAACGCGAGAATCGCTTTCATTTTTCTAATTTTCCTTGCGGTTCGTTTAGACGGATTGCGGGAAGAACAGTTCTCTCCGTATATCCGCCTGCGCTGTTGTTGCAGGCTACGCGCTTTTTTATCGCGAGCTGGGACGCATTCCTATTCTGTTGCCTTGCCGAAGTGTAATTGTCTGCCACCCTTTAAGCTCCCAGCCTGCGAAAGGGGTGTTTTGACTTTTTGAGCGAGATTTTGTCACGTCAACCTGATTAACTAAATCTGTATCAATCACAGTGACATCTCCAACTGCTCCGACGGAGAGTGTCCCACGATCAATACCCAGTATCTTTGCTGGAATAGAGGTCATTTTCGCAATCGCCTCTGCGACCGTGAGATATCCCGGTCGGACGAGATGTGTAAACACAAGTGGCACACACGTCTCCAAACCGATAATTCCGTTTGGGGCATCAAGCATCCCTCGCGCTTTTTCTTGTGGCGTGTGGGGCGCATGGTCAGTGGCAATCGCGTCAATCGTGCCATCACGTAAACCTTCGATAATCGCGTCAATATCGTCTTGCGTACGTAGGGGCGGATGCATTCTCGCATTCGTTCCCTGCTTTTCCACTTCCTTATCCGTGAGAACCCAGTGATGAGGGCACGCCTCAGCAGTTACATGAACACCTCGGTGTTTCCCTTGGCGTATTAATTCAACCGCTCCGGCAGTGCTGACGTGAAGCACGTGGAGGTGACCTCCTGTCATCTCCGCCAACATAATGTCGCGCCCAACGATGATGTCCTCCGCTGCATTCGGACTACCGATAAGACCGAGTTTGCGAGAAGTCTCTCCCAAATTCATCACTGCTCTTGCGTTGAGATTGTGCTCCTCACAGTGAACCATGATTGGAAAACCGATTTCCGCACTCAAGGCGAGCGCATCGCGCATGAGTGCGGCATTCATGACGGTAACACCATCATCACTGAAGCCAACTGCACCAGCAGCATGCATCCCGCGCATATCCGTGAGTTCATCACCCGCAAGATTTTTGGTGATACTACCGAAAGGAAATACGTTTGTCTCCGCAGTCTCGTGTGCGATGTCGTAAATCTGCTCAATCTTCTCAGGTGTGTCTATGACTGGTGATGTGTTTGCCATGCAGACAACCGAGGTAAATCCCCCCGCAGCAGCTGCTGCCGTGCCAGTAGCAATCGTCTCTTTATGCTCAAATCCTGGTTCACGGAGATGGACATGCATATCAATTAAACCGGGGGCAACAACGAGTCCCGTTGCATTATACACATCAGCCGTCTGCGGTTCAGGTGGTTTTCCGTTACCATTGACCCAGGCAATTTTACCGTCGGCAATGAAGATAGCACCGACCTCATCAATGTTATTCGCAGGATCAATAATACGCCCGTTCGTAATAAACGCGTCGCTCATTCCCCTTCCCTTTCATAGATTATTGCAGAATCCTCACCGTGCTCCTCAGCTAATTGTACTCTGACAAACTCTTTGCGGGAGGTGGGCACATTTTTGCCGACATAATCGGCGGCAATTGGCAATTCTCGGTGTCCTCTATCAATCAAGGCAGCTAATTGGATTGCAGCTGGACGACCAAAATCCATAAGGGCATCCATTGCAGCCCGAGCGGTCCGCCCTGTATAGAGCACCTCATCTACTAAGATAACACGCTTGCCGGTAATTTCAAAAGGCAGCTCAGTGCTGTTAACCTGGATTTGTGTCTCATGGAGATTGATATCATCGCGATAGAGTGTAACATCAATCGCTCCAACATCGACCTCAATCCTTTCAATACGTTCAAGGTTTTCGGCAATACGATGGGCAAGGATATCCCCTCGACTCTTGACACCAACAAGCACAAGATCTTCGATGTATTTATGATTCCGTTCTAATATTTCGTGAGCGATTCTGAGCAAGGCGCGACGAATTTCTTCAATGTTCATCACTTGTGCTTTTTCGCGCCCCGTGGAAACTGTGATTGGCATTTTTTTGTCCTATGCAATCTCTTAATAACAAAAAAGCCCCTCCCGCCTGATGTGACGAGAAAGGCATCATCCAAATAATTCCGATGGACAGGCTAACTTTTGGCTCCGATTCAAATTCCGATCTTGCATCCTTTTTTCAACCTCTCTGGATTGGATTAAAAAGGGTTTTATTAATATTAACACCTTAATTTCTTATATTATATCATATTTATATGTTAATTGCAAACTTTTTTATTTTTTTTAGGCGCGATATCAAACTTCTGTGATTACACCTTTTGCTCAACCATACTGGCGAGGATGCCGAGAATTTTGTCGCACTGTGAGATATGATAGACCACTCTATCAATATGAAGTCTTTCGCCTTTCAATTTGAGAAACCGCCAATCTGTTCCGGAGGTTGTGGCACCATAGATGCAAGGAATGTTATTATCTCTCTCAGCGTTAAAACGTTGTGCTGCGATCATCTCGGCGGCGCACTGACCGAGCCCGACTATCAAATTCTCGCGTTTTGCTTCAACCAGAATGATAACGGGTGCCTCTAAGAAAGAGAGTAGCGGAGACAGACTCACTAAAAAATCACATATACCTGTTAATCCTTGTTCAGTATCAACGCTAAACTCAATCCCTGAAAAGAAGCTGATACGGTGATCGAAATATTTTCGCAGTTCAAACAGCACATCAGCCACAATCAGCTCCGAGCGTGCTTTCTCTGTACCACTGGAGATGGCTAATTCCACCCTTTCCGCTAACTCGTCTGTGAAACGCTTCCGTAGTGCTACTGTTGATGCTTGAGAAAAAATGTCTGCGGACTCAACTATTTCTAATTGAAACGCTGTTCGCACCATTTCTAATGTAAAATTACTATATGCCATTACGACCTTGCCTCCTCCGCGTCGAATTCTACTAAGACTCTCAATATCGTAGAATTATGTTAGGTATATCACATAAAATTTCTGTTGTCAAGGGAAACTAAACAAATGTTAACGCTCTTTATTCCCCCTGCACAGCACTGATTTCGTCTTCCGAAATTTTATGGACGCTTTTTGGATTAAAGGTCTGTGTTGTATCTACGCGTAAAGCAACTTCAATCCTACCGCCCGTTAGCACAAAGAACTGAATCAGGAAACCACCGCCCTGCATAGATTCAACCTGATAATCTTCTTCGTCAAGATCGCCAAGCCATCTCGGCAAAGCCTCCTCAAACTTCGGGTGTGCAAGCACACCTTCTGGCAACGCGATAATCAGAGTACCGGGCGCATCACCGATAGCATTGCCGATAACTTCGCGTCTCTCCACCATAAATGGTACAACACGGTTCGCATATTCAAAATCATCGGAGGAGGTGCGTTCCGGTGGCACAAGCCCCCATGTCAGGTGATGGATAAAAGGATTTCCGTACCCTTGACCGAGCATGTGTTGCAGTGCAGGTTTATCAACGGGATGCACGACAGCAACATAATCAAACCATCCTTCATCGCGCGCGGGACTATCCGTGGGTAATTGGGCAGAGACATTGATATAATCACAGCCATCAACAGGCGATGGATAACACCGCGCATCCCAACCGTTGACATAGCCGAGTTGTTTCAAACCGTCTGCAACGAGGTGTGGCGGGTCGCAGAAGATCGCAGCGTGATCCATGTTCGGATGGATTTCTACACCGGCACCCATGACGCGTTCTGCAACCTCAGTCGCTTCCTTGAAACGAAGATCGGCGTTTTCGATCGTCAGGTAATCATCAAAATTTGTTGGTAATTTCATCAAGCTTTTCATGAGAAACCTCTATTTGTATCTTGAAGGAGAGCATTTAGAAGAATCAATTAATCCGAGTCAGATATTACAAGTTTAACAGAAATTGTGTCTATAAACAAGCGTTTTTGGACATCCGTTGGAATCCAAAAATTGTTGAAAAAAGTACATATCTCTGCTAATGTTAATGTAGACTTGAACGCTACGTCCTATATTCAAAAACAGAGGAGCAATTTATGAGAAAAAACACGTTTAGAGAGCTACTCAATGCGGATAAACCGACAGTCGGCACGCATATCCATACTACATGGCCCTCCATCGTTGAAGCGATCGGACACACAGGGATGTACGACTACGTCGAATTCGTAGGCGAATACGGTCCGTTCGATCTGCACGATCTGGACAACTTATGCCGAGCGGCTGAACTTCACAACATCTCTACAATGATTAAAGTCGACCAAGAGCCACGCGGCTTCATCGCACAACGCGCGATTGGCTCTGGCTTCCAAAGTGTGCTCTACGCGGATTGCCAAAACGTCGAAGATGTAAAAGAATGCGTGAAAATTACGCGTGCTGATACACCGGAAGATGGGGGCAGCTACGGTGTAGCGACCCGCCGATTTTCCTATATGGGTTACGGAGGTGGTCCAGAATACGTTCAAGCACTCCGTGATGTCGTTAACGTCATTATGATTGAGAAGAAAGGCACCGTTGAGAACCTTGAAGAGGTGCTGTCTGTTAAAGGCGTTGATATGATTCAGTGGGGCGGTTCAGATTATTCGATGAGTGTCGGGATGGTCGGTCAGCGCGGTGCGCCTGAAATCCAAGAGGCACACGACCGGGTGTTCAAAACCGCGATAAAAATGGGGGTGCCGCCGCGCGCGGAAATTGGAAGTGCCGACGACACGAAACGCTATCTGGATATGGGGGTTCGGCATTTCTGCATCGGCACCGACATTTCCATCCTCTATAGTTGGTGGCGGGAACAGGGTGACGGGGTAAGGAAGGCTCTTGAAGGACATTAGAGTAGTTATCAGTTTTCAGTTATCGGTTATCAGTTAAGAGGCATGCTGTGGCGGGTACAACAAAAGCAACTGCCACAAGTGGTTAACTGACAACTGATGACTGAAAACTGATAACCGACAACTATTAAAGCATTGACTGCATCTTTTCTGCAACCCAATCTACAGCGACATCGATCATCGCTTGCCCTTTTTCGGCTGTTGCCAATTTTGCTTGATGATGATATTCGCGGTCGGATTTTGCTTGTCCTTCGTTGGAGATGGTGAGTTTCGCACTGTCATAATCCACACCGTTCCAATCAACGTTCTCCGCAAAAGCAGCGAGTGCGAACGCTGTCTCAAACTCCGCAGCGTGTCCAGGACAAACACCAGACTCCATCTGTTCTTGAACCAGCTCTGGGGTGTACGCCTCCCAATAGGAGTGAAATTCGATGTTGATGCCGAGTTTCTCTCGGTAGCCATCTAAGCGTTCATGTACTGGACCGGCATTGCCCGCATGCCCGTTCACAATCAGGATATTGTCAATCCCGTGCCGATGCATGCTGTCAGCGACATCATATAACACCTCACCGAAGACCTCCGCGCGAAGCGTGAGAGTCCCCTTATGGTCCATCCAGTGTTCCGATACACCGATCGCCAAAGGTGTTGTCACAATCACTTGCGGGAACAACTTTTCAGCTGCTAATTTGGAGACATAGACCGCGCTTTGCGTGTCGTGATACATCGCTAAATGTTCGTTGTGTTGTTCTGTACTACCCGTTGGGATAATCGCTCCCTTGAGCGTCCCGGCATCAATCGCCTCACGGAAATAACGCCGTTGGTTTTCCCAAAGTAGTACGGATTTGATTTGAGACATTGTTTAACCTCCATTATTTCGATAGAACACCACACCTATTAAGTGTGCTTTGGACAGTTGCAATACCATCTTCCATCAATGCTTGATTAGGTGGCAAATAGTCTTGCAGGCTTTCCCAATCGTATTCGTTCTGCTGCACGTCTTCGTTTTTAAAAAGTATTTTAGTGCCGTAGTCTCGGATCTCATTGAGCGTCCATTCATAGATATAGAAACCGAAAATGTCTGTGTGTAGGGAAACGTCGCTCTGTCTCTTCGTGAGATACTCCTCCAGAACTATCTCAAATCGCTCACCTGTGAAAGAGACTAAGTCTTTTTCAGGCGGACCTAAGCAGACACCATCCCAATCAATTAGGTGTAATTGGTTTTCGGTGTCCAAAATCAGATTCCCCGGTGTCGGATCGCCGTGTGTAATTACAAAGGGTGTTTGCCGCGCCGTCGCTGAACGCCCTAATGCGTCGTATCTCTCAAGCGTCTGTAGAACCTCTGATCTGTATTGCGTAACCGCTTCAAGAAGCCGCTTCTGGTATCCATTCCGAGCCGTTATCTTCTCCGGTGCCTCAAGTACTATGTGAAGTTCATGTCGTAAGGGCAAGTCATACTTTGCGACTGTAAGGCTATTAAAGGCAATTGCATCTGTGCATTCATGGATTATCGCGAGTAATGCCGCTGTTTGTGAGAGTTCTGTATCGGTGAAATCCTTTCCAACCTTCCACAAATCCCAACGGCTTTTGCCTTCAATGAACGGAAACAACGAAACCCGAAAATCCTGCCAAGGAATGCTCAGCGCGCCATTTAGCGTTTCCAAAGGTGCAACAACGCCGGATATGTTGCCTTGGTGCCGCAGAAGTGATGCAACCTGCAGACAGGTATCCGGTCCAGAAGTAGAGGCTTTGACAAAATGCTTTTCTCCGGTTTCGGACGTAGCGATGTAGCCGTAACTATCTTCACCTTCAGGGAAAAAGGTTATGGATTGCAAAGGTAAATCGTAGGCAGTCCTGAGGCGTTTCAGCAATTCCGTTTTATCGAAGGCGTTGTCAACTTTCATATCTAAATTTCTCGAAATAACTATCGATTTCTGGTCTTAACTCAATACCAGCCATTTCAAAGGCATCCAACAGATCTGCGTAACCACCTTCACCACCAAAAAAATCCCAGAGTGCTTCTGCTATCAAAACTTCGTGATCCAGATCTAACATCCCTTTCAGTGTCCATCGTTTATACGGCTCTGACTCATAAGGATTGTAAGGAAAGCCAATCATTGTGTTTACAACTGCCTTTGGGTCTCGTGTTAGTTCAGCAGCGGTCCACTGCAAAAGAGTTTGCTTGAATTTCTCAAAATTACTTTTGTTAGGTTTTACAGTTTTTAGATCAAATAAAAACAACTCGCCTTCATAATTTTCCAACCAAACATCCACCTAAGTCAGTTTTACTGTTTCTAAGTCTCCAGTTTGACAAACTTCCCTAATTTCCTGTGTTTCCAGAGATTTATTAGGCTCCCTATATGTTCCAATTACTAATTCATTGATAATTGTCTGTATTTGTCGCTGTGCCTCAGTGCTGATTTGGTTAAAGGGTTTAACTTGAGTCTTGACAACCTTAAACCTTAGTGAAATGGTTTATTGGTTGTTTTAGGACTATAGGTTTTGAACTTAGCGTGTACACAGTCCTTAATTTTTTCTTTAATCATCAGTTGTCGTTGCGAGGACATCCGTCAATTTCCTTTTCCTTTCAGGTGGAATATTGTCTCAGAATATACCGATTCCCGATTCTTTTCGGTTCGATTTAGGACAGGACGCTTGTGCTGATTGACAATGTGCATGCCCGCTATCTCAGCGATGGTTGGATACATATTAAACTTATCGTTTGCGACAACAAAGACATCGTAATCATCAGCCAAAAACCGCTTACAGTTCTTAAAAACTTCTGCAACACCGTGAATGTACGACGCTCTCGCTTCTCGTCCTTTTCCTCTGAACAGTGGTCCTATTTCTAATTCGTCTAACCTTTTGAAACCGAAGAGATCATAGGCGTAGGCGTGCTGCTCGTGGTAATTGATGAGTCCAACATAAGGAGGACTTGTAAAAATCCCCTTAATTTTTTGTTTTTGGACAATCGCCGCGAATTGCATATCTACTTGTTTCAACATCGTGAAGAGGTCAATTGTCCGAGAATCACCGATTATACAGTGTTGAAAAGTGTCCGTTTTTAACTTACTGAATTCAGCCCATCGTTGGATGCTATCTTTACAATATCGTTCCCACCAACTGAGGATTGAGAAAAGCGGTTTGCAGACTTTCCCATGCTTTCGGCAATAGTAGGTCGTCGTTACAGGCTCCCGCAATGTGCCTAAATCTGCGTGCGTTGTCGCTCTGCAAGAACGGATAGTCCGACTTAAGATAAGCATTAGAGCTCTTTGTGTTGATGCCTCTTTTACTTTCCGAATTTCGTCGTGGACAAAATCAATCTCTGCCCTAATCCCCGGAAGATACCATTGCTTCATAAAGCGGGCAGAGTCGGTTGGCATCTGTGTGTCAATTTGGTACTCGGCAACAAGTTTGTGATATGTTTGTAAAAAAGCAGCCTCCTTTTCAGCTCCATATCGCTTCTGGTCAATTTCACCTGTTCTGACTTGGCGTTTGAATGACACTGGAAAATATTGATTATTGAAACCGGTAAGCGTTTCCGCGAGTTTCGATTCAAATTCAAGTATCCCGGACGTAGCAACAAAATTTCTGAGAACCGTCGTAATCTTCCGACTTTCTTCATACAAACGGGTCAAATCATAAGTAGCCACCTTAGCATTACCGATGAAAGCATTAAACGCTGAAACATCAGCACCGATCGCGTGCATACCAAGTTCATTTGCTTGGACTAAGGTAGTCCCACTCCCACAAAACGGATCAAGCACAACATCACTTGGTCGAAAATAGACATCCGGCTTAAAGTTGTCGGTGTGTGTATCTAAGAAGTATTCAACTAATTGCGGAATGAACTTGCCTTTATACGGATGTAACCGGTGGACATGTTTTGTTGTTTCCGCTTCTTTAACTTTTTCAAAAGCCAATGTCCAATTCAAATCATCACCGAGTTCATCTTTCCATCGTGTTTCTCGGCGGTTCAAACTGTAGTAATCTTCAAGGCTTTGCTTAGGAACCAATGTTAACCCGTTGCTAACAACGGAGTCAATTCTCCCATACTGGATTAAATAGGTGATATTTGCGGGTGTAACGTTTTTGTTCAGGTATGCTGAAGCCCATTGGCTTGCCTGTTTAAGTGTAAGAAGCATCTTTCGTATGTTTCCGTTTAATTGACAGGACTTACGCAATTTTGCTCATCGCAGACTCTATGAGAGGGGGTCCCTGTAAAAAACGCATTCGGTTTCAGGGCACAACCTAACAGGTTATGCTACAAATAGAGTACTCTGCGTAAGTCCTAATTGGTTGAGGACGATTCTACTTTCTGAAGCACTACTTTGCTCTGGTTTTTCAACTTCAAGGCTTCAGCGATGTTGCCCATGTTAATCGCGATCTTGAATTTTTTCGTAGAGGTCGAAAACCGTCCCAAATAGTCCCCGACGGGAACATCCCCATAGTTTTCAACGAATTTTATCTGAATTTTTTGTCCTGTTGTAAACGTCGCTTCAAGCGTATCACCGAGTTTCCAGCCGCGTTCGGTAAACGGAGCAATTTCCAGATCGGTCACGGCGTTGCCGTGGTCATCTATTTCAACAATTGTCCCACTGAGCGATGTCATTTGAGAGGTTTCCGACACACCCGTCTTTTGGCTGCATCCGATAAGAAGTACTGCTGTCATCAAAACACTCACAAACGCCAACTTCCAACAACGTAAACAGAGTTGATAGTAGAATTTCACTATTATATCCCTCCATGAATTTTTTAGAAACTGCCTTAAGTATAGTGGAAAGACAGGTAAATGTCAAGCGATGTTCAACGAATTTCGTTTGACACGCTATCCGGTTTGTGTTATTCTCTTTTTTGCGTTATTTCCCGTGTAAAACACGTCAAAATACATTAATACCAGTTGTGATCGGAAGATCGCTCTGATAGCAAGCGTGCCACAATGTAGAAATTGAGGCACTGGAGGTAAATATGCTAAAAAATTTGAATCTTTATAGTTGGTATTCAAAGTTTGATAGTTCCATAAAAATTGTTCTCCTATTGTTTGGCGTTCTATTAAGTCTTTCGGGTTGCGAAAGAATATCAGACCCGATGCTACCGGATGACAGTACATTAGAGGCGGAACCACTCACAGTAATGACCTACAACGTTTATGTCGGGGGCAGTACGGACCGACTTTTAGTTGTAGAGAATCTGTTACAGGTGCCCCAGGAAGTCGCTAATATGTATAACAACGTTATAGCATCCGATTTTCCGGGACGCGCTGCGGCAATTGCCAAATCTATAAAGACGTATCAGCCGCATCTTATCGGGTTACAAGAAATTTCATTGATTCGCCGACAGAGCCCAGGAGATAGACTCACAGGTGGAGAGCCTGCTGAAGAAGTCCTCTTCGATTTTCTGGAAATTATGATGGAAGCCCTTCAAACGGAAGGTTTAAACTATCAGGTCGCCGCGAAAGTCCAAAATTTTGATATTGAAATGCCAATGGGATCATTTACCGAATATGACGATGTCCGTCTAACCGATTTTGATGTAATTCTCGCCCGAAGCGATGTCACTGTCTCGCGCCCTGTGAGCATGAATTATAACAGTAAACTTACGATTGACGATCTCTTCATCGAAGTCTTGCGAGGTTACGTCGCTATAGATGCCACTGTCTCAGGTACGACTTACCGCGTTGTTAATACACATTTGGAAGCAGAGGCATTAGGGAAAGAAAGCCGGGTGACGCAAGCACAAGAACTCGTGAATAACCTTCAAGATGAAACTTTACCAATCATCCTGTTAGGGGATTTTAATACGGCGGCCCCCGATGGTGCTGCTTACCAAATTTTATTATCGGCAGGATATGTTGATGTCTGGCAGATGGACTCCGTCGGAACCGGCAATACGTGTTGTCAAGACGATGACATCTTGAATGAGGTGAGTGATCACACTGTTCGGATTGACCAGATCTTTGTCCGCAATCTGGAAATTCCTGCTTCTGTTACGACACATACCATAGGTGATAAACCCTCAGACCGTCTACCTTCTGGGTTGTGGCCATCTGACCACGCGGGCGTTGCCGCACATTTCACTTTTGAGTAGTGTGGAAGCGTTTGATTCTTTAAAAAGCAAAGCGCGCTGTAACAGAATTGGAATATTCGTTACAGCGCGCTTTTTGTTTGACGCGTTTTAAACTTACTCGTTTCCACTAATCTCAGGTGCTGCCTCAATTATCATATCCTGCGGCATACCATTAAGAATTTGCCGTACCCCGACACTTTTAACCGGATTGCGATTCGCATCAAAATGAGAGATACTTGTAGCACCTTCGTAACTTGTGATTTTAGCGATCGCCTCTCGAATCGCAGCCGGATCATCGGTTGATCCTACTGTCTCGATTGCCATTTTCAAGATTCTCATGGCATCATAGCCTGCTGCTGCAATGCCGTCAACAGAGCCGTATGTCGCCTTATAAGCAGCATTAAAATCTACAGCATCCGGATCTAAGTTGGTACAATAGTAACCATCAACAGGTTCATTATCCTCCAAAGTCGTAGACATCAGCGGATCGTCCCAACCATCGCTACCAATAAAGGTAGATTCAATTCCCATGTCCCGTGCTTGTTTCATTATATGTGGGTTCGCTGGTGGAAAACTGGCGAGGAGAAGGACATCGGGGGCTGCAGCCTTAACTGCAGTAAGTTGTTCAGTAAACATCATCGCCCCGCTCTCATAGGTTTCCTCGACAACTACGCTCCCACCAAGTGTTTCAAAACTTGTCTTAAATGATTGCACAAAACCCTCAGAATAGACATCCGCGTTCTGCCAAATCATTGCAGCGGTGCTCGCTCCTTGTTGACTTATAACTTGTGCCAGAAGTTTCGCCTGCAACACATTGGAGCCAGCAATGAGAAACATAAAATCATTTGGGTCAGTCGCGTCTGCTGTTACCTCTGCCCTTGTTGCACCTAAAAGTACCGGGATATTGATAACCGGTCCAACTTTCACAGCATGACTCGAAAAGAGAGGACCCAATATCGCAACAACCCCTTCCGATTCAGCCAATTCTGCGGCATCCTGAGCGACGGTGGCTGTGACTTCCTCTTTATAGACGAATTCCACCTGCATACTGAGGATACCCCCAGATGCGTTGATTTCAGCTTGGGCAAGTTTAGCCCCTTTGCCAAAACTGGTGTAATTTGGCTGCGGGTGAATCAAACCCACTTTAAGCGTAGGTATAGGGTCGGTATCAGGGGTAGGGATCATCTCGTCGGTTCCTACTATGTTCCGTACCCGATCACATCCTGACATCAACGCGACTGAGAGTGAAAGGAATACGCATAGCATAAACTGAAAAATTTTAATGTTCATAATATCTCCTTCAATAATGATAGACACACATCGTGTGCTGGGACTTCGTCAAATTATTCAAAATGTCTTCAAAGGCATCTAATACCATTTCTATTTGGATGGTTATCATAATAGATCGTCCTTAGCAGTCGCCTGATAAGGACGAATTAGGATGTTTCGGACACAACACCGAAAACGTCTGATCCGTTTTATGACTCCAGTGGTAAAAAAACAACAACACATCAACTCCCACAGAAAACAACAAGATCTTTTGGTCTCTTAAAATTGACCGAAAACCTAAGCCACCAAAGGTCTGAGAGGCGATTTTGAAAGATTTCATAAAACTTGATATCGGTCAAATTTCTGTGGTGAATTCGAGAGGTAATCGTGTTCGTCAAGTTGATAGAAGTTGAAGGCATTCGCAACTTTGAGAGGGGAATAATCTGATTTGTGAATTGTAGATATACTATATGTTAACTTTCACAATGCGTATAGTTATGAAAGTTATTCAATATAATATAACACAGGTTGCAGAGCAAATTAATTCCGTGCCTCAGGGATAACTGTCAACTTTACTCGTTTTCCATCGCGCAGTACAACAACTTCAACAGGTTCCCCAATTTTTACAGCGTCAAGTGCATAAGTATAGTCATAGATATTGGTAATCTCCTGTCCGCCGAATTCGACGATAACATCACCACCCTTTAAACCTGCTTTATCAGCGGGACCGCCTGCACGAACACCGGAGAGTTTGACACCGGTGCCTTCGGTTGTATAATCTGGGATAGTACCTAAATATGCGCGCAGCGTATCACGGCTTCCTTCTTCTGATTGACTCCGTTCAACCCGAACGTACTCTGGACGGTCAGTGGCACCGATTAAGTCTAAAACAATACCGTGTGCTAAGTCTGAAATCCGCTCTATACCATCATAGTTAAGTGTCTCAGGATCATCTGTTGGACGGTTATAGTCCTCGTGTCCACCAGTAAAGAAACTGAGCACTGGTACCTCTTTCGGATAGAAAGCAGTCACGTCTGTTGGCAGATAGGGATCCTCTTGGAGCGTCAGATTAAAACCGATAGGAACATTCCGTTTTTCAATCAGTTTTGTCCATACAGAAGATGAACCGACACCTTGCAAGATAAGTTTGTTGTCACGGAGTCGCCCTACCATATCGAAGTTGATATACGCGGCGATTTTGTCTAAGGAGATAACGGGATGGTTAACAAAGTGGGTAGAACCGATGAGTCCGAGTTCCTCACCCGACCAGAGCGCAAAGATGACACCTCTCTGGAACTTTTCTGGGTGCTTCTGAAACGCTTCGCTGAGTGTCGCCGCCAATTCCAGTACGACAGCGGTGCCGGAAGCGTTATCATCTGCTCCATTGTGAATCTGTCCTTCTTCGCCTTTCCGTGCAAGTGAACCGATTTCACCGTAGCCGATATGGTCGTAGTGCGCCCCGACAACAACATATTCAGTATCGTCTGTTAATTCAGATGGAGGCAAAAGTGCAACCACGTTCTGATCGGTTTTCTTAACTTTTTCAACCGAGACAACGATTTTGACTTTGACATCGGGCAACGGAAACTGTCCGAGAAAGTGTGGATTTTCCACGTCAAGTCCTGATTGAACATCTTTTAGGTTTTTACCTGATGGTGCAAAGAGGGCATTTGCTACGGTATCACTTATTGAGACAGCGACAATCCCGGAATCCGCGAGGCTGCTGTCAAAATCGAGTGGTATCAGTTTACCAGCGTTCGGAGAGTTCGGACCGGCAACGACGAGAAACGCCTTTGCCCCTTGTTCTCGTGCTTGCATTGCCTTGTAGCGGAGTCCGGCATATCGATTCAGTTGTTGACGGCGTTCGGGTTCCACACCTTCGGGGACATAGCGGAGTGCAACAACGATCTTATCCTTCACATCCAAACCAGCGTATGCATTGTAGCCTTCGCCTAACTCACCGGGCACAAATAATCCGTACCCAACAAACACGACTTCACCTTCAACGATACCGTTACGCGAGAAGGAGAGAGGTTGAAAGTCCTGCTCTACACCGAACTCCATTATCTGCTCGGAGCCGTGCTTATGACGTGTGATATGGAAGTGATTCTCTCCCTCTATGACCCGTCTTCCCGCTGTGAATTCAAATTCTTGAAAGTAATCCGATTTATTACCGACCGGCTTAAGATTAAGTTGTGCGAATTGAGTTGCAATATGCTCCGCAGCTTGCGCTGCTCCTTCGGAACCGGTCATCCTGCCTTCCAGCGCGTCGTCAGCCAGAAATTCGATGTGCTGTCGGATACTCATTTTGGTCCTATTAGAAAATTCGGAGTCAGCAACCGTTCGTACTGGATGCACGGGTGAATTCTGGCTTTTCGGCGCATCCAACACTGCCGCCAGTGCTGCTTGGTGATTCCATTCTGCAAGATAGAGTTGCGAAACCTCTTGGCTGTTTCGATTCGAGGTCCAGCAGAGTTGGTTCCCGTCAGGTGAGAAGACAGGAAGTCCATCAAATCCGTCGGTTGAGGTAACCCGAACCGGTTCGTGTCTGCCTCTTCCATCAACGAGATACAACTCAAAGTTAGAAAATCCGAGTTTGTTGGAAGCGAAGATCACATAAGCACCGCTCGGATGGAAATAGGGTGCCCACGACATACTTTTAAAATCGGTCAGTCGTCGTATATTGGAGCCATCTATCCGCATAGTATAGATGTCGGCTTGACTACCATCAGCTGTGAAGTGCCGCCAGACGATGTGCTGTCCATCAGGGGTAAAGAAGGACCCTCCATCGTAACCGGGTGAGTCCGTCAAGCGGATCTGATCGGAGCCGTCGGCATTCATCAGATAAATTTCGCCGAAATAGGCAGGATCCACTTCCAGTTGTTTCAGTTCTTTTGGAGAGAGTTGGCTCTTAGGATATGCATCTCGCAGTGAACAGAAAACGATATATTTTCCATCGGGCGAATACGAGGCTTCAGCGTCATAACCAGGGGCGTTTGTCAGCTGTTTAAGGTTGCTGCCATCCCGGTTCGCCGAGAAGATGTCCATCGCTTCATCGTAATCCCAACTATATCGCCTTTCTTTTCCCGATGCTCGGAATTTCAGTTCTTCTTCCTGTTTTGCCTTCGCAAAAACGTCGTGGTGCGTTGAAGCGTAGAGTACTTCATCGGTCCCCGGACGAAAGAAAGCACAGGTCGTCTTGCCAAGACCAGTAGAGACACGATGTGTATCACCCGTCAGTAGGTCTAAAAGATAAATCTGATAAAATGGGTTGTCCGGTTCACGTTCACTTTGGAAGATGAGTGCATTGCCATCTTCGGAGAAATAACCCTCCCCAGCGCGTTTTCCATCATAAGTGAGTTGTCGGATGTTGCTGAGAAATTGTGATTCGTCAGCAGAATTTACCCCTATTTCGTTTGACATCGCGTGTTGTGCCACGACTCCGCTCCACAGAGAAACGGCAAAGAATATCACGCAGAAAAAACCGATCCGTTTGATGCAATGCATCTCGAATCCTCCTACCTCCGGCATAATTTATTATAAAAACTTGTGCGACTTTGGTCGCTATGTATACTACAAATACTCAGCAGCCTTCTGTTTGAGAAATGCGAGCCCATCAGTTGCAAGGCTTTCGGCACTCGGTGCGATGTCGCGCCAGATGCACGTCGCAGCGGCGATTTCTTTAACAGCGGGTGTAAACGATTCAATCACGAGCCATCTGTCGTAGTTCACTTTCGCAAGTGCCCCGAACACACCGTCCCAATCTACAAGTCCTGTCCCCGGTGTCCCACGATCATTTTCACAGCAGTGAACGTGATGCAGGAAATCACCGGTAGCAATAATAGCATCCGCCTGATTCTTTTCTTCAATGTTCATGTGAAACGTATCCAGATGCACCTTGAAGTATGGGCTATCCACCGCTTCACAAAGTTTAACAGCATCTTCGGCGATGTTGATGAAATAGGTTTCAAACCTGTTGAGCGGTTCACTGGCGAGCGTAACACCGTATTTTTCTCCGGTTTCGCAAATTTCTTGCAAACCTTCAACGCACCATTCCCATTCCTGTTCGTTTCTACCGCGTCCAACGAGCTTACCGACAGCACTATACATGGGTCCAACAAGCGTATCGGCTCCCAATTCTGCGACAATTTCACAACAACGCTTGAGATAGGATTTCCCGTTTTCGCGAATAGTGGGATCTTCGTCGATTGGATTTCTATCCCCAGCCATGATATTACACCCGATGGTTTCTAAGCCGGTATCCTTCAGTAACGCTTGGGTGTAGGGGATATCCACTGTATCCGGGGCAAAAATAGGGATTTCTACACCATCAAAACCCATTTCAGCGACTTTAGGAATCAGGTCTGCAGTCTCTCTGTCAAACTTATCTGCCCAGAGTAATAAATTTACACCAAACTTTGGCATTGTGTGTTGTTCTCCTTAAAAAAATAGCGTGTAATACTTTTTTAGTTTAGCACAAATTGCAAAGCGTTTTCAAGTTTTTTCCAATAGCGGTGAATGCCTGATGACAAACTCTGATTATCCAGAATCCCCCGGTTTAAACAGGTATTTCGGTGCCATCATCGTCAACGAAACACCGCGAGCAATCAGAAGGAGTGTGTACGCAGCCCATAACCCGTGGTTACCAAAAGGTATCAGTAAATAGACAGCACTTAAAAAGATCAGGGTTGAGACAATCACAGAATTTCGTAATGCCTTAGAAACAGTTGCTCCGAGAAAGATCCCGTCCCAAATGTAGGCGGCAACATTAATAACGGGAGCGATGATTATCCAAATCAGATACGGTTTCGCTTGTTCGATAAGTGGCATCTGATTGGTAAAAAGATGCAGCAAGTGCTCCCCAAACAGCACAAAAATTAACATAAGGATGCCCCCGAACAGAAATGCCCAGAGGAAGATTTGACGCGTCGTCTGTTTCAGATTCTGTAGGTCCTGGGCACCTTTATACTTACCGATAAGACTCTCTGCTGCAAAAGCGAGTCCGTCAATCGCATAAGATAAGAGGTTGATAAACTGAAGTAAAATCGTGTTAATCGCGAGGAGAGTATCACTCAAAGCCGCAGATTTCGCTGTGAAAACGGCGTGGCTAAACACAAGGCAGCAGGTCCTGATGAAAATGTCCGCACTAATGTTAAGGAATCGCTTGAGCTTAGAAAATGCTAAGATTTCCCAGAAATCCCATGCTGGCAAAATACCGCGATAGTATCTCGAAAACAGGGAAATAGCTACAAACAATCCGACATACTGCGCAATGACAGTTGCTAAAGCGATACCCGCCACCTTCATACCAAGTAACCACACAAACACCAGGTTCAGGACGATGTTAACGAGGTTCACCACAATTGTCAATAGCATCGGATAGCGGGCATTCTGTAACCCCAAAAACACACCGTGAAACGCATGTAAGCACAATGTTGCTGGCGCAGCATAGATACGGATATGGAAATAGAGGCGTGCGAGATGTTCCACATCAGGACTCGTATCAATGAGGAGGAAACTGAGATCAATCAGCTGCCACTGGAAGATAAGGAGTAATAGACTTGACGTGATGCCGATGCATATCGCTCTCAGCAGCAAGCGTCCGCATTCTCGGAGGTCCTTTTCTCCGAAGGCTTGTGCTGTCAGCCCTGTCGTTGCCATTCTGAGAAACCCAAATCCCCAATAGATAAAACTGAAGAGAACACCACCAATACCGACTGCACCGAGGTAGTCTTCGGATTCCAGCCGCCCCATCAAGGCGGTATCCACAGCCCCTAAAAGTGGAATGGAGAAGTTACTAATGATGTTGGGAAGGGCAAGTCGATAGATTTGCTTATTGATGTCTTTTGGGTTGCTCATAGAAATTTCCGTTCCATTTCTGTCGCATAACTTAACACGGGTTACGATGAAAAGCAAGCGATATTTCGTCTGCGGGCAGACGCGTTCAGTTCCCTTAAAATATATTCTTAAAAACAAAGGAAATTTACTTATGATGCAACAAAGTATCAAATTCTGCCGTATATGCCGGAGGATTTGTGTTGCTTTACATTTTTCTTTGTAATTTTGCCAGAAATTTAGTATACTATTTAACTAATGAAACTAATCAAAGACAGGTGTTATGAGTTTGCCGCCAAATTGATCGGATTCTGTGTATCTCGACTGCCGCGTCCTGTAACCCTGACTATAGGCGCGTGGTTAGGTGCCCTCGTATTTCGGCTCGCACCGCAGCAGAGAAAGTTGACGTATGAACATTTAAGGTACAGCTTGGTGCTCTCGGACGAACGCAGGGTCAAAGCAATAGCAAAACAGTGCTTTGAAAACTTAGGGAAAACTGTCGTCGAGTTCATGCAGTTCCCTCGCTTAGACAGACAGCAAATTCAACGATATGTTACTTTTGAAGGAACTGAGCATGTAGAGCAAGTGCTTTCACAAGGGAAAGGAGCAATCATTCTAACAGGGCATTTTGGGAATTGGGAACTTCTCGCTGCCAGTATTTCCGCCACAGTTGCTCCGCTCACACCTATTGTTCGTGAATTGCGTTCGCCTCGTTTAAACGCCTTGGTCTCCAGGTACCGGGAGAAAGCGGGATATGCTACCATCGATAGAGATACAGGGGTACGCCACGCACTTCGGTGTCTCAAGCGTAACGAATTGCTTGGAATCGTTGCCGATGTTGATACAGCAGTGAACGGCGTTTTTGTCGATTTTTTTGGTAGGCACGCCTATACACCGTATAGTCCAGTTGCTATTGCCCTCAAAACAGGGGCGGCGATACTGCCAACGTTTATTATTCGTCAACCCGATGGTTCACACCGCGCAATTATTGAACCGCCCTTGGCGTTGAAACGGACAGATACGAAAGAGAAAGATCTTGTTATCAATACACAGAGATTCACAAAAATCATTGAATCTTACATTCGACAATACCCAGCACAGTGGATTTGGATGCATCGACGGTGGAAAACACAACCTTAGCAAGATCGGCACGTGGTTGTCCATTTGTCTGCTACTTTGCGTAATTTGTTGTAAAAACACAGAGATCCCGGTCAGTGTAACTGACGAATCTGTAGAAGCGGTTCCAACACAGAAATTGGAAAGGTTTTCTACGCAACACACCGAGGCAGGCATTATTAAATGGACACTTGTCGGAGACGCTTCAACATTCCACGGGAGTTATATTGAAGTGGAAAATCCGAATGTCGAAATTTTTGAAAACGGTGTTGTTTCTATCACCTTGAGTAGCCAAAAAGGCAAACAATTTCTCACGGGCGGCAAAAAAGACAATCTGCACCTCTCAGGGAACGTCGTCGGCATCAGCAAAGATGGCACCTTGTATACGGATACGCTCCATTGGCAAAACCGGATGGGCAGACTATACGCTCCTGACGAAGCAACACTTGTCCGCGGAGATTCCACCTGGGTCGGAGTAGAAATGTACGCGAATCCGACACTCGAAACCGTAGAAATGAAAAACAATCAATTCAAACTTCACTCAAAAGATGAGAAAACGCATGAACACCATAAAACCCCAACTGAACCAGAGTAGGTACGAACACATATCTCAATTTCGCAAATTTTGTAATCTTTGTAAATATACCGGTTTCCTAACCCTTCTTGTTTGTCTTGTCTCCTTAACTCTCGCTGCAGAGAACACGGAAACAGAAGCACCTTCTTCAGCCAGCAGTGTGGAAATGCAAACCACAGAGAACACGGAACAAGAAACAGGCACTGCTGAAGATACCGGTACTGCAGCAGAGATGACCAAAGAAATAATCACCGGCACCTCGAAAAGGATGGAGAGTTATGAGCAGAAAGGCATAACGATTCTTATTGGCGAAGCCAAGACGGTTCGACGTAACGAGCAGGGAATTGAGATCGGGTTTCTCAACGCTGACAAAATCACCCTCAAGCGCGACTTGGAAACTGAAACGACAAAAGAAATCATCGCTGAGGGCAATGTAGAAATCCGAGATCAAAATATCTTTGCCACCTGTGACCACGCTACTATGGACAACCTCACAAGTACTATTATCCTTAAAGATAACGTCGTCGTCTTACAAAATAAGGACCGACTCGAAACTAAATTCTTCACTTTCAATCGGATAACTGGCAAACAGACTGCTGAGGGCGATGTCAAATTTAAGGTTACTGTTACGCAAGTGGCACCGGTAACTACAGAAGAAACCGAAAACACCGAAAGTGATGCGGAGACCGGTGAAGAGGAAACCTCCGCACCTGCCTCTGAGGAATCAGAAAATCAGGCTCAAACGGATACGGACACTGAGGCTGATAATGCTGACGCGAACGCAGAAACAGAAGAGGAACCTAATACAGATACTGAAAACTCTGAAGATGCGGACTCGGAAGAAGAAACGGATACAGACCCTGAAGACTCCGATGACGCAGATTCAAACCCTGAGACGGAAGAATCTGAGGACAATTAAGATGTGAGGAATGGTCTTCAGTTGTCAGTAACAAGAAGGTGTTTCTATAGATTTCCCGTGTTAAATGCAACCCTCTTACTTAACTGAAAACCGATAACTCTGAAAAAATCATGGCAATAGAATTACAAGCACACAGACTCGTAAAACGTTATACACGACGTGGTCCCATCGTTGTTAACGAGGTAAGCCTGTCAGTCCAGCAGGGCGAAGTCGTCGGTTTACTCGGTCCCAACGGTGCTGGAAAATCGACCACATTTTACATGGTTGTAGGGTTGATCCGTCCGAATGCTGGTAGAATCACATACGACGATAAGGACATCACCTTCTACCCTATGTATAAACGTGCGAGACTCGGCATCGGCTACCTCGCACAAGAGACATCAATTTTCCGTAAACTGACGGTTCAACAAAACATTGAGGCGATTCTCGAAGTACAAGGCGTACCGAAAGCAGAACGGAAGTCTCGTATCCGTGAATTGACAGACGAACTCGGTATTTCAAATCTTTTATCACGCAAAGCATATACGCTTTCAGGAGGTGAATGTCGTCGGGCAGAGATAGCAAGAGCCCTCGCCGCACAACCCGATTTCATTTTACTTGATGAACCGCTTTCCGGAATAGATCCGATTGCTGTCGCTGACATTAAGCAACTCATTGCACATTTACGTGATCGCAACTTGGGGGTACTTATTACAGACCATAATGCGGCTGAAACTCTTGACATTGTTGACAGGGCATACATTATTGTTGACGGAAAAATTACCCTTACCGGAACGCCTACGGAGCTCATAAACAGTGAGACTGCAAGAGATCTCTATTTTGGACACAATTTCTCCTATCGGCTGGGTGGCAACGCTCCTGGAACACCGACAGATTATTAGTTAGTTGTTACTAAGAAGGGGTTCCCTTTCTGAAAACCGATACCTAATAATCGGGAGATTGGATGAAATGTACAAAGCGCAACTTACCCAAACCCCTCAACTGACGCAGAAGACGTCTATTACACCGAGGTTACAACAGGCACTTAAAGTGCTAAACATGCCGCTGCAGGAACTGAAACATTTCGTCGCCCAAGAACTCGAACAGAACCCATTCTTAGAACTCGAAGAAGATAATGAAACAGAAACGGTCGATGAAGAATTCGATCCGGCACTCGAATGGAATGAATCGGAAGAAGATTTTGATCGCGAAGATAGTACCGTTGATATCGACTGGGAAACTGCTTTTGAAGACCGTGTGTCCCTTAGCGAACGGACGAACTCCAGATACTCAGACGCTGACGAAGAATCACTATCAGAGTTACCATACGAATGCTCGCTATATGACCATCTCGCCGAACAATTAGAACTCGCCCCTCCCGACATTATAGGCTCAGAAACGGAGCGCGCCATTGGGGAACAGATTCTCGGAAATCTAAACGATGACGGGAAATTGGAACTCAAATTGTTTCAAATTCCGTGCGAATTCCTGACAGAACTGGATCAAGAAAACCTTTCACCAGAGCTATACAGGGTTATTCAGAAAAATTTACAAACGACTACAGGCAATAAGAACATCCAATTCTCAACAGATGCCACAATTACCGTGAAAAATACCGGGTACATCTCCATAGAAAACGGAGGTATATGCCCGAATCGCGCATGGAAAATTAACGATCCAGAGAATAAAAAAACGTATACGATTCTATATGAACAGGCATCAGCTCCCTACAAAGCAGCCCTTAACTTCTACCAACTGACATTGGAAGACATCGCCGAAGCAGTTGGCTGTGATACACAACTCGTTGAAACTGTCCTTCGTAAGATACAAGATACTTTTGAACCTCTCGGTATAGCACATCGAGATGTTAGGGAAGCACTAATCATCCAGATCCGCAACCGGAAGCCAGAAGAAGGAGTGGATATAGCGTACAATTCACAGATTTCTGATGTAGTCGAAGCAGAGAACAATACGACTCCCGGAGTAGAATGTAGCGCACATAAAAATGTGCCTTTGCAGTGCCTTGCCCAAGAAGTCATTGAAAATCACTACGATGCCTTTTTAAATCAGCAATGGAACTGCATAGCGGAAACGCTAAAAATTGACCTCACAGTGATTGATACAGTCGCAAAGTGGATAGGAAAACTATCGCCTTACCCAGGTCGCTACTTCACTGATCCAACAACTCACTTGTTCAGAAGATCCTCCGTTACAGAGTTCGCCACACCGGACGTGGAGATACAATACCTTAACGGGAAATATCAAGCAATCTCTGTTGACAATTACATACCACGCTTACAGATGAACCCTTATTATCTGAATTTGATGCGGAACCGTCAGGACACCTTAGACGCAGAGACAAAAGGATGGATAGAGAAGCGGTATCGTGATGCCTCAAATTTGCTCAGCAGTCTCGCACAGCGAGGCAGCACGATCGCCCGAGTCACCGAGGCGATTTTTGAGGTGCAAGCAGAATTCCTAACACAAGGTGATAAAAGCATTAAACCCCTAACGCTGAGAACCATCGCTGAAAAAGTAGGAATTCACGAGTCAACAGTTAGCCGAGTAACAAGCAACAAATACGTGCAAACGCCACACGGTATGTATCCACTCCGATTTTTCTTCAGCAATGAACTGGCAACTACACAAGGAGAGGGTGTCTCCGCCAAACAGGTGAAAAACCTCATTCAAGAGATGGTTGGTGCTGAGGCACCTAAGAAACCACTGAGCGACCAGGCAATTAGTAACGCCTTGAAGGCGAAGGGTATTTTGCTCGCGAGGAGAACCGTTCAAAAATATCGTGACGAATTAGGCATTCCTACATCACGTGAAAGGTCTGCTGCATCCGAAGTTCCTCGCATCAGTTGACTTTAGGGTACCAGCAAGAAAAGGTTCATTTTTTGGAATTATTCATAAAAAAAATAGGAGGCTTGAAATGAAAGTAACGTACTCTGGACATAACTTAAAGATTACGGATGACATTCACGCATACATCCTCAAGCGTGCTGATAAAATCGAATCACGTTTCGACGGGATGCAGGAACTAAATGTGGTTCTTAAATCCGAGAAGCGTCGGTTTGATGCCGAAATGATAGTGACAGCACCACGCGTATCGTTCTATGCAAAAAGCGAGACACATGAAATTTTATCTGCATTGGACAGCGTTACAGATAAGATCGTCAGCCAGATCCGACGATACAGGGATAGAGTGAAAGACAGGCGACATAACGCACCCCACCGAGAAGTGGTGGAGCGACTGAATCCAGATGTGGAAGAAACATCGCCAGAAGTTGATATCGGTGATGCTCCAGTTGTTGTGTCAACACAGGACAAATTTGCATCAAAGCCCCTGACTGTAGCAGAAGCCACAATGGAACTTCAAGCCTCAAATGCGGAATTTCTTCTCTTCTTAAACGCAGAAACGCGGCAGGTAAATCTACTTTATGAAATGGAAAAAGGAAAATACGGGTGGGTAGAACCCCTCTTCGCCTAATGGTTATCGGTTTTCAGTTAAGAGGTTTTTTTGTAATGATCTTCGCTCACTTGGAATATTTCAGGGCAGCGATCAATTGTTACAGACCATTCTTAACCGATAACTCTCACTGCGAGGCAAACTAACAACTGTAAATATGAGGAATGGTTATCGGTTATCAGTTACAAGAGGAAACCGTTCTTAAACGAAAATCTCTTAACCGAAAACTGACAAGTAAAAAAATGACAAATCTCCCGAAAACCTATACCCCTCAGGAAATTGAGGGGAAATGGTACCAATTTTGGCAGAAAAACGGCTACTTCCACGCGGAAGCAACCTCAGATAAACCGCCTTATGCGATTGTGATCCCGCCGCCGAATATCACGGGCAGCCTACACATCGGGCATGCGCTCGATAATACACTCCAAGATTGCCTCATCCGATGGAGACGCATGCAAGGCTATAATACGCTCTGGATGCCCGGTACCGACCATGCTGGTATCGTCACCGAGCTTATTATGGAGCGACAACTTGCCGAGGAAGGCACCAGTAGAATCGCACTCGGACGCGAAAAATTCATCGAACGCATGTGGCAGTGGAAAGCTGAATCTGCTGGCTACATCGTTTCACAACTTCAACAAATCGGGTGCTCTTGCGATTGGGAACGTGAACGTTTTACCCTCGATGAAGGCTTGTCTAAAGCCGTCCGTACCGCCTTTGTCAAGCTCTACAACCAAGGACTTATCTATCGCGATACCTATATGGCAAACTGGTGTCCGAACTGCAACACTGTCTTAAGTAACCTTGAGGTCGAACCTATTGAGATAGATGGACACTTTTATCACATCCATTACCCAATTAAGGACAGTGATGTCGTGCTTGAAATTGCCACAACACGCCCCGAAACGATGTTGGGGGATACCGCTGTTGCTGTGCATCCTGACGATGAACGCTACCAACATCTGATCGGAAAGACAGCACTCCTACCGCTCTGTGACAGAGAAATTCCGATAATCGCAGACGCTTATGTAGACAGAGAATTCGGTACCGGTGCCCTAAAAGTTACACCCGCGCACGATACCAACGACTACGAAATCGGCTTGCGGCATAACCTTGAACAGTGGAATGTTTTCACACGAGATGGATATATAAACGAAAATGCCCCTGAGAAATACGTCGGTTTAGCCCGATGGGATTGTCGCGAACGTGTCGTTGAAGATTTGCAAGATTCGGGTTATCTCGTCAAAATTGTACCGCATCGGCACGCCGTTGGACATCATGATCGGTGCGGCACGATTGTCGAACCCACGATATCGCTGCAATGGTTCATGAATGTCCGTCCGCTTGCGCAGCGCGCCATCGAAGCAACCCAAAAAGGTGAAGTAAAGTTCATTCCAGAACGGGAAACAGCGCGCTTCTATCATTGGATGGAAAACATTGAACCGTGGCCCATCTCACGCCAACGGTGGTGGGGACATCGACTTCCAATATGGTACTGTAACGAATGTGAGGCAGTCGTCGCATCAATTGAAGCACCTGAGCAATGCGAGTGTGGTGCCGCCGATTTCCGTCAGGAAGAAGACGTTTTAGACACATGGTTCAGCTCTGGGTTGTGGCCCTTTTCGACAATGGGATGGCCAGAAGAAACGGAAGAACTGAAAACCTTTTATCCGACCTCCGTTCTTGTAACCGGCTGGGATATTCTCTTTTTTTGGGTGGCAAGAATGATTATGTTAGGATTAGGGTGTATGGACGAAGTTCCGTTCCGTACTGTCTATCTGCACGGGCTTGTTGCCGATGAAAAAGGGGAGAAAATGAGCAAATCGAAGGGAAATAGCATCGATCCGTTGGAAACAATTGACACCTACGGAACGGATGCCTTCCGCTTCGCACTCGCAAACACAAGTACTCCAATCCCCTATGTCCCGCTCCAGGAACCTCAGATTGAAGCAGGCAGGCGATTTGCCAACAAAATTTGGAATGCCGCTCGGTTCATTTTGATGAATTTAGAGAAACATCCCGTGCCTACAGAAACGGATGCTCTGAAAACTACAGAGGAAACATTAGAAATCACGTGGATACGGAGTCGTCTCAGCCACACCATCAAAACGGCAACCGATGCGCTCGAAAATTTCCGGTTCTATGAAGTGGCGCAAACACTCTATGCCTTCCTTTGGCATGAATTCTGTGATTGGTATCTGGAATTCGCCAAACAGCGGATCGCGCAAGATAAACCAGAGGCACTCTGGGTAGCCGCCGATGTTTTAGAGCAGACAATGCGACTCCTTCACCCTCTGATGCCTTTCTTAACCGAAGAGATCTGGCAACAACTCCCTCACGGTGGTGGAAGAGAAAAAAGCTCTGTAACAGTTTCCTCCTGGCCAGAACCAATAGGAGAAAATCCAACAGCAGAAACCACGATGACCACGCTAATGGAAGTCATTGATAGTGTTCGTAGTATTAGGGGTGAGTTGAACGTTCCAATCGGGGCATCTGTAGACGTTCACATCCAATCACCAGAGGCTGAAGTGCGTGAACGCCTCGAAACATATCTCGCACACTACTTACCCGCTTTCACAAAGATAGCAGACATTACTATCGCGGAATCGCTGCCAAAACCCAGTGCCTCAGCGGAAGCTGTAATCGGTGAACTTGCCATTTATATCCCGCTTGCTGACGTAATCGACTTGGAAGCAGAACATGCAAGACTTAGCAAACGGCATCAACAGGCAGTTAAAAATGTCGCATCAGCACAGAAGACTTTAGATAACCCAAACTTCATTCAGCGCGCACCGGAACAAGTTGTGGCACAAAAAAGAGCGCAGCTCGAGCGGCTAATGATGGAGCAGGAAAAATTAGCACAGAGCCTCACAATGCTCATCGAATCAGGAAGTGAAAATGGCGATTGAAAACAATGACAACTGCTTTGTTTGCGGCATGAAAAATCCGTTTGGCTTGCAGGTGAAACCTGAAATTATAGATGGCGGGGCGTTTGTTCGCATTGAATGTACGCCCGATGAACATTTACAAGGTTGGGCAAATATTCTACACGGCGGCATCCTCAGCACTCTATTAGATGAAGCGATTACTTATGTCGGGATAGGTACCTTTGATCAGCCCGCAGTAACAGCACAACTTGAAGTCCGTTTTCGCAAACCATCACCAACCTGCGTGAAACTTCATGTATGTGCACAGCGTATTAAAGTTTCCAAAAGGTTAGTCGAGGCAAAAGCAGAGGTGACACTCAGTGATGGCACCCTCATTGCTACGGGGACTGGTAAGGTCGTACCGGTTAATGAGAGTTTCGCGCCTCACTCACCAACGTCGTAAGCGTTCGCTTGAAAACTTGCAACAGAAAAGGGGAATAGTTGTCACCCGTCAGTCATCAGTTTGCAACCAGAGTCGTCTCTACCAGAAAACAATACGCAACTGCCACATACTGATAGCCGAGTGCCAAGTGCTGATAGCCGAAAACAGAAACTTATGAAAAATACAACATCTGCGATGAATCCAGAAGGGCATCCAAATTGGGACACAGATGTCCTCATCATCGGTAGCGGTGCTGCAGGGTTACGTGCTGCCCTCGCTGCGAGTGAGCACGCGAATGTGACGTTAATCACCAAAACTACACTGACAGAGAGCAACACACACTACGCTCAAGGCGGTATCGCAGTTGTCATGAATCTTGATGACACGATTGCCTTGCACATAAAGGACACCTGCGATGCGGGTGCTGGACTCTGTGATGTCGAAGCTGTTGAGATGATGGTATCTGAAGGCATTCCACGCGTCGCTGAACTTTTAGAGTGGGGCGCGAACTTTGATTGGGAAGGCACGCTCCCGCGCTTCACACAAGAAGCCGCGCACAGCCGCCGCCGTATTGTTCATAAAGGGGACGCAACCGGACGCGAAACAACGGATGTTCTCATTCAGCGTGTGCTTAACACTGAACGCATTCATGTCCTGCAGAACACATTTGCTATCGACTTACTAACGGATGCAGACATTGCAAAGGCGCGTGGCGAAACTGTTACATGCTACGGTGTTACTGCGATTGTAGAGGGAGAAGTCGTTTGTATTCGTGCGAGAGCCACAATCCTCGCGACTGGTGGGCTCGGACGGGTCTACCCCTGTACCTCTAACCCAAAAGTGGCAACTGGCGATGGATTCGCTGCAGCATGGCGCGCTGGATGCGAAATGGTCGATATGGAATTCGTTCAGTTCCATCCAACGACGCTTTACTTAGATGGTGCCCCCAACTTCTTAATCTCTGAAGCGGTCCGTGGTGAAGGGGGCAAGCTCATCAATATTCGTGGTGAACGCTTTATGGAGAAATATCACGAAAAAGGCGAACTCGCACCACGTGATATTGTCAGCCGTTCCAACCAAAAAGAGATGGAGTTGACTGCATTCCCGTGCGTCTACCTTGACATCACCCACAAACCCGCCGAGTTTATCCACGAACGATTTCCAACCATCTCTGATACTACCAGACGCTATGGATTAGATATCAGCGTTGACCTAATTCCTGTCCGTCCCGGTGCTCACTTTATGATGGGTGGCATCCGCACGAATACCGATACAGAAACGAACCTTAAAGGACTTTACGCGTGTGGTGAAGTGGCATGCACTGGCGTGCACGGAGCAAACCGTTTGGCGAGTAACTCTCTGCTGGAATGCCTCGTCTACGGTACCCGTGCTGGCACAAACGCAGCAACTTTTGCGAATAGTTATCAGTCATCAGTCATCAGTGCTCAGTTCCAAGAAGGTTTTGAGGCTGCCACGAGACATTCTTTAAATGATAACCGAAAACTGAAAACCGATGACTATTCTATAGAAGCGATAAAGGATGCGATCCAGGAAACACTCTGGGAAAATGTGAGTATTGAACGAAACGGCGAAGGTTTAAGACAAACCCTCGCCGAATTGGAAGATTTAACGGAGCATTTAGAAGCGGTGCGAGCAACACCAGAAATGACGACTATCTCGATGATCGAAACGGTTAATATGCTTGATGTTGCTTTGATGATAACGCGATCTGCACTTATGCGGACCGAAAGTCGCGGTGCACACTACCGTGCTGACTGCCCGACACAAGACGATACCAATTGGCACCACCGTATCCTTATCACGCACGATAACTCACCAGAAGTAATCCCCTTATAATACCGTTTCTAAAAGTTTATATCGCATTAACCGCCGTTTAGTGCACAGACTAACAGTCTATGCTACAATTTCAATCAGAAATGGTATAACAAGACACGCAGCTGCGATTTAGGCGCTTCCTGATCAGTTTTGAAGGAAAATTAAAAATCCTCAAAAACCCTCTAACCGCTTTTCTCCGATTACCGTTGCTGAATTCATCGCAGGCGGTTCTTTCGTTTTTCCATAAAGCGCAACATAACGGTCGTGACTGTCAATGACCTTCTTGATATGAAGTCGGGTCTCTCGGATAGTAATTTTCTCAACAAATTCATCAATGTCCTTAATATTCTTGGATTTCACCCATCGTCTCATGCGTCCGGGACCACCGTTATATGCACCGATTACGAGCATCGCGTTGTCATTAAACCACGAGTTGAGGTCCCCTATATACTTCGTCCCCATCCGGATATTAACATCGGGCTGCTTCAGCATTGAGGTTCGGAAGCGACGAATTTTGAGTTGCTGTGCGAGTTCCTTTCCAGTAGCCGGCATAATCTGCATCAGTCCAATCGCGCCTGCCCAACTAACTGCCTCTGCATTGTATCGACTCTCTTCCAGGATCATTGCGGCAACTAAGAAAGTGTCTACGTTGTATAACTTCGCATACTTTTCAACCATATCAGCATAGTAGCGTGGATAGAGTTTCTGCTGAAGTGTCTCTAAATCCACACGCGTTGCATTTTCAAAAGCAGAATTTTTAAGGGACTGTTCCGTTGCCTTTCTCGCTTTATCGTACATCGCGAGTCCCTCATAACAGGTGATTAAATTATAAAAACACTTTCGTTCGGAGAGCGGAGTTGTGTTGATATGTTCGTTCAATTGTGCGATCGCGTCATCATAGAGCCGAAGTTCCATCAACACCGACACCTGTGGCGGGCATACTCCGCGTGCTGGCAATTTTGCATCCTGAACGGCTTTTGGATCTAACGCAGGTATAGAAATATCCAAAATCGCCTTCGCCCTTGCTGTGTAATACCAATAATCCGCCTCTGCGACTTCTTTATACAACTTGTGTGCAAGGGCAGGCTTGTTTTGGCGTTCGCGGATCTTCGCCATCCAAAAATGCGCGCCCATCGCATAGCGGTTTCCCGGGAAGTTCTCTTTCAACACCTTGAACGCATTGTAACTCTCTTCATAACGACGCTCGTCAAAACGCCGCCAACCGGTTCGCCATGCGGCAACGTCCGCGTAAGGACTCTTAGGTGCGACCTTAATCAAGCGTAAATACGCATCAAGTGCTAACTCCAATTTGCCCTGTTTTTCCCGGAGTTGCGCAATATCATATAGGGCATCGTCCACCAACTCACTCCAATCGTATGTCTTCACGAAACTCTCAAGTCGGCTGATGGCGGTTTTAATATGCCCTTTTCGGCGGTAACACTGGGCTATTTGATAGGTAGCACGCGTTAAATACTCATTATTGTCTCCAAGCGCAATAACAGCGTTAAACCTCTTAATCGCTGTATTATACCACTTCCGTCCCTGATAACTCCGCCCGATAAGATAGAGCGCATGCGCCCGTAAATTCAAATCCACAGTCTTAGGAATTAATTCCAATTCTGCCACGGCGGCTTTCCATTGCCTATGAGAATAAAATACTAAGCCACAATTAAGCCTGTCCGTGGGGGTGAGCTTTAGGGTCCTATTCCTCCTCACCAGTTGTTTGAGGCGACCGAGCGCCTTCTCTGCAACCCCATCTGAGTGCTTTCCTGTAATGAGTTCGCGATAAGTCTCAAACGCTGTAGAAATGTCACCAAACTCTTCATTACAGCGTGCTAAGCCCAAGTTAACTTCTCTCGCATAGCGCGGATGCCCAACGAGGTCCACTAAATGTGATTTCGCTACCCCATACTGCTTCTGCTTCAGATGAAGCTGCGCTAAAGCCCATTTCGCTTCTGAGAGATAGAAACTTGTGGGATAATCCTCAATGAGCTGTGCATACCATTTTATCGCCCGCGCCCTGTTATTCATATCCTCGTAAAGTTTTGCTAAGCGATAGACAGCACAGTCCGCTAACGGATAACTGCGCGAAGCAACCCGCGCGTAGTGTCCAACCGCCTTCGGACGATTCCGAAGCTTCTCGTAGTTATAGCCGAGCGCATGATGAACTTCAAGTTTTTCTGACTCAGACAAGTCGGTTTGCAATAAAGCCTCCAGTTTCAAGACGGCTTTTCTGCGGTTACCTTTATCAACCAATGCGAAAGCCTCTTGCCATGCAGCACTACGAACCTCATCAGCTGAAACCGATATTCCGATGGATAAGCAGCCGTAAACCAGCGCGAGCAAACCTAAAAAAAACTTTTGGATTATGATAGTATCTGTCACAGCACTCAAACCCGTTTTTTTGCTGGATCGTATTCGGCTTCTGCTAAAAAACTTCAAATATTTCATTTCTTTCTTCTTTTGGGTCCTCCTCATCAAAACTTTACGGATTGGAAACCCCCTTGCTTCAGCGGGGGAGGAAAATCCGCCCTCGTGTGTTAGACCATGGGTCTATGTTGTGAAAAAAGTGATAATAAAAAGTGCAGTCCGTTTTTTCGCCACGGTTCTGCTTGGCGTTCCTCTCCGATTGTGCTGCTTCTTTCCGGAAGTCCTGTCACTATCTCCGATCCAACCTGACACGGTGTCTTTGAGAAAATAGGTAAGTTCCCTTTCGGGTTGTATATTTCCCCATCCCGATCGCAATATCCAAGAGGGGCAAGGCTTGGGGAGCACCCTTAGCTATACTTACTACCAGTTCGGTATAGCGTTTTCTGACCATTGTGTTGGCTACCACGCCAAGATATTGCGATATATTACGGTAGAAAATGGTTTAACTTGTGGAGTGAACCTGTAGTATAGGCTTCGCACAAGCCCCTATGCCTTAGCAGGGGGGCATTGATGTCAGTTCCTGTGAATTCAATTGGAATGAACATAGTTTTTTTTTACGCCCTTATCTAAATTTCCGAGACTAAAACCTCGCCATTTATGGCGGGGATACAGTCTTGCCCCCGTGAATTAGCCCGTAGGTTTTTTGTTGAAAAGATTTGGCTTTTTGTCAAAAATGTGGTATACTTAAGGTAGCATAGTCGGTAGAGAATGCAACCCTCGCCGCAAGGCGGGGTCTCTACCGCCACCGAGTTGCATCGGGAACTATGCTGAGATAAACTATGCGAAATAC
>JAJECN010000061.1 GCA_022821965.1 Candidatus Poribacteria bacterium
CCCTGCGTAATACTGTGCTAACGCTGCTCCGCATATCAGGGTATACAAAAATAGCACAGGCATTCCGATTTTTCGCCGCACGTCCCACTGAAGCACTCAAAATCATTCAAAACCCAATACTCGACAATTGAATGCCTCTGCTCAAGCGCGTTATAGGCGTTGTGCTTATCGTCATTGCAGTGATAGTCGCTATTCAGACGATAATCGAGCCAATTTACCACACCTCCACCGATGATAGTCCGCACAGTTCCGCCTGGGACATCATCAACCCGCTCTCTGCGATTTCGATAATCCTGGGGTTGATATTCGGTTATATTCGCATGAATGGCATCGGAGAGAATTCGAGCGTTCAAGAGTTCATAGCGGCGAACACACTATTCTACGGGTTCATTTTCACAGCCATAATCTTCTTCTGGAACTGGTTTGGCATCATGAGTATCGCCTCAGACTTCACCGCTGTTGGCATGGATACCCGATCATTGGTATGGATTCTCTTTGATGCCATACTCCCTCCGTTGAACATCGCAATGGGTATTTCCCTGCTGCGTGCCGGTTCCAGTGAATAGACAACGGAGTCTATTCTCAAAATTGACATCCGGGCTTGCAGTAGTGTAAGTACTACTATATGCCTGGACGCGAAGTGTGCACTTCACAAGTGCGCACTTCACTTTTTTGTGGACAATTTTCAAAATTCCTGATATTCTTTACCCTTAAAGACAACAGCCGAACAGGAGAAACCTATGGAAATAAGACCAAACAGAGTCAAACAAAAGTTAGCAAACGGAGACCTTGCGTATGTCATCTCAGGACTCACGAATGCTGACGATATAGACATCTTCGGTCCAAACGGATACGACGGCGTATGGTTGGAAGGCGAACACGGGAGAGTTGACGCATCAGAAATCGCTGATTTAACACGCGCATGCGACCTCTGGAGCATGACCTCTATCACACGTGTCAACCGCAACGACCAAGGGCTTATCTACCGCACGCTTGATTGTGGTTCGATGGGGATCGCTGTCCCACACGTCAACACGAAAGCGGAAGCACAGAACGTCGTTGATGGTACGAAGTTCGCACCAATTGGTCACCGCGGCATGTATACCAGCCGTCAAGGCTACGGTGTAGACAACTATTTCGATGTGGCAAACGCACAGACGCTTGTTATCGTCCTCATCGAAGATATTGTTGCCATTAACAATCTGGACGATATTCTTACCGTCGATCACATCGACGTATTTTTCGTCGCACCTTCAGATTTAGCGACCTCTATGGGACATATCGGAAACCTCACCCATCCAGATGTTCAGAACACAATAGACGCAGCACTCGCGCGCATCCAAGCGGCAGGGCGAGTTGCTGGCACCTTGACTCTCGATGCCACAGTGGAAAAATATGTCAAGGCAGGTGTGCGGTTTTTAATGACAGGTGTCGGCGGATGGATTACGTCCGGTGCAGCAGCATTTAAAGAACGCGCAGAAGGCGCGAAATCCTAACGGATTTGACCTTAGACAGTATTTCTTCTACGCATTAGCGCGGTTTTTAACCGCGCATTTTCGTTAAGGCAATTACGCCAAGAACGTTACACTCCCAGATGCCTCTCTGCCCTGCCAGACTGAACCTGTCGGATAGATATGATTCTTGACGAACTCCGGGTACATCTCAAGTCCCCAACCCGGCACCGTTGGTGTGACATAAGCACCGTTGCGCACCTGAATCGGGTGCAGGAAAACGTCCTCTTGTAGGAAGTTGAGATATTCAACAACTTGCGTATCGGAGTGCGCAGCGACACAGATTTGATCCCATATCGCGTAGTGTTGAATCATATTACACAAACCAATCCCACCACCATGCGGACAGACGGGGACACCGTGCTTTGCCGCCATTAAGATAACTCCGAGCACATCGTTAATTCCACCCAACCGCGTCGCATCAATCTGACAATATTGGATCGCACCACTCGTAATTAACTGCTTGAAGATAACAGGGGATGGCACCTGTTCCCCCGTCGCAACACCGATACCGTGTTTCTCCAAGGCACGCGATATCTTCACAAAACCGAGCACATCATCGCGCGCTGTCGGTTCCTCAATCCATGTCGGTTCAAACTCCACCAATGCTTCCATATACGCGATCGCTTCATCGACACCCCAGACTTGGTTTGCGTCCAGCATCAAGCGTGCTTCTGAGCCGATCGCCTCTCGAATGAAGGCGAGCCGTTTCTTGTCAAATTCCAGATCCTGTCCAACCTTCATTTTGAAGCAGTCGAGTCCCGCTGCTTTCACCTGATTCACCGTTTCAATAATTTGTTCGTCTGTCAAACCGAGCCACCCTGCAGTAGAATACGCCTTCGGTCCTTGTTGACGGAGTACCTGTTCACGGGTTTCACAGCTGTCTCGGTGTGTGTTGAGGATCCCCACTGCTTCGTCCGGTGTCAGTGCATCGCGCAGATACCGCCAATCGATGCACTGCACAATCTTCTCCGGCGGTAAATCAACGAGGAGTTTCCAGAGTGGTTTATCAACCAGTTTTGCCCACACATCCCACATCGCATTGACAATGCTCCCGATCGCCATCCGATTGACCCCATCCGCAAGCCAGCGTAACTGATGATGATCCACGAGAAGTCTATGGAATGCACCCGGATCATCAACAAAAGTTTCCATCTCCATCCCGACAACAAGTTGCGCGAGATCTTTAACCCCGTAGGCGATCCAGTCGTTTCCGGCACCAGCAGTGAACGCCACGGATATACCGTGGTGTCCCGTACTCGTTTCTATCGTCGTTAGGACTGCTGAGTAATTCGGCTTTTTATGGAACGGATCGGAACCGAGTAGTGTGTCCGATGTCGGAACTCGTAAATCAACAACGTCAATTTTTTTTATCTGTCCTGAAGTTTTCATACTTTATTTGACTCCTTTTTCAACAAAGTATATAATGGATTGCTATGAAAATCTATACTAAATTTGGCGATTCTGGAGAGACTGCCCTCTTCGGAGGGATGCGGCTTCCGAAAGATGCACCGCGCATCGAGGCGATCGGTACTGTTGACGAATTGAACGCCTATATCGGCTATGCACAAACACTGATTGATGATGCTGATCTTTCTGAACTCATGACGCGGATCCAAAACCACCTTTTCTCGGTCGGAGCAGATTTGGCGACACCATCAACACACGCGAAGGCTGCCGAGTTTCGTATATCGGAAGATTTCACAACAGAGATGGAAACCGCAATAGATGCACTTTCTGAAGAACTTCCACCGCTAACAAACTTTATTCTCCCCGGTGGATGCACTGCAGGTGCTATTTTACATATTGCCCGCGTTGTATGCCGCCGAAGCGAACGGTGTGTCGTGTGCCTCACACGCGAAGAAGATGTTAATCCTGAGATAATTCGGAGTTTGAACAGGCTTTCGGACCTTCTGTTCGTCCTTGCCCGGGCGGTTAATTTCCGAGCGAATGCTCCGGAACCAATTTGGGAATCCTAATTGAACTTTTAAAAGGAATTGCATTATAAAGGGTGATGTGTTAAAATTGAGAGACTTTTACACTTCATTTTGCAAATTTTACAAAGGAGAATGAATCATGAATTTGAAATTCATAAACCTCTTTTTCATAGTTCTCATCGCACTCGTTGCACTGGCAGGTTGTGATAGAGGACAACGGGTGATGATGGATAGCATGCCTTCAGCGGATGCTACTATGGACGATGCTATGACTGATATGGAAAAGGTTCCAGTGAGTTTAGTCTGGTTAGTCGACTATCCAGAGGGAGCAAAGGATGTGTATCTTGAATGGATCGCGTCCGTTGCACCGACACTGCAAGCCCCAGAAGAGGTCAACCGGATAAGGTCTTACGACAACGAGGACCCGGAAATGAGTCCGAACCGGTTTGTTGAGTTTGAATTTGACAGTTTTGTTGATGCAATGACATATATGAATCGTCCAGAGATAGCAGCCGTTTTTGAAGACCTTCCCAACCACGCAACTCAAGTAAGCGCACACACGTTTATTGAGCGTTCTGACTACGCGAAAACCGAAGGAGACGATTGGCCAATTAAAGGCGTTATTTTTGTTAACTATCCCCTCGGCGGAAAAAAAGCATACCTGGAATGGGTTGCTTCTGTTTCTACTGCATTGGTCGGGCCACCTCAAGTGAAATCGGTAGCATCTTACGACAACTATAATGGTGAATCTTGGCATCGGCTTGTTGTGTTGGAGTTTGCGAGCCAAGAAGATGTTGAGGCTTATGAGCAATTGGAAGCTATAATGGCTATTGAAACTGAACTTGATAATCAAGCTGACAGTTGGGTCTTACATACATTTGAGTTACGCTCAGACTACATCAACGAATAGTCCTCTACAGTTGCCTTTCTTTTTCGAGGCGCGCTTTCCGAGCGCGCCTCTTTTTTTCATGTTACCGTGCAGGTCCTGGACCACTATATTCCCTACCGAACAACAAACTATGGGGTTCCTCAAAGGGTCGAAACGGTACCATGTCCGCGATTTCCTGAAGCCGCTCCAACACCTCCGAAGGCAACGGACCTGCTTCAACCGCACGGACATTCTGTTCAACCTCTTCCACAGACCTTGCTCCCACCAGCACCGTAGAAATATCAGGATTGGATATAACCATACGGATACCTGCCTCTGGAAGCGAGAGTTCGATTTCATCCAAAAACTGATAGAGCGTTTTGAACTGCTCCTGACGCGGACGGCTAAGCCACCATGCTCCCGTCTCTACTTCAGCGTGGCGGCGTGACAATGCGCCCTGTTGTAAGGGAGCACCGATGACAATTCCCATATTCTGTCGTTTCGCTTCTGGAAAAATTGAGATTGCCGCTTCACGCCAGAGTAGGCTATAATTCTGTGCTGCCAACACCACGTCGTAAACCCCTGTTGCCATAATTGCCGGTAATTGGTGTGCGGTTGTGCCACCTAATCCTGTGAAACGAACAATGCCTTCCGCTTTGAGTTCCGCCAACAATTCACAGACCGGTCCATCAAATGTCTCGTGGCTTGTCCACCAATCGTATTGTCCAGGGCGATCCGGTTCATGCACCATCAGGATGTCAATAGTATCTCTTTTCAGCAAACGCAGACTCTCTTCAACCGATTGCCGTAGGAGTTGTTTATCCCTCGGATCGAAAGGTTGCGGTCTACCACCGATCTTCGTGGAGAGATAATGCGGTTGCAGCACACCCTCCAAGGCTTCTCCGACGACCTCTTCACTGTTACCGTAGCTCGGTGCGGTATCGACGTAGTTGACACCGAGTTCCAAAGCACGCCGGACAGCGTTATGTCCATCAGCGCGATTTCTGCCGCCAGCCGTTGAGACAAAGAGTCCACCCATTCCTAAAACACTCACTTCAAGGCCTGTCCGCCCGAGGGTTCGCTTTTCCATAGTTACACCTTTGTTGTTTCTGTAAAGTTATGAAATAGAGTCTACAGTGGATTCTGCCTCAAGTCAACGTCAAAAATCTTTTTCTATCTTTTTTCCCACAGCAACTAAGTCAAGGATATTGACAATACCATCGCCGTTAACATCTGCCACATTTCCTTTTCCGATATGTCCGAAGTGGTCAGCAACGAACGTTAAATCGTCAATATCTACACTCCCATCACCATTGACATCCGCTGGTCTTCCATCCGCTTCTATCTCCCATAAGAGAATTGTGCCATCACAACTGGCACTGGCAAGGATTCTACCATCAGGGGAAAATGCGACAGAGGTAACATAATCCGGATACTGCAACGCAGCCTTACGTTTTCCGGTATGTGGATCCCATAATCGAAGCGTCTGATCGAAACTACCGCTCGCAAGTGTTTCACCGTCTGGGGAAAATGCGACAGAAGAGACAGCTTCTGTGTGTTGCGTTGTAATACTGAGACGGCGTTGGAGTGTAGGGATATCCCACAAAACAATCTCAGAATCTCGACTCGCGCTCACAAGCGTTTTACCGTTTGGTGAAAACACCATGCAAGTCAGTAAACCGTGATATTCTTCCGAAACATAGCGAAGCTCACCCATTTGGACATCCCACAAGCCTATTGTCCCGATGATACCATCGCCTCCATATTCGTTCGCAAGCAGTTCTCCATCCGGCGAAAATGCAACAGCAGGACCACCCCCTCTAAGCGTAGTGATGTGGTGTCCGGTCTTAGCATCCCACAATCGAAGCCGACTGTCGTTACCACCGCTTGCAAGGTGTTTGCCATCCGGTGAAAACACAACGGTTCTAACCGAATCAATGTGGTGCACCAAATTTTCAAGGTGTTCTCCGGTACGGGCATACCATAATCGAAGCAGCTCACCTTTCGTATTCCACAAGTGAATCAATCCTCGGCTGGCACTGGCGATAGTTTCCCCACCCGGCGAGAACGCAACAGTATTGACTGAACTGGAATGTTCCCCAAACGTCTTGCGGAGTTTTCCGGTGGAGGCATCCCATAACCGGAGTGTCCAATCCCGACTGGCACTGGTAATCGTTTTTCCGTCCGGCGAAAACACAACAGTAGGGACAAGTTCAGCATGTCCCTCAAGGATCTCTTTAAGTTGATGCGTGGAGGTATCCCATAACCATATTTGATTGGTTGTCGCACTTACCAATGTTTTCCCATCCGGCGAAAACGCGATGGCATTGACTTTCTCTGGAAATCGAGCGGGTCCTTTAAGAACAGCAGATATCCTACCTATCTCCACATTCCACAACTGAATTGTTCCATCACTGCTACCGCTTGCCAGTACTTTTCCATCCGGCGAAAACGCAACGGAATTAACGTCATCTCGGTGTTCCTCAAGCAAACACTTAAGTTCTCCAGTGTAGACATCCCACAACCCAACCGTGTGATCCTCACTTCCACTCACAAGAGTTTCTCCATCCGCTGAGAACGAAAGGGCGAAGGTCGAATCCGTGTGTCCAACGAGAGTATCTCGAAGCTGCCGATTCGCTACGTTCCATAATCGAATTGGATAGGCGGGTTCTCCACCACTGCTGGCAAGGACTGTTCCATCTGGTGAAAACGCGAGGGCTAAAATCTCCTCGTATCCGTCAAGGGTGCCACAGAGTTCTCCGGTATCTGTATTCCATAACCGAATGATACGGTTTGGCGAATAACCACTACTGGCTAACGTTCTGCCATCTGGAGAAAATGCAATCGCCCCAACATAATCCGGAACTTCAGAGAAGAAGTTAAGTTCGGTGTCGGTAAATGTATCATAGAGCCACACCCCGATAGAAGTCGCTACAGCAAGTCGAGTGCCATCTGGAGAATACTTTATATCATTTATGTACCCTTTGCCGAAGCGCGCAATCGCACCTTCCGGTAAGTTCATCTGTGTATAATCTTGTGCGAAACTGATCGGTGAAAGGAAGAGCGGAATCAGTAGCCATACGACAGTAAAAAAGATTCTCTGCTTCATAGGTGGATGCCTCCTTCTCAAACAATGGACACTTGCTGTGATTTAGCAATTTATATGCCAACATCCGAAACGTTGCGTATACTGCTGTATCCATCCGTAAGGCGAATAACTTGCACAAAAATGGGCAAATGCTTGTTCACACTGCACAATATAGGGCATCACATGCTTCAAACGCTGAGTCACTCAATTCTCCTATAGGAGGGATTTCCAAATCCCGACACACCACTTCAAACGCAAATTTATTTGACAAAGTCCAACCAATATGATAAATTGACTATCAACGCTTATTGACACCATTTCACAGTTAAGTTTAAAACCTGTAGATAATAGGAGAACAAACGCATGAGCGATCTACAGTTACAACAGTATCTCTTTGATGTACAAGGCTACCTCGTCATTGAGAATGTCTTAAGTCCAGAAGAGGTCGCAGCACTCAATCAATGTATTGACGAACAACAACTTCCCATGCCGGGAAAGGTCCAAAGGTTTGGAAGTGCACCCGACGGTCCTGGTTTTCTGCAGTGGGGACAACCGTTTTGCAATTTACTCGACCATCCCAAGATCATGCCGATACTTCAATTCCGCTTGGGCGATTGCTTTCGGCTCGACCGTATTTACGGGATGTATATGCAGGAAGGAATGCCACGCGGACATCTGCATGCCGACTACGGTGCCACTTCTCCGACAGCAAGAGCACAACCCGGAGAATACTACTCTTTCCGGGATAACGAGATTCATAACGGTTTCGTTGTTGTGACGTGGAACCTCGCCGACACCGGACCCGATTATGGTGGATTTTGCTGTATTCCGGGCAGCCACAAAGGCAATTTCAAACTACCACAACAGATCGCTGAAGCACCTCAGGACGCACCTTGTGTCGTCATTCCGAATGCCCCCGCAGGTTCAGCGATCCTATTTACCGAAGCACTGACACACGGCACAGCAGCGTGGAACGGTAAACATCAACGCAGATCTTTGCTGTATAAGTATTGTGTTTCACATATTGCTTGGACTTCGCGACGTGTAGCAATACCGGAGGATATAGAGCTAACAGAACGTCAAAAGATTCTTTTTCGTGAACCTGCCGATCCGTATCGCCACTTCCCATCACTATTCGACGCAGCATAACAGATACGGTAGGAACTATCTCCGAATCGCGACCTCTTAATATAGGACACAGAGAACCGAAAACTATATGCCAAATTTTACGCAGAACCAGTTACAGAAAATCGCCACTGACATCTTTGAAGCCGGGGGTGTTCCGAGCGATGAAGCAGAGATCATCGGGGAACTGCTTGTCGCTTCAAATCTTGCTGGGCACGATTCCCACGGCGTTCTTCGCATTCCCCAATATATTGGACTCATTGAATCCGGACGCATTCAACCCGGAGCACCGATGGAGATTGAACGTGAGTCGGCTTCGCATGCACTCATCAACGGGAATTGGGGGTTTGGACACGTCATCGCACAGAAGGCGATGTCGCTCGCGATAGAGAAGGCGAAATCGAGTACGATCAGCGCAATCAGTGTCTATAACTGTAATCACATCGGACGTATCGGGAGTTATCCGATGATGGCAGCTGAAACCGACATGGTAGGCATCACGATGGTGAATGCCGGTGGAACTGCATTATATGTTGCGCCGTTCGGTGGAAGCGATGGACGGCTGGCAACGAATCCGCTCGCGATTGCTACACCGACCCGCAACGGACACCCGATGCTGCTTGACATTACAAGCAGCGTCGTCGCGCAGGGTAAGATTCGCGTGGCGTTTAATCGTGGAGAGTCTGTGCCACTCGGTTGGCTGATTAACAGCGAAGGCGAACCGACACAGAACCCACGAGACTTGATGGAAGCTCCACACGGTGCGTTGTTACCGCTCGGTGGAATTGCCGGGCACAAGGGATATGCCCTCGGTCTGATGATTGACATTTTAGGGGGTGCGTTGTCGGGTGCGGGTTGCAGTGGATCCGGGAACACCCGTCTCCAGAACGGTGTCCTGATGATTGCCTTGGATATTGCTAATTTTACACCACTTGATGACTTTTATGATCACGTTGACGGACTTATCGCCCACGTGAAAGCCTCTCCCACCGCACCGGGATTTGATGAAATCCTGGCTCCGGGAGAAATCGAGGCACGCCAAACAGAACGCCGTCAGCGTGAAGGCATTCCTATTGATGACGAGACCTGGCGACAAATTCAAGAGACTGCAACACAAGTGGGACTCTCGCGCTTAAATCTTGAAAGTTAATTGTAATAGGTCTAATTGAGAGGATTTTTCGGCTAAATAATGATACTTGGTTCAGCCCGCCCAATTTTTAGAATCTCAATACGTCTCCATTTCTCGGTAAAATATCAAAGGAGATCCGATGGATGCAAAATCAACAACTAACTATCGGTAAATACCTGCTGAGAAAATTGAAAAGTTACGGTATTGATCACATTTTTGGTATTCCCGGTGATTATGTAGTGCAGTTCTTTGATATGATCGAGAAAAGCCCTATTCAACACATCGGCACGACCCGAGAAGAAACTGCGGGATTTGCTGCAGATGCCTATGCCCGGACAAAAGGCATGGGAGCTGCATGTGTGACGTATGGGGTTGGTGGGCTATCAATGATCAATGCTGTTACCGCCGCCTACGCTGAAAAATCGCCTCTCATTGTGATTAGCGGAAGCCCAGGGATAAAAGAGCGTAGTGAAGAGGGACTTTTGCACCATAAAGGTAAAGATTTCTATACACAACAACGTATTTATGACGAGATAACCGTTGCATCCGCACTCCTTGATGAACCCTTTACTGCCTTTAATGAAATAGATAGAGTGCTCGACGCTGTGTATTGGCACAAGCGTCCCGGCTACATTGAACTGCCACGGGATATAGTAGGTATGCAGGGAACACTCTTCCAACGTCCTGCAACAGGCAACCGCCAGAGTGACCCGGAGACATTAGAGGCCGCCTTAGCAAATGCAATTGCGTTCATAAATCAGAGCGAAAATCCTGTCATTTTGGCAGGGGCGGAACTCCACAGATTCGGCTACCAAAACAAATTACTCCAGCTTGCCGAGGAAAAACAGTTTCCCGTGGTGACAACGCTGCTGGGCAAATCGGTAATGCCAGAGGCACATCCACTCTACTTGGGTATTTACGGCGGCGCGATGAGCAGGGAAGAAATCACAGCACTCGTTGAATCTTCCGATTGTCTTATCACCCTCGGGGCCTTTATGACCGATGTCAACCTCGGAATCTACACCGCAAACTTGGATCGCAGCCGCCGGATATACGCAACCTCGGATAAAATTTCGGTTGGCTACTCTACCTATGAAAATGTCACGTTTGAAGATTTTATTGATGGATTGTATTCTCCAAAACTCCATGAACGGGGAGATATAGATTTGGAGTGGGTTATGGAAGTGCCAGCACCTTTCAAGATGATGCCCGACCAGCCGCTTACAATGCAACGCCTATTCCAACAACTAAATCTACTGCTGTGTGAAGACATGACAGTTATTCCTGACATCGGGGACAGCCTCTGGGCGGCTTTAGACTTACGGCTTCCGGCACGTACCGATTTTATTGCACTTGCCTACTACACCTCAATGGGGTTTGCAGTTCCCGCCGCAATCGGTGCCCAACTCGGCAAACCCACAGCCCGCCCATTTGTCATTGTAGGGGATGGGGCATTTCAAATGACCGGCACCGAACTCTCAACGACTATTCGCTACCGGCTCAATCCCATCGTGCTGATTTTAAACAACCAGGGATACGGCACCGTCCGTCCCTTTATTGAAGGATCCTTTAACGATATAGAAAATTGGAACTACACCCATGTACCGGAACTCTTTGGCACAGGACGCGCATTTGCTGCTCGGACGGAAGGCGAATTTGATACTGCCATGAAAGCAGCACTTGCTGAAACACAACATTTTGTCTTGATTGAGGCGGAACTTGACAAATTGGACATTTCGCCCTCACTTATGCAGTTGGCAAAACAGGTGTCTAAGAGAGTCTGAGTCTCCATTTTTTCAAACAGCAGCGGGGGTCGGGATATCCGAACTTGAATTTTGAACCAATTGAAACTTCCGATCCAAACTATTATATTTGACTTCGACTATACATTGGTAGAGTCTTCACGTGGAACGATCGATGGAGTCAACTTCGCATTTGGCAAAATGGGGGTGCCACTCGCTTCCGATGCCGCGATTCGGCAGACAATCGGTTTAGCACTACCGGACATACTGACGGCATTAGCAGGAGAAGCATATAGCAAGCGAATGGATGAATTTACGCGCCTGTTTCTTCAACGCGCTGATGAGACAATGGTTGAATTAGCAGAATTCTATCCAGATGTGCCAGAAACATTACAGGTGTTGCGTGGGCTTGGTCTCAAACTTGCTATCGTTTCTCAGAAACGTCGCCACTACATTCAAGGGATCCTTGAGCATGGAAATTTGTTAGAAGCATTTGACGTTATCGTTGGTGGCGGGGACGCAGCGTATAAGCCGAACCCGGAAGGGTTGTTGCGGGCGGTTGCGCAAACGGATGGTATTCCGCAAAATTGTTTCTATGTCGGAGATAGCGTGACCGATGCCAAAACTGCCCAGCGTGCTGCCGTTCCCTTTATTGCTGTGCTGTCGGGTGTCACGCCACAAACGGCTTTTGAAGATTACGATGTTTATGCAGTTCTTGAAGATGTGTCTGAGTTACTAAGTTTAAAACCGGTAAAAATATTACAACAGCACTAACAACCAAGCATTAGCAAAGGAGCTGAGAACACGATGAAAACGATGATTTTATCAACCCTCTTCGGACTTCTGCTCGTTTTTGCGGCAAATGCAGATTTTCTACCAGAGGCAAACAGTGATGCGTTTGGACTGGAATATGGGGAATCAATCGCTGGTTTTATCCCGAACGCGCCTAAGATTGATGGAAAACTTGACGACTGGAAGTATGCTGTCTGGGTCGCATTTGACTCAGAGGATGAACTGCTTCGAGGGCAAGGGGCATGGAAAGGGAAAGACGATCTCACGATGACCTGGTCAACCATGTATGATGACAAAACCTTCTATTTCGCAGCGGCGGTGCGTGACGATATATTTGCACCAGCGGCAAATGCTGGTCAACCTTGGGTAGGCGACACAATCTTTCTGTACATCGATTGGGAGCAAGTGGGAGCTGGACCGCCTGCATGCAAGCCGAATTTCGCCTTTATCAACAAGAAGGCACTCGTCACCGACTTCAGTGGGGTCAAAAATCCAAATCTCCCGAAGTCCGATATAGCGATCGTGCCGACACCGGAATTGGGCAAAGGCGGCATGATTTATGAGGTGGCGATGCCGTTTGAATGGCTCACGAAGGTAAAAGTTGAGGAGGGGACTGAAGTCGGGTTCACACCCGGATATGAGGAAGGCACGGATAATCCAGAGAAGAAGGCAGGTCTTGTGTTCATGGATTGGCACGGATTGAATCCAGACGAATCCTCGAATCTTGGCACTTTAATCTTTGGCGAGCCGCTTGCTGTTGATGCAGCGGGCAAATTCACACTAACGTGGGGGGCGTTAAAAAAATTTTGAAGTCATCGGCACGCACTGTGCCGCTTGCTGTTGAATGATGTCTGAAAAAACGCGAAATCAGGAAGAACTCCTTGTTCAACTGCTGGAGAAGGCAGATAACTTACTAACTCGTTTAGGCGGGCTCCCAATTCAATCGTCAAGTACGCTACTGGACACTGAACTTGATGACTACATTGCTTTTCGGTGGCGAGCACAGAATGGATCGGGGCACCTAATTCCGGTTAAATATCCGAATCTTGTGGGACTATCGGATTTAATTGGAATAGAGAGGCAGTCCACAGAACTGGATCGGAACACACGCCAGTTTCTACACGGACTACCCGCCAACCACGTTCTGTTATGGGGCGACCGTGGCACTGGTAAATCTTCGCTTGTGAAGGGAATGCTATCGCGCTATGCCGATGAGGGACTTCGGTTAATCGGAGTCAGTAAAGAAGGACTTGTGCATCTGCAGGAGATTGCCGAGGTGTTGTGGGAACGTCCCGAACGCTATCTCCTTTTTTGCGACGACCTCGCCTTTAACGAAGACGAACCCGAATATCGCGAGTTGAAAGCGATGTTGGAAGGCGGAATCTCTGCTTGCCCAGACAATATTCTCATCTATGCTACCTCAAATCGCCGACATCTGATGCCCCGACAGGTTCGAGAAAACCGGTATCCCCAGAATGACGAAGATGAATTATATCCGCGGGAAGCGACGGAAGAAAAGGTCTCATTAAGCGACCGTTTCGGGCTGCGTCTCGCTTTCCAACGAATTTCACAAGATACTTATTTACAGATTGTCTCCCATTATGCCCAGAAACGCGGACTCTCCGTTCCGACGGAGGCATTACACCGCGCGGCATTGGAATGGGAGGCATCCTCAAGTGGGCGTTCAGGACGTATCGCTTATCAGTTTGTTACTGACCTCGCTGGGCGATTGGCTCTTGAATCAAATACAGATGCAAAGTAGTAGGCACACGCCGTGTACCGTAACAAACAACAGGACGCGTTGCCTATCAGTTTGTCAACGATCTCGCTGGACGGTTATCACTTGAGTCAAATACACATGCAAAGTAGTAGGCACACGCCGTGTGCCGTAACAAATAATTGGCACGGTTTCTGATCGCGCCTTTATGTATGGAGATTTTTATGAAAAATCGATTGATGTTTTCTGTAATATTCACGCTCTTCTTGAGCGGTATACTTCTGATACAAATCGCAGATGCTGTGCCGAAAAACGGTACGTTGCGGGTCAGTGGTGATAACACTTGGGTTGTGTTCATTAACGGTGAAGAGGTCGCAGCAAGTGGAAACTGGCAAGTCCCAACCGTCAGTGAATTTAAGCTGGACAAAGGCTTCGCACAGATTGCCGTTTATGTCCACGACGCCGAACCCGGTGCCGCCGGTAGAGGCGGATTCCTCGCCGATATTATCCTTGACGCTAAGCCCGATTACATCGGAACGGGTGAAGATGGCTGGCGATGTGATACCGGTAAACTCATCGCTGATCGGAAAGATGGCTGGGAAAAGGTTGATTTTGACGACAGCAAATGGGAAGATGAACTCGAAATTTATGAAAAATTCGGGGCAGGTATCTGGGGGTTCGGTGCTGCAATCATGCGGCAAGTTCTCAAAGACCCAGATTGTGAGGCGAATTGGGTATGGTGCGGTCCTAACGACGGCGAAGATGACATCTATTTCCGATACACCATCGGCACACTTCCCGTGGAACCTCAAGATAAACTCGCGACGACATGGGCACGCATTAAAAACGATGCTAAATAAATGAGTTAACTGTAGACGGTTCATTACTCGCGGAGGGACGGTTTCTACACCGTCCCTTACAACCTATCAATTACCCGCGCAATCACTTCAAAAACCGTCTCAATATCCGATTCTGCAAGGCACGAATAAGCCACCCTTAACTCCGTTTCGCTGAGTGCAATCGTGCCGATGCCGTGTTCTTCAAGAAGCTGCTGCCGAACCACTTCCGCGTTCCCAGATTTAAGGCTTAGACACATAAAATAGCCAGCATGACTCGGATACACCTCCCAAAGTTTGGCATATCGGGCATCTGACGTAATTTCTTTTGTTTTCAACGCGCGTGCCTTGAGTGTCTCATAGTTGTGTTGTTTTTGATCGGCATGCCCCGGAGCCTTCATCGCTTCAAGGATGAGTGTTTGAGAGATCTGTGAGGCACCGGAGGTATTCGCTCGAATCAGTCCACTGAGTTTCTGTTCAAGGGGTTGCATTGCTGCCGCTCCGAGACCGAAACTCATAAATCCGACCCGTAAGCCCCACGCATACTCCTCCTTCGTTGCCCCGTCTATCTTTACAGGGACCACATTCGGGTGGCATCCGGCCAATAGTCCAAAGAGCGATTCTCGCATAACCGATGCATCGTACCACAGACCTGCATAGGCATCATCAATCATAACGAGGATGCTACATCCAGCATCGGCACGCGCCACAATCGCGTCCACAATATGCTGTGCTTCTGTTGCGGTAATCGCATAGCCAGTGGGATTGTGCGGAAAATTCAGGAGGACAAGCAATTTTTCGTCGGTAGCGTCAGCAAGAGCCTCATGAAATCCGAGCGTGTTAAAGCCGTTAGAAGCATTAAAGAATGGATAGGTCTGGATATTCGCACCCGCTTTGGTTTGGAAAATAAGTCGGTAATTGCCCCAAATCTTATCCGGTAGAATGAGCGTGTCCCCGCTGTCTGTGAAGAGTTCCGCGAGTAAACTAAACCCATGTGTCATTCCACTCGTCACAATTGGTAGACTCAATGCTGTCTTTGCGAGTGAAGGGTTTTCTTTTATAAGATGCATCTTCCACGCGTCCCGTAATTCCGGTTGACCTAACACGGGGGCGTATCCGTAGATACTTTCCAAGGGCAACGCTGGCACGAATTCCCGTGAAACGGCGAGATGCATCATATCTCTGTCTTCCAAAGCGATTGCGCGCGTCGCGTTGAAACGGTACGCTTTCGCATTCGCCTCCGCTGTCTGGCTTAAGATACCTCTCGGTAGGTAAACGCGTTTTCCTAACTTGGAGAGTAGCGCGGAGACGACTGGTGTTGCATTTTGAATCTGCTTGTTTAATTCAATTGCTAAGGAATTTAAATCTTGCATATTTTCTCTAAATTATGAACAATAATAAGCGTGTAAAACACTAAAAATACAAAGAAGTTATTCGACATTAATTGTGGACTGTCGCCCACTTAATGTCAACCGATTTTTGTCACCATTCGTTATAAGAAGAAAAAAGTTTAGACGCATCACATAGCACAAGGAAAAAACATGAAATCACTTTTGAAAAACCTGACATTTATCATTATTTTCCTCCTTTTTGTCGGTTTCGGCTTCAGCGTCTATGTTCTTCAAGCACCCCCTGTTGAGCAGAAAGGTGCGCCGAAACTGCAGATTCACACACGTACGGCACTGCGGAGCAGACCTACAGTAAACTCAAAACCGATTCGTTATACCACAGATGTATACCGTTTTAGTATGGATCGGCAATACATTAGCAATCTGAATAGCGGTAAATTAGAGCGTGAACTTCTGTTTAGCGCAGGATTGGCGCATCGCGCACGGTTGAAAGCACAACGTTTAGATGAATCTCTAAAAACAGCGACCGATTGGCAAAAGATGTTTGCCGATTTTACTGAGGACATTCGATTCCGTTCAGGTGCATCCCCTATTGAAGTCTTGCTGAGCGGCGAGGAGTGGTTGCTCAGGGATACCACCGGTGCCGCTTATACAGTCATAAGAACCGACGACCGTGTTGATGTTTATCTGCCCGATCTAAGAGAGGTATTTGACGCAAACAAAGTTTCCCTATCAACTGATCTGGAAATCTCCATTAAGCAGACAAACAAACGATGGCTCATCACGGATAAAGGATACAAACAGGCTTACAGCATTGTGAACGGTGAGGGTAAACTCAATGTCTTTCAGCAATCGAAGTTTGAAATTCTGACGTTCCTGTTTGAAATAGATGCAGCACTGCAAAATTCGCTTGCACAAGAAAAGTTGCCTACTGAATTGAACCAAGAATTTGTGATGGAAAAAATCCCATTGTCGCGACGGGCGAAAGTCTCCGCGAACGAAAACGGGACAAGTTGGCAAATAACCAGTCCTCCCTTGAAGTATAATATCCGAAATGAGGACGGTCGATTGAAGGTTTATCTTGATCTTGAGAGTAGATGGCTCCTCGTCAAGGTTGATGACAGCATAAAAGGTTGGGTGCAAAGCGAGCGCGGAACCATTTTCAAGCCATCCCCACCAACACCCAGTTCACGCCAGCAAGTCAAAGAACGGCTTCTCGTACTCATTGATGAATTGAAAGAGAAAGTTGGACTCTCCGATGCAGAAAGTAAAGCCGAAAATACTGCGTCCCGGTAGCCGCGTCGCAGCGATTTCGATGTCTTGGGGCGGTCCCGGCACTGTTCCGTACCGCTACCAGATTGGTAAACAGCAATTTGAAGAAGAATTCGGCGTACAAGTTGTTGAAACGGAACACGCCTTACGCGACGCAGACTGGCTTGCCAGAAATCCCAAGGCGCGTGCTGACGATTTAATGGAGGCTTTTACTGATCCAGCAATCGACGGTATCATCTCAACGATCGGCGGTGAAGATTCCATCCGCACGCTGCCCTACCTCGACCTGGACCTGATTCGGAAGAACCCCAAGGTCTTTATGGGATATTCGGATACGACTATTTCGCACGCGGTCTGCTTTAAAGCAGGCATTGTGTCATTCTACGGTCCCTCGTTTATGGCAGGATTTGCCGAAAACCGCGGGATGTTTCCGTATATGGTGGATGCCGTTCGACGTACCCTCTTTTCTACTGAACCCATTGGTGTTATTGAACCGAACCGAACGGGCTGGACAGTTGAATATCTGCCGTGGGAGGATCCTGAAAATCAATCCATTCGCCGAAAACTGAACCCCTGCACGGGTTGGAAGTTCCATCAGGACGAAGGTGTCGTTGAGGGGCAGCTTTTCGGGGGCTGTGTTGAGGTCTTGGACTGGCTTCGCGGCACCGACTACTTCCCTTCTGCTAACGATCTCCAAGGTGCCGTTCTCTTTCTGGAGACCTCTGAAGAGGCAGCACCGCCTTCGTTTCTGGCAAGGTTTGTGAGATGCATCGCAGCGATGGGCATCCTTGAAGGACTTAACGGTATTCTACTCGGACGACCCGGCGGAGGCGTTGATCCCGACACTTTCCACGAATACGACGATGCCCTCTGTAAAACTGTCCGCGAAGAACACGGGTTAAACGACATGCCAATTGTCACCAATATGGACTTCGGACACACAGATCCGATGTTCGTCATCCCGATAGGCATAAAGGTTCGTATTGACTCCACCAAACAGGAAATCGCCATTGACGAAGCAGCAGTTACCGAAAACTGACACAAAAAATTAGTCTTTGTAGGTTGGGTTGAACGGATTGCCCCAGAACGATTGTCTGTCAAAAAACACTAATCGCTTTGGACAGTTGACAGTGTGAAGATAGCGAGTGAAACCCAACACTTTTTCTACACCGAATTTCTCATTTCCGTTCAACCCAACCGATTGCACGCTCGGCATAAAATAAAACTAAGCTAAAGCATATAGCACTGCAACAACGGCGCAGTGCGGGACCGATATGACACCCGTATTTACTAAAGGAGTCTGATTGCACGCTTGGCGTTAATTAAAAATATGAAGATTCTTTTTCTTTCCCCTACCGTGCCATTCCCGCTCACCGATGGCGGACGCATCCGGGTGTTCAACCTCCTCAAACAGATCGCACAGAAAAGCGACGTAACACTCCTCGCCTTAGAGACACAACCAACAGATGCAGACGGTGTTTCCCAACTCCAGCAATTAGGTATTCAGGTCCACCTCGTCCCAAACGCACCGACACTTCCACGTCTATCACTCGGCACACTCGTCAACGCCTTCTTCAAACGACAACCCATCACTGTGGCGCGCTACGACCTCCCTGTTTATCGTCAGAAGTTCAAAGAGTTAATCGCAACCGATACTTTCGATCTCGTCCATTATGAGATGTTCCACACAGCACAGTTTCGGACAGAGACAGATCTGCCCAGCGTGCTTTCACAACAGAACGTCGATTCCGCGATCTGGCGGCGACTCTGCAGTGAAACCATCAACCCGTTCTATAAATTCGCATACTGGACGCAGCAACTCGCATTCCAACGCTATGAACAGGTGCTAAGTCCGAAATTCGATGCCGTAACGTGCACCTCCGACATCGATGCCGCCGTTTTCCAACGACACTGTGCGGAAGACGTTATTGAGATAATTCCGAACGGTGTCGATGTCGCACATTACCAGCCCAACTTTTCCGCTGAGGCTCTCGCACACCTCATATATATCGGGAGCATGGACTGGTATCCCAACGAAGACGCTGTCGCTTTTTTTGCCGATGAGGTGTTACCCCAGATTCACGCCGAGGTCCCCGAGGTCAAATTTTCGATTGTTGGTGGAAATCCATCGGCACGTGTCCAAAAGTTAGCGGAGAGAGAAGGGATTGTTGTCACCGGACGTGTACCGGAGATTAAACCTTACTTCGCCGAGGCGACGGTTTTTGTTGTGCCGTTGCGCATTGGGAGCGGCACCCGCCTGAAAATCCTTGAAGCGTTAGCGATGGGCAAAGCGATTGCCTCTACCTCGGTCGGTGCGGAGGGATTGGATCTCAAAGATGGCGAGGAAATCTTCATCGCTGACGAACCGACGGTCTTTGCCGAAGCGGTCACCCGATTGCTCAAAGACCCATCCCTTCGCCGTAGAATTGGCGAAAACGGTCGCGCCCGCGTAGAGCAGGATTACGATTGGCAGAGCATCGCCGAGAAACTCCACCTACTCTATACCAAAATCCTCCACTAAGATCACAAGAAAACCTTTGGTCATTTCTTTCGAGACTTGTGCTTTTCTCTCCACTGCGGGTACGCATCTGCAAGGAGCTTAGCGGCCCAGCCACCGTAGTAGGCGTAGCCGGTGCGGCGTTCCTGCCCAATCTCGGAGAACGAGTAGCGGACCACCGAGTCGCGGTCGAGAAAGATTGGACGATTGCTGCCGAGCTCGTAGAAACGCGCCCAGATCGGTCCCGCGTCGGGATCCGCCACGACCCGCTTATCGTCCTGCCCCTCTGCGTCAGTGAACCGCTCTAAACGGATGCCGTGGATAGCGACGCTCCTGAACCACTCAACGGATCCTTCAACAGCAGCGATGATCTCTGGCGTGGGTTCTTCGACAGACATCAGGAATCGCACGACACCTACACTTTCAGCACCTGAGAGCGACGGAGGCTCATAAGAACGTGCCCACGCTGGCGCAAGTGTTTTTTCGTCATGCTGCGCGCACCAAGCCGTGAGCTCACCATTCTGCTTGATTTGCGTGCGTAGAATGCAGTCAATACCCTTGGTTACAGCAGCTTCAGCCTTCGTGCGGTACTCCGTTTCCAAAAACCCATAGTCGGAAGATTCAGAGACATCTCGGAGGAGTTCGAGAATTCGCACCATAGCGTTGTCATTGAACGTGATGTGACGATGGTAGCCTTTACTTAGTGGATAAAACTGTGGCCACCCGCCATTCGGGTATTGCGCTTCAAGGATGTGAGAAAGACCTTTGAGAAATGCTTGTTGGTAGCGAGGCTCGTTTGTTGCACGAAATGCACGCGCAAGAAACCGTAGTTCGTTAATAGTCGCACTGTTGTCAAACGTTCCATGCAGGTCCTCACTTTTACCCTCAAACGGCTCAGATGCCGTGTCTCTATTCTTGGGCCAACTGCCGTGCGGTGTCTGCCACGTGAGGACGTTGTCGGCAATACGGCGACCTTCCTCGCTCTGGAACCATTCAACGGATTGCTTCGCGTATCGGGAAGGAACGGTCGCATCGGAAGATGACAGAAGCAAAAGTAGCAAGACATAGATAGTAGCAAGTTGCAGTTTCATGATAGTCCCCTTTCATTAGTAGCCAGAGGGTGTCGCTTATAGTGAAACCTACAATTAAGTAGACACTTTTCCTCTAACAAAAAACATTTCGTAGGGGGTTTTGCTTGGGTGTTTCTTCAAGGTCCCCTCGCCCGTCTCTCAAAATGTGTCCTATTAATTCTAAACTTTACTATAAATACTATAGTTTGGACAGTTTTTATCCAGATCAGGTGCTGTTTCCACCGCATTTTACGTATTTTCTGCGCATTATAACCACAAACGCAACTCAAAAAAAAATAAACGTAGATGCAGTCATGTGCAGCCCCGTAGGGGCGAAATGTGTATAGAAACGCCATACCTCCCAAGGTCCAAGCCCCAGCGGGGCGAAATGTGTATTGCTTAAAATCGTCCAAAGTTTACTTAAATAACCAGAACTATCGCTTGAGTGTATTGACAATTTCTTCGTTGCCCTCACGCAACGCCAGGTCGAGAGCGGTCTCCTTTTCAAATTCTGCCTGCCAGCGTTCAATGAGTCTTTGGTTCATCTAATCTCCTTATCCAAGTAATAGGCTTCACAGACCGTCGAATTGGACTATCAAAAGTATACCACACAAAATCGGAAAGAGCAAGATGTAAGGAACTGGAAATCCAGAACTATAGACGCAATCCCAAAAAGTTGATTTTCTTTCTCCGATGTGCTAATATGTAACCAACTTGAACAAAACCCTCCAGTCTCAATAACGAACCACTTAAAAGGAGCTATTCCGATGAAAGTTTTTATGTTAACTTTAACAATCACCCTTCTGCTGATGGGGAGCATTTCAGGGATTGCCGGTGAAGATCCAGATTTAGTGGCGTACTTCCCCTTTGACGGGAGTGAAGAGGATGCATCTGGAAACGATAACCACGGCGAAATTACAGGCGGATCCAAGTGGGTTAAAGGCAAATTCGGAGATGCAATCGAACTTGACGCAGCCGCTTATGTCGAACTACAAGCCTCCGACTCTCTCCACGGAGATTTCTTCAAAGAAGACCCGTTCACAATTTCCGCATGGATAAACCCCAACTTCGAGGGAACCACATGGGAACATATCTGGCGGAGCTTACCTGGAGCTTCTGGACACAACACCTTATTCATTAACAAAGACCAAGGACTCATCTCATGGCGCGGACGGGTCGGCGGATGGACAGTCCTGTGTCAAACTGATGGCGGAATCGTTGAAGCGGATAAGTGGATGCACGTAGCCGTTACAGGCGATGGCGATAAATTCAAAATTTATGCCGATGGAGAGATGGTCGCCGAGACCGATTTCAAAGAAACCGATGGTGCAAACGCCACTTACCGAATCGGTGGTTCCGGGGGCGAGACGTTCGCCGGTCTAATGGACGATTACGCAGTCTTCTCCCGTGCGTTAGATGAAGATGAAATCAGTCTGATAATGGACAGCGTTGAAACGTTCCTGCCCGTTGAACCACAAGGCAAGTTGGCAACGCGCTGGGCAGAACTCAAACGCTAATTCCAGACCTGGTAGGTGCGGTTCACAACCGCATCTACTGACCATTTTAGCAGTGTTGGGGAATAATTCTGAAAATTGTAAAATATACTGAGATGGGAGTCCCTATTCAGATGGCTACAATGAAATGCAGTAGGTGCGGCTCTGAGAAGATTATGTCCAACTTACGGATTCGGGATCGCTACGATGCAGGCGTAGGACAAGACTTAGAAGTTGAAGTACAGGCTAACCCTGATGCCCTGATTTTCAAGCAGGCTCATAGGGTAGCGTTGAGAGCAACTGTTTGTGGTGAGTGTGGCAATGTTGGTCTTTCCGTTGAGAATCCACAGACATTATGGAAAGCCTACACCCAACGAAAAAATTCGTAGAATGTATTCCGCACCTATTTGACGATGGATGTTTCAGTGTGGTAGCAAACCGCATCTACATACTTACGGAGGAGTGATGGCATCAACGGAACCGGACTTCAAACGTTTTGTTTTTATTATAATTGATGGAGCACCCTACGCAATTTTTAAAGGATTGCTCGAAAACGGTGACCTACCGAATATTAAAAAATACGTCGTAGATCCCGGCAGTTTGAATAAAGCCGTTTCCGTCTTCCCGTCAACAACGGGCCCCGCCTTTATTCCATTTTTCATGGGGTTGTATCCGGGGACAGCAAATATTCCCGGTATCCGGTGGCTATCCAAATCAAAATTTCATACGCCACATCGCTTCAAACGTCCCGGTGTCTGCAGCTACATGGGGCTTGATGGGTTGCGCTTTGAAGCCGATTTACCCTCAGGTTTCCCCACCCTGTTTAACTTTTTTTCACCGGTAAGCAATATCTACAATCTACTCGCCCGTGGGTGTCCGCCTGCTAAAAATCTGACGCGCTGGATCAAACCCTTTGTCTATACTTATGCCCATTTTTCGCATCGATGGCGGTTCGTCAATCGGATTGCAATTCGTCAGTTCCACAAAGCGATTGAAGCGGGTGATAAGTTTGTAATGTGTCTCTTCCCCGCGATTGATACCTTTTCACACCTCTCGGACATACAATCTCCACAGGTATTCCAGACTTATCGAGAGATAGACACCGCAATTGGGAATCTCGTCCATACTTTGCAAAAAGCTAACACCCTTGAAGAGACACTCATCCTGATTACCAGCGACCACGGAATGACCAACACACATACACACATTGATGTCCCTCAGCATTTGGACGATGGCGGTTGGCGGTGTTTGCACTATCCAAAGGTTTGGAGACAAGGCACCGTATCCGCCAGCATGGTTTCAGGAAACGGAATGACGCATCTTTATTTTAAAAATAGCGGGAAAGGAAAAGGGTGGGGAGAACGCGCGCCTTTCGAGCAGCTCTGTCAAATGGGGGTCGTTGGCTCACTGATTGAACTGAAGGGATTGGGACTCGTTGCGGGACAGAGCGAAACAGGGGATATCATTGTCCAAAGCCGAGGCGGACAGGGGAAAATCTCTTGTCACGCACAGGACACAGATGACGAAAATCCACAAAGGGCAACAACGGCTTTTAAATGTGCAGACGCGCTGCGCTTCTCTTATCAGTTTACTGGAACGGATCCGCTCGGATACGGCGTTCACTACAAAAATCTGTCCTCACGCGATGCACTCCGTGAGACCTACGACAGCCCATATCCAGATGGAATCGTTCAATTGTGGCAGATTTTCAAAAGCGAACGAACCGGTGATCTTGTCCTAAGTGCCGAGAGCGGTTATGACCTACGCGCTCGTTATGAAATCCCAGAACATCACGCGACCCACGGTGCTTTAATTGCAGAGCATTTGCATATCCCGCTTGCGACGAATTATCCGATCACTGAGCAGTGCATCCGTTCTGTTGATGTCTTTCCGACGGTACTAAACCTTTGCGGACACAACATTTCGGAACAGTACATTGACGGAAGGGTCGTCAAGTGAACCGAGATTTTATCCCACAAATCTCGAAACCGGACACCTTCCTATAGAAGCGAGCTCGGCTCGTGACCACGATTATGTTTTACTGGCAAGGCTTCCTGGTCTTGCCAATTGCAACTTCCCATTTTGGGCAAACCGCGCGCTATGTTTTTTCTCAAATCTACTTTCTTCCTAAATTATGCACCTCTTTTCCCATAACTCGCGTCTTTATATACAAGTGAACAAAAATACGCTTTCTGGAGTTTTTTGGTGAAAAACGAAGATGTTGCATTAATCCAACGTATCCTTGCAGGCGATGAAGCTGCTTTTGCGAGTTTGATTAGAAAATACCGAAAGCAGGTTCACGCGCAGGCATTGAGACAAATCAACGACTACCAGACCGCTGAAGATATTGTACAAGAGACCTTCCTGCAAGTCTATCAGCGGTTGGAAACTTTGGAAGACCCGAAACTTTTTCCAAAGTGGCTTCATGTGATTGTGAATCGACGCTGTATCGCATGGCTCCGCAAAAACAGGCTACAAATCGGGTCACTGGAAGAAACCGACATCTCAGAGATAGAGAAGGAGGCGTATTCCCGATATGTCGCTGCAGAACACGCCGAGACGACTGCTGAGGCACAGCGCGACCTCGTCCAAAAACTGCTTGCGAAGTTGAAGGAGAGCGACCGAGAGGTCATCACCCTCCACTATTTTGAAGAGATGACCTCTTCAGAAATAGGGACATTTTTAGGTGTATCTGAAAATACGGTTAAGAGCCGCCTCCACCGTGCGCGGCAACGACTCAAACAGTACGAATTCATGATTCAAGAGGCGTTAGATATTACAATTGAGGAGGGACACCGTTCCCAAAACGAGTTGAAAGGAGCAATTAACATGACAGCAGAAGTGAGAGATAACACCGAAGTTGAAGCAAATGAGGAAAAAACGCAACGCCAGATTGCTGATCTGCAACAGCAAATTAAGGATATCGCTGCTGACTCGGACGCTTTTCTTGCGTCACGAAGGAATGAAGCTGTTGAGACATTACGCCGTGTTCCCTACGATGCTGAAAGACCGATCTCATGGGGCTATGTGGGTGGGTATCGTCCGTCTCCGGGAAACGGGACCGGACGCGTCGCATTTTGGTGGGATAACATTGATAACTTTCTATCTAAGGCACCGGATGCTGAAATCGTGAATCTTGCGAGTCTCTTTACGAATCCCACTATAATCGCTGTTTTGAGACAGTTAGTGGAAGGAAAGAGATCGGTCTCGGATTTGGCAAAAGCGTGTGATGCCCAAGAAAGTGAGATAGAGAAAGCCGTGGAGACGTTAATGGACGCGACATTAGTGGAGCGCACGGAAAATGATCTCATTGAACCCAAAAATGATGTTGTCTCTTTTTTCCTGAACTTCGTGAGTATGACAATCGTCCATCTCGGACACATCAAACCTGATAATTAAACTCAGTTTTCGTTGGCGGGGTTTGGAAGAACTGGCACCCGGTTTTTTCTAACCTTCGCCACTGCAACGCCATATTTCAGGCAAACCTTCCGACAAATATTCCCTTTCAAACCCATTTTTCAAAATTATGCACCCTTTTTTCTCAGTTCGCGTCATTATATAGTGAAGTGAACGGATAGCATGTTGTACATCTATTCGAGAAACGTGTAATCTGCTTAGTGAAAGTAGCCTTTCTGGAGATGTCCGATGAGAAATGACGATGTTGCGTTGATCCAGCGCATCCTCACGGGTGATGAAAACGCCTTCGCGACCTTGATTGAAAAGTATCAACGGCAGGTTCACGCACTCGCATTTCGGAAAGTAGGCGATTTTCAGACCGCCGAGGATATTACACAAGAGACGTTCCTGCGAGTCCATCAGAAACTCGCAACGCTAAACGATCCAGCAAAGTTTTCAGGATGGCTGTATGCGATTGTGAATCATCTGTGTATCGCGTGGTACCGAAGAAACCGGTTACAAACCGAGTCGCTACAAGAGCTCCATATCTCAGCAGTAGAAAAGGATGCGTATTCTCAGTATATCGCGACGGAGCACGCAAAAACAACTGCTGCAGCGCAACGCGACTTGGTCAAAAGGCTCCTTACCAAGTTGAAAGAAGGTGATCGAGAAATTATCACGCTTCACTACTTTGAAGAGATGACATCTTCAGAGATAGGAACGTATTTAGGTGTATCCGAAAATACGATTAAGAGTCGGCTCCACCGGGCGCGACAGCGGCTAAAGAAGTACGATTTTATGATTCAAGATGTATTAAACATCACAACCACAACTGAAGGCGAACACCGTTCCCAACACCCATTGAAAGGGGAAATTAACATGGCAGACGAAGTGAGAAACCGATCCGAGGTTGACACAAGGTTGGAAGAGATGCAACGTCAGATTACGGATTTACAAGAGCAAATTAAGGGCATCGCAGCGAACTCGGGTGCTTCTAATGATTCAGATAAAAGAGAAGCACTTAATGCATTACTCCAGCTCCCTCATAATGCGAAAGATCCGATCACGTGGTGCTACGCGGGGGCATATCATGCGGCTTCTGGGCAGCGGTCAAGCCGAGGTTCAGTCTGGACGACCAGTACTGATAAGTTCCTATCTAACGCACCAGATGCTGAGATCGTGAAGCTTGCGAAATTCTTCACGAATCCGACTGTCGTCGCTGTTTTAAGACAGTTAGTGGAGGGCAAGAGATCGGTTGCGGATTTGGCAAACGGCTGTGGCATTTCCGAAAGTGAGATGGAGGAAACCGTGGCACTGTTAATAGACGGAGCGTTGGTGAAGCGGACGGAAGACGATTTCATCGAACCTAAAAACGATGCCGTTTTCTATTTTCTGAACTTCGTCGGTATGGTTACCGTCTATCTGAATCCTGAAGAATATCATTCTCAGGATTAATTAAGGAGAAACTACTATGACAGAGGAAGTGAAAGATCAAGCCAAACTCAAAACAAGGCAGTCCTCTCTGGAAGACAGGCAGCGCGCTCTTGAAACACATCTGGCGAGGGCACAGAGTTTTCGCAAAGAAGTTGTGGAAACAAGGGACAGCCACCTTTTTGAAGTGGATAAGAGAATTCAATCTGTTGAAACAGATCTGGAGAAGCTACAGCGTCATCGCAAAGAGGTTGTGGAAACAAGGGATCGTGGTCTTGCTGAGGTGGATGAGAAAATTCAATCCATCAATGAGGAGATCCACGCTTGCCAGAATGAACTTTCAAAAATTGCTGACCTGCGGGCGGAACTTCAGGCAACCACAACTAAATCGACTGCCTCTATTGCCTGAGAGAAAATAATGTTTTTAGTGCTACTGAAGCGTGAGATTCTCGCGCATCTGATAACATTTCGTTTTGCGATTACGGTGATTACCTGCTTGCTGCTAGTTGCCACAACCATGTTCATCAGAATTAATGATTATGAACAACGGTTAGCGAGCTACAATGCCGCCAGAGACGCGCACCGTGATGAGCTTTTATCGACCCGCACCTATTCCTTTTTAATGCCAAAGATCGATAGACCGCCGAACCCGCTGAGCATTTTTAACGCCGGCATGGACAGTCGGCTCGGTAATACGCTGCGGATTTATTATACACATGTCCCTGTCCTCTGGGATGCACATTCCCACAGTTCTGGCAATCTTTTCATCGATCATTTCTACCGAATCGACCTTGTCTTTGTTTTCCAGTTCGTGCTTTCATTACTGGCACTGCTGTTTGCCTACGATGCGATTGCAGGCGAACGGGAAAGCGGTACAATGCGGGTGACAATGAGCAACCCAGTAAGACGGGGTAGCGTTTTGGGCGCGAAGTACGTTGGTGCAATGACATGTCTAATCCTGCCACTCATCATCAGTTTTATCATCGCTTTGATTTGGATCGTATCAACGGGTTCAATCGTCTTTAGTGAGGCGGATTTCCTACGAATTGCGGGCATCCTGCTAACTTCAATTATCTATCTTTCTGCTATCTATCTGATAGGATTTTTTATTTCTGCTTCGGTGCACCGCACCGCAACGGCACTCATGCTCTCTCTATTTGTCTGGGTGGTATTAGTATTGGTTTATCCTTCCGTTAGCGTGTCAGTGGTTGATCAGCTGATAAAGCCTCAAAGGAGTCTGATATCTTCGAGTTACGATGCGATGCGGCAAATACGAGAGGAAGCGAATAAAGAGGCGATGGAATATCTTCAGAACGATGCGATTGCAGGCGAAAGCGACCACTTTAACGTAGAAGGCTCTCGCGGTGGATTAAATGTGGGGCTCAGTAACCAAAGAACACTGATGCGTATAAATTTCAGGGCATATGATTGGCAATTCATCAGCCCGGAATCTGAAAAATACGTTCCGCATGTCATCCGCTACCATCAATTCTTAGCACCTTTACACATTGATGCCGCAGAGAAAATGGGATTGATACGTCTGCCTGCATTAGATCAAATCCGGTTTCGGAGAACCAGAATTGCGCAGCATCTACTTCGGCTCTCTCCAGCAGCGATGTATAATCTCGCAACACAGGCATGGTTAGGAACAGACCTTGATGGTGTTGTAGACTTCTTTGAGGCGGCGCGCCACTACCGACGTACGCTGATTAATTACTTTTACGATGAAGATGCTTTTTCAAGTCGACAGTGGTTTGCGAGTGATAAAGGTGCCATCAACTTAGATGATCTGCCGGGATTTACCTATCAACGTGCCAGTCTCTGGGTAAACGCTTCACGGGCACTCCCCGATCTGCAGTTGTTAATTCTACTCAATGTCGCGTTGTTCTTGGCGACCTTCGCTATTTTCGTCAGGCAGGAGATTTAAATGTCAGTTGTAGGCTGGGTTGAACGGAACTGAAAAGAGGTACCAAACCTCGAAAAGGTGTGCGTGAAACCCAACGCTTCAAACACCGCCTTTTACCGAGGACACAATATGATTTTCCACATCGTCATACGGGAACTATACGATCATCTAAGTAGTCTCCGTTTTGCACTCACAACACTATTAATCCTAATACTGATGATTGTCAATGCCGTTGTGTATCTTGGAGAATACAAGCAGCGAGTGGGCATCTATCGAGGGCGGACTATTGCCTCACAAAACCGACTGCAATCTCGGTGTGAGACTCTGTATGAACTAGCTCTCAGGGGACCTGGACACCTGTACAAAAAACCGAGTCCTCTGGCTTTTTGTGCAGATGGCGGCGAAAGACTTCTACTTGACGAAGTACGTGGCAACACTGACGGACGGATACGTCGCTGGTGGAACGGGGATACTTCCTACGAATTCACAGAAATATGGGCGTTAGCCTATCCCCCCAATGTTGATATACTCTTCATTGCAGAGCAAGTGCCAAGCGAGAAAAGTATCATGCCGAACTATATAAAAATTGATTGGGGATTCGTGACGGCTGTTCTATTAAGTTTTATGGGCATTCTATTTACGTTCGATTCAATCTCCGGTGAACAAGAACGTGGGACACTGCGGTTAATGCTATCAAATAGTATTTCACGGAGTGCCGTGATTTGTGGTAAATTTCTCGGCGCTTTTTTTACGATTACAATGCCTTTTTTGATTGGAGCGATTGTCAGTATTTCCATCATATACCTTTCGGAAACCGTTCCGTTCAACGGTAGCCATTGGGTCCGGTTGGGTTTGATCATCTGTGTCGCCTTGATTTATACCTCGATTTTTATTTTCTTGGGAATCCTTGTTTCCAGTCGCGTCAGAGAGTCCTCAACGAGCTTGGCGATTCTATTATTGATTTGGACGGTCTGGGTGGTGCTACTGCCAAACGCTCTCGGCTCCCTTGGTAACCGCTTGCACACCCGTCCTTCCGCCAGAGAATTTATGGCGCAGGCACGGGATTCCCGCGAAGATTTACAGATACGCTACTTTACTCGGATCAAGGAACCTCCCAAACGAGAAACGCCGGCGACAATCGCGACATCGTTAGGAGCGGAATATGTTAATAAAGATGCAGAATTACGCGATCGCTTGCATGCGGACTATCTTTCTGAGGAACTTCGTCAGATTCAAACCGCTCGGTCACTTACCCGTATTTCGCCAGCAGCTATTGTCCAGTACGCTTTTGAAGGGCTTGCGGGCACCGGTTTGCCTCGCCATTTAGACTTCATCTCTCAAACGCGCCAATATGCAAAACAGTTTCGGCAATTCCTCATTGATACCGATCGCGCGGATCCTGCAAGTCCACATGCGGTCGGTATCCCAGAAGGGACATCCCAAAAACCTGTGAACTTTGATGCTGTCCCGAAATTTGAGGATCAACACCGTTTTAGTGTGGATTTTAATGCCGCAATCGTTGATCTACTGCTATTAATCTTGTTCTTTTTGGTGTTGTTCGTTGGCGCGTTTCTCTCTTTTCTACGTACAGAGATTGGGTGATTTCAAACACCATCATACCATTGACAGTTGACAGATCTATCCACTACAAACATTTGCCTCTTGATTTGACTTTCCTTTTCCGAATGTGCTACTATTTTAATAATCGATTGCAATGGTGCGCGGTTCAGAAGGTTTTCCGTGCGTTTAGCAACGTTAAGATTCAGACAAATCCTCAACGTTTAAAGTAACTATGCCGATACCGAATTTTTTGGGTAAACATAAATCACGTCCTATAGTCACACCGCAGCAGCATGTTGCCTACTTCCGCCAACAAGGTGTCATCCCCGATTTTCCGATTCCCGATAGTGTCATTTTCTGTTATGAAGGGAATCTGCTTGAGCGTATTACCACCGTTGAAAAGGTCAATCAAATTCATGGAGTAGGTGGCGGATTCTACCTACTGACCCAAACCGATAATCGCGTGGCAGTTAGCGGCAATAACGGCATCGGTGCGCCCGGTGTCTCAATGCTTCTCGAAATTCTGATAGAACTTGGTGTTAAGCGATTTATCAATGTAGGGATTGCGGGTGGATTACAAAAAACCTCTCATATTGGCGATGTTGTTGTCTGTACCAGTGCTATTCGTGATGAAGGCGTTTCATACCACTACTTAGAAGACCCTTCGGCACCTGCATTGCCATCTGAGAATCTGACTGCTGCCCTCAAGCAGACCCTTGAACATGATGGCATATGCTACACTGAGGGACCAACATGGACAACCGATGCGTTCTTCCGAGAAACAGTTGGAGAAATTCAACATTATCAACATGAGGGAGTTATCACCGTTGAAATGGAAGCCGCCGCTTTATTTGCCATCAGTTCGATGCGCGGTGTGGAAATGGCATCGGGATTTGTTATTAGCGACTCGGTGGCTGAATTAGTATGGCATCCACAGATACTTGCCCAAGAAACACACGAGAGTTTATTTCGCTTGTACCAAGCAGCACGTGCAACCTTACAATAATACGTCTGCTTAAACCGAACAAACACCGATACCACAGGAAACTCAAATGCCAATATTAACACAAGCACACCGTGATCATTTCGATGAATACGGCTATATGGTCATTGAAAACGCCGTTCCGACTGAACTCTGTGAACCAGTCGTCGATGCCATCTTCGCGTTTTTGGAGATGGATCCTTCAGATCCAGACGGCTGGTATCGAGCACCTCACAAACCCGGTGCAGGTATGGTGGAGATGTATTTTCACCAAGCGATGTGGAACGTATATCAACACCCACCCATCCACCAGATTTATAGTGAGGTCTATGGCACCGAGCGAATTTGGGTTCATATTGATAGAGTCAACATGAAACCACCGAAACATCTGGACCACCCTGAGTGGGACCATAAGGGCATGTACCATTGGGATGCGGACACCTCAAAACTACCAGTTAGGTTTAGCACACAAGGTGTTTTGTTTCTCAGAGACACAGCCGACAATCAAGGGTCTTTTGTCTGTTGGCCCGGTGCGCATAAGTCACTGATTGATGAAGAAAACCCGTGGGTACCAGAACTTACGCCGGAAATATATACGGAAAAATTCATACAGGTACCAGCGAAAGCGGGTTCACTGCTTATTTGACATGTGGCACTTCCGCACGGCAACGGGCGCAACACCTCGGACAAACCGCGGTTAGCACAATACATGAATTATTATCGTGTGCCTAATCCTATGAATGAAGAACGGCGGCAAGAACGCATTACACTGTGGCAAGAGCGCAGAGCATTAGGCCGCGGACCCTATCCCGGTGACCCAAGGGGTTGGGAAGCAAAAAATTATGAGGCACCAGAACTCACAGCTTTGGGACGAAAATTATTGGGGCTTGATTTATGGGACTAATCATAAGTTTTACAGAGTGGAATTTCACATAACCAGCATCAATAAGCATTAAAATAGGAATTTAGAGATGGCTGTAAAGGTAATCATCTTCGATCTGTTTGAGACACTTGTCTCAGAATTTGACAGGGGTCATCCTTCAACTACTGAAGTCGCGCAGGCGTTGAAGCTGCCTGTGAAGGACTTTCAGCAGGAACACCAGAATCTTCGAGTAGCACGACTTACGGGGTGCTTCTCAGATTATACGGCGATTTTGCATTATATAGTTCGGAAGCTTGGAGGAAAATCGCCTGAAAGTGTTATTAAGACACTTGCCGAGCGTCGCCAATCTGCTTTTGCCGCTCATCTGCGTCGTGTAGAACCCGAAATCCTTGATATGCTTAATGAAATCACTACTTCAGATGTTAGGCTCGGTCTCATCAGTAATACTGAGGGCACTGCGGTCTTGGATTGGGCAAATAGTCCTTTGTCAGGCTTTTTTCAGGTAACAGTATTTTCCAATGTGGTCGGAATGGTCAAGCCCGATCCTGACATCTATCAACACGCATGTGAGAATTTAGACGTTGCTCCTTCAGACTGCATATTCGTAGGCGATGGCAATAGTGGTGAACTTCGAGGTGCAGCACAAGTTGGGATGTTGCCATTTTGCGCTGCGTGGTTTCTCCGTCAGCACACAGATTTGCTTGGAGCGGATATTGTAAAACAACGCGCCGCAGGCTATCCAGTATTGCATCATCCATCAGAGTTGATCGATCGGATTTCCTGAATGCTGCCAAAAGCAGTGGATTTCACCTTAAGGAACTCAAGGAATGATAGTATGAAACATATCAAAATAGACCGCATCCCTGATATTTTCTGAATAATTAATAACAGATGCAAAAATTATTTGACAAAAAGAAATTTATGTGTTATACTTAACAGTGTTAAGTTAAATGACTATGTAAATCAAAGGTAAAACAATGGGTATTAAAGAACGGAAAGCAAGGGAAAAAAAGCAATTGCGGCAGCAAATTCTTTCTGCAGCGCGAGAGTTGTTTGTCAATGAGGGTTATGAGAACGTCTCCATGCGAAAGATTGCCAGCAAGATCGAATACTCACCGACAACGATCTACCTTTATTTTAAAGATAAGGCGGATCTTTTAGACTCTGTTTGCAAGGAAACACTTCTGAACTTATTGAACACGCTTGAACAACTAAAAAGAGATATAAACGACCCCGTCGAGGCTCTGAGAAAAAGTGGGAAAGCGTATGTCGAGTTCGGCTTAGAATATCCGCAGGATTACAAACTCACGTTTGTTATCCGTCCGCAATTCCAGAAGGGATTGGGTCTTCAAGAAGGATCGGTTGGCGAAAAGGTATTTGATTACTTGCGGGCAATGGTTTCTGAATGCATTCGGCAACAGATATTCCGTCAAGTAGATGTCGAAACTACCGGTCAGGTAATGTGGTCAGCGGTTCACGGTGTCACACTGCTCCTGATTGATTTCCCTGATTTTCCTTGGACTGAAAAAGACAAATTGATTGACACAGTAATTAACACAACAATTGAGGGTTTAAAGGCATAAATTTTTAAACGACTTGGCGAAGGTCAAGTATATTTTTTCGCTTGTAAGTTAACACTGTTCATTTATTTATCTATGTTAACATAAGGAAATCCAGAAGGAGAATAAAATGAAAAAGCGAAACCCATTCCATAAACGCTTTTTTTCCGCAGTTGAGTGTATAAGGCGTTATCAACGAAGTCTGTTTTTCATACTGGTTTTTGGCGTGTTTCTGTCGAGCTGTTCGGGACGATCTAACCAAGAGGTTGCTCCAACAATGGTGTCTGCTCCCACGGAACTCACTTTTGAACAGCACAAAGTCGAAACCGACACTGCGAAACACCAGACTGTTTTGACAGGGTTTATTCTCGGTAATGATTTTGCTGAAGTTGCTGTGGTGAACATTGACGAAAATGATGATCGGCACTTGCGCATCCACACGTTCAATGACGGCACTTGGGTATTGAAGCTTGACGCAAAGCTGCGTCCTGAAGTGTTGTTCGTTGATATTGCTAACATTGGTGGGCGCGATCGGTTGATTACATACGAGCACGGTCGTCTGAATTGGTTTGACCCCGACTCGGCAGTTGAACGGACACTGGTCGAAGTTACAACAAACTACAACGCGACGGGTGAAGGTGGAATCCCCCACGTCGATATCACTCGAGATATAAACCGCGACAGCCTTGACGATTTGATAGTGCCGGACATTGACGGTTTCTGGATAGCCACGCAATCGCGCGACGGTTCATTTCCGGCCCCGATAAAACTTGGACCGCCCGATCCCTTCCTCGACGAGATTGCTATGGACGATACGGGTAGTTACCGCGAGGTAGGGATAACGCCCTTAACTGTCCTTTGGTATCTGAGTCGTGTCCACCAGATGGACTACGACCAAGATGGACGCAGCGATCTCGTGTTCTGGAACGCGGATCATTTTGACGTTTATCGCCAAGATGCTCGCGGGATGTTTTCCACGGTGGCAGAGACCTTCACTGTTGACATTCCATTCGACACTGACGGTGCCTACTCGATCGCCTTTGGATTCAGCGGTGAGAATATGTTCTCGCTCATCTTTGGCTTTAGGGAAAACACAAAACGGAGAGTGCTGCACACGTTTCAAGATATGAACGGCGATAACGTTGCCGACATGGTGATCCATTCGTTAGAGGGACGGAGCCTTGGGAAACAACGCAGCCTGTACGAGGTGCATTTCGGCACACCAACACCGGAAGGGATCGTGTTCGCGCTGGAGGTTAGCATGACAATTCGACCACGCGGTACCGCTGGGGGTTTGCAGCCTTGGGGCTATTCGTCACAGTGGTTCCAGGACCTCAATGGAAATGGTAAGGCTGACATTCTGTTCAAAGACGTAAAGACTGGACTTACTGGGATGAGCCGGGCAATGCTTGGTAAATCGATTGCAATAGATCTCGAGTGCTATCGTATGGAAGATGGTACTTATCCCAATAAGCCCACGACCAGACGTAAAATCAGACCGGACTTAGATATCTTTGAGAAAGATAGGGTCTTTTTTCCAGTGGTCCTACTTGGCGATGTGAACGGTGACGGACGCTCGGACCTGCTGGTTGGAAAAAACTGGGAAGAGCTGCACGTCTTTCTCGGCGTTCCGGGACCGGGACTGTTCGCGCGGACACCTCAAAAAGTGGCAGTCGCTATGCCTAACGACGAGCGAAACGCTCGACTGGTAGACCTCAACAAAGACAAAAAGCAAGATCTCCTCATACATTATCCATCCATTACCGAACTGCATCGGGTGACACTCTTGGTCGCCCAATAAACAAAGTAGTAAACGCACGCTATGTGCTGTAACAATAAACGAAAAGGAGAAAACAGTGAAACACACAATGTTCTGTCTAATCTGCATGCTTGCATTGATAACCTTCAGTTTCTCAGCGCAAGCACAAGAAACCGATCTTACCGAGAACAACGTGAACAATGTAACGGAAGACAAATTCCTCACGAGTGACACGAAATTTGGTATCGGACTTCAGGGAGCCACCTCTGAATTTGGCGGAATTAGTCTCCGCTACACTGGACTGGCACCCGTATATTTTCAAACCGTTGGACGTTTTATTCTCAACGACCAAAATAGCGACCACATGTTCGGGGGCGGCGTTTCATACGCCATATTTGAACACCACGGTAGGTGGCATGCCTCACGACTCTATTTCACCTTAGAAGGGGGCTGGCGATACAACAAAGAACGGGAACTCCTTACTACGACGTTAGGAGGCGGACTCGCTTTTGGCGGCGAACTTGTGTTCTCACTTGGCGGGATTCCACTCGGTTTGAACGTGGAAGTCGGTCAAGGATTCGGGAGGGAAAAAACCGACTCCGAATCTAAAGGTCTTGCTGGCGTGTACGTAGGAATGGGCATACATGCCTATTTTTAGGTGAAAGCCTTGTCTTATAGATAGATTTAGGGTATAATTCTGCTAAGAGAAAAAGGGGACAAATCGGATCCAGTCGTATTTTATGTAACACTCTCCTTTAGGTTTCTTTGTCGATGAGGAAAGTGTTGGGTTTCACGTCGATTTGTCCCTTTACAGCAGATTCTTCGTACACTTCCATTCAACCCAATACAAGTCATTGGCATTCACCTAAAAGCGACTGCTCTAATGAATCAAATTGGAACAACCTATGAAAAACCTAAACACTCGACAATGGTCCACCCCTCTTACGATAGGCACAGGTATCTTTGTTGCGACTACCGGTCTACTTATGTTCTTTGTTATGGAAGATCCGTTCAAGTTCGCGCATGAACTCGTTGGCATCGGGTTTTCGATTGCCATTGTCCTTCATGTATTGAGCAATTGGCAGTCATTCAAGAGGTATTTCTCACAACGCAGTGTTGCTATCATAGCAATTGCTTGGTTGATCGGTATCAGCTTGGTTACGACCTCGGCCATCCTGAGTAAAGGAGAACCCGAAGAACTAATCGTTACCCAAATCGAGAAGACTTCCATCACTCTGCTTGCACCAGTCGTTGGCATGGAGGTAAAAGAACTTGTCGATCAACTCAGCAAGGATGGTTTCGCTGTTGATGATCCTGAAATGTCTATTGAACAACTCGCTGACCAACACGAAGCGGATACGGATGACATCCTTCTCTCAGTGTTCCGTTAGTTAACAAACCACGCACTAAATGTGTGTGAGTTTAACCCAACCTATGCGCCTGCTGTGCCGAGACTTGCCTCTCCCATTCCTTCCAAGTCGGTTTGTCGCCTTCAGTCAGTACGACGAGCGGCACCCTGCCGCCTGCTAGTGCTTTGCTTTTTACGAATTCAGCAGCTTCACGCTGTTCAGCAGTCAAGTCAGCGCGGTCCGGTGTAGGAAAATAGCGGAAGTCGATACTCCAACGGGATTTCCGTGTCGTGTTCACTTTACTGGTATGGACGCAGAGATTCGACATGAACAAGGCACCACCCGGTTTAAGCGGAATAGGCACCGGCGTGCCACGCGCTTCGACATCTGCCTCCATCCGGACATTTGAATCCGCGCCGCGTGCCCCGTCCAATAGACCCCAGCGGTGACTGCCCGGAATAACCCAGCAACATCCATTCTCAACTGTCGCTTCGACCAGCGGCACCCACACCGTAACCATGTGGAGCCCTCCAGTGTGCTTCTCCTTTTTCCCGATAGTCGACTGGTCCAAATACTGGCTGTCTTGGTGCCACGGGAACGATGTAATCACGCTTCCAGGGAGTTTCGTTCGTAACGCTGGTGTACCGATATTCGAGACTTCAGCACCCAAGAGCAGGCGGAGCACATCGAGAACACCCGGTAGGTTGTAGAGATCATAAAACTCACGTCCAAACATACCAAAAGCCCAGTTGCGAGGTAGTATGTCTAACTCCTCACAGATAGCAGCATAGCGTCGTTCAAAGGACTCGTCTTCATAACGCGACGACAGCTTGCCTTCCGTATACAATTCATCGCTATAGGCATCAACCTTTGCCTTAATAAAGTCGCGGATTGGATCTAAATCTCGGTTGTCAATAATGTTTCTGAGCACCACGTAACCATCACGTTCATAAGAGGTCTTGATTTCTTGATCTGTCATCAGCCAACTCCTTCCATCGCTATTGTAGAATCTCAAAGGATATGTTATCATGAATGCGCAGCGGACGCAATACCAATTGATTTTTTAACCGATTTCATACACGAAGGGGAACAGACATGAAAATCATCGACGTGAAAGCGATGACGTTAAAAGGTTACAAACAGTGGAACTACGTCCAGATTGAAACCGACGAGGGATTGACAGGGATAGGCGAGGCACATCCTGGGGCGGGAATCGCCGAGATTATCTTGCAATTCAAGCGGATACTCGTTGGCGCAGACCCAAGAAATATAGAACCTCTTTACAACCGGATGATTGGAGCAGCAAGTAATCGATATGCGATGGGTTTATCGGCTATCGGTGGAATAGAAACTGCGCTGTGGGATCTGCTCGGGAAAAGCCTTGGGGTGCCGGTTTATCAGTTGTTAGGTGGAAAATATCGAGATCGCATTCGACTCTATGCTGATGTTGGACATGGAAAAGGGAACACGCCGGAGGGTTGGGCACAACGAGCCAGAGAGGGCGTTGCAGACGGCTACCAAGCGATTAAATTTGACATCGATAACTCCGCAAACGAACTTAAACAGGATGCAGTCAATCGAGAATTAAGGACAGCGGAATTGCAGAAAATGACATCGTTGGTTGCCGCCGCACGGGAGGCTGCTGGTGATGAAATTGACATCAGTATTGATTGTCATAGTCTATTCAGCGTTCATTCGGCAATGAAGCTTGCGGAACTTTTGGAGCCGTTCGACTTAATGTTTCTGGAGGACCCTGTACCGAACGACAATGTTGAAGCGATGGCGAAGGTAAGTTCTGCAACGTCTATCCCCATTTGTACAGGTGAATTCCTATTTCGTCGAGACGGTTTCAGAGAACTGATTCAGACACAAGCCTGTGATATGCTCCATGTCGATGTCTCTGGAACAGGCGGGATACTTGAGGCAAAGAAGATTGCGGATTTGGCGGATCTGTATTATATGCCGTTTGCAGCACACAACATCACATCCCCCATTGGTATGACAGCGACAGCACACGTTTGCGCCGCTGTGCGGAATTTCATCGTCATGGAACTCCCATATCACGCCGATCAGGTCGAGTGGCGGTGGGACCTCGCTATTTCTGAGGAACCGCTCATGCAAGATAACGCATTTGTGGTGCCGGAGCAATCCGGATTGGGTGTCGAAATTAATGCAGAAGTCGCGCAAGAACATCTAATGCCCGGATCTGACCACTTTGGCACATCTTAAACTTCCCGCGATCTATAGCGAAATAATACCATATCTACTTGAATAACTTTCATATTTATATGCATTGTGGAAGTTAACTTATGGTATATCTATAATTCACAACTTCGTCTTATGTGCCTCTCAAAGTTGCTAATACCTTCGACTTCTATCACCTTAAAAGACGCGATGACGTGTCGAATTCACCACAGAAAACCACAGAAATTTGACGGATTTAATCGTCCATAAAATTTTCAAAATCGCTTCTCATCCCTTTGGTAGCTTAGGTTCTCAGTCGATTTTGAGAGACCTGAAAATTCTGTGGTTTTCTGTGGTATTTGATTTTTGTTGTTTTTTCACCATTAAATTCATAAAACGGATCAGATGTTTTTGGTGTTGCGTAAGAAACGTTCTAAATCTTCCTTATCAGGCGTTGGAAATTTCTGATTAAAAATTCAAATTTTTTCAATTATGACAACTCTGCAACATATCGACTGTAAAATTGCGTCACTAACAATTGTAAGCCTAAATTGGTTGACTTACGCAAACAGGCGATAAAAGGTTTTCAGGCTACAAACAGCTGAACCTTAAAAGGACGTGTGTTTTCAAAAGTAGTGCCCCACACGCTAATTGCTATGGGGACCTCGATTCGTAGTCGCGCAATGTATTGCGCGTTGTGTCCGCCCTATTAATTATGGGAGGCTTCCGATGGAAAAAGATGACTTTAAACTAATTCACAGCGTATTGTCAGGCGACGAGCATGCTTTCAGTATTTTAGTTAAAAAATACCAAAAAAGCGTCCACGCCTTGGCATGGCGGAAAGTTGGAGATTTCCATATCGCTGAAGAAATCACCCAAGACACCTTCCTGCAAGCACACAAAAAACTCGCTTCGTTGAAAAATCCGAATCAGTTTGCCGGGTGGCTTTACGTGATCACAGATCGGCTTTGCAGATCATGGTTACGGAAGCGGCAACTGCGTACACAATCACTGGAAGCGACTGATGAGGAAACACTCGAAGAAACGGATTACTCGAACTATATCCGCGAACAACGTGAAGATACAGCCGTTGAGCATCGTCGTCAAATCGTGCAAAAACTCATGGAAAAACTGCCGGAAAGTGAACGGACCGTGATGGTACTTTACTATCTCGGAGAAATGAATTGTAAGGAAATTAGCAAGTTTTTAGGTGTGTCCTCAAATACGGTTAGAAGTCGACTTCACCGTGGGCGAGAACGATTAAAGAACGAAGAACAAATAATTCAAGAGACCTTTGGTAGCATCCCATTAAGTCCAAATCTCATCGAAAACATCATGGGGAACATTGATGCCATCAAACAGACATCCCCTTCAGGAGATAAGCCGTTTCTACCGTTAGCGGCTTTAGGTTCATCTGTTATTTTGGTTATTTTGTTGATGGGAGCGAGCAATCAATTCATCGCGCGTTCTCAGCAGCCTTATAGCCTTGATGCACAATCAGAACCTACAATTGAAATTGTTGATGCGCCTGTTATTCATAATATCATATCAAAACCTGATGTGCAAAACCGAGTTGGCAGCGATACTATCCCCGGTAGAAACAGCAACAAAGGTCTACCAACAGGAACTAAGTCTATGAAAAATAATACAGCACAAGAATCCATGCAATGGAATCTACCAGAAGATGCGAAAGCACGCCTCGGTAAAGGTAAGATAAACGAAATACAGTATTCTTCCGATGGGGCAATTCTCGTTGTTGCGACGGGTATCGGTATTTGGCTCTACGACACAACAACGTATCAAGAGATCGGACTTCTTACGGCACATACGAGTGCAGTCAAGTGCCTTGCCTTCAGTCCTGATGGACACCTCCTTGCGAGTGCAGACGACGCAGGTACCATTCTACTTTGGCATAGAAGCACAGGCGCGCAAAAAGTGCTCACAAGGGGCACGGAATCGATCTCAAACTTGACATTCAGTCCCGACGGACAAACACTTGCCAGTGGAAGTGGCGGTACTATCCGATTTTGGGATACCATCACTGGAGAAGAAAGGGATGCGTTCACAGGACTTCCAGCAAATATCGGTGATTTATCATTTAGTCCCGATGGGAAAACAATTGTGAGTGTAACTTGGGATGGCGAAATCTGTATATTGGATGTGATCGCCGGTAAACTTCAGAGAACATTTACTGTGCGTATGACGGATGTTGTCTTTAGCGTTGCCTTCAGTCCGGATGGTGAAACAGTTGCTATTGGCAGTAGAGATGGTAACATCTACCTCTCAGATTTAAACACGGGTAAACTCAAGCAAAAACTCATTGGACATTCGGTAGATGTTCAAAGCATAGTGTTCAGTTCAGACGGCAAAACTCTCGCAAGTTCATCATATATAGATGAAACAGTCCGTATCTGGGATGTCCACACAGGCAAACACAGGCGAACCCTTACTGGACACACGTGGGATATTCCGGGTTTAGCCTTCAGCCCAGATGGCAAAACCCTCGCGAGTAGCGAAAGTGGTGATGGCACCATCCGTTTCTGGGATGTCCGCACAGGCGATCAAAAACATGCAGTTACTGGATATACGGGATTTATTGATGATTTTGCATTCGGGTCCAATGGACAGACAATCATAATTGGGTATGGTGCTGGCACCATCCGCTTATGGGATACACACACTGGACAACACGTCAAAACGTACAATAAGTTTAAGAATGCCATGTCAAACGGGGCAATAGCAAACATACGATTCACCTCCGATGGAAAAGCGCTCACTTGGGGCAATGAAGGCATGCGCCTTTGGGATGCTGATACAGACGAACTCAAAATGATACTCACGATAAGTGAGTGGGGTAACCATACTATCGGACGCAGTCCCGACGGAAAGATAATCGCTATTGCGTTCGATAAGGACAATCTTATAAGATTATGGGATATGCACACAGGTGAACAGAGGCTAACACTCACTGGACACACGGAGGGAATTTTTTGCTTAGCATTTAGTCCTGACAGCAAAACCCTCGCCAGCACAAGTGACGATAATACACTCCGCCTCTGGGATGCACAAACAGGAAAGAACAAGAAGGTATTTACTTTAGATAGTGCTTGGAGGAACGATGTTGCAGATTGGCGGATAGATAGTACTTGGTGCAGCATCGCATTTAGTCCCGATGGAAAAATGCTCGCCTGTGGCGGTGGTGAAATCATTCTCTTATGGGATATAGATACATGGAAGACCAAGATGAGACTCACCAGACGGACACATCGGGTGTTTGATTTAGCGTTCAGTCCGGATGGAACTACCCTCGCAAGTGCGGGTTTCGAGAGTAACATCAACTTATGGGATCCACACACCGGTGAGCACAAGAAAACACTGACGGGACATACAGCTTGGGTGAGAAGCATCGCGTTCAGTCCGGATGGTAAAACCCTTGGCAGCTGTAGTGACGATGGCACGGTGCTCATCTGGGAGATAAATCCGTAAATACCTCTGACTGGGCTATTTCTATTGTTTGATCTTGAGAGCTCCCCATAGGGTTGACGACTTGCCTTTGGGAGAAACAACTAAGGGTTTTGAGGACCAAGTCGGTGTCAGTGCCAGTTGTAAATCCTTAGCAATCGCAATCGCTCCGTTACCATCAGCGTTCATCACGTATATGCTGTAAAGACCGTCACGCTTTGATGAATAGGCAATCTGTTTCCCGTCTGGCGACCACGTTGGATGTGTGTCATCGGATCTACTGTCCGTTAGGTTTTCTTCCGCGTTGCCATCCACATTAATGATATAGATGTCCCAGATTTTGTTTCGGTAAGACGCAAATGCGATCTGTGTGCCATCAGGAGACCACGCCGGTTGTGTGTCCCAGTGTTTATCATCAGTGATCCGCCTTATGTCCGTGCCGTCGGTGTTCATCACAAAGATATCCGAACCAAAGATACGGGTTGATTCAAATGCAATCTGTTTTCCATCTGGCGACCACGCGGGTTGGCTGTCTAAGCCTGGATGGTTGGTGATCCGTTTTAGATTCGTACCGTCGGTATCCATTAAATAAATTTCCACATTTCCATCTCGTTCTGATGTGAAGGCGATCTGTGTTCCATCTGGCGACCACGCAGGCACACCGTGATCCGCAGGATGTTGGGTTAAATTAATCGGTTTCCCTCCATCTGTGGTCATTACATAGATTTCAAAGAAAAATCCACCCCGATCTGATACGAAAGCGATCTGTTGACCGTCTGGCGACCACGTCGGTGCCGCGTCATATAGTGCGTGATGGGTAAGCTGCCGGAGCCCCTTACCATCAGCACTCATTACATAAATTTCTTGATTTTTAGGGCTGCCAGACATAAAAGCGATTTGTGCTTCAGCACCGAGGATTATACCAATCAATGCTACAGTCCCCAATAGCACAAAAACAATAAAACTTTTTTGCAGCTTGTTTTGCAAAGTCGATGGTTTTAATTGGTTTCTCATTCTTTCCTCCATTGGAAAATTTTCACATAATCTGTTTTACCAGTGGAACTTTGATCCTGTTTTTTCTTTGATAACTCCGCCCTGGGTTACTAACCTTTCCGCGGATGCGTATTCACCTATTCCTCTTCAAGCGAGATATGAAAGACCCCGAGCTGGAAGGTAGCAATGTACAACCTATTGTTACTGGCAATAAGAGAAACAACTTTATTTGTTATGTGTGGGTCAAGCTCCCATGGCACCTGCGGAGCGTTGCTGTTCTTGGCAACAAGAGAAACAACTTTTTTGGGTGCACTTGGAGAGATTTTATCCCATTTGCCACGATTATCTAAACGATAGACCCCAGTATCGCCAATACCATAAACTGTGGTGCCATCCACAGCGAATTTGTCAATAACGACATAAGCTCCCACCTTATCGGTTATCACGCGCCAGTGTGTACCAACTCGTGAAGCTAAAACCCCTTTGTCCGTTGCGACGTAAACCGTTGAACCGACAAAGATTATTTCCTTAAAACTGATAAAGCGGAGTGGAAGGTTTGACGTAACGTCTCTCCAACTGTCTCCACCATCAAACGACTGAAACAGCCTGCCATTCCGCTTGCCCACGTAAATAGTTTCCGCCGAAGCCGCTAACTTAAACCCTTTATTCAACCCAGTATCAGATCGTTCACTGATATCTACCAGTCCAGTATTCGTCCATTCTGGGTCGCCGGATTTCCATTTGAAAAGCCTCCCCAAGAATTCTATGTAGAACGTCTCACCACTGACTGCGAACCCGCCGACACCACCATATATGTCAAGCAGATATAATGGAGCAGGTACGTTCTTAATTACCTGACGACCCGCAGCCAAACTCGCCTGTTTCAATTCTTCAAAGTGTGCCTCTGTCCAGAACTCCATGACGAGTGTTTCACCATCAAAATCGGGTACACCTTCAATTGGAATGAGTGCCTTGCCATCTGCAGACAGACGCAAAACACGCAGGTTGGCACCTTCATCCATAATCACATAGAGCACATTATCAACAATTTTTAACTTTGAAAATGCAAAGAAACCGCTGTAAAGGCTTTCGTACACGCTTTCCCACGACACGCCTCCATCGGTCGATTGAAAGATGCCTTCACTCGTATGCGCATAAAGTCTATCGTTGAAAAGCACTAAATCCAGTGTTACCGTTCCTGCCATCCCGTTCGTAAATGGATGCCACGAGTTCCCACCATCAGTTGTACGATGAACACCGAATATCCCTGCTCTGTAAAACGTCTGTTCGTCTACCGCCACAAGTGGCTGCTTGTTCAACCTAAATGAATTCAGATCTGATTCAAAATTTGTCCCAGCCTGTCCACCATCTGTTAAGTGAGGTTTGACAGCATTTTGCGTTAAGAACGTGTCATCAACAGGCAAAAACCTTATACCGGTTGGTGTCCGTATTAACACAGATTTATCTTTAGGCGTTATATCTGTCCACGATTTTCCTAAATCGGTTGAATGGTAAATACTGTTTAAACTTGCGTCGTCGTCGAGTGCTATTTCTTCTATAGTCTTTGGCGTTGTAAAAAGATCGGAACCTGATTTAACATAAAGATTGTTTTCAAAGACTTCTAAAGCGTGGATGGCTTCGGACATGCCCACGGGGAGTTGTTCCCAAACACCTGAATTGAGACGGTAAAGACCTCGATTTGTGCCAGCAAACACTGTGTTTTCAATGGCAGCGATCGCATAAATTCTTTTCCCTGTTAATCCATCGTTGATAGGTGTCCACTGTTTACCGGCATTCGTAGATCGGAAAATGCCTTTATCAAGAAGGGCGAAATACATTGTTATAGACGCTTGTGAGTTTTGCCCTTGTGACCCATTTGTGATAATTAATCCAGTAGGATATCCTTTTGGTAAGAAATTACCAAGTGCCTTCCACGTCTCGCCCCTATCAGCCGAAGTAAATATTTTATGAAGAGTAAGGTAGAGGGTGCCGCCATGCTCCGTGATAGGTAAGTGATCTTCAGTCGGTAAACCTATGTTGATGAGTGACCAGGCATTTTCATCCTCTGATAATCTGTAGAGACCTGTTGCGGCAATAGCGTAGAGTCCACCCTCAGATGTAGAGAAGAGCTTAATGCCGGCACCGCCTTGGAGCCCATTCACCCGCGTCCACTGCGAACCAGAAAATTTGCTGGAATCGCCCCATGTATTGGATGCTAAAACCGTCTCAGACACCTGTGAACCAGTCTTGTCGCTTCTACCCGGGGTAATAGTACGTCCAAGTCTATTTTGAATATCCGGTTTCGACCTAGTGTCAAGTACCATAGATGCATCAACAAGTTCAATCGTGGGTTCAGACTGCGCCTCGAAACTATACGGCTTTTGGAAACGAGCAATGTACTGACTGCTCACACCGAGCAGCAACATAACCAATACGGTAGCCGTACCAAAGGCTATCCACGGAAGCGAGGGTTTCACAGGTGGAGATGGTGTCGGCTTCATGTTGGCAATCTGCTGTATGATGTTTTCCATTAAATCGACAGGCAATTGTACGCTGCTGAGTGTTTCATTAACCAAGAGTTCTTCTTCCGTCCGTAAACGCCTCCGCGCCCGCTGCAACCGACTCGTGATTGTATTCACCGATACGCCTAAAAATCGACCGATTTCCTTGGTATCCATTTCACCGAGATAGTAGAGCGTTACCACCGTGCGTTCGCTCTCCGGCAGTTTCTCGAGCAGTTTTTTAACGATCGTACTGCGATGCTTAGTGGCTTCCATCTCGCGTTCCTCTGATATATGATGAACATAGGAAGATTCCTCTATCTCCTCCATAGGTGTGTCCTCCAGAGATTGCATCGTAGGTTTGCGTCTTTGGATCCAATTAATGCAACGCCGATTCGCAATGACATACAACCATCCTTCAAACTGATTAGGATTCTTCAGTGTTCCGAGTCTTTTGTATACTTGGAGGAAGGTGTCTTGCGTAATTTCTTCAGCAACGTGGAAATCACCGACCTTCCGCCACGCGAGTGCATGAACACTCTTTTGGTATTTTTGTACCAAAATGGTAAATGCCTCGTCATCGCCATCCAAAATTCTGTGAATGAGTTGAACGTTGTTCTTGACCATCAGAATTCTCCAGAAAAAACTAAATTCGCTTTAAATTCACTGATTTGGAATCGTCCCTACCCCAGGAATGATTGTCCTACTACGTCTTTTGATGATGCCCATCAGTTGTTTTTCATAGAAAGATAACTCTGAGAGTGGAAAATTAATTTCATGAAGTTCATCATAGAACGCCCTATCGACGTATGCAAACACACCATCCAAGTATACAAGCGTTCCTGCTTCATCTTGCTTCATCAACGTCCGCTTTAGGAGATCTTCAAGCAATCCGCCAGATGAATATTCATGTTTGGTCATGCTGTGCTTATTGACTGAAGTGTAGGCGTTTGCATAAATAACGGTGTTGAAACTTTTCCACACCATGTTCCCTGCTTCGTCAGTCGGCATCCCGTGTTTGTTAACCGCTTCCCTTATCAAATTTTCCGCATTCTGTACCGGTTCTTCCGTCACATATCCTGCCATTCGGAGTTTTTTATCCTTAAACGTATAGACTAATTTACAAAGGACACCATCAATCTTATGCTTATAGACGAGTTCATTTTCAGTCCTTTGAAACACTGTGTTTCCTGCCTCAGCAAGTTCAACACGTTCTCGACTGAATCCCCACCGCGTTTTGCGGAAATGATAATCTTCGTTGGTCTCACTTAACATCTGTCCTAAGTTGGCACACCCTGATAGCAACAGTAGCAATACCAAGGAACAAAACGCCGGTTTTTCATAATATTCACCTGTCAAGTTATTGCGCTGCATAATTTTATCCCCCTTTTAATATTAATGACACAATTTTTAGGGGATAACGTGCATAATTCTAAAAAAAACGAGAAAACTGAATATTTGTATGATTTTAATTGAATAAAAACGAAAATCATCCGGGTAGGGCACCTTGGTAGTTCACACCGGTAAACATCCCGAGTACCATCCAGAACCCTACGATGCCAAACTCACCGATAATCAACCCCATAAACAGTGGTCGGAACTGCCGATAGTATCCGATACCGCCTGATTTTAGTGCTAAATACTTTAAAAACCAGCCTACACACATACAGGACCAGAGGAAATAGGAGGAGTAAACCGCTCCCATCACATATCCAATGGGGTGAAGTTGCCACCACATAAATTGGCGCTGCATAATCAGTAGAAAGCCGGTGATACCGGCTCCCAAAATCATACTGTACGCCTCTCCTAATTTTGGATCTTTCGGATATTGAATCAGGGAAACCATGTGATTGAAGTATCTCGGTGATCCGATGAAGGGACCTCTTTGTAGATTTAAGCCTCCTTTTTCATAAATCAAGGGCAACGAAGCGGCATAGGAAGCACCGATAGCAACAACAATAGCAAGTACCATTACACCCAGTACGCTTCTTCGATTTAATCTGACCGGATCCGCCGCTTTGAAGCCGTGCAGAACACTCGGCATCAAAATGCCACCCCAGTCCCGCATCATTACCCGCTGAAATCCGAGCAGTGCCAGGCTGTTTGCGTCAACGATTCTTGAACCGGCAATAATCTCAAAATACTCCACAGGATACATCGGTGCTTGGATCAGTAGCATCCCGCCGTTGACGACCATCCACGACAACGCCGTAGAAGCAATCAGAAACAGTGCAATAATACTACAAGCAATCCAAAACGACATCCCAGCATAGACACAGAGTCCCACCAGCAGTAAAAAACTGAAAATCGTTCCGAGAACCGCCCATCTATACGGTAACACCTCATCCGAATCGTCGATTGTTGTGGAGGCTGCTGACTCCAGAAATGTTCGCTTCAAGAGGTCTATTATATGAGAACGACTGTTAAGCAGAAACGCGAGAACCATAATGACATAGGCAGCCATTGTCTGTCCTCTGGCGGAAATCCACGGACTAATCGGGATGGCAAAAGCGTTGATAATTATGTATTGGAGTTTGAAGAACAGAAAGAAAAACCAGCAACTGAACGATACCTCCATAGCAAGGAAGTATGTTATACCGATAACGGAGAAATAGAGAAAGAACCGAAATTGGGGCCACCAACCCATCACAATCCACGGACGTTCGGTGAATGGGGTGTACAGGTCATACCGATTTGGAATGCGCGGGAGTGCTGGAAAATACTCGTGCAGTCCATTGAGTAGATGAAAGAAGGCAGCGATTCCAAAACCTACCCACACGAGCCGATTCCTGAACAAACTGTTCAGCCCCGCGTGCATTGAGGTTTGTTGAACCATCTCTACGGGAACGGTAACGAGTGGAAATATAAATCGTTCGCGTTCGACCCACTGCTTCCGCAACACAATCGAGACACAAATTGTCAGCGCATAGAGTAGCAGAATGAAAACTGTCCAGACGAGGAGTGGCTTCGCCCAGAGTGCCCAAGGGACAAAAGATTCACCCTCATAGAAATCGGTAACGGCATGCTCATCCCACACAATTAACCATTCAGGAAAGTATGGATGAAGCGTTTCTGCCCATTCGTTTTCAGGTGTCGCAAAATAGACTGGTGCCGCCAAATAGGGCAGTAAATACCCGATCATCCCTTTGGATGGGATCGCTGAGCTGACTCCCATCATCACCCACACCACAATTAACTCGCCTGGATTTAGTACTGCCCGCGGGAATGTCTTTTTTAAAATGGGATTGACGATTAAGGTGAGAAAAATCAGTGTAAACACTGCTCCTAAAGGGAAATGATTACCGGATATATCTGTCCCTTGGAGGTAATAGTCGTTGTAGGGGGTAATTGCGGTTTGTAGAATGACGAGTGCTAAACCAATCAGAAACGCCCGGACACTCATCATTTTCGGCGCGGCTTGCAAGCCAAAACTTGCCATAGAAAAGTCCACCCATTTTTTTCTGACAGCTAAGAATCCTTGTCAACCATTCTATCAAATCTCTGCTTTTCGCTTAAGGAAAATCTTGAGAGGTAATTCAGACTTGAATAAGCATCGTTAAATTGGTATACTAACAGAGCGACATCACCCTAATCGTAAGCATTTATTGTAAAGTCCATGATCAGTGAGTAATGACCCTCAACCTACAAAGCTCACTTATTCGCCGAAAGCACAACGGAATACAAATAACGCTATGACAAGGAGATTCCATGCGTCGTAGAGATTTTTTAATTAATAGCAGTACCGCGTTAGCCGGGCTGGTCGTTGCCAACAATTCTCTTTACTCACAAATAATTTCAAATACTGAAAAGAAAAACATGGAGATCCCGATGAAGACGCTGGTACTAACCAATATGAAGGCACTTACAGCAGCCTATCCTCAAGAGGTGTTGGGTATTCAACAGGCGATCGAGGCGTTTGCCCGTGTACATAACGCTGAAGTCCTTGACATCGATCAGGCTTATCTGACGAAGACTGGACAACACATTTCAGTACCAGCGTATCCCAACGCCGGACTGACAGCAATAGCAAAGGAAATCAAAAATGAAATCACCTCACGAAGCAGTGGACAACTGGATCTGCTCATATTGGTAGGAGATGAATCCATTATTCCAATGTGGGAGATCAGTTTAGATGGGACACCCCTCCACACCGATTCTTTCTACGCTGATTTAGACGGTGACGGTCTTCCGGAGGTTGCTACAACACGGGTGCTTGGAAATCCCGAGGCGATGCAGCGACAGCTCAGCGAAACTGCCGAAAGCGGTGGGCCGGAGGCAACGATTCTCTGTTCAGAGGATACACGTATACATCTGGAAACTCAGCGGTTTCTCGATGCACTTGCTCAACAAGGACACGAGGTCGCTGTACTCGGAAGAGGTGGCGTGGAACGTCTACCGCAATCTGATCTAATTATCCACTTCGGGCATGGAAGTCCTAAACAACTGAGCAATCGATTTGGTGAATCTTTTGTGTCAGCGAAAAGCATGCCGATGTTGCCGCGTCATCCGATTGCGATTGTTGATGGATGCGCGACCACGCCACCCGGTTCAGCGTTGTTACGTGCGTTTTTGAACAATGGTGGTCGTGCCTATCTTGGCAGTACCGCGACTGTCTGGGGAATGATTCCAGCACGTTACACCAATCAGTTAGTGATGCACTTTCTGGACGCTTACGAAGCACATCCAGAATGGACCCTGGCGGAATTACTCACCGTAGCACGCGCCCAATATGCTGGTGTGACGCGGCTTCAGGAGATATTATTGGAACTTGAACGGACAGAAACTATCAACGTCGATGGAGATATGGGGACACACCTGATGACTTTCTTAGAATGGCACGCCTATGGGACACCTTTTGCGCGTCTACATCAAGGGGACGCTCAGTCGGTTTTTGCGAAGCATTCTTTGGTTAAAACCCCGATATCTCTGAAAGCAAAAGAGGAAAACGCTGTTGAAGCGACCTTCAACTTAGCAGGGGAGGACGGTCAGCCCATCCTCTTTCTCCGCGCAGATTGGTTGAATGCAATTTCATCTTCGCTTATGCTTCGGATCCATCAAAATGGGGGGATACTTCATGAGTTGAAAGGAGACGAATACATTATCTATCAGCGCATTGAAGATATTTGTGTTGGTGGTTATGTCAATGGAGATATGTATCACGCCTATTGGTTATTACCGCTGCAGAGAGAGGAGGGGCAAAACCGTATACGCATTGAAGTTGGGGACACAGCTACGTTTGGTCCACTATCTAACTTGATTCGGGTACGTCAAAACCAAGTCCGAGGTGAACAGGTGAATCCAGAGATGGAATTGCGCGTTTTACCGGAATCTGCGATTGAAATTTGGCCCGAATGGGAGACTATCTCCGCGCCCGTTAAGGAGTGAATGGGTTAGGCGCGGTTCCGAGCCGCGTTTACAACCACTGGTTCATCAACTGCTAACTGGGGTGTGGAATATGGATTACGGCGCGCCAAATTCGGGTTCTTTCGCTGGGCGGACTACCCACTCCTCAAAGGCAGCTTTAAACGATCCTGTCGTGTTACCAAAATAAAGATGCTGGATACTGTCGACCGGAAGCACTATCTCTCCATAGATTGACGAGCGTCCCAATAGCGTGCCATCTCTAACCTCAAGTGGCTCAAAAACCAGAATTGAACCGTCGGTTAATCTGACGGAGATCTCAGACTGAGATGCTTTTGATTGACCAGAGTCATCTTGTTGATTGCTGACCTCTTCTTTGCTTACATTGACCACTCGCGCTACACGTTCGATGGGAACAGAAAACTGGCGTAACTTTGAATCGAACTGAATTGTCTGTCCATTGAAGCCCAGCAGTTTCCCCCGCTTCATATCCCCGTTCTCTGCCACTAAGATATGGCTCGGTGGATTGTCGCGACTGAAACGCGGCACGGTTAGCGCACGCTCCAATTTCACGTCTAATTTGTGGGCCTCGCTATAATTATGCGTCAACTCGGTCCAATTCTGGCCTGGGCGAACGTCTATTGCTTTGCCATCAACTATAATTTTTATTTCGCCATTTTCCAAGTTTATATTGCCACCCTCTGCCAAAATTTTCTCCAAGTTAACCTCTCCTCCCCCTCCTACATTCTGGATTACGATCCTATTGCCCACTTGTAGTTCTCCGCGTTGTAGTCCTCCCCGTGCCAAAACGGTATAGGAGCCCTTGCCGCTTGTCACACGCCTCCTGTTGAAGTATGTTGCATGTGTTCTGCCGGAGAACTCAAGTGCTTTTACGGACGCTGAATCAATGTGCTGTACGCTGATAAAAGGAGACCGGAAACCGATGGTCGCTTCACTGTATGACGAGATTTGACACGGAAGAATCTCTCCATTCCTGAGATGCAATACATGACGGAACCGCGATGTGTCAATGGGCCACGTCTTCGAGGCACGTCTATTATTCCGTTCTATGTAGGCTGCCCGAGTGTTTGCCAGTCGTACTGCCTCCGATGCCCCGACCGGTTGCCATCGAATGAGCGATCCCTCTTTCCCCCCGAATGAGGCGCGGCCCCGGAGACTTCCGGATGGATGAAACAATCTGTCTTCATTTTCAACCTGTTCACGAGTCTTAGAACCTTTTGGTTCCACACGAAGCACTGATGCACCGGCAAACGCGCAGTTTACTGGTTCATCTGCGAACGCGGTCTGTAATCCTACACCATCTGGATTCACTTCCGCAATTTTGCCGCGTAAAACCGCACCGTCTGGATACGTTATAGCAACAGGATGGTCCATGTTGGCTAACGCATTCCCGGATTGAACAACGCGGTCAATCTGTTGAATATCAATGTCATGTCGAATCCGATTTTCATCAAGGACGTAGGTGCTTTCTTTTTGAGCAAACAGTTTACCGTAAAAGACCTGCCCGTTCATCATGTGGATCCTCGGTTTGGAAGAATCGATTTGCTGTTTCGCAGTGCCAGTGGACTGTTGATACACTCTCAACCGCCGCACCGTCAGATTTTGACCTCGGTTATAAATATACACACCGGATTCCTCAACCGTCTGTTCGACCCCTTCCAATTTCAGCAACAAATTGCCAGCAAAATCAAAAACCTCCAGTACATCGGTGTCACCATCATAAGCGAGACGCAAACGAAAGCTTCGCCGATCAGGCTCAATCGTCAAGACTGGCTCGAATAACGTGCCTTGAACGACCACCAACTCGTTAACCCAAGTTTCCAACCGTAACGCCTCGTATAGGTTTTTACCAAGTGCGAAAACAAAACCGGGAGGACGCGCGGCAGATGCTAACTCCAAGTCAATTTCAAAGTACTGGGGCCAATCAAATGCGTGGAAGATTTTTGCCTTGACTTTATCTGTCCGCGGGTGACCGCTGCGATCTGCATACCAATCGGATCGTGCATCTCCACCAAATAGAAGCACGGGTTCCTTCGCATCCTCCTTGGGCAATTTCCAATTCGTCAGTTGGGAACCGTCGAAGACAAGGTTGGGATGCATACGACGTTCAAGGGTATAAATCGCTGCACGATTCACCCGAAACAAACCGTGTCGCTTACTGGAAAAGAGAAAGGTGTCGTCATCCGAATCAATGATGTCAGCCATCCAGATATCTCCTGATACGGTGCCGACGCGAAAAGCTTCCGTTGCGGGTACAGACTGTTTAGGAAAGATAATCGAATCCAAAACACGAATATCAATAACCAGATCATCCGAAAAATGGGGTGATGCCCAGCGAATCGCTCCAGAGCTACTTTCCAACAGTTTACCCGGAAGAATATCACCATTTTTCCAGCGCAATTTTTGTGTATAGACTTGCGAAGTTTCTGTTTCCTGAGCCTGTGTCGTGGGAGTCCACAACACCGTCACTACAGCGACAGCAACAAATAGCCTTTCCAGATTCCATTGCATTGTATCTCTCCTTTTTTTGGGGTTGTCGGTTCTCAGTTTTCAGTTATCAATGTTAGCCAATAAAAAAAGTTTCAAAGTGTGCTAAAGTTGCGAAGTTGGTAACTTTACTAGGGGAAACACCCAAGCAAAACACTTTAGAAACACTTCGCGGACTTTACGAACTTCTTTAACTGATGCCCGACAACCATTTACCTTTCATAAATGGGTAAGAGACGATAGTTCAACGCCAAGGCGAGGATAGCCATTCCTGTTCCATAGGCTCTGCCATGGGAACTTGCGAAGCTGCCGTCTTCTGCTTGCATTTGTTGGAGCCGCTCGATGGTTCTTTGGTTCCAAGCGTTCCACGCCTCAAAATCACTTTGAAACAGTGCTTGCGCCATATAGTAAAGATTATAGAACGGATGTCCGGTGCCGCGATGATCCATTCGACGCTTGATAAATTCAGAAGCAGCTTTGTATTCAGGGGTATCTTTTCTTTTCGCAATCGCATAAATCAGGACTCCAATTGCTGAGCGAGTGAGTCCCCCGCCGTGACTGCTCGTCATCTGGTACGTCACACTTCCATCCTGCATTGTGTGGGTCTGGAAAAAACTCACCGCTTTGTCAACCGCTTCGTTGGGAATCTCAATACCGGCGTTTCGCGCGCCGAGTAAACCCATCAGGACAGTTCCAGCCACTGTTGTGTCAGCATCTTGGGATTCCGGGGAGTAACGCCAAGCCCCCCAAGGATTCTTCTTTTGCGCAGTCAATGAAGAGCGCACCGCTAATTCCAATGCCTCGCCGAGCGTACGCCGCCGTTCGGGTGGAGCGTCGCTGCCTTCCCATAGCAGCCGCTCGCTGACTGCACCATACGCTTCGGAAAGTGCCAACAGTGCAAAACCGTGTTGGTACATGGATCCGTGTCCACCCCAATGTCCACCGATGTATCCGGTTTTAGCGTCCTGATTAATAATGATATTGCGCAGTGCCTTACGAATATTGGTAGCATAGGGACCAAAGTCCGGGTCTTCACCACTCGCCATCAGTGCCATGACACAAATCCCTGTTACGCCGGGGCCACTGCCTGATCCCGACCAACTCCCGTCGTTCATTTGCGTATTAGTGAGATAGCGTAAACCGCGATCGTTGATGATACGAACCGCCGCAGGTACACCGGTCCCGTAGCGAAGGTCTGCCTCCTGTGCATAAGCCGACTCAATTGAAAATGTGGTCAGCATGATTAGAAAACTGGAAAACCCGATAATGCCTGTGTATTTATTCATCAGAAACCTCCAACTTTTTTGTATCGCCCGATGACTATCTTCCTTCCATCGACTCGCCGACTTCATGTTAAAAACCAGCGCGCATAAATGTTACCATTTCCTGCTGCCAAGGACTCAACTTTTTGTCATCTACCCGTTGCAGAAGTTGGTAAAACAGGTGAGATGTAGCATTTACGTTCAACAGGTCAACAGTCAGTTCCGCTGCTGTCGCTTCTAACTGTTGCCGTTGCGCACCGTCTAAAATCAACTGCGTACTCAGACTTGTCACCGCTAAACGACGCAAAACTTGTAGGTGAAAAGACTCTCTTTCGGCTTGGATTTCTGTATACTGCCTGAACGCCTCTTTGGAAAGAACGTCCTTGATAGTTTGTTGGTAGAGGGGATTCTTTGTGATGTCAATATTAGGTAGTTGTCTTCGTATCGTCCCTTTCTCGTTCCCTAACTCTCTACGCATATCATTAAGTACATCAGTAGCATCTTCGCGTCTCATTTCACCAGCCTCAACTAATCGCATAAGTACTGCTTCAACTTTGTGAAACATCGTTTCAGCCTCTTTGTCGCGTGCCTCAAAGTGTTGCTGAAGGACACCTTTGGTAGCGATAGCCAAATGCCGCGAGGTGTTTTCGTCAAGAGGTCCCAAGAGTTCGGTATGCCTCTCGAGTTTTGCTTCAGCGAGCTGCCACACTTGAGATTCCAAAACCGAAGGAATAACTCCGTTGCTTTTTGTTCTCCAATTGGTATTAACCAGATTCTGCCAAATTTTGGACTGTGCTTGGCTTAATATCCCATCCAATGAGATTTCCAACCTCTTATGTGCCAAATTTACTGTTTCTCGTAAATCAATCTCCAATATACTGATTGCGACTGGGAAAGATTCATTCTCCGTTGTATCAAGTATCAATTGCTCAACCTTTTTGCGCTGATCTGTTGTTAAACTGAGTTCCTTGTCAAGCCACGCTGTTATTCGTTGAGCAACTACCTGTTGATCTCGTTGTCGCAGTGTTTTGATGAAATCTATATAATCCTGAAGCTGTGTTTCAGTCAGGTGTTTGGCAAATGCTGTTCTGCAATCGGGGTGTGACAATAACCCCGTGAGCAACCCTATGCTGCCCTCCTGTCCTATCGTTGCGAATTCACTCACGTCCCGGTTCATCTGTTTCAACACAGTGTTGAATGCTCCAAGAATTGACTGACGGAGTGCCTCAACAACCGGCTCTTTTAGGTTGTAACGCTCACCAATGTTTTCAGCGACGTGTCGAATTAAGCCTTCAGTCCACTGCTTCTCAGTATTGCTTTTTTTTGCCATTCTGAGGGGAACGAAATGGTCACCGCCATTAACGACTGTAACCGGTCTACCGTGCCTTTCCAGGTAGCCTTTTCTAAAGATACTGATGAGATAACGTCCTGCAGGAAGATTAGCCCGTTTATATTCGCCATTGGCATCTGTCGTTGTTGTCCATTCTTTGCCGTCTTGAGCAATAATCTTGACTGTAACACCCTCAATGGGGTTCTGTGCTTGCGTGGTGTCGGTAATTGTGCCTCGGAGCGTACCGCCATTTGCCGCCTGATTCTGCGCGAAGCCAATAACAGCGAACATACTGACACAAGCAGTGACTATTACTAACACAAAACTAAAACGAGTCATCTATTTTGATCCTTTTCACAATCATTGTCCCCACATCATTGGAGCGAACACACGTTCAAACTCACCCTGCTGCCAAGGTGTCAGGATTTCAAAGTTTCTCGCCCGTCGAAAAAGTTGAAAAAACATAAACTCCGCCGGTTTACTCCCGGCATACGGAACAGGAGCCAAGTACGATGCTGCCGTTTCTAACTGCTTCCGTTGTGAATCGCTTAAAAGGAGCTGCGTGTCCATGCACGCTACCGTTATATCACGCAGTGCCTGTAGACGCAAAGCCTCTCTCTCTGCTTGGTGTGCCTTATACTGTGCAAACGCCTCTTCAGAAAGCACGTCTTTGATAGCCTGTTGGTAGAGAGAATGCTTCGTAATGCCTGAAGCACTGGTCTCACGTCTTTTATTTTTTTCTTTCTCATTCCACAAATGTTCCTTCATGGCTTGGAGTCTTTTAGCAGCCTGTTCACGAGTGATTTCGCCAGCCTCAACTGCCTTCATGAATTGCGTTTCAAATCCCCTTAATACGATTCCTCGACCTTTATCTTGGTCTGCAAAGTCGCGACCTTTGTCTTGGTTTTCAAAGTCCTGTTCAACCACACCTTTAGCGGCGAGTGCCAAACGCCGAGCAGCACGCTCATCAAGCGGACCCAACAGTTCAGTATGCGCTGCGAGTTTAGCCTCAGCGATCCACTTCATGCGTTCTTCAGATTCGGTTGTGTTGTTTCCGATCCGAATGCTCCTCTTTCGCGCGTCAACGGCTTCTTCATCTACCTTGTCAGCTCCGATCACCTTCCTGCGGATAAACATAGGTCTTTTTTGGGGGTCCAATTTATCAACCAATTCCCACCAAAGTTTGGACTGGGTATCGCTCAAGATGCCATCCAAGGAGACTTTCAATTTAGAGTGCGTAAGATTTATCGCTTCCTGTGCACCGATCCCTAAAATGCTTATTGAGAACGGGAAAGGTCTGTTCTCTGCTGCGTTAAGCAGCGATTGCACAACCTTTTCGCGTTGGTCTACTGTTAGACTGAGTTCCTTGTCGAGCGCGACGGTTATTCTACGCGCAACTGCCTGCTGATCTCGTTGTTGCCGCTCAGCTGTGAAGTTCAGATAATCCTGAAACTGCGTCCCGTTCAAATGTTCGGCGAATGCCGTTTGGTAAATCGGATGCGACACTAACATTTCAAGGAATACTGTGTTCCCTACCTTCAATGCCTGCACAAAATCATTCAGACCTCCACCGTGCCACCTTGCCTTTTCAACTGAATCAAGAATTGACTGATGTAGTGCTTTGACACTTGCTTCGTCCAGCGCGTAACGCTCCCCGACACTTTCAGCAATGTGCTGGGGGACTGACTTAATTTGTTTGATGGTATCTTCTATTATTTTCGGTCGTCCTTTCGGCAATGGTTCAACACGGTTTCCTTTTTCAGCCATTTTGAGTGGGACGAAGTAGACACCGCCATTAAGAATTGTAATAGGTTTACCAGATGTCCCGTGATAGCCTTCTTTAGATGTACTGATGAGATAGCGGTTTGTGGGAATACCGGTGCATTCGTAATTGCCGTTGGCATCCGTTTTTACTATCCATTCCTTGCCACTGCGCCCGACAATCTTGACCTCAACACCTTCGATCGGATTTTGCGCTGGCGTTGCGTCGATAATCTGTCCTCGGAGGGTCCCACCAGTCGTAGGTTTATCTTCCGCGAAGGTAATACCAACGGATGTAATATTGATACAAACAGCTACTATTAACATGAAACAGAAACGAACCATCTGTTCTGATCCTCCCTACAATCATCTGCGCCACATAATTTGACCGAACACACGTTTAAATTCATCCTGCTGCCAAGGTGTCAGGATTTCAAAATCTACCGTCTGTGGGAAAAGTTGGAAAAACATAAACTCGGCTGGTTTTTCCTCCTTAAGCGGACCGGGGACCAATTGTGACGCTGCCGTTTCTAATGCTTCCCGCTGCGTGTCGTCCAAAAGCAGCTGCGTATCCATGCACGCTACCACCAAATCACGCAGCACTTGTTGATGCCAAACTTCTCTTTCCGCTTGGTACGTGCTATACTGTGCAAACGCCTCTTCAGAAAGCACATCTTTGATCGCCTGTTGGTACATCGGATGATCCGTAATGTCGATATTCGTCCCTTCATCTCCCCACAATTCATCCATCGCGTCGTGAGTTTTGTCTTGGGCTTCAGTGTACTGTTGTGCTACACCTTTAGCGACGAGTGCCAAGCGTCGAGCGGCGCGTTCATCCAAGGCACCTAACAATTCGGTATGCGCAACAAGTTTGGCTTCGGCGATTTCCATCATTTGCTCTGGAGATGCCGCTGTGCCTAAATTAAGTTCAATCCAAGGTGGCAGTTTCCCCGGCTGGTCAATCACGACCTCGTTAATCACTATTTTAGTTTCTTTCTCTATTATTTTGACAGGCTCGGGCCCCTTCTTGCGGATCAACGGACGCTTTTTGTCTGGGACCTCAACTTTTCTGTTATCTACTTTCTGATTCTTGACTTCCACCTTGACCTCGGCTCCGGGCATGAAAAAAACGTTACGCGCTCTGTTCGCGTTTGTGTTAACCAATCCTTGCCAAACCTTGGACTGTGCATCACTTAAGATACCTTCCAGAGAGACTTTCAACCTATAGGGCACCAAATGTATCGCTTGATGCGAACTAATCCGTAGGGCACTCATTGAGGGCGGAAAGGCTGCATTCCACGCTGCGCCGCGCAGCAACTTCGCAATTTTTTCGCGTTGATCCACCTTCAAACTGAGTTCTTTGTCGATTAACATCGTTAGTCGACGAGCGACCACCTGTCGGTCCCGCTTCTGTCGTGCTTCTGTGAAGTCCAAATAATCCTGAAGCTGCGCCTCGCTCAAGTGTTCAGCAAACGCTGCCTTGCAATCGGGCTGCGACAATAACATTTTGAGTAACGGTACATTTACTGTTGTGAAGGTAATCAGACCGTCAACCTGCGCCAGCATCCCGTCAATTGAATTAAGCATAGACTGATAAAGTGATTTAACAACTGCTTCGTCCAGATCATAACGCTCACCCATACTTTCAGCCATACCTTGGAGTAAGGACCCAATTTGCTGCTTGATTCGCTGTTTGATGGCGACTATGTTCACTTCTGGTTGCACTTTAAAGAACGGCTTGATATTGCCCTTTTCAGCCATCTTGAGCGGGACGAAGTGGTTACCACCCTCAACAATGGTAACAGGTTTCCCAACACGCGCATCGTATCCGTCTTTAGATATGCTAATCAAGTAGCGTCCGGCGGGAAGCCCAGCGTGTTTGTAATTGCCGTCCGCATCTGTTTTTGTTGTCCATTCCTTGCCGCCATCTTGGGCAACAATTTTGACTTCAACGCCTTCAATGGGGTTCTGCGCTGGTGTTATGTCAGTAATCTGTCCTTGAACGGTTCCACCGTTCGTAGCGTCGTCCTGTGCAAAGGCAATACCGAACGACAGACTGCCACAAGCAAACAATATTAACACGAAACTTAAACGAGGCATTTGTACTGATCCTCCTTTTGTCTGTAACTTTAAAGTGAAATCTACGATGACCTACACACTGATAGAACAGCGCGGTTACAAACCCCACCAGCGAAGAGGTATTCTGTTAGTTCTCGCTGATTGTAGCCAAGCCTGTCTGCCACTCCTGACCTTTCTTGCCCGCATAGAGCATAGCGTAGGTGTCACCGACTTCAAAAATTTGACCCGTCAATACTCCATCGCAATCAAACGCATTAGGGTCGTCCGATGGTGTAAATATAGGGTTGTCTGGGTTCGGCTCGAAGGTTTGGAAATCACGCGTCCGCACATGCCCAATCCGCCAGACTTCGCCGTCGTATCCACCATAGAGAATATGGAAGTACTGTGGTCCCTTGAACAATTCAGTTTCACGAACGGCTCGACTGTCCCACGCTTGCCCACTTCCCGTGAAGACGGGGTTGGCAGGATTTTTTGTGACTGATGCCGGATTACTTGTCGGTGCTGTCGCATGACACATCGTCAAACCCTCCCCGAATGACCGCGCCGCCTTCCCAGTATAAACGATGTGAATTGTGTCATCCTCTATAGCAACTGAAGGGTGCGTTGAGCCGTGCCGTTCGTGTTCGGTATCCGCAGGAATAACAGGGGTGTGTTGGACACGCCGCCAATCACCCAAGTCTCCATCGCTTACAAGCAAACCCGTCTGTTCAGGTGTCGTTTCCCCCTTGCCTCGATAGTACATGTAGAACTTACCGTCCGCGGGATTCAGGAACGGGAAAGGATACTCAACGGCTGCGTCATCGAACCCTTCCACTGAAGGCTCAAGAATAGGGTTCCGGGCATCCTGCGTGATGTCGGTCAGGTCGCTAACAAGAGCTGTCGCGTGCATTATCAACCAGCGAACACCAAGGTCCCGCTTACACCAGATGTAGTGGACCACCTCATCAACGATAATCGCGTGGGTTGCTGCCGCCCAGAGCGGTGGCGGTAGGGAAATAATCGGGTTGCCTACCTCAATTCTCTTGAAACTGGCGAATACCTCAAAGGGAATAGCACCCTCTGGCTTATCGGTCATCGGTTTCTCCTCTGTTTTACGGTACATTCTGTACCTACTGTCTTCCTTCCAAAGTGTCGAAGTAGGCATCCAGTCCCTGGCGGAACTCTTCCGGCAATACGCGTCCTGCTTTGCCAGTTGCCTGCCTTGGGGAGCGATTTTCGATAAAGGCACCGCTACTGTCGTCACCAACACCAATGAGCATCAAGGCAGAAGCAGTGGGTGGTGGAGCAGTGATTATCATGGGTGCGTTCGGAACCCGTCCAGTTTGGAGTAGGATTTCGATCACTTCTGTTATTGCTGCAATTGCTCTGGGACCGGTGTCTGGCTCTGCGAGGATGTCTTCTACTTCGTCCATAACCTCGGCGGCTTGCATTACCTGCCTAAGCTGCCGCTGAATCAAGGATTCGTGGGCATTCGGCAAGAAGCTAATCTGGGCTGCGACTTCACGGGTATCCTCAGTGAGCGTGATTTGGGTGTCGTATAATTCCATGCTGCGCTCACTGTATTCATCAGCACTGAGTGCTTCCTTCGCCTGCTCAAGTTCCCGTGTCTCTTCCCGCAATTGAATCTCACGATTGATAATGCGCATCACTTCCACAACGATTTCTGGCGGCAGGTTCGGCATCGTCCGCATTTCCATCTCTCCAGACTGACCTTCTTCAGGTTCAGGTAGGGGGTCCACCAACTGCTCTGCCCAGCGATCCAATGTATCCGCCCAGAATTCCGCTTCAATCGTCGATTCACCGATAAAGTTGTTCCTAATCGCTTTTGCCATGTCCTGCAGCTCGTTCGGTACAACAGCGTCCTGCATCTCCGAGAGCACACGCGAGAGATTTTCAGAAGGACGCCGGTCGGTATAAGCGACCATGTCTTGCAGGAGTGTAGACGTGGCTTCAGACTCAGCGATCTCCCGTTCCGCCAACCGCTCCCGATTGGGATGATCCGGCAGGGTACTATCTTCAGGACGGAAACTCTCCAGATTGTTGTTTGCGTCTGCCGCAATGTCGAGCTGCTTTCGCAATGAGGCTTTCAAGTGCTCCCGGTGGACCTGCTCCTCCGTCTCCTCTACTGCGCTGCCTACAAGACCGAACCCGTCCAGATTGTTCAAGTCTACTGCGATGTCAATCTGTCGTCGCGATGCGGCTTTCAAACGCTTCACGAATGTGCTGTTTTCAAAACCGGTGAGCAATCTGTTCATTTCTTCCGCCAGATTTCCAAAGGCATCCAACAATTCCTGTTGTTCTTTGACCGCCTCCAGAACGAGTTCCGCTGTCTGAGGTACTGGTGGTTCCTCCTCGTCATCGTTATCTCTACCACTCCCTTTGAGGGTCGTCGCTGGAATTCCGAGACCACCGACGGTTTGTGGTGCTTGTCCTGGTGCGTCTTCAGCCTCGTTGAACCCTGATTCAACATCAACGACGAGCGGCGTAGGATTGGCGGGTATATAACCGGGTTCACCATCCGGTTGTTTGCTCCGATTCACGACAACACTCTCACCGGGGGTATTTGGATCTTCTGGAATTTCATCTAACCCTTCAGGAGGCTTCTCGCTATCGGGTCCGTATTTCTCCACCTTCTCCAAGTTGTTAGGTTCGCCTGCGGAAGGGGACGAGGGACCTTGGGCTGCCTGATCTCCTTGTGCTGTGGCACCCGAAGGCTCACTTGGGGGAGGAGATCCAGTAGACTGACCGGGGGCTTCGGCTGCCTGCGCGAGTAAGTCCGCAACAGAGGGCATTCTCTGTCCGGCGATTTCCTCGAGTTGTTGTAGTGTTTCTGCCCACGACTCAAGTTTCTCTGGATCGAATTCATCATTTTTTGTTGCTTCTTTCACCAATCCTGTCCCAAGTTGAACCAGGCTATCAAGTCTTGCTGCATTTGCACGTTCCGCAGCCGCTTGCTCTTGTATCCTCTTTCGCTGCGCCGGAGCGTCAAGTGCTTCGGGGGATAGGCTACGCAGTTCACGATTGGTTTGGTACAGTTGTAATTCTTTGTCGTGAACCTCCTGTGCCGCGCCGATCCAAAGCTCCATCTGTTCCACCAGCCATCTGAAATGTTCTGCTGGGGTAAGCACATGTAGTACAAGGGCGGGTGAACGGACGCGCTCACGACCGGGCAAATAATCCTCGGCAAAGGCGCGCAAGCGTAGGCTCTGTGGACGTACATCTTCACGCTCCGCAGAAAATGTAGCAGCAACTGTCATGCTGTCCGCGGTCGGTCTGCCGGAGGATACTGTTTTCTCGCCATTGGTGGGGTTTGGATTGTGAATTGCATGCTCGATGCCTTCCCACTCCAAACCTACTTGCTTCACACCAAAGTCGTCGGCTGCTTGAATCTCGAAGGTAAGGACTTCAGTGGAAAGAAGGACTTGATTGTTCTTGAGTTTGTTAAAGCTGACGGTCGGAGATTCATCCTCTTGGACCTCTAATTGTAGCACCTGTGGTTCACGTGCGACAAGCCCAAAACGATCGCGCCACGCCAGTTTCATCTCGGTCTGTGTCTCTACGCTGATTGGTTCAGTCGTCATACGAGTACCGGTAACACCTTGTAGACGACCGTTCAGCGTTGCTTCAGCAAGTTCGCGTGTCGCGGTGGCTTCCAAAACAGCGGTGCTCCCCTTTAGTAAACTGAGTGTTCCACCGCGTACATCCTCTACCAGCGGCTCACTGCGTTGCAAATAGGCAGGCAGTTGGACTTTAGCGATAAGGTCCGTCAGTGCGGGACGTAATTTGGGTTCAACTGGGATGGAATGTCGAGCATCTCCTACTCGAAGTGTGAGGTGTCCGTCTTTTGTTTGCGGGGGCATTTGAAATAGGTAAGTCGCGCCATCCCGTTCGGCAACTACCGGAACCTGGTCTGCGTACCGCGCCTCACCGGCCTCAGGCTTCCAAGGTGAATTGTCTTTTAGGTGTGCTTTGACATCAAAGGGTTCGGCATACGGCACCACGCGTAGTTCCGGTGTGTCTTCTAATTGCGCAAAAGTGTAACGCGCGATGGCACGCCACGGAGTCAACCACCGAACGAGAGCGTTCCGACTCGTTACAGGGATTACAACGGCTCCAATTACGACCAGCACCAACGGCAGGGCTACTGTCCAGCCCCAGCGACGGTGTTGTGGGTTCGGAACAGCCTCTGATAGATTATGTCTCGCCACCTCGGCATCAACCTGACGCATGGCCGCTTCAACCAGTGCGGGAGAGTCTGACGATTGCGTCTCTCTATTACGCGCTAATTCTATGATACCGAGTACGTGATCTCCAAAACGCGGGAACTTGTGCTGCAATAGCCGAGCGACCCCATCTAATTGTCGATGTTTCCAAACCCAATTATAGTACTTCAAGGGTAAGAGAAGGACCATCCCGACCATACCAATTGCCAAAATGAGTGCCCGCAAGAACGCGGGTGTATCGAACACCCGATCCAGACAAAACACGAGGATATATGAAACAAGGAGACCAAAAATCGCTGCCAGCACACCTTCAGATAGTTTGATCACCCATACCCGTTTTTGATACTGTTCGAGTGCTGATTTCATACGAGGCGGTAGGTTGACTGCCCTCTTTTGTGATTGTGTTTTTGCTTGTATCTGGTCCATCAAAAATCTCCTTAATAATGGCTGTCAATCGTCAGTAGTCGGTTGTCGGTTAAGAGTGCCGTGTGTAATAATTCACTTTTCTTGGAGTACTCCAGGGGGTGTTATACCGTTGATGAAAAAACAACAAAACATCAGCTCCCACAGAAAATCACAGGATTTTCGGATCTCTCAAAATTGACCGAAAACCCAAGCTACCAAAGGGCTGAGAAGCGATTTTGAAAAATTTCATAAAGTTCCATATCGGTCAAATTTCTGTGGTGAATTCGACACGTTATCGCGTCCTGTTAATTGTATGTATACTATATGTTATAGTAAACTTTGGACAATAGTTAAGAATTTTCCTGTGATAGGTTGGCATCAATAGAAATACCTGAAGATTCTTATCGGATGCTCTCTACAAATGCCGCCCCGCTGGGGCTTAGGTTTTTGGGTGTATGATGTTTCTATAAACATTCCGCCCCGCTGGGGCTGTGTTTTTAGTGCCTTTGGTTCTTTTTTCGGCGTTAGATATCTGGGTCAAACTTGCAGAAAAATACGGATTTCTTGAAAACTCAACTTACATGCAACACAAATTGTCCAAACTTTAGTATGTTATAGTAAAACCTGTTATTATTTATACACCAACACAGAAACGGGGGAAACACCCCAGCAAAAACACCCTCGCCAGCGGCGATGAGCGTTTGCTTTCCTGAGAACCTGTCTACATGTATTGTCCAAACTTGAGTATATGTTAATTTACGTAATGCGGATAGATGTGGTATGATAACCGACCCCTATTATATCGCTCCCGTCAATTTTCTTGCAACCCAGAACACGCCTAAAAGTAAGATGAGAAGTCCTGCCCAAAGTGGATGCGCCCAAATCCGTGTGCGATGCACTGTCGGTTCAGGTTCTGGCAAGGCTGCGAGGGAATCCAACAGACTCCCGACCTCAGAAACTGTCACCAATTCGCCATCGGTAATCTTAGCAATTTCATCTAAAACATCAAAACGTGCCAAGCGTCCTTGTTGCTCTCGGTTCAAGCCTTGAACTGACAAATCGGTTTGTACCGATGCCCCGGTTTCGGTGCTACTGGCAACGAGACTGTAATTACCGGATTCTTCCGGCATAAATGCGCCTGTGAACAAGCCCACCGCATCGCCTTCACCTGGCTGGAGCCGGATCGTCTGTGTTTTACCTGAAGGTGAAATCGTCTGTACAATAACCGTCCCTTTATCCAATGGAGCCCCCAAAGTATCATTTACGTTGGCATTCAACATTACGACGTCATCAACGTGAGGTCTGTCTGGTGCGTAAAATAACCGCATCGACTCGCCTTGTGCCATCTGTCGCCGATATGCCATCCACCGTGCGACTTGGCTCCAGAACCGGTAATGGTACTTGTCCTCAACGCCCTGCCGCCACCGCCATGCACTGTCAGTACCCATAAATAGGACTTTACCAGCACCGTAAGTTTTGGTTACGATTAGTGGCACCCGTCCGGCAGCTGTTGCCACCTGATCGTGTACTGCCAAAGTCTCTGTTCCAACCTTGGTTCGTTTGACCCCTGCGTACCAGTAAAAGCCGGGTAACATACGCCACACCCTGCGATTGCTCTCGTCGTTTTCTCCGAGACGAGTTAGCAAACTCCGTTGCCCCAGCTGTGTGAGCGAGAAATATCCTTGTGTGCTTGATCCAACACCATAAGGCGTTGCAGCGTCGAGAACGACTGGATAAAGATCAGCAAGCGGACCCGACATCAATGATTCATGCATCCCGGTACGTCCCGGCATAAAGACGAGACCCGCCGCTTGGGCACTGACGAGCTGCCGCAAGTCCCGTGCTTGTTCAATCGTCAATTGTTTCTCTCCGATACCGACATCACCGAGGAACACTACATCATAGCGACTCAGTTCGTTCGCCGTTGGAAAAACCTTGATATAACCGCGACCGCCGCCCACTTTGGGTAATTTGGGATGAAAGAGAAGGCACGTTAATTCAACCCCCGCATCCCGTTCCAATGCGTTGCGCAGATATCGGTATTCCCATCGTGGGTAGGATTCAACAACAAGGACTTTCAATTGTTCTTTGCGCACGGAGATAGGCGCGGATATCTCATTATTTTCTGGGATTAACTCTTGTGTATCCAGCGGAATGTGCATCTTTAGGGTGTAATCACCCGTCACCGGTGGTGTCCACACCATGTTTTCCTGTGCCTGACTCATGGCGGGAACACGGATGAGTTTGGTAGCCGTTGGTTTTTTGTTGACACTCAAAGTGACACTCACGTCCCGATCCTGTCCCAAAGTATTGCGAACAACAAACGGAATGCGAAGTTGCTTGTTCACAACTGCATACGTTGGCGCGTCCATGCTAACCAACTCAATGTCAGGTAACGGCACTTTACTACCCACGCCAACTGCGAAAACGGGAATTCCTTTCATCCGAAACCGTGTAGCCGCCTCAACTGGAGAATTCCCGATATTCCAATCGCCGTCCGACAGTAGCACGACCCCGCGAAGGTTTTCGTGACTGTCCAGAACGTGCGAGAGTCCAGCGTTCAAATCTGTTGCTTCTTCTGCGGGATCTAACTGCGAAGAAAACGGTTCAAAAACGACACTGAGATCGCTGGTATCCGATGGTTTCCAAACTTCCTCAGCCATCAGCGGTTGAATCGTCTCGGCGCGACTTTTGGGCTTGTTAGAGATATTTTGCGTATCAACGACATCCCGCGTTTTCATGCTGCTGGATTCATCCCAAAGTACAGCAAGTGTAGAACGTTGATCTGGTAATTGCGTCCGTAACCATTCGGGTTGATTCAGGGTTACAACGACTAAGCAGATCAACACAAAACGCAGCACCTCAAGTGCTCCGGTTTTCTTGCTATAACCGCTGCGATGCCACGCCAGCCAGCATAATACGCCTGCCACAGCAATGAGAACCAGTCCGAAAAACAAGACGGATCCGCTTGAAAAAAACTCAAGATTTCCCTGTTGTTCTTGCATTTTACGTCTCCGAATGTGCTAAAACATTCTTTCTTCGCGAATATTTGCATCCTCAATTTGCTCTTTCAAAAAGAGGATATATTCATCAATCCAGCGATTGACTCTTTCGTCATTATCGTTGTTCTGGATGTCAACCAATTTCTGTAGTTTTTCTTCATAGTGTAAACTGGCGAGTCCCCAAAATCCTTCTGTTGAATAATTTGATATTAATGTACTTCTAACATTCTCCTGATCTCCATATTGGACAAGAAGATCCCTTGCCAGAGAATCATGCCATTCTTCTATTAAAAGAGTTTTAGGGACAAACTCCCTGGCAAGGTACTGCGCTCGATATTCTACGTCTTTATCAACCCATTCCCATATATTTTCGCGTGGAATTAAGGTTAATGCCCCTTTTTCTTTTTCTGTCTCTGAGAGATCTGCTTCTCTAAGCCACCTTGCTAGGGATACCGTTCTCGAAAAAATATCTTGCCTGCCTAAGTATTCACTAACATACTTCCAAACCTCGGCGGGATATTGTCTTGTTGCTTCTGTGAGAAAGGAGCAGCTCTGTGAGAAAGCATCAAAGATTGTTCCATCGTTACCGAAGGGAACCAGCATGCGTTGTACTAACTTTAAAGCCTTCCGTGGATAGCGGTTTAGAAATGCTTTTCCAGTTTCTGTCCAATAGAAATCTCTCATTGTATCATAATGATAACTGTCGGATTCTATAAACAACTCTGGATGTGAAAGGAGTCGGAATGTAAGTTCATTGGGTAAAGTGAGTTCTGATTTTCGAGAGATATAGTAATTGTAAAACAACTTCAATGCAATGTCCACAGCAGACTTATCTGTGACATTTAATAGAAATTCAATCCAAGCGTTGAAGACTCTGACAGACAGACTGGTAATTGCATTTCGGAATGTGAAAAATCCAAATTGGTCGATGTTAATGGTCCCACTTTCCGCTAGATTAAGGACGCGAAGCCCAGCTTGATCAGTCAATCCCGAGTAGGATGTGAGCGATGGTACTATTGTGTTAAGTGTAGTATCCTCACAGAGCGCGTCAAGTTGTTGCTCCCAGAGTGTTAAATCTCTATCAAAGATTGCATGAAAATAACCGCTTAGGAAATAAGTACTTGCATTATCTCTAGCACTTCGTTGAGCATCAAGAAACATTGGTAGAAGTGAAAGACTTTCATCTATTTTTCCGAGTTCATATCCAAATTTGTTTCCATTCTCTGCCTCGGCGGTCACAAGCCATGGTAGTTCGGATTCCAAAAGGACAGGAGTATCTATAGCCTGCTTAGCGAGTTTTTCAAGGTGAGGTTGAACTGGATTAACCCCGTCTTTGTTTTCCGTGAGTTCATCTTCAATTAGATCCATCCCAACATAGCGTTGCATTAGCGAATGAAAATCGGAACCAATCAATTCATCTCGGAGTCGCTCAAAATGTTGTCTGATTTCCGCCGGTAGACCTTTGTTTTCCACATAAGAATCGTCATGAAACAAAATTCGGTTGATTCTCTCTATAATCTGTTTTTCGCTTACGTATTTGTTTTCAATAATTGTTTTAACTGTGTTCACAACCGTATCGCCTAAGTCAGGGATTCTACCAAGTGAACCTGCGTATCCAAGTAAAGTTCCCACAGCTTCTTTGCGTTCATCCTCGGGCAAACGCTCTAATTGTTCAGATAGAAGCTGCCATAAGGAACGATAGGCTGCCCGCCACTCAGGGTATGTTTTCGGTTGCCAAAGGTCTGGTTCCTTTCGTATTCCCTGATATTCTGCTCCAGATGTCCGTGAGAAATGATCAGATATCAAACCTTTACGACAAGCGTTAAGGGCAAGGGTTCGTCGTTCTTTTGAACCAGACTCAAATGCTTCCTTTAAGACAGGTAAGCGTTCTATTGGAGATGCTTCTGTAGGAGCTACCGCGCCTGGTCCTAATGAGAAAAGTTCAGCAAATACTCCACTTGCATTGTTCGATATTCTTTCATTCTCCGCTTCACCGAGCGCAAGAAGCAATCTTGCTGCATCAGGGAACAACTTTCGCCATATAGCAATTTTTTCAAGAGCCCATACGACATTTCTTCTACCTGTAAATCGCAATAAGGTTTCTCTATCAGATTTTCCTATAGTTTGCTTAAGGCATTCCAAGGCAGATTCAGGGTCAGCCTCAGTTAGTGCTAAAAAGAAGTTGCTACTAAGATTAATCATAAAGGTGTCTGACCGAAAAGGTCCGTTTGGTCCCAGGAGTTTCTTAACAATCTTTAAGACCTCTTCTGACTCAGCACCGTACTTGAACATCTCACAGAACCAATTGAGCAATTCTGGACTAAAGTCTTGTGTGAACTCCGCAAGGTCAAAATCTTCATTATAGTAATTCTCCCACCACTCCGCCCATAACTTGATATGAAGAACTTTTGGAGTAATGTGGAGTGTATACTCATTTTTGAGGATGCCGCGTTTTTTCAGGTCTAAAACAATTTTTTTCAATCTTTGTGGAGTAATCAGCGGAAAAGCGTTCTTAACAATTTTTGAAATTGTGCTAAATTCATCGGAAACATTACCTTTAAAACCAAATTGTTTAAAGAGGGCTACGTAACGAAGTACCGACCAACGATCAACTACATCTTGATTTGTTGAATCGTCTCCTCCAACAATACACCATTCCCAAAAATTGGCTGTGCTCAAGGGCACAAGTAAGTTTTCTTGATTAGTTTTCAAATTCGCCCCGATCATGTGCGCGACTCCTGGTAAACCGCTACAAAATTCTGCCCATCGGTGGACATCAACTTTGGGAATTTGATAATCTTGAATTAGGATTTTACAGATCTGCTCTTCCTCTAGCAGCGGCATAATATCAGTGGTCAGATCACTAGTTCTCTCTTCATAGTCGTTACTGATAGTAATCAATTTAATCCGAGAACCACGATTTTTCAGTTTATCCCAAATATCTGATCTGTAGCGCGAATCACATTCATCAATCACCAAAACGACATCAAAATGATTATCGTCTCGGAGAATTTGATTCATTAACTCACTGTCTAAAAACTGAGAAGCCTCACAATATACAACAAGTGGAAATAAATCTTTGACTCTTGTGGCTCTGTGGACCAACTTTGTTTTGCCAGAGCCTGATTCACCTAAGATTCTGAGATGAATCGCTTTCTTGTTGGTTCTTAATTTTCTCCGAATTTTCGCTATTAAATTCCTTTGAGTTTGTCCCGAAACAAAATGAAATTTCATAGTATCATTTTGAGACCAACTCTGGTGCGTCTGGAAAATTCCGCGATCATTCCTATTGACCCACAATGATAAGGACGGAAACGACCCAAGAAAGGCGATAAGGTTGTTCTGGCTCCATACTTCAATCTTGGGTTCTTGATAATCACATTTCCGCAGATAATTCTTAATGTTAGTCAGAATTTCTCTATGTTCGCCATCAACAAGGTCTATTCCAGTACAGACCAAAACGTAAGTTCCACGAGATTCATCTTCAAGGCAGGCTTTAATACCTTTTTTAAGGTTTTCTTTAGTTGCATCTTTTTCTTTACCAAAGAGTTCATCTTTAATATTCGGCTTAGTTTGTCCCGATTTAATTTGATAACAGGTTTTTCCAGATTTAATTAAATCACTTCCTCTTGGAACTAGAGTGTCGTTAACGGTGGCATCAATTCCGCCATCTCGTACATTGACTCGGCGTGAGATGTTAATCTTGCTGAGTTCTATTCCAAGTCTCCGTGCTTCTGCCCAAAGCAGCTTCTGAAAAAACTCAACAGCTGTGTCTTGATTGAGTTGGTTAAGATGTTCATTTTTTACGGTGAAAATAGTTTCAACACTCATTTTATATTTCCAAATTATTCATAATGTAAACACCGATTGAATACTGTAGGGCATTAGAGCCGCGACCAAGAGATCGCTCCTACAAGAAGAAACTTCCAGCAAAAAGATTTTTTATGCTATTACAACGGTGTTACTGCAAAATTATGTATCAACTTTCGTCCGTGACTGCGAGGTCAACTAAAGGGTTGGCTTTAACTTTTCTGCTCGGCAAACTCAGCACCGCTTCGGCAACAAGAGCCACCGCCATTGCAATGAGAAAAATTCGCCACAACTCACTTGCCAAGGCAGACGTATCGCCGACATCAGCATCAATTCGTCGATACGACATGCCATCAAATAACGCATCTACTGTCGCGACGGGTACAGTCTGTGCCATGTCTTCAACTTGGCTGCGGTTGACGGCTGCCCAATACTCACCGTCTCTGTATACCCCAGCATGTAGCCCGCTTTGTGAAAGGGGCGGTGCGTCGTCTGTCGGAGCGACCGGTTCCCATTGATTGCGGTCGGTGAGTACACCGGGTCCCGCGTTGCGTTGGGAGGCGACAGCCAACGAACGGCTGCCTTCAGTTAGTGCCCGCTGCAACATCACATAAAAGACTACACCCTCACGTTCAAGAGAAGAAAATTGCGCTGTGGGTAGGGTGCTACAGAAATAAACCGCGCCCCGGTCTGTAGCGACGCGGGTTAGCAGAGAAGCCTCGTCCTCAAACCTTGCTAAAGGTGTCCCGGTGCTCTCAAAGGCGCGGTAGCGATAAGTGAGCAGCTGGTTCAATGGCAAAGCGTCCCCACTCTCTACATGTGCCAGTAGATCTGCGTCCCCACGCCACCATGAAATCTTGGAAACCTGCTGACCTTCAGAGGTCTGCCAGTTGCCCCAACGTGAAGCAAATAATTCCTCACTTGCACTTTGACTCGGTGGGAAGAACATAACCACACGGGCAGCGTCAACGAACTGTTCAATTTGTGATGCTACCGATCCCTGTGGCAAGGCTGCCTGCCAAATCAATAGGCTCGTATTTTCCCAGTCAATTTCAGCGATGCGATCCACCGAAATCACAGTGGTCTGGTGTTGGAGCCGTGGATCAGGCGGAATAGCAAGTGCCCGACGAAACGCTTCGCCAATCTTCGCATCATCACTAACGACGACAGCCTTTCGGACAGGTGATTCCGAAAATACAAAGAAGAACCGATTATCCAACGGATTCGCATCACCGGGCAATCCAACTGAACCCCAACCTGAACTGAGTTTGGCATCGATGGGGATACGGTGTCCTCGCAAAGAGGCACCCTGTCTATCAACATCTACTTCAACAACAGAGCGAACGTTGTTGACTTCAAATTCAATCGGAACCCCCTGTCGTGTGCCACCGCTGTTATCTGTTGCCCGAACCACGACATCAAGAATGAGTTCCGCGTCGTTGCCACGCGTCCATCGTTGCACGTTTTCTACCCTTACAGATAAGTTGCCCGAAGGTGAATCCGTATATGCAAGCAAGAAATGATGTATACCCTCTAACTGCGTGAACTCCTCGCGTATTGCGTTCCAGCGCCCGCTGTCAACATCCCAATCATTCTCATTTAAATCCGAGCAGAACCATAAGTCGGCTCTTCCGGATTCATTTGCCTTGAGATATTCCAAGGCGGTTTCGAGCATCGCTGGAATATCCGCACTTGTGGCAGTCGATCCGGTCATGGGCAAGTTCAATAGTGCTGTCGGCGAATCTACTTCCTGCAGTTGACCGGTGGCACTGTCAATGAGAACCAAGTGTGTTCCATAATCACCCTGTTCAAGTAATTCGGCGAGTTTCTGCAGTGCCATGGATCTCTTTGACTGACCTACTTGTAAATCTTGCATTTCCATACTCGGAGACCGGTCGAGAAGAATTAAAGTTGCATCAGGTTTACCGAGTCCGATACTGCCCAACCATCCACCGGAAAGCGGACGACTGACGACGAAAATTAGTGCTGCTATTGCGAGTACACGCATCAACAGAATGAGGAAGTGCCGAAGGCGTGCCATCCCCTTGCTCATGCGCTTTGCTGTCATGAGGAACATCATCGCTGCCCAAGGGATGGTGCGGTGGCGATGCTGATTGATGAGGTGGATAAGGATGGGGAGTGCCACCAAAGGGAGTGCGATTAATGCCAACGGTTGGAGAAAGTTCATATTTTTAATTTACCTTGCGGTTCGTTCAGATAGATTTTTGCGAAAAAAGTCCGTCTCCGTATATCCGCCCTCCATTACATTACGGGCTTACGTTTTGGATTTTTTTCATCAGACTGACAACTGATAACTGGTAACTATTTCTCACTTGTGTCTCTTTGGTGTGCGTCCCAATAAGAAGCGTGCCAATATGTCATCGTAGTTCTCGTTGATGTAGACTCGGTTGTAGTCAATCTCGGTGTCGCGAACGACCTCGTTCATACCTTCGAGGTACGCCTCGAGTGCACGCTGGTACTGGGCACCGATAACGGTTGGGTCTGCCAACACAGGTTCGCCACCCTCCATGTCAACGAAACGTATTGGACGGTCAAATTCCAATTCCAACTCAATCCGGTCTAACAGATGAAAGACGGCAACATCATGTTTACGAAATCGCAAGTGCTCAAAACAGTTACGCACGACTTCCGGTTCGATGAAGAGATCGGAAACGATAACGATTAATGCTCTCTGTGGGACGCGTTCAGCGGTCTCGTGGAGAACGTTCGCCAATCCGGTCTCGCCAGATGCCTCCATTGCCCCTAATTCATCAAGTACAGTGCTCAGGTGGGTCGCGCTGCGTTTTGGGGGGATCTCTTTGTGGAATTCCGTGCCTGCACAGTAGAGTCCGACAGCATCACCCTGTTGGGCGGCTATATACGCCAATGTGCCTGCGACCCGACGGGCATAGTCAAGTTTACTCGTACCGTTGTATGCGAAATCCATGGAACCGCTGGTATCAATAACTAAACACATCCGCAGGTTGGTATCCGCCTCAAATTCTTTGATGTAGTAGCGATCATTCCGGGCATAAGCCCGCCAATCGAGCCTCCGGGTGTCATCGCCGGGAACGTACTTACGGTACTCGGCAAACTCAAGGCTGGAACCGCGAATCGGACTCCGATGCTTGCCTGATACGTTTCCTATCATGGGCAATCGGGCGTGTAGTTGAAGTGTCGAAAGACGTTCCAGAACTTTCTGGTCGAGGTAATCTCGTTTGAGTTGCAGCATATTTTTTTAACTTACCTTGGATTAGTTTTCGGTTATCGGTTATCAGTTTTCGGTGAAAGAGGAGACTGTGGCGGCCACAGGAGATTCTTTAACCGAAAACCGAAGACCGAAGACTGACAACTATTTTCTTCCGATCTCCCTAAACGAACCGTAAGGAAAATCAAATGTTTCCTTCAGATAATTCTTCAACAAGTCGGCTGACAATGTCCTTGCTTGTGATGTTTTCGGATTCCGCGGCAAAGGAGGTAATGACGCGATGCGCGAGTACGGGTTCCGCTACGGCAGTCACATCTTCGAGCCGAGCCATGTAGCTTCCGCTGAGTGCGGCGCGTGCCTTCGCACCGAGAATCAAGTATTGAACAGCCCGTGGACCGGCACCCCAAGCAACCAGCGGCTTGAGCCAGTCAGGGGCTGCGTCGTCTTTTGGACGCGTGCTACGCGCGAGGTCAACTGCGAATTCGTAGATGTGATCAGCGACTGGAACGCGACGGACGAGGTCCTGAAAGGCGCGTACCCGCTCACCTGTCAGAACGTGTTCAAGTGTGGGAAGTGCCACACCTGTTGTCGTGCGGGCAATCTCTATCTCCTCAAACCGTGCCGGGTAATCCACTTCGATCCTGAACATAAATCGGTCTAATTGCGCTTCCGGCAAGGGATATGTTCCTTCCTGCTCAATAGGATTTTGTGTTGCCAACACGAAAAAGGGAGGTGCCAGAGGGTATGTTCTGCCAATTACTGTGATTTTGTATTCCTGCATCGCCTCAAGCATGGCAGCCTGCGTTTTTGAAGGTGCTCGGTTAATCTCGTCCGCTAAAATAAGATTGGCAAAGAGTGGACCCTTCACAAATTCAAATTCCCGCTTACCGCCCGGAATCTCTTGAAGGATGTCGGTGCCAGTAATGTCCATCGGCATCAGGTCAGGTGTGAACTGGATTCGGCTGAACTGCAATGCCATCGTCTCAGCAAACCGGCTCACTAATAGAGTCTTTGCCAAGCCGGGAACGCCCATCAACAGGGCATGCCCTTGAGAAAACAGACAAATCGCTAAATGCTCGATGACTTGTTCCTGACCGATGATAATCTTTGCGAGTGCTACCTTCAACTGGTCGTAGACATTGCGAAGTTCGTCAATTGCGGCAACGTCGTCGGCATGCATTACGTCGTTGTTTTGAGTGGTTGCCATAAAATTTCCTTTCATGTTTAGGACTTACGCGAAAAGCAGTAATTTTAGTATTTTTAACCCCTAAATCCCCCTTATCAAGGGGACTTTAAGAGGAAATGCGTAAGACCTAATATAGAACTCATATTGAGTAAAACATAAGGATATGGTAAAATAGAGAAATAAAAGGCGATAGTTTATGTCCCTTTCTTTAGATATACATTCACTTTATGAAAGGTGTTCTTATGGCATCCGAATCTCAAAAGCAACCGAGAT
>JAJECN010000020.1 GCA_022821965.1 Candidatus Poribacteria bacterium
GTGGCAAGATACCTATCGAAAACTCGCACTCAGCTACGATAAACTCAAAGAGACGCGTTTAGGGTTTCGATATCTCGCATATTCTATGATTAACTTTCGTATAACTTTCAACCATTCTTAGACCGTACTCGCTATGAGTTCGATAGTAGAGCACATCATCAGGAAGGTCTACTATTTTTTCGTTAGCCTCTGACCATGGTAGGCGCGGTTTCATGAAGTTTCAATAAATATTTCGGTAATGTGGTTTTAACCGATAAAAACGATTCCGAATCGCGAACCTCGGAACCGTAATACCGGCTAAAACACCAACTTAGTAAGAACGTTTAACTTCCGCCCACTGCGTCGCCAGTTTGCCAGCGGGTTCAACAGGAAAGCCAGCAAGGCCTTTGAACTTCAGGTTATAGTTTAAAGGCGCGTCGATACCGGCGAACATGCTCCAACCGCCGCCGCGTTCACAGACCTTAACCATAAAAACGTTATTGCCTTTTTTCAGGTCTACCTTAAATGTGTCCTGAAAATCACCAGCACCGCGGTTGACAGCGTTTTTCCAGACCTCTTTGCCATTCATCCAGACCTTGACGGAATCATCACTGCCGACACGGGCTTCAACGCCTTTCTTGGTAACCTTTGATACAGCGTTGATCACGGCGTAGGAGCAGTGGTCGTTGATATCGCCCCCGGGACCCAACTTAATCTTTAGGAGCGTGTCATTGATGTTGTTCCCACCGACTGCGGCGATTTTCCCCCCGGTCCATTTGTAATTTTCGGCAAATTTGACCTTCAGGATTTTATCAGTAATCCCCTCTTTGGCGACATCTTTCTCGGTCAGTTTACCCTTTGTTGCATCCTTGATACCGTCAACATCCGTCACAGCGGCACCACCGCCGTTAACAGGGCTCTCGGTGATCATCCACATCCAAGGTCCTTCAATTTTATCTATGGCAGTAGCAAATTGTGCCATAACCAAAAATCCGATTGCACACACTGCCAAGCATATAAATCTGCTGTTCATTTTTTCGTTTAACCTCCTTTCTTGTAAAATTAAGCAATGCGATACGTTTTACGCCTTCTATTATTAAAGACGAATTTTGAGGCTGAAAAGATGCATTATGGAAAAAAATCGAATTCCAATTAAAAATGAAAGGACGCAATACTACGTCTCACATGAGACGGTTGCGTCCCTGTCCGTTATGTGCATTGATGACCTATTGAAAGCCTTAATTGATTTCGGGGTTACATTGCGGGTGATATTTTCTCTGTGGTCTTCTACGACGCGGTCGTAAATTCAACATTGGCATTTCCGATCATTAAACAATATATGCCCCTCTTTGTCAGATGAAGTGCCGACTGACTCAAACGAGAACCGTTTTATTTTTTAAGTCGCCCCCATATCGTCGCAAGTTTTCCTTCTGCTTCAACTGCTGCGAATTCGCCATCGGTCTCTGCACCATTTCTACCCATTAGATGATAGGCGTTGCCGGATGTATCTAAGAACTTCTGTGCGCCCCTCGATTCATCGAGATGCCATAAGGCAACCGTCTTTGCGTCATTCTTGAACTTTTTCTGCGGCGTGAAACTGCGTTTGGCAATATTGTAACGCGCAACCTTTGAGATGCGGACTTCATCAATATATCCGGCAAAATGACCCCAAAGATGATCGCCGTGTATATCAGACTTAATTTTCTCTCCAAACCCTCCGATTGTGAAATCCTGTGGATGCTCGGCATGTGAGAGATCGCCTACAAGAGTTGTTCCTCCGTGTGAGATGCGCACGGAATCGTTAACGATGAGTATCGTCTGTATCCCGTTTGACTGAAAGGCGATGTGATTCCATTGATTCGGGGAAAGCTTTAGCATACCGAACGCCATTGGCGCGTTCACTGGGCCAAGATCAAGGTGTGCTCCACCCATTAGTCTTAGACCTGCGTTGGGACCACGGTTCCAAGCATACATCCGCACCTGTTGGCTGAGAACTGTTGCGATTATATCCTGGTCAGGCAGTGTGGTTGGATATATCCACGCTTCAAAGGTCCATTCATCTGTGCCTTTTGGCAAGAGAAGACCGAAGGTTTCAAAGTCCAAAATGGCGTGGTCGTCTACTCCATCAAGTGCTAAATAGTTCCCACCCGCAGGTGAAGGCGGTGGAATCGCTTCAGCACGCATCGGAATTAAAATCAGCAGAAAAAGGCAACCAAAAATTGACTGATTTCGTAGATTTTTCATCTTCGTAGGTCTCCTTAGTTTTAATTTAACAGGACTTACGCAAATCAAGTAAATATTGGACATTTAGAAGCAAAAAAGTGGTATTTTCCATGTTTTTAACCCCCTAAAGAATCAACGGTATGAATGCCTTATGGCATTCCCCGCCCCTTATCAGGGGGACATTAAGAAGCAATGCGTAAGTCCTATTTAATAAGATTTACGCGTTTCCTCTTTCATAATTCCTGAGGTTATTTCTGGTGTTGTGCTTTGAGTGTACCCCAACTTGTGTAGAGTTTGCCGTATGCTGTAACGGCACGAAAGCCGGTATCATAAGCTTCAACGATTGGCGAAAATTTGGGACCTGCTTGGAAACCACCTAAAACATAGATTGTACCATTAACAACAACTGGTGTTGTCGTTCTTAGGGACGTCATTGGCTCTACTTTGCGCCATGTGTTGGTTATTGGATTATAAACATCGACATCGCTGATGTATTTATGCCCATTTTCCAACTTCAGACCTCCAAGTGTATAAATCTCATTATCAAGGGCAACGGTTGAAAACTCACCTTTGAATATTGACATCTCAGGGAGTTGTTGCCACTTGTCGGTTTTCGGATTGTATTCTTCAATACTTCTAACAAAAAGTCCAGGAACATCGAGTGCTACCCATGTCTTTTGACCGCCGAGAACATAAACTTTATCGTCTACAACAACAGCATCGGTCAACGCTCGTGCTGTCGGCATATCTGCCCGTTTTTCCCATGTATTGGTTAATGGATCGTAGACCTCAACCAGATTTGTCGACTTAGCGTTGAAAGGGTTGTCCACAATCTTCCCACCGATGACGTATATCTTGCCATCAACGACCGCGGTGGCAAAGTGTATACGGAATCTGGGCATATCTTGTTTCTTGACCCATGTGTCGGTTTGCGTGTCATACATCTCGACGATTTTTTTGTTTCTCCTCGTACCCCGAAATCCCTTTCGATCATAGCCTCCAAATACGTAGATTTCGTTGGAAAAAACCGCAGTTTGCACAGCAACCCGTGGTGTCGGCATATTTGCGACTGTATGCCACGTGTTCGTCTGTGTGTCGTAGACATCTACTATTGAAAGTGCGGGGGCACGTCCGCCTAAATTTTTATGGCGATCATAACCGCCGATAATATAGATTTTACCATCTACAGCAGCGGCGGCATTACCAAATCTCGATATTGGTAGTTCAGTTACCTGTTCCCAACCGCCAGCAAAACTGCTGGAAGCAATAAGAAATAAAAAAGTAAAGACCCATTGCAAACATCTATATTTTGCGAGCATAACTTTCTTCTCCTCTTTTAACAATTTCAGAGAAATGCCATTCTTTCATCGCTTAAGTCGTCCCCATGTGATGGCGAGTTTTCCTTCTGCTTCAACTGCGAGTGTGCCTCCGGTCTGTGCGCCATTTTTCCCCACCAGATGGTAGGCGTTGCCGGATGTATCTAAGAACTTCCGGATTCCCCTTGACTCATCGAAATGCCACAAGGCAACCGTTTTTGCGTCATTCTTGAACTTTTTCTGCGGCGTGAAACCGCGTTTGGTGGTATTGTAACGCACAGTCTTTGAGATGCGGACCTCATCAATATAGCCCGCAAAATAACCCCAAGAATGCCGTTTGTGAAACGGAATTTTTGCGTCACATCCTCCAAGTGTAAAATCCTGTGGATGCCCTCCGAATGAGGTGATCTTGTCTGCGTCGTGTGCGAGAATTATTCCTTTCTCTCCCCCTGTGCTGCGAAAGAAATCATTAACAATGACTGTCGTCTTCTGTCCCTTTCCGCCCTGAAAGGCAATGTGATTCCATTGATTCGCGGGAAGCTTTAACGGGGCAGGCGACATTATAGTGTGCCCTACGTCACGAGCAAGGTGCGCTAAAAATCTTATCATGAAATCTTCCTTGGACACATTTAGGAGCACCTTTAGTCCCTGGAATTCCCCGTGATTATGGCTCACGATATCTATCATCACCTGCTGGCTGAGAACCATTGCATGTATATCCGTGTTAGGCAGCGGGATTGGGTATACCCACGCTTCAAAGGTGAATTCATCTGTATCTTTTGGCAAGAGAAGACCGAAGGTTTCAAAGTCCAAAATGGCATGGTCGTTCTCCCCATCAAGCACTAAATAGTTGCCACCCGCAGGTGATGGCGGTGGAACCGCCTCAGCACGCATAGGGATGAAAACGAGCAGAAAAAGGCACGTAAAAATTGGTAGATTTCGTAGATTTTTCATCTTTGTAAGTCTCCTTGATTTTATAGTGACGTGAGTTTGATATATGGATGTAGTTCTTGTAGGTTGGGTTGAACGGATAGCAAAGGGAAACTTTATTATTCCCATACCTCCTCATTTTTCCAATAGACGTGTTTCCGAAAGATGACCAGTGAAACCCAACGCATTCGCATAGCCATATCGGCTAATGAGTCTCAAATTCAAAACGATTCTGATTTGACTTGTCCCCATGTGGTCGCTAAAGAATTGTCCGGATGAATTTCAAGATTACCAACACCTCCGCCACCCATCACAGCGGCACCATTCATGCCGATTAGCGTTTTCCCATTTCCATCGGTGTTTCTTGGGAAAATATAGCCGTGTTCGGCAAGTGGGAGGATCGCATAGTCGTCCTCGCCATCCAGTACCAAAACACCACCGGAAGGCTCGAAAGAAAAAATAGGCATAACGAAACTCAGTAATAACACAGCACTTAGTAGGGGCTTAAAGTGAATATACATCAAAAATCCTCTTTCTTAGGTTAGACATTTTTCGCACGTTAAGTAAAAATCTAAAATAAAACATATTGAAGATTCAATGATTGCTGTTTTTAATCGTTTCCGACATTTGCACAAGTTTCCCTATTGGATCAACGCTCCGAGAAACCTTGCCTGTGCCGTATACTTCAATCATTGTAAGGTGTCTAAAAACAGCACTACTGCCCCCAAAGATATAGATATTCTCGTTTATTACCTCAGCCCTATGCCCCCATTTGCCAATCGGCATGTCTGGTTCTTGGGTCCAACGGTCAGTTTCAGGGTCGTAAACTTCAACTGTTGAGAGATACTCGAACTGATCATTGCCCCGAAAACCGCCCCCTATTACGTAAATTTTCCCGTCGATTACACTTGCCGTGTGAAATCCTTTTGGGGTAGGCATCTCTGCTATTTCCTTCCAATGATTTGTTTCTGGATCGAAAACTTCAACACTGGAAAGAAAGGGACCTGGATGATTTGGAATCTGGGGCCATCCCACTCCACCCATCACATAAATCTTTCCATTTACAACACTCACTGACGCACCAGCACGAGCATGATTCATACTTTTCGCTTCTGTCCACGTATCAGTGGCTGGATCATAGACGTCCACGCTATCTAAGCGCCCCTGTTTTCTGTTGGCTGCCACGCCACCAATGATATAGATCTTTCCATCCACGATACAGGTACTGTTACTACTACACCTCGGCACAGGCAGGTCCGCTTTCTGGGTCCATGTGTCGGTAACTGGATCATACATTTCTATAGTTGGGAGAAGTTTACCACTGTGCACCCAACCGGCACCAACCTGAGATTTCTTTCCCTTTCCTCCACCAATGGCATAGATTTTCCCATCTACAACCAAGGTAGACACGCCAGCTCGCGCTGTCGGCATATCTGCCTTTCGTTCCCATGTATCGGTTTTCGGGTCGTACATTTCTACCGTTGCAATGGCTGTGTCACCAAACTTGTCAACCTCGCCGCCTATTGCGAATACTTTTCCGTCTACAACACACGTGCCAAAGGAAAATCGAGCTGTTGGCATCTCTGTTCTCGGCATCCACTGTTTGGCAGCATTTTCCAGCGCGACAGATACTGAGGTTACATTAGAGACTTGGGTGCCAACACGACTGTTTTTGCCCGGGGTGGTATCCCGTCCGACCTGATTTCGCAGAGCGGGTTTCGTTGCGATATCAAGGATGATAGGCGCATCAACGATTTCGATCCTCGGTTCAGATTGTGCTTCAAAGCTATACGGCTTTTGGAAACGGGTAAGGTATCGGTTGCTCGCACCGAGGAGTAAGGCAACCAAAACCGCAGCTGTCCCTAAAGCCATCCATGGGAGGAACGGTTTAGAGGCTGGAGTGGGTGTGGGTGCCATGTCAGCGACTTGGCGCATGACGTTCTCGCCTAAACTCACCGGTATTTGCACGCCACCGAATACTTCTTGAATCATCAGTTCCTCGTCCTCTTGCAAACGTTTCCGTCCGCGACGAAGTCTACTTTTAATTGTATCCACCGACACGCCTAAGAATTTCCCAATCTCTCTGGTCGTCATTTCGCCGAGATAGTAGAGTGTAACCACCGTGCGTTCACTCTCTGGGAGTTTCGCGAGCAGCTTTTTGACGAGGTCATGGCGACGCTCAGTACACTCTGTTTCTCGCTCTTCTGATACGTGATGTGTATAAGAGATTCTCTCGATTTCTTCCACAGATGTGTCCTCCAGCGATTGCGTTGTGAGTCTTCTCTTCCGACTCCAATCAATGCAAAGCCGATCTGCGATGACATACAGCCATCCTGCAAACTGATTGTGATTCTTGAGCGTTGAGAGTTTTTTGTATGCTTGAAGGAAGGTGTCTTGGGTAATATCTTCAGCAGTGTGAAAATCCCCGATCTTTCGCCATACGAGCGCGTGCACGCTTTTCTGGTATCTTTGGAGTAAGATACCAAATGCCGTATCGTCCCCCGATAGGGTTCTGTGAATCAGTTGAACATCGTCGTCTCTCTCCACGAGATTTCCTCCTGATGAAAAGATGGTGTTGCGTTCTATTTATTACGGTAAAACCTATAATGGACTTCTTTTCATCTGATAAGTAATATTGAACATTTCCCCTTCAGTTTAAAGGATAGTAGAGCACATCATCAGGAAAGTCTACCATTTTTTTCGTTAGCCTCTAACTATGATAGGTGTGATTTCATGAAGTTTCAATGAATATTTCGGTAATTCTATAAAACAGCGCGTCTCATAAATAGTTTGAAGATATTTTCCAATAAGAATGTCTCATGGGAGAAACCCCTAAATTCCCTTTATCAAGAGGATTTACAACATATCTTCTCAAAGACTGAATCTGATGTCGAGTTTTGTAAAATTAAGCAATGCGATCCGCTTTACGCCCTCTATTATTAAAGACGAATTTTGAGGTTGAAAAGGTGCAGCATGGGGAAAAAATCGCGAAATTTCCACCGGTGTAATATTTTTTATGGTGAATTATGGAAACAATACCATTTCTGATTGAAATTGTAGCATAAACATTTAGTTTGTGCCCGCGCAACATTCCCATGTTTGTTTGACATTTTTCCACTTTTTGAAGTATACTATATCCATGGCACAAGACTACGACAATATAGGAAAAAAATTATGGGCGGACCACGCCGAAGATCTTTAGCGATTCGTACTGGACGTAGATGATATTGAAGTGCTGGCAGACCTCGGCACCGAGCAGCAGATTATCGAGCGGGAAACTGACATCGTAAAGCGGATTCGCATCAACGGTCACAAAGCCATTCTCCACGTTGAATTGCAACTTCGCGATAGCACAGACAAACCGATGTGGGCAAGAAACGCCCAATATCAGGGATACCTCGTCGGTGAACACCAGATGCCGGTCTATTCTAACGTCATCTATTTCCATCCAAGAGCTGGCAGGAATGATCCAGGGGGTTACACCTACACGTGGAACGACTATGAACACAGCAATCGCTATAAGGTGATACGGCTTATTGAGATAGAAGGACAATCGGTTTTGGAGATGCAGGCACCGGGCCCCCTACCCTTCACGCCGCTCATGAAGCCGCCCGCGGGAATGGATCCTGAACGGTGGTTACAAGAGTGCATTGATGCAACACGTGCTGTGTCTGTCGATCAGAGGACACAGGCAGATTTACTTTACGCAATTTCCCTTTTCGGAAGTGTAGTGTATGACCCGCAAATTTTCAAACAACGCATACCGGAGGAACTCATGCAAGAATCTAAATTTTATCAACTTATGCTGAAAGAGAATACTATCGAGCACATAATCGCCCTGCTTGAACTACAATTTCACACAGAGGCGGTGCGTGCCTTAACGCCTATGCTCCAAAACATTGATGATTTGGAGCGACTTAAATATCTCCACCTCGCCGCAGCTCGGGTACCTAACATCGAAGCCTTCACACAAGAACTGATTGCCGAATAAATAGTGAGACACTCATGCGAGAATCTAAGGGTTATCAACTTCTGACTGAAAGAATTACCAAAGAAATAACTATCGAACACATTTTAGTGGTTCTTAAAACGAAGTTCCCGACAGAACTTGTGGATGCCTTAGTGCCTGCGCTTCAGAAGATAGAAGATTTGGAACGACTCAAGGATCTTTATCGCCAAACAATTCATGCACGTAGCATCCATGCCTTCGCGCAAAAACTGATTGACTGATGCATACCCAAGGAACGGACGTAAAAATCTAAGACTTACCAACACCAAACGGGAAAAAATTGCTAACGAAACACTATGTCTACTTACCGAAAAAAACTCATTGAAGTCAATATCCCCTCCAAGCCATTAACGTAGAATCCGCAAAGGACGCTTCACTCACACACGGACATCCCTCAAAACTTTGAATGTTTAGACCGATCATCCAATTTTCAGTAGAATTCACAGAGGACGCGGAAGAGACGGTGTTATTAGAGACCGAACTCATCCGCGAGTCGAAACCCAAGACTAACCTGAAAATGAATCCCCGAGAATCTTAATTTTGCATTGAAAGATGCCTTGTAATATCATATCTAATTGAATAATTTTTATAACTTTAAGTATTTTAGAAATTAACAAATAGTATATATAATTCACATCTTCAGCTTATTTGCCTTTCAAAGTTGCTAACACCTTCGACTTCTATCACCTTGACGAACGCGATGACCTATCAAATTCACCACAGAAATTTGACCGATATGGAACTTTATGAAATTCTTCAAAATCGCTTCTCAGCCCTTTGGCAGCTTGGGTTTTCGGTCAATTTTGACAGATCCGAAAATTCTGTGATTTTCTGTGGTAGCTGATGTTTCGTTGTTTTTCACCACGAAGTTCATAAAGCGGATTAAACGTTTTCGGTGTTGTGTCCGAAACGTCCTAAATCTCCCTTACCAATAGACTGCTAAAGACGACCTATTATGACAACCATCGAAATAGAAATGGTATAAAGATAATTGCCATCGGCGTTGAAAACCCCTCCTACTCCTGCAAATCCTGATTCTGACAGATAATTGCCTTGACAGCAAAATCTAAACGGGTTAATATTATCATATCACTACCGGAACCAGCACGAAATTTTGAAGAAACTTAATTGTTATGAGGACGGTTGAGGTTCATCGTCCGTCGGCTTCTGACAGGGGCCCCATAGCGATCAGTGTGGGGGGCTGAAAAAGCCGAGCAGGAACCCAATTGTTAAAAATATGAAAACTTATCGCGTTGCCATATTAGGGTGTCGGAGCCGCGGCACCTCGGCAGCAAAAGCGTATTACGCGCATCCGCGTACAGAAATCGTGGCACTCTGCGACCTCGTCCAAGAGCGGTTAGAGACACTTGGCGATATCGTGAACGTCTCAACACATTTCACCGATTTAGACGAGATGATTCGGCAGACAACCCCCGATATCGTCGCGATCCCCACAGCAACAGAGGCGCACTATCCGCTCTGTATGCGTGTCCTTGAACACGGCGTGAATATCGAGGTAGAGAAACCGCTCTGTATTGACCTCGTTGAAGCGGACGAGGTGTTGGCGAAAGCAAAAGAGAAAAACGCTCGCGTCGCCGTGCATCATCAACGCCGCACGAGTCCATCGATGCACGCAGTCGCGAAAGCCTTAGACGAAGGAAAAATTGGCGACCTCCGTTACATCTATGCCAGCGGAAAAGGCTATTACGCAGGTTACGGGCTAATGAACATCGGAACGCACGTCGTTAACAACATGCTCCGGTTCGGTGGACACTGCCGAAGCGTCGTGACACAAGCGACGACAGGTGGACGTGCTATTATACATGACGATGTCCTCCCCTCACCGGCTGGCATGGGTACAGTCGCAGGCGAATACGCCACGGCGACACTCCAATTCGACGGAAATGTCACCGGCACGCTCATTCAGCACCGATTTCCCAAGGTAGATACCGATGCTTACGTCATGGAACTCTACGGCACCGAAGGCAGACTGCTCTGGTCGGAATTGAAAGGTTCGTGGTGGTTACCTACGCCGCATTTCGTCCCAGACGGCACGCACGACCAGTGGGAAGTAATCCCATCTATCTATCCGGAACATTTCGACCCAGACAAAGGCGCGAACGCTGACGATTACTGCTTCGTTGACGAGTATGTGAAAGCACTCGACGAAGACCGAGAACACGAATCTAACGGCGAAGAGGGTCGCCATGTTATTGAAATCCTAATGGCGATTTTTGAGTCTGCTGTCTACGGCACACGGGTTGAGTTACCACAGAAAAATCGAGAACATCCGTTATTGCGGTGGCGTACCGAAGCCGGTTTAGGCGCGATCAAGGATATGCCTCGTGATTACGGCAATTGGCTGTCATTGGAAGACGAACGTTTGTATGAATAGTTATCAGTTAAGAGAGATATGGTGTGTCAAATCTTCTTTAATTGACAACTGATAACCATTCCTAATAAGGAAAAAAACTATGCCGAACCCAACGACAAATGCTGACAATCTACCACCGATCCCGCTCACGGAAGAACAACGTTTTCTCTTTGATACCCGTGGATGGCTTCTGTTTCCGGGTGTACTCAGGGAAACAGAAGTCAAAGAGATGCGCGAGTACTGCTATCAGCTCAAGCAGGATCCCGAGTCACTCCCCGCACACCACCGTTCCTCCATCGGTGGTCCCCTTGAGAGACTCACCGATCATCCGGTTGTACTCGGATTCATGGACGAATTTCTGACATCGGGTTATGCCAACGAAAATTGCTATGGCTTCCGATTGGAAAGCACATTCCTAACTATCCGAGCAAATGGACATGACAACTTCCAACCGCACGGTGGGCGCGGGCTGCTCAACTTTCCCGGCAACTCGCATACGTACCATTTGCACCATGACAAAGCACACAGCGGTTTGACACGCGTCGTCTGGGAACTCAATCCAGTCAAAGAAGGTGGCGGCGGAACGATGTTCCTTACCGGTAGCCATAAAGGCGCATTTCCTGCGCCCAAGTCAACAGCGGATCGCAACTCATCGCTGTGGGAGGATTACACCTGTCCTGCTGGCTCCATGCTGGTTTTCACAGAGGCAATCACACACACAGGAGCGAAGTGGACCGATGAAGAAGTTGATCGGATCGCGATTTTCCAATGCTACAATACTGTTGGCAACAAGTGGCATAAGTGGGACCCACACCCGAAGCATCTTGAAGAGATGCCGTTCAAACGTCAAACGCTCTTCCGTCCCGTTCACTGTCAGGACAATACGCCAACCTTGGATGCCGTGTAAGAACCTGTTGCGTTCCACTTCGTTCAATCTACCTACAATTTCTTTGGCTCTTAAACAACTTAATCACAACCAATGTTGTTGAAACTGGGCGAAAACCCGTTTTTGACAACGGAAAAAACGGAGTAAAACCTAATTATTTAAAAAAATGAAAATTACCAAAGTCAAATCTTTTGCTTCAGCGGACGGCTATTTTTTTGTGAAGGTCGAAACAGATGCGGGTATCTACGGTGTCGGTGAGGGTGGACTCCGTCGCCGCGCGCTCGCCTTAGCGGAAGTCGTCCGCTCATTTGAACCGTTCCTCATCGGTGAAGATCCCTTCCGAATCGAACATCTGTGGCAAGTAATGTTCCGTGGCGGTTTTTTCCCCGGAGGGGTCGTTCAATCCGCGGCAGTAAGTGCCGTAGACATCGCACTCTGGGACATCAAAGGAAAAGCACTGAATGTCCCTGTCTATGAACTTTTAGGCGGACGCACGAGAGATAAAGTCGTCTGTTATCCGCATAACGGCGGTGGCTCGCTTGACGCAATCGTCGAGAGTTGTCGGCAAACCTACGAAGCCGGTTGGAAGTTCGTCCGCTGGAGTGTGGTTGATCATTCTGACAGTGGGGGGACGTTTGAACCCAGACGTGCGGTCCGAAACTGCCTTAAGCAGGTGGAAGCCGTTCGCCATGCATTAGGCGACGATCTTGAAATACTGATTGACGTGCATACCCGCCTTGATCCAGCGGATAGCCTTGATTTCTGTAACAAGGTCGCACAGTACAATCCATTTTTCATTGAGGACCCGCTTCGGGCAGAAAACCCAGCGAGTCTCAGACGGCTTCGGCAGCAAACCTCGGTCCCGATTGCAGTCGGTGAACAATTTGACAGCAAGTGGACATTCCGAGAAGTCATCGAAGATGATCTCATGGATTACTGCCGTGTGGATCTCTGTATCGCTGGTGGGTTAACGGAAGCACGTAAAATCGCAGGATGGTGCGAAACGCACTATATCTACATAGCACCCCATAATCCGTTAGGACCTGTATCCGCTGCAGCGTGTCTCCATCTCTCTTTGTCATCTGCACTTCTCGGTGTGCAGGAACTTCCGCGTGCACCGATGTCCTCACTGACTGATGTTTTCCCGGTGCAGATGCCGTTTGAAGCAGGGTATCTCCTACCGCCTGAAGGTCCGGGGCTTGGCATTGAATTCAACGAGGACGCGCTTGCCGATGTCTCAAACCAAGAATATGGACCCCCGCACGGCTATCAACGCGACGACGGTGCCTACACGAATTGGTAAAAGGTAGTATAATGGCTATCGGCTTTCAGACTTCGGCTGTCAGTAGAGGATATTGTAGCAGTATTGTTTTCGGTTTCTGCCACAAATCCCTGATTGCTGATTGCTGACAACTGATAAGCAATAAAAGGAGAAAATTGAATGACAACCGCTGAAATTAAAGCGATGGCGACTGAATACATTATTAATACTTACGGGGACAGAAGTCTCGCGTTCGTCAAAGGTGAAGGTCCCTACCTGTGGGATGCCGACGGTAAAAAGTACCTTGATTTCCTCGGCGGACTCGCTGTTAATGGCTTGGGACATTGCCACCCGAAGGTCGTCGCCGCTATCCGTGAGCAGGCAGGTAAACTCCTGCACACGTCCAACCTTTATTACATTCAACCGCAGGCAGAACTCGCGAAACTGCTCATTGATAATTCTGACATGGATCAGTGCTTCTTCTGTAATAGCGGTGCTGAAGCAAACGAAGCCGCAATTAAACTGGCGCGAAAATATGCCAAAGACAGCGGCAGGACGGATGCGTACGAAATCATCACGATGGATAATTCTTTCCACGGACGGACGATGGCGACTATTACTGCCACCGCACAGACAAAATACCACGTCGGATTTGAACCGATGCTTGAGGGTTTCAAGTATGTGCCGTTCGATGATTTGGAAGCAACCGAAGCTGCGATCAGTGCAAAGACCTGTGCTATTTTAGTTGAGCCGATTCAGTCCGAGGGCGGTGTTAATATGCCCAGTGATGGGTACCTCCAAGGCTTACGAGAAATGTGTGACAAACACAACTTACTGCTTATCTTCGACGAAGTCCAGACCGCAATGGGAAGATTGGGTACCTTTTTCGGTTACCAAAGCTACGGTGTCGTGCCAGATGTAATCACGATGGCGAAGGCACTCGGGAGCGGTGTGCCCATCGGGACGATGTTGGCGAAACGACACGTAGCGGAGAGTTTTGTCCCCGGCACCCATGCAGCGACATTCGGTGGAAACCCATTGGTCACCGCGGCGGCATCGACAACCGTCAGAACCATTCTGGAAGAGAATCTCGCCGTGAACGCCGTCAAAATGGGGAATTACCTCGCTGGTGGACTGATGGAACTGAAGGACAAGTATCCAGTTAAAGAGGTACGTGGCAAAGGCTTGCTCCGCGGCTTAGTTATGGATGTTGATGCGAAACCACTCGCTGCCCAGTGCATTGAGAACGGATTGGTCACCATCTGCACCAACGATTATGTGCTCCGATTCTTACCACCGCTCAACATCAATGCGGGTCATGTTGAGGAAGCCGTTAACATCGTTGAAAAATCGATGTCGGAAGTCCTTTAGATGCGATACAAATCCCGTTCAATCCGAGTAGGTAGAAGTGTGATTTATTTACAACGTCACCTCCGGTTGACAAACCTCAGTTATATCCAGAAGCCAAATTTCGCTGTGTGGGCAAAGATCCACGCGTTTTGCCTCCTTTTTGTAGTCATCGCTGGGTGTATCAGTAGCACGACCACGACGGTTCAATTGTCCCCTGAGGTTCGTGCGGAAGTAGATAGTATCCTCAACGCACTGCAAGTGAGATATGCGTTGACTGGCTCTTTGCAGATTACCCGGATGATGGTAAAGATTGAGGAAGGCGATCGGAGTGAGGAACTCCGGGAATTGTTGTGGTATAAAAAATCGGAGAACGGCGGGGAATTGCTGCATATCCAAGTGCTCGGACCGATGAATGAGACGCGCGGTATCGCAATTGCCAATCAAGATAAAAACCAATTCGTCCTCTTGCTTGTGAATGAGCAGAAAGCGTACCCTGGTCCATTGTCCGACGGTGTATTACGGGAGATTTTCGGCGTAGATCTACGTGTGTCAGATGTGTTGAGTGCAATTTTTGCCAATCCGTTTCTTGACGGACGCACTGATGACTTGAAACCTATTGAAAGTTTCCACCCAGTATCGAGTGGGATTCCCACAAGATTTATTATGACTCGTCCAGGGGTTCAAAAGGGGCACGTCGAAAAGATCACGATCCTTATCCGAGAGGATGAACCGCGGGTGATGGAATGGCTCATCCATGACGAGAACGGCACCCTTCAACAGCGCGCTTCTTTTTCCGATTATCGTTCGGTGAGCGGTATCCTCCGACCCCACAAGGTTGAAATCGAACGTCCGCTTGAACAGACGCGGGTCGCTGTGAAAATCGCCAAAGTCGAACTGAACGTCGAGATTAAAGACAGCAAGTTTGATCCCGAACGGTATCTAACGGAGGATATCGAAATTGTTCCGTTGTCGGAGTTAGCGGAATGATGGACAAAAATCGTGCAAAAAATACGGGTTCGTGCCCACGCGAAAATCAACCTCTATCTGGATGTCATAGGCAAACGCGAGGACGGCTATCACAACCTCGAAACGATCTTCCACTCAATTGGATTGCACGACGATGTCATCATTTGTAAACAGGCAACGAAGGACATAACAGTCCACTGCGAACATCCAAAGGTTCCGTGCGATTCGCGGAATCTGGCATATCGAGCGGCGCAGCTTCTCAGTGATACAGTAGGTGGTATCGGTGGAATTGCGATTGACATCCATAAGCGGATCCCAGTCGCCGCTGGACTGGCAGGTGGAAGTGCGAATGCAGCGGCTGTTCTTCACGGCGTGAACGAACTCTTTGATCTGGATTTCACGCAAGAAACCCTGATGCGTTTCGGGGCACAGTTGGGGGCGGATGTCCCGTTTTGCTTGTACGGTGGTGCAGCGTTAGGACTTGGCATCGGCGATCAGTTAACGCTTCTTCCCGCCCTCGGCGATGTACCTCTCCTCCTGCTAAATCTCGGCATCGAAATTTCGACAGCAGCTGCTTTTAAGAAATTGAACTTTTCCTTGACAACACGCGAAAAAGAAGGTATAATTATAGAAACCTACATAAAGAAGGGTGATGTCGTCGGCATCGGGAAAAATCTTTACAATCTGCTTGAGGTGCCAGTTTTTTCCGAATATCCTGAAATCGCCGCGTTAAAAACCGAGTTGTCTATGCAGGCTGGATGTTACGGCGCGCTGATGTCAGGGAGCGGTGCTACGCTGTTCGCGGTGATGCAAGATAGCGACGCAGCAGATAGGAGTGAATCACACTTCAAAAACAGAGTTAGTTTTTGCACAACGGCGGTAACCAGTCCTGTCGGTGTATTTGTATATTGACAATTGAAGGGCGGTGGCCAAGCGGTAAGGCACAGGTCTTTGGAATCTGTATGCGTAGGTTCGAATCCTACCCGCCCTGTCTTCTTTTTCATACATTGCTTAAATCTACGAATAAAAAGTTTTTTTTTACGATTGGGTTTTCGCCCTTCACTTCATTACGCGCAGGTTTCGATAACATCAAAAGCAGTAGCACGGAATGAAATGGAGTGCGGATTTAAGAAACGTACTCAGGAAGTCTAAACGCACAAATTTTAACCGCAAGGAAAATTAAAAAAATAAAATGCTACAAGCAAAATTAGAGGTTCAACAACGCAATACTTTCGGGAAGCAAAGTGCGCGTGATCTCCGCAAAGAAGGTGGCGTTCCCGCGGTTCTATACGGTCGCGCCCAAGACACCGTGTCAATCCAAATTGACGCTCGAAGCTTCAGACAATTCCTACGAACGTATGGTGAAAACGTTATCATTAACATGGAAATCGGCAACGGTGACACCGAGACTGTGATTATCAAAGAGATTCAACGCCATCCGGTGGAAAAGCAGAAACTGATCCACGCAGATTTCATACGGATTTCTTTAGATGAACCTGTAACATCAGCCGTGCCAGTGGTTCTGGAAGGCACCCCCCAAGGCATTCAGGAGGGTGGTGTCCTTGAATTCCCGCTCCGCCAGATAACGATTTACTGTCTGCCAATGCGAATGCCGACTGACATCTCCATTGATGTCAGTGGATTGGACATCGGTGACTCAATCCATGTGAGTGACTTAAGCTTCGACGAGGATATTGAGATTTTAGACGACTTGGAACGGACGATTGCGACGGTGAGCCAGCCGCGCGTCCAACTTGAAGAAGAAACAACAGAGGCTGAAGATGGCGAAGGAGAAGAAGCCGAAGCAGACGCTGAAGAACAACCTACAGAACCAGAAATTATTTCCCGTAGGCGCGATGATGACGATGAGGACGACGAATAGCGTTGTCCATACGGAAAAGCCACAGGAAGCGCGCACCAACAAGTACTTTATAGTACGTGTTCCGGTTCGCGCGTTTTTCTTAGGTATTCTCGCATGGATTGTCGTACTCAATAGCATCGCACAGGAAACCTTTGTCCGCTTTGTTGACGTTGATGGAGAACTCATTGCGGAGGTCCCAGCGCAACATCAAGGAGAACAAATTTACCTTCCCGTTGATGCTGTGAAAGAGGTTTTTGATCCGGATATGACGGACCAATACAACCATCCGCGAAAACGGCTCACCCTGAAAACGAAAGGCAAGCAGATCCGCGTACAAATTGGCAATGCAGTCGTCAACATCGATCCCGGTGGACAGACCCACACCCTTCCTACACCGCCAATAATTATCGCGCAGCAACCGGTGTTACCTATCACTTTCTTCACGCAAGTCCTGCCGGAGCTTAATAACCTTGAAGCCATCTATAACCCAAGTTTGCAAAGAGTGCAGCTGAGACCTAAGGGCACATGGACACCCACAGTAACGGATGATTCCGCGAATTGGGCAATCATCATTGATCCTGGGCATGGCGGTGCGGACGATCGCGGGTGCGAAAGTAATACGGGTCTCCTTGAGAAAGATATTGTACTCACCCTCGCGAAACAACTCCAACGGATTAGTAAACAGCAAGGCATGCAGATCTACCTCACACGTCAGACAGATGTGAAAAAGACGCACCTTGAACGTATTCAGGTTGCAAAACGGAACCAAGGACAACTCTTCCTCAGTTTACACTGCAACGCCTCTTTTTCACCATACGAAACAGGTATCAAGATTTACCTCAACAATCCGAAGGGACAGCTTCGATTCCCAAGTAATGTCCAATCAGAACCTATAGGACAACGGTTAAATATCCTCGCCCAAGCCAATTTTTTAAAGCAGAGCCGAGACTTCGCACATGCGCTGCAAACGGAACTGAATTTCCTCACAGAAACACCAATTCAAATCGCTGAACTACCGCTCTTAGCGTTATCTGAAGTCTATATGCCAGCTGTCGTTTTAGAACTCGGCTATCTCTCTAACGTAGAGGACTTAGAGAAACTGTCTAACGCTGAATATATCACAAGCGTTGCCCAAGCAATCGCCCGCGCTTTCCAGCGATACATTTCTTCTACGAACCCATCTGTCCGCGCAACAGTAACGGAACAGTAATACCTCAAGCAGTCAACCGAGGCATAGAGACCTCGGTATGGAAGATAGGAAGAAAAAGGTGAAACATAACAGCAGTGCTGGGTTTTCAAGACTCTTAGTGATATGGGGAACAACCTTGATGGTTATCGCCGTTGGTCTCGCTGTGACGCTATTTCTGATTGAGCGGTCAAAAAAATCGGTGATCCCAACTGCGCCCCCACCACTGCCTACAGCCGCTAATCCGTCAGATACACCACCGCCACCACAAGAGATCAATCTATTTCTTCTTGATCCGACTTCATTAGCACTTGTTCCAGTTAAAACTGAACGACGCCTTCATAGAACAGAACTCACCAAACGCTTGAGCCAGGTCGTTACTGCACTTATCCAAGAGACACCGCCTAACTTTAGAAACACAATTCCGCGTGGAACACTCCTGAACGAATCTTACATTGATACTCAACAAACTGCTTACTTGGACTTTTCAAGCCATCTCTCGGAAGGGCATATTGGTGGTACAACGGCAGAACTCTTGACGATTACGGCAATTCTCAAAACCGTCTTTGACGCGTTTCCTGATGACATAAAACAGGTTCAGATTTTAATTGATGGCGAGGAAGTAAAAACGCTCGTGGGGCATCTCAATCTTTCGCAGCCCCTACATTTGTTCCAATAGAATTTCTCGCTTTGCCGGTGAGGTTTGAAATCGAACCTCCATTTATATGACACAACATAATGCATGGACAAGAAAGTAAACTCATCGTTGGACTCGGCAATCCAGGAATGCGCTACGAACACACAAAACATAACGTCGGCTTCCGTGTGGTTGACGCGCTCTACGAAGTATTCTGTCAGCGAGACTCACAACCGCGCCCCACGCACACATCAATTTGCAATTCACTCGTTATCCAGACGACATGGCATGACACACCTATTATTCTCGCCAAACCAATGACCTATATGAATAACAGCGGTGCGGCTGTTGCCGCGCTCATCAGACGATTTGAGATTCCACTCCCGGACCTCTGTATTGTTTACGACGATATTCACTTAGATGTCGGTGTGCTTCGGATGCGGCAGAAGGGAAGCGACGGGGGTCAGAAGGGAATGAAGTCAATTATCCATCACTTAGACACTACAGAATTTACGCGCTTACGCATCGGGATCGGCGAACCTGTTGGTGATTTAACCGATTATGTTCTCACCGAATTTTCCGAGGACGAAGAAATTGAGATAGCACACACTATTGATCGCGCTGTAGATGCTATTGGAACCTTCGTCAAAGATGATATTCTTACGGCAATGAATCACTTCAACAGACGCTGAAATAGCAGTCAGCCTTCGGCTGTCAGCGAACTCTTTGTCAGTTTTTGAAAACTTTCAAACCAAATAGGAAACAGATGTCAAATCAGAAATCCTCTTTGCTGATGGCTGAAAGCCGAAAGCCGAGAGCCAAAGTACAAACCGCCATTGACGCTGTGCTAAAAGCCATGCGACTCTGCGAAGAGGTACAAGCTGAGATGGTGCCAACAGATGCAATCCAAAAGACAGACCGAAGCCCTGTGACCGTTGCCGATTTCGGGTCACAGGCACTGATATGCAAGGCAATCGGTGACGCTTTCCCTGACGACCCTATTGTCGCTGAAGAGAGTGCACAAGCTCTTAGAGAGAACGCCTCGCTTTTGGCGCGCGTTACGGGTTATGTGAACCGATTTTGCGAGGATGCATCCGCCTCGACAGAAAATGTCTGCGAATGGATTGATCGGGGAAGTGGTGAGGTCGGACCGAGTTTCTGGACGCTTGACCCAATTGACGGTACGAAAGGTTTTCTGCGCCGCGATCAGTACGCTGTCGCTTTGGCTTATATTGTCAATGGCACTGTTCAACTCGGCGTTTTAGGGTGTCCGAATTTACCACACCGATTGAACGATGGCGATGTGCAACGCGGATCCCTTTTCGTTGCTACCCGTGGCGAAGGCACGCGGCTCTACACAAAAACAGGCGATTTTATAGAGCACGTACACGTCTCAGAGGCAGTACATCGCTTTGCAGAGAGTGTCGAGTCCACACACGGGGACAGCGATGCACACGGCAACATTGCAAATGCGCTCGGTATTACAGAATCACCCGTCCGCATGGACAGCCAAGCGAAGTACGGCATCGTTTCCCGTGGCGAAGCATCGCTCTATATCCGTCTCCCGAATCCAGCATTCCCGGATTACCGCGAATGCATTTGGGATCACGCCGCGGGGCTTATCGTCGTCGAAGAAGCAGGAGGAACGGTAACAGACGCGAACGGTACGCCTCTCAATTTTTTGACAGGAAAACGGATGCATGAGAATCGCGGAATCGTCGCAACTAACGGAAAACTCCATCAACACGTTTTGAAAGCGTTATCCGATTTATACTAAAGTTTAGACAATTTTAAAAATGGGCAAAGGGTTCCGATGAGAGACCTTCTCCGGTAGTATAGACTGTCAGTCTGTGCCTCTTTACCGTAAAATACTAAGAAACTTCAAAACGCAACTTGAAACACAAACGAATTGTCCAAAGTTTAGCAATTTATAACCAAGTATTAGGTAAAGCGAATAGTCCCTAAACGCCCAACAACAGTTAGAATTATTTTAAGAGGTTTTAAGTGGATAAACAGCGGTTATTTAAAACTTTAGAGAACCAGGAAGGTAGAAAACCTGAACCTTATCTTGACAGCCGTAAAATCCCGACAGTTGGGATCGGCCTCAACCTCAGAGATGTCGGCTACAAAGGCAAGAAATACCCATCTGTTGAGGCATTCGAGGCGGACTACCCTGACGGTTTGACGGATGCTGAAATGGAAGCGGCATTTGAGGAGGAATTAGAGCATATCATCGGTAAGGTAATTGAATTCTGTGAAGACAAAGGTGTGGATTACAACGAACTCAGCGACCTGCGTCAAGAGATCATCGTCAATATGATCTTCAATATGGGGTTTGGCGGGATCAGCGAATTTTCGTTGATGTGGCAACATCTTGCGGCGGGCAATTATATCGGTGCAGCATTAGAGATGTTGCATAGCAAGCGTGGTAATCTTTCATCTTATGTACGTCAAGTCAAGATGCGCGCCGTCCGTTTAGCAATTGCGATGGCGACGGATGACGAAACCGCACTGGGGTTGTGATGAAGGTTTATCTCCATCTCACAATCGCTACTGTTCAACGTCCGATAGGACATGAGAAAGGGGAGAATCCTCTCATTTATTCAATATGTTAAACGAAGTATTGACCGTAGGTTCGCTAACACCTTTCTACGGGTGAGGACAGGATCCAACGCTGGATGCGTTGGGGTAGAAATCCTGTCCACGAATTTGAGGGCATTTGTAGTCGTGCGATTCATCGCACGTCATGCTAAAAAGTGCCCTGGTGTTTTTCGACTTCACTATAAGAAGCCTGTACTCTGACGCGATAACGTACAAGTTTCATCACAAAACTATGATCTACCTATCGGACAGATCATATCAAGAGGTGATAAATAAAAAATGAAAGTTGGGCAAATTGTTGCACCTCGTCAGATTGAAATTATTGACATAGAACAACCGAATCTCGCCGATCATCCGGACGGAACGGTGATGATAAAAACGCTCCACAGTGCCATCTGTGGAACCGATATGCCATCGTTCGTCCTTGAACATCCAGCGGAAAGTTACCCGCTCGGACCGGGACTGTCGATCCACGAGGCAATTGGCGTTGTTACGGAAAGTAGATCGGACAAATTCAAGGTGGGGGACGAGGTTCTCGCCCTGCCACGCCACGTCGGTGGACTTTCAGAATACTTTCTATCGGCCGAAAACGCCACGTTGCCGTTGACGGATTTCCCAAGAAAGGACTGCATCTTAATGTCCCAACCGCTTGGAACCGTCGTTTGGGCATGTCGGAAACTACCAAACCTACTTAACCTCGACACTGTTGTTGTTGGACAGGGACCGATGGGACTCCTTTTTACGCATATATTGAGCAACCTTGGCGCGCGAACGGTGATTACGACCGATCTGGTCGATTTCCGACTCGCAGTTTCCAAGAAGATGCGTGCCACACACACGATTAACGCTGCGGAGGAAAACCCTGTCGCTGTCGTCGAGGAAATTACAGAAGGCAGAATGGCGGATCTGGTTGTCGAAGTCGTCGGTCACCAAACAGAGACTATCAATCAGTGTCTCGAACTGCTAAAACGCGAAGGGACGCTCCTCGCCTTCGGTGTACCGGACGACCATATTTACGATTTCCACTTCGCAGATTTTTTCCGAAAAAATATTAAATTCATCGGCTCGGTTGGACCGGATGTACCTAACGATTTCCCGCTGGCGATGGATATGATTTCCCAAGGACGCTTGGATGTGTCGCCGATTATTACACATCATCTGCCTTTTACAGAGGCACAACTCGGATTTGAGATGGCACTGAACAAGAAAGACGAGGCGATTAAGATAATCTTTGATTACGAATAGTGGTAGCCTCCGCTACAACGGCAATTCAACGGGACGACCTTCACGACTGGATTGGTAGATAGCGAGGATAATCTCAACGGCTTTGCGTCCCTCACGTCCATCAACGAGATGCGAAGCATCGCTCTCGAGTCCGTTAATGAGGTTTTCCATCTGCCGTCTGTGATTTGCATGGTTAATCGCACGCGGATCGGATGCGCCGCCACCGGTATCTGTCTTTTGGGCGAATTTCTCTCGGATTTCCGCATCTTCAGGAAGTTGAGGATCGAATTCCCATGTAACGATGTCCTCTTCCGCCAAGACGACAGTCCCGTGTGTACCGGAGATTTCAGTTTTCTTAAGCATGCCGGGGTAAGCAGCGGTTGTGCCTTCGATGACACCAAGTGCCCCATTTTCAAATCGGAGGGCGGCGACAGCGGCATCTTCAACCTCTATCCGCTCGTGTGCTAAAGTATCGGTAAACGCTTGCACGGATTTGACAGGTCCCATAAAATACTGGAGCAGATCGATGGCATGGATGGATTGGTTCATGAGTGCACCACCACCATCAAGATCCCATGTGCCTCGCCAGCCGCCACTGTCGTAATACTCTTGGGAACGGTACCATTTGATGTAGGCATCGCCCAAAGTTAACTTACCGAAGCGTCCGCTCTCAATCGTGGATTTAACGAGTTGTGTACTTTCAGTGAAGCGGGAATTAAAGATCGCACAGAGTCGAACACCGGCTGCATCGCACGCTTCAATAATCTGATCGCACCGTTGTAGGGTAATCTCCAACGGTTTTTCAACGATGACGTGTTTACCGGCTTGTGCTGCGGCGACGGCGGGTTCCAAGTGTGCACCGCTTGGCGTACAGACGCAGACAATATCCAAGTCGTCCCGCTTGAGCATCTCCGTATAATCGGTGTAACTGTCAACATCGTATCGATCGGTGAGTCGTTTGGCGTTTTCAGTTTTTCGCGAGCTGACTGCAACCAGTTGACCGTGTTCTAATTCAGAAATTGCGGCGGAGTGGAAATCGGAAATCATTCCGCATCCAATAATACCAAATCCGTAAGTTTTCATATTTGTGTATTCCTTTTGTGAAAGCGAGTGTTTACTACAGCGAGTTTACAAAAAATTATGACTTCCAACGAGAATCAAGTTTCAGAGCACGAGTCTACAGAAGAGCAGGAATCCGAGCAGACCCCTGCCAATAAAGTTTTTAGAATTGTCTGTATGACGTTCTGCCTTGCAGTAACGGTGTTGTTTATCTGGGTCTGGCATCACCAAACGCAGTTCAACGACCACTATCGGAAGGCTACTTTCCTGATGCGCAACGGCGATGCCAAGCAAGCGATTGAAGCGTATCAAAAGGCAATCAAAAATAAAAGACGTACGCTTTTCTTCACGCAAGAGCCTTCGGCTTATAACAATCTTGGACAAGCTTATCTATATGCTGAAGAATACACCCCTGCTATTGAGAACTTCAAAAAAGTGATTGAGATGGCACCCAATATTGCCGAAGGCTATGTCAATCTGACGACCGCTTATCTCCGACAGAACTTAGCAGCTGAAGCGCGTGAGGCGTGTTTACATGCCCTGCAAACATTTCCAAAGACAGCACTGCTCCATTACAACCTCGCGTGTGCCTATGCATTGGAGGACGAATCACAAAAAGCGGTAGCCTCGCTCACACAAGCGGTAAATCTCAATCCAGAACTCAAAACACTTGCGCAGGAAGAGGGTGCCCTTAAAGGAGTTGTATCTGAACTGCCGTAATGTACGTTTTGTCCAAGCCAATTATACACGTTATTCCCTCTACTTGCAACGAAATGGGCGAGAATAAATCTCACCCATTCTGGTTACAATAATCAGCAGATAGATGTAATCTACCTCTGCCTTTTCAAATTACCCCACATCGTTGCCAATTTACCACGGGCAGAAACATCAAGAGTGTCATTGACAATCTTTTGGAGTTCGGCTTCAGAAAGCGCATAGTTGGCTAACATCAATTCATCAATACGCCCTTGAAAGAAACGTGGGCAACACCCGTTATTCTCACCACCGAACCGTAAGGGTTTATCCGCCCGACTCAGACCCGGTCCCTTCTGTGCGATAGCGGTGCCGTCAGATTCCCCGTTGATATAGAAACCGGCTTCCTTCCCATCCCACACAACGGCAACATGGCTCCACTCTTTCGCTTTGATCTTGCCATCAGAAATATGGTAGCCTGGGCTACTGGTCTCGTAGAAATAGTAAGCGAGTTTCCCTTCTCCCGGTTCAATTTGCAGATAATAGGTGTTCTTGTAGAAGATAGTGAATTTGTTCTCCTGTCCACCCGCTGGCAGTTCGTCAGGATAGACCCACGCCATCATTGTAATGGCTTCATCTATATCAATCTCATCGGAGTGTGCTACCTCTACGAAATCGGCTTTCCCAGCCGATCCGCCCATTTGCACGGCTTTACCGAGGATACCTTCAGCCCACTTGATATTTCCCGTAAATTCACCGACTAAACCAGCAGTATCCTCTTTACTCTGTTTCCCGTTACCTTCGTCGAAATGCCAGACATACAGTTGCTCACCGAGTTGTTTCACGTTCCCTTTTCCACCCGCGGTGTACCCCGCAAAGCAGAGAGATAGACTTAGAAAAGCACATAGTATCACAAGCATCTGGGTTCTCATCTGTGATTCCTCCTCATAGAATGAAAAGAAGGACGGGTGCAAAACCCGCCCTTCGGTAGAAAACTTAGAAACAGGCAGGCGTTGTGGCACTGCTGCTACGATAGACAAAAGTTATCTATTTTACATCTTTCTTTAACTTACCCCAGGTCGTGGCAAGTTTGTCTTTGGGAGATACAGCAAAGTAAACACCGTTTTCCATATCTTGGTTAATCTCCTCAACAGTGAGGGCGCGGTCATAAATCGCCACCTCATCAACTAAGCCGACCATACCCTTTAGTCCCGTTTGCGCTTTACCGATACGAAAAACAACTTCAATGCTGTTAATTTTACCCTTCGGTGGCTCGAATTCGACATCCAACTTACCGTCAATGTATTGGCGAATCATATCACCATCGTAGGTAGAAGAGACGTGGTGCCATTCCTCTAATTCCGGCTTAATGGTCTGTTTATTCCGTGAACCTTGCCATCCACCGATATTAATCCACGTCTCAATTTGTGGCGCACCGGTAAACTGCGCACTCCACTGGAGACAGTAGCCACCAACGTTCGCCCCGCTCCTACGTCCCATCAGGTTAGAGTCACCTTGGGATTCTTCAGGGAAAAACCACGCTTGAATCGTGAGTTCATCAGTAATGTCAAGTTCAGGGACTGCGTCAACCTCTACAAATTTTTCGGTGTCTTCAAGGTAGACAGCACCTCCAAATTTGCCATCTTTCGACCAGACTGCACCTTCAAAAGTGCCTTCAATGTTATTCCCGCTCACGTCTGTAACTTTACCACCTTCGTCTTCGTCAAAGGTGAAGTACAACATAAGCGCATCATCATCGTTTAATGCCCATGCACTGACACTGAAGCATAAAGCAACGATGGAAAGGACTGTGATAATCGGTTTCATAACAGCAACTCCTTTTTTATAGTTCCCAGTTATCGGTTACCAGTTTTCAGTTAAGGAGGAAATTAGAACAATTTACCGTTTTCTGGAGCACACCAACTTTGGGTAAATTTTAAAAACTGCTCTTAACCGACAACTGACAACCGAAAACCGATAACTATTAGAACGTAGAAATCTGAATTTCCTTCGCCGTAATAAACTCAAGGAGGGCGGGAACGCCTTCCTGTGTTTTTTGGATACCGCGCTGAATAGCCGGAATAATCTGGTCAGGCGTTTCGACCCGTTCGCCATAACCACCGAACGCCTTCGCCATGTCAGCGTAGTGGCCAGAGATGTCTGTGGATCTAAATTTTTCGGTGGAAACAGGCATAATAGGAATCTCAATCGCCATAGAGAAATTGTTGAATAACACAGAGAGAATCGGTATCCTCTCACGTACAGCGGTCTCAAAGTCCATACCGGTAAAACCGATGGCAGCATCACCCCAAACGTTGACACAGAGTGCATCTGGTCTGGCGAGTTTCGCGCCCATTGCGAGTCCAAGACCGTAGCCGAGCTGCGTCGTTTTGCCCCAACCAATATAGGTGAGCGGTGCGACAGACTGCCAGAACGGAGACATTTGGTCGCGCGGACTCCCCGCATCGTGCGTGATAATCGTATTTTTGACATCAACAGTATGTAGCAGGTCCCAAATAACGCGATACGGTGTCATCGGCACCTCATCAGAAGTGAGTTTCGGTTTCCATTCTTCGAGCCATTCCGATTTAACTGCACTAATTTCTCCAGTGACAGCAGCCGTGCGATCTTCAGATGCCCCATTGGAACGGTCGCGGATGGCTTCCACTAAGCCCTCTAAAATTAAACCTGCGTCGCCAACGAGGGCGGTTTCAACCGGAACGTCCTTGTTGATGTCCGCTGGATCTAAGGTTGCGTGAATAACTCGTTTTCCGTCGGGAATCCTAACACCGAAGCCTGTTCGTGTGAAGCTGCATCCGATACCGAAAATCAGGTCCGCTTTTTGGAGGTAGTGATGCACCGGTTTCGGGATCGCACGCCCACCAGAACCGAGGGCTAATGGATGATCTTCTGGAAAAGCACTTTTACCACCCAAACTCGTTGTTACGGGTGCAGCAAGCAGCTCCGCCAATTCTTTCAAAGAATCCCATGCTTGGGCGTAATGCACGCCTTGTCCTGCGTAGATGACGGGACATTCGGCATCAAGCAGTGCCTCTGCAGCGGCTTCAATTGACGCACTATCAGGTCCATAACGCACGGTAGGGACAGGTGTCGGATCAAAATCGTCGGAAATCTCCTCATTAAACAGATCCGACGGGAATTCAACGAGCGCAGGGCGCGGTCTACCGTTCCGGACCTGGGTAAAGGCACGTCGCATCGCTTCCGGGACAGCTTCAGGCATTGTGACCTGTTCACACGACTTTGTTACGTGCCGATAGTTCAAGGCAGAGTTGAAGTTCGGTTGGATTTGTGTTATGTTTCGGGAGTAGCCACCGGGCAAAACCACAATAGGTGCGGAATCGCCATACGCTTGGGCGACACCACCGAACGCGTTTTCGGAACCGGGGCCGCTCTGCATACAGAACACACCGATCTTTTCTCCGGAGGTGATTCGGCTCATCGCATCCGCCATGTGAAGTCCAATCCGCTCCTGTCTGACGATAATCGGACGGATGTCTAATTTCGCCGCTGCCTCAATTATATGATTAACGGGATACGCAAATAGGTATTCTACGCCTTCCGCTTTAAGGACTTTTGCAACTGCATCAACAACTTTCATATTTTTAATGTTCCTTGCGGTTCGGTGAGGCAGGTTGATGTTTTCAAGTGCCTCTCCGTATATCCGTCCTCCATTACATTACGGACTATGTTTTTGGTTTTTCATGTAATAAAAACTTATACACTGGGGCTCGTTGGTTTCCCCGCATCCATCACGAGTGGAAAACTATTGCCTTCCAATTTATCGCCATCATTGACAGTGACAAAGGGTTTCATAACATGGTTCCCGCTGGCATCGTAAAGGGTTTCACTTGTCATGTAATGCACCGCAATCGCCCGACGGGGTCCATCACTGGCGTTGTCATGCGACCCGTGCCACGTTAAGGAATGATGATAATGGACATATCCCTTCGGGACAGGGCAAAACTCCACCTCCAATTCATGCTCTTCAAAGCGATCCGGCATAGAATGAATGTCTTTGATGGAATGCAGGAATGGAATCTGATTGCCCCAATGATGAGAACCGCGGACCATACGCATACACCCATTACTTTCATCAACATCATCCAACGCGACCCAAGCACTTACCTGACTCGTTTTTGGGGTAAGAATGGGCCAATAGGGTGAATCCTGATGCCACATGTTGACACCACCAACTTGTGGCGGTTTATACTGAATCTGGTCGTGCCAAACGCGCAATTCCGTCGCTGACATCAGTTGTCCAATTTCTTCAACAATAATCGGGTTGTGAACGAGTCGGTGGTAGGCAGAACTTGCCTCCCAAATATTAACGACTTGCCAGACTGGACTCTCCTCTCTGCCACCGAGGTTGACGATGTGGACCGGCTGCGGAACATCGGTTTTTTCGTAGTCATCAATCACGCGTGCCAATTCCGAACGCAACTCCTCAACCTGTTCATCACTTAAAACATGGCTTCCGAGGAGAAAACCTTTCTCACGAAATGTGTCAACCTGGGTTTGGTTGAGCATATCTGTCTCCTATAGAGTAAAAAGATTTATATATTGGGCTTCGTCGGCTTTCCCTCATCCATCACAAGCGGGAAATGGTGACCTGCCAATTTATCACCGCCATTGACGGTAACAAAGCGTTTCATGATGTGATTGCCACTTTCATCATAGATGGTTTCGCTCGTCATATAATGCACCGCAATCGCTCGCCGAGGATCACTGCTTGTATTATCATGCGATCCGTGCCACGTTAAAGCATGATGGTAATGGACATGACCTTTCGGAACAGGGCAGAGTTCCACCTCTAATTCGTTATCTTCAAAGTGATCCGGCATTGTATGGATGTCTGGGATATCGCGCAGAAACGGCATCTGGCTGCCCCAATGATAGGAGCCGCGAACCATGCGCATACACCCGTTGCTCTCATCAACATCGTCTAATGCGACCCAGGCACTTACCTGACTCGTTTTCGGCATGAGAATCCCCCACAACGGCGAATCCTGATGCCAGCGATTGACACCACCGACTTTTGGTGGTTTGTATTGGATCTGGTCGTGCCAGACGCGCAACTCTGTCGCTGACATAAGCTGTCCAATCTCTTCTACAATGACCGGGTTGTGAACCAGTCGATGGTAGGCGGAACTCGCTTCCCAAATATTAACGATCTGCCAGACCGGACTTTCTTCTTTACCACCGAGGTTGGCGATACGCACCGGCTGCGGAACCTCAGGTTTCTCGTAATTATCAATGACGCGTGCCAATTCTGACCGCAATTCGTCAACCTGTTTATCGCTTAGGACCCGGTTTCCGAGGAGAAAGCCTTTTTCACGAAATGTGTCAACCTGCGTTTGATTGAGCATGTTTTTTAATGTTCCTTGCGGTTCGTTCAGGCGAGTTGTATAAGGAAAAATCCCTTGCGTATATCCAGCCCGCCCGTTGGTTGGGCTTACACCCATTATTAGATAAGATAGTAAGACCTTGTGATTCCTTACGCTATCATGTTTTACATTAGGTGTTGGTTACCCTGTTTTTGAGTTCCACCCACTCAGCATCGCTGAGTTTGGGGGGCCACGCAATCCGTTCACCGATGAGTGCGGAGCGATACGCCGCCATAATTAGATCAAAACCGAGTAGCGCGTATTCCAGCCTGTTTCGATGCGGTTGATTCTCGTCATCCAGCCATGTAGCAATCGCTTGCGTAAAGTCGCGCTGTCCGAATTTATCATCTTCACCGAAGTGCGTATTCTCAACAAAATGCTCTGCCATACCGTCAAACTGGTAGCCCCATGAGCCGTTCTCTCGCCACCACATTCTGCCTTTCGTCCCCCAAAAATCGAGGTTGCATCGCGGGTTACTGCCGGGGAAATCAATAGTTCCAAATGCTGTCCGTGCGGATTCAAAAAAGACACGCGCCCCGTTCTCGAACGTATAAATCGCCATCAAATCTTCGGGACATTGTCGGTGCGGAACGTCATAGATTTCTGCGCCCTGAACGGCACCCCACACGTGTGTAATCGGAATGTCTTTAAGCGCAAATAACACGACATCCATCAGGTGAGTATCCATATCGGTAATGTCGCCTTCGGTGCAGGCACGAATGAAGTGTATATCTCCGAGGCTATCGTCGGCAAAGAACTCCAGAAGCTTCTCAGCGAAGGGCAGATAACGCCGTTGATGATTGACAATAATTTTCAGTCCAGTTTTCTCGTATGCGGCGGCGAGTGCATCTGCTTCGCTGGGTCTGAGCGCGAGCGGTTTCTCTATGACTAACGCCTTAACACCCGCTTCAGCGGCAGGTTCTACCCAGATGTGTCGTGGCACTGTCGGTTCTGTTACGGCGTGGACAATATCAGGTTTTTCCTTTTCCAACATCTCGACGTAATCTGTATACCCTGGGATGTTGAGTTCTTCCACTGCTGCTTTTAGACGTTCCTCGTCAATTTCGCAGATGGCAATCACCTTCATATTTTCGATGCCTTCATAACGTCGGGCGTGGTGTACACCGCGCCTTCCACCAACGATCCCAGTTCGATACATCCTCATAATGTGCCTCCTCGTTGAAGCGTGCAGCTTGCAGATTCCCGAAATTTGCCATTATATTAGCATGCTCGCGAATTTGTGTCAACCGTTTGATTTGGAAGCCCAAAAACATTTTTGTGTTTTTACTTGATTTCCTATTCTCTGTATGCTACATTGATTATATAAACTCTATAATAGGCACTTGCTAGTTATCCATTAGGTGTTTATCCCGTTACAGGCTCTAGGGGAGCCTATAACAACAGATTGAGATACAACAATCCAATGTGCCAATTTTTATCACACGAGGTAATAATTATGAATAACAAACCGTATAGATTTCGGGGATATCCCCTTACGAAAGGTATTGCTAAGCAACTCATTTGCGAATTATACGCAGGAAAGGGACCATATCCTCTATCAGAAATCAGAGAAACCGTACGGCAGCACCACGAGGAGCATGGTGGATCTCAAGCACGAGGTAAACTGTCAACGCTCATCTCTAGAGCAATTACTGATTTGAGAGGTGCCGGACAGGCAAACAGTGAGACCACAGGCTTTTGGGAAATCTATACAGATTCCGAAGTTGACAATGGAGAAGACATTCATTATCGAAAGACTATCGGATCGGGAAATAGTTCCGTCTACCTCTATTATTTCCCTATTTTTCGGCAACAGGCAAAAAGCCAAGGGGAATCTGTTTGGAAGTGCAAAATTGGCAAAGCTCAGGGTGAGCCTCAGGAACGAGTTGACCAACAAAACAACCCTCGTACAGGAATTCCAGAGGAACCAGTAATTGCTCTTGTTATTAAAACAGACAATCCAGATTCGTTAGAGAGGGCAATACATACAATCCTAACTGCACGTGGCAAACACATAGAGGAGGCTCCGGGAACCGAATGGTTTCTCACTAATCCAAACGAGGTGGAAGAAATCTGTCAATTTATAGACAATCAATAAGAATTCATTGCTCTTGAGGCGAAAAGATTATTCTTATAGTAAAATCCGCAATTACTTATACACTGTGGACTGGCCGGATTGCAAATCTTGCCAATGAAAGGAGGCGTTTTCGGAATTACTGTTCACCGAAAAATAACTATATTTACTGATTTCATCTTACAATAGCTGCCTATCTCCAAAGGGCAGTTTCGGGAGAATACCGGTAAAATAATCCTGTATCTGATAAATCTGTAGGCACGGCATTGAGACTGTAAAACCTCCTGCATCTATCTGATAAGTGCCAGCCCGCCGGACCTCGTCTAACATCCCGCGTGTCGGTTTCCGAGTAACGACAAATACGCCTAAATCCGCCTTCGCATTCTGCATCGCTGTCCGAAAATCGCGAATCTGACTCAGTGTATAACCGCCGCCTTTGACCTGGGCGACCATTTTGCCGTACGCTTGTCTACCTTTTATCTTGCCGATCGGAAATGTGTACAAACCATCAATCCCACCATCTGCGACCTTCTTGGCATTTGATTTGAACTTCAACACGTGCGTGACACACCACTCTTCAAAGCCGGCAGGATCCCTACGAGCAAGTGCTAACGCTGTGTCCGTATCCTCGGGCGTGCCGCTAACAATAACGCTGTCCCGTAGTTGTGGAAAAAACTTTTCAATTTGGTGTTTAACTGCCCCCGTCGCGAGATAGGTTAAATCTATCCCTATCCATTGCCTTCCTAATTCCTCTGCTGCCATTAACGTTGTACCACAGCCACAGAATGGATCTAAAACAAGATCCCCCTCGTTTGACGAGGCTGCAACGATTCGCTTATACAAAGCAACAGGCTTTTGCGTAGGATAACCGGTGCGTTCTTTTGCTTGTGAGTTTAGAAATTGAATATCGCTCCAAACCTGTCCCATAGCAGGATCTAACTTTTTTGTTGTTACAACTTTATCATATCGCTCAAAATCAATTCCTGCCTGCTGCACCTTTTCCATATCATAGATCAGTAACTTTTTCACGCCTTTATCCACAACAGTATCCCATCCTTTTTCCTCTACACTTGACTTTCTCCTCTCGGCATACTGAAAATTAAAGGTGTTCTTATTACCCTTTGAATAAAAGAAAATAATATCGTTCATACGTGCAAAACGTCGTCCTGAATTTCGAGAAAAGCGATGATAGTTCCAAATAATTTCGTTTTGAAATTGGGAAATTCCGAAAATAGCATCAAGAACAATTTTGAGATAATGACTCGCAGAAGGATCACAGTGGAGGTAAAGGGAGCCTGTGTCTTTGAGGAGCCGGTGCATCTCAACGATTCTGGCAGCCATCATCACGAGGTATGCCATCATCGGCGTTTCATTCAAGAATTGCTGTAGACCTTGAATCGTCGCGCCGATTTGCCCGCCTTCTTCAACAATCAGTGACTTGCAAGTATCTTCTGCGGCATCGCCCCATGCCCAAGTATCGGTAAACGCCTTGACAAGGGCATCTGGTTGTTTTCCGTGTTCATCGCGGTAGGGTACGAAATAATCGCGTTTGGAATTGAATGGTGGGTCCGTGGCGATGAGATCGATGCATGCGTCTGGGAATTTCCGCATCTCTTCTAAGTTATCGCCCCGGATGAGAGTTCGGTTTTCGTGCATAGAGGGTTCCTTATAGATACTTGAATCTCCCTGCTTGGACATCTTCAAGTGCTTCTTTGCACAGGTGATCCAACTTCCCGGCTTTCACATCTTCTTCAAACTGCTTCTCCCACGCTTTTTCCTCGGCAACTAAGGCTGTATGAAGTCTCTTTGCAAGAGTTTGCAGGAGTATTTTCTCTGTAGATTCCTCACACTTGACTTTTGGAACCTCAGGAATCCATCCCAGCCAACTTGTGCCCTTTTTTTGGATGTGTGCGGTATAAGTCTCCTCAAAGACCTTGTCCTGAATCTCGACCATTTTTATTTGTTCCATGGTTTTCTCCCCAAGTAAGCCAAATTTTTTCATTGCTGTGCCCGTAACTTATGTTCCCAAGTTTTGGCGTTTCGGAAAAAATCAGGGTTCTCTGCCCATGAGAGGGTCAATAACCATTTAGGGATATAAGCGATATCCATGCGTTTTTCTCGGTTCTGTAGATACCAACTTTCCAAACTTTGATGGATATCGGGGGCGAATTCCCGATTACTGCGGTATGCCCGGAGATCGCTAATGAGCTTTCTGCGGGTTTCTTTTTGTTGTTTCTTGAAACGCCAGCGAGCGGCATCACTCCGAAGATACTGTTGGCTATAGCGACGTTCTAAATTATAACGATGATTCCAAGAACGTCGTAAATCCTGAACAAGCCTGTCTTCAAAAGTTACCTTCTCGGGTATCCACTCACCATCTTCAATACAGTTGAATTCGTAGAAAAATTCGTTATTCATTTTCACAATGGAATTCTCCTTTCTGAACTAAAGGGAAACGATTCAGTAATTTGCTGTTGAAAAACTTAAGTTAATCATATCATAGATACTTCGAGAACGCAACCTTTTCCATGGGCATTTTTCAGTTATATGTTGTTAAATTCCGGCGCTTGTGATACAATGCAACGCAGCAAGATAAATCTTTCTCGCAGGAGCGTTATGTCAACTACCTCACCCTAAAGGGTGAGGCTTGTGCAAAGCGTAGCCAAACGTTCCCTGCACAGGACGAAACAGTTTTCTACAGTAAAATATCGCGGTATCTTGGTGTGGTAGCCAGAGCAATGTTTCGGATGCTCCCCAAGTCTGATTCCTCTTGGATACTGTGATCTGGATGGGGCAACACACACCTTACATTTGTAAGAGGATTAGAAACTTATGTTTGTTCCCACAAAAACTAAAGACACTCAAACACTCATGCCAATGCACGCTGCCCGCGCTCGTAAACTCATAAAGCGAGGTGAGGCGACCCCGTACTGGGATAATGGCATCTATTGTATCAGACTCAATAAAGAACCTTCTAATAGAGAGACCCAAGCTATTGCGATTGGTGTAGACCCCGGCAGTAAAAAAGAAGGATTTACCGTCAAAAGTCAAGCACATACCTATCTCAATGTGCAAGCAGATGCCCACACAAAAGTAGGTAAGAAAGTTGAAAAACGCCGTGAGTTACGCAGAAGCAGGCGTTCTCGGAAGTGTCCGAACCGGAAAAATCGCACCAACCGTCTTGCTAATAGAGAACGAGTGCCTGCTGGGACACGTGCGAGATGGGAATGGAAGCTCCGTATCCTTCAGTGGCTCTCGAAAATGTTTCCCGCCACACATATCTGTGTTGAGGATATTAAGGCAGAAACAAAAGAACGTGCGAAAAAGTGGAATCAATCCTTTAGTCCCTTAGAAGTGGGTAAGCAATGGTTCTATACGCAGCTTCAGAAGCGATGGGAGGTGTTGACCCTCCAAGGGTGGCAGACCAAAGAGATTCGTGATAGACTCGATTTGAAGAAGTCTTCAAAGAAACTTTCTGAAACCTTCGATGCCCATTGTGTAGACAGTTGGTGTCTGGCATATCACACTGTCGGCGGTGAACCGACAGTAGAGAACACAGATTTGCTCTGCCTCTCGCCGATCCCAATCGTCAGACGTCAACTCCATCGTCAGAACTCACAGAAAGGTGGAAAAAGGCCCCGCTATGGTGGGACGACTTGCGAGGATTTGGTGAAAAACACGCTCGTTAGACATGTCAAATATGGTTTGACGCGTATCAGTGGATTTGGCAAGGCAGGTATTTCGTTGTATTCATTGGGAGGAAACCACCGGCTTTGCCAAAATGCGAAACCCTCAGATTTTAAGGTGCTAACACGTCTGAATTTCAACTATAGGAGCGGGATTTCCTCCTCGCGCTGAAGCGCGAGGTTTCCATCCCGAAGATTTTGATGAAAATTGATAAAATTGAGTCGTTTTTTATTCGGAACGGCTATGTGATTCGGATTCATACGGACACAGGTATCAGCGGTGTGGGACAGACCGCGTGCTGGGGCTACCCAGAAGCCGTTGATAGTATCATCAACACGTTTAAGAAATACCTCATTGGGCAGAACCCGTTGCGGATTGAGCATCACTGGCAATATCTCTACCGCATGGGGCCGTTTCGTGGGACTGCGCTGAGCGGTGCTATTAGTGCGGTGGACATCGCATTGTGGGACATCAAAGGTAAATACTTCGGTGTTCCGATTTGGGAACTGTTAGGCGGGAACTGCCGTGATAAAATCCGTTTGCATCTTCTCGGCGGCGGGAGCACCCCAGAAACGATGTATGAAGCGGCAAAAGCTGCCGTCGAAGAAGGCTTCACAGCACTCAAATTTGATCCGGTGGTCGGAAACTTCCAAGACATGGCAGTTGATCGACTCGTCAAGACTGCCCGTGATATTGTCGCTGCGGCGCGAGAAGGTGGCGGACCCGATCTCGATCTGATTGTAGAGGTGCACCGGAAACTGACACCTATGAACAGCATTGTGCTGGAATCTGCTTTGGCACCCTTTAATCTCTATTTCATTGAAGACCCGATTCAGATAGATACCATCACAACGCAAGGGGAATTAGCAAAACGGATGACAACCCCTCTCGCCATCGGGGAACGCAATGTAAGCATCTGGGAATTTCGTGAAATCCTTGAAGCGGGCGGACCGCAATATGTGCGTCCGGATGTCGGTCTCGCGGGTGGTATAACGCACTGCAAGAAAATCGCGGCACTTGCCGAAGCGTATCACAGCGCGGTCATCACACATAATTTCCTCGGACCGCTGATTACTGCTGCATCACTCCACTTAGATACGAGTATCCCGAACTTCATTACACAGGAATATACGAAAGGCGATGAATCCGAAGACTTCGCCGTATATAAAGTCGCGTATCAACGAGAGGGGGGTTATATTCCGATCCCCGAAGTTCCGGGCTTAGGCATTGAACTTGACGATAGTTTAATCGAGCAGAACCCTTTCCAACCGATGAACACTGGTACGACACCGCTGCGTGAAGACGGCTCCGTCGCTTACGCGGTATAACAGCAGTCAGCCATCAGCCAGAGAGCGTTGTGACCATCACAAACGATTACAACTGCCACATGAGTGACTGACGACCGACAGCCGACAGCTGACAACTATTTATGAGGTGGAGGAAATCGAACATGAATGCTGACGAAAAATATCTATTTGATCTGAACGGTTACCTCGTTGTCAAGAACGTGTTAACACCTGAAGAGGTGGCAATAGCGAATGAAGCGATTGATAAACATAGTGAGCAAGGACGCATCCGTCCACGCGAACAGGCACTTGATGGCGGCTCCCCGGAATTAAAAGGTGACCAGGGGAGAGGGGAACTCGGCGGTATGCTCAGCTGGGAAGAACCGTGGTGTACTCCGTTTCGGCACATGCTCGCGCATCCGACACTTGTTCCATATCTCAACGAGATACTCGGAAAAGGCTTCCGAATGGATCATCAGATGTTCCTGCTTTCAATGGACAAGGGTGCAGAGGGGCATACGTTCCATGGCTCCTCCGGTCCTGGCTTCGATCCGAACCAATACTATATTTTCCGTGACGGACGCATGCACAACGGCTTGACTGTCGTCACATTCCAATTGACGGATGTGCCACCCGGAGTCGGTGGATTAATCGTTATACCCGGAAGCCACAAGAGCAACTACCCGTGCCCGAAGAAGATGCGGCTCTACCAGGAACACCAAGAGCATATTCGACAGGTCGTCTGCAACGCTGGGGATGTGGCAATCTTCACGGAGGCGGTGACGCACGGAACGCTTCCGTGGACAGCCGACCATCCGAGACGCTCCATTCTAACCCGTTATACCGCAGGCAATATGGCGTATGTCCCTGCCTATGAAATACCGGAATGGGCGAATGAGCGCCAGCGTGCTGTCATGGAACCACCTTATCATTCGCGATTAAATCGTCCCACCTTGGAAACGTAGGAAGGTTTTTAAGTTATGGGATCCTGGACTGCGCTCCGCTTACGCGCAGGTTTCTGGTGAGGTCGCAACTGAAATAAGGATCTGTACGGTGTTTAACCGTAAGGAAAGTTAAAAAATGAATGCTGACGAAAAATATCTATTCGATTTGAACGGTTACCTTATTATCAAGAACGTGCTAACGCCCGAAGAGGTAGCCCTCGCCAACGAAGCGATTGACAAACATAGTGACCAAGCACGTCTCCGTCCACGCGAGCAGACACTTGACGGCGGTTCTGAAGAGCTGAGAGGCAAACAAGGTAGAGGTGAGCTCGGCGGTATGCTTGGCTGGGAAGAGCCGTGGTGTAATCCGTTCCGACACATGCTCGCGCATCCGACACTTGTTCCATATCTCAATGAAATACTCGGCATGGGCTTTCGTATGGACCATCACATGTTCCTGCTTTCAATGGATAAAGGCGCGGAAGGTTTCATCTTTCATGGATCTTCTGGTCCTGGCTTCGATCCGAACCAGTATTATATCTTCCGTGACGGACGTATGCACAACGGGTTGACTGTTGTCACTTTCCAGTTGACGGATGTCCCCGAAGGAGCTGGTGGATTAATCGTTATTCCGGGAAGCCATAAGAGCAACTACCCGTGTCCGCAAGAGATGCGACTTTACCAGGAACACCAAGAGCACATCCGTCCGCTCGTCTGCGATGCGGGGGATGTAATAATTTTCACGGAGGCGGTGACGCACGGCACCCTCCCATGGACAGCCGACCATCCGCGCCGTTCCATCTTAACGCGCTATACCGCAGGCAATATGGCGTATGTTCCTGCCTATGAAATACCGGAATGGGCAAACGAACGACAGCGTGCTGTTATGGAGCCTCCTTATCACTCTCGATTAAATCGTCCCGTATTGGAGACGTAGGAAGAAATAGCTAACATGTCTACTTCAACGAGCGCGATTCTTGGGTTAATCTTCTTAGGGCTTGCGAACGCCTCTGTTTTCTTGATGTTTAAGTTATGGGGTTACCCATTTGACAAGGAGACACATAAGAGTGAAGCACCGCCTTCTTTGATGCTGCTCCATCGGCTCATCGGTTATGCGTATACGATCCTCTATGTCTTCATGATGTGGCACATGGTGCCGCGCCTGTGGAACTACCAAGTCGAGTTGCCCCCGCGCACCGTAGCACATCTAATGCTCGGGATCACCATCGGTGTGTTGATTCTCGTTAAGATCGTCATCCTTCGGTTTTTCCGGCATTTTGAGGAAGCAATGCCGTATATTGGTACAACGCTGCTGATTTGTACCTATCTGTTGATCGGGTTGTCGGTGCCGTTCACATTCCGCGAAGCGGCGTTGCGAACACAGACAATGGCATTCAGCGAGGAGGGGATCGCCCGAACACGCAGGTTACTTGAAAACGCTGGATTCCCGGAGGAAGCACCGCTTGATCAACTCGCGTCGAAGCGAAAATTGCGGGATGGACAGCACGTTTTACAACGTAAGTGCGTCGTCTGTCACGACTTACGCACCATTCTCGCGAAGCCGCGTACGCCGACTGACTGGGTACGTCTCGTCAATCGGATGGCGATAAAGCCTATGATCGGTGAACCGATTTACCAAGAAGAAGAGTGGAGCGTCTCAGCGTATCTCATCGCGATTACACCCGACATTCAAACCTCGGTTCGGCAACAACGGCAAGCACAGATGCGCGCGGATGAAGCGAAGGCGGCTGCCCAAATCGTGACTTTCGTTATGGAAGCAGAGATGGAAGGTGACATTGAAACTGACACAACAACAGTCCCCTACGATGAAGTAGAAGCGAAAGCACTCTTTGAGGATAAATGTTCGCAATGCCATCCGCTCACCGATGTTGAAGACTATCCACCGCGTTCCAAAGCGGAGACAACCGAGGTCATAGCTCGAATGATAGAAACTGGGCTTTATCTTGAAGAGGAAGAGATAGAGATAATTACGCGCTATATCAACGAAAACTATCTGGAGAGTGAGTAGAAGTATTTCCTAAGAGTCCTCAAATTATATAGGACTTACGCAATAATGTTGATATTACCTCAGAGAACGGGTAATACGTTCTACAAGGAAGTATCTAAATATTGTGATGCGTCGAGCGGCAGGTTTTCCAGTTTTGTATCATCCATCAGAGGTGGCTGATTGAGTGTGAGACATTCGCACCGCCTGTTAACAATTAATAACGCACGAATAGCTACAAACAGATGAACAAAACAGGAAACATGTATGATGGTGATACGCATAACAGTATTGTTTATGTTAATCACAAACTTACAAACCTGGGCGCAAGAAAATACACAGACTGTTCTGAAAGAACTGCCTGCTCTCAAAACAGATCAACCGCCTACTATTGACGGTGTTCTTAATGATACTTGCTGGCAAGATGCCCCGCAAGCGACTGGCTTCACCGATGAACGCACCGAAAAACCAGCGAAGAACCAATCGGTCGGTCGGGTCGTTTACACGGACACAGCCATCTACGTCGGACTTCACCTCTACGATGATATGCCCGATAAAATTGTGGCGCGCCAAACTAAAGATCAGACGCGAATTCGGGGCGAAGATTGGGTTTCGTTTAGCCTTGATCCGTTTCATACACACCAATTTTCCGACAGAAACTTCTTTATCGTAAATCCGCTCGGCACGAAATTCGCACATCTCGCTACGGGACGCGCGGAGAAAAGCGAATGGATCGGACTCTGGAAAGCTGCGGCACAGATTGTAGAAGACGGCTGGGTTGTAGAGATGGAAATTCCGTGGCAGATGCTCGATTATCCCGATACGACTAAACCTATTCGGATGGGTATCAACATTGACAGACTGCAGCAACATACCGGCGAACGTTCGTGGTGGTGTAATTTGGGGGTGAATGAGTTTCGCGAGAACGATGGGCACTGGATTGATGTGCTACCACCGCCTCGGAAGCGAGAACTCAAGTTGTTACCCTATCTGATTGGCGGCATCAGTGAAACAGAAACTGATGACAGAGAGTATACTGCCCGCACTGGGGCAGACATCCGCTATGAGGTTACCCCGCAGTTACGGCTCATCGGCACAGCAAACCCTGATTTTGATAACATTGAACAAGCCGTAGAGGGCATCGATTTCTCCTACGGTGAACGCTTCGTGCCTGATCGCCGTCCGTTCTTTTCGGAAGGCAGCAACGTCTATCGCCTCGGTCGCCTGTTCCATTCACGGCGAATAACAGATATGGACGGAGGGCTTAAACTCTTTGGTAAACTCGGAAAAAACACCTCTGTCGGCACCTTAGGCACCTATCACCGGAACAACCAGAACGTTATACTTCAAGCCTCACAATCATTCACAGCGACATCGAATATCCGCGCGGCATTCCTTTCGCATCATCACCGTGATATTGGATTGAACAATGTGGGTTATCTGTCTGGAGATGTGCGCCACGGTAAATTTTCGGTGGGTTCTAACCTCATCCAAACTTGGGCAGGTGAATCGGATGGGAGGAATGGGTTCGTCAGTGTAGGCTACAACGGGTCGCTCTTCCAACACTACCTGTCCTCATTTTTTGTGGATTCAGATTTCGTCAATAGACTCGGTTACCTTCCGTTCACCGGTTACCGTGGTATCGGTTTGGGTAGCTTCATCAAAAACGAATGGCGTGAAGGATTCTTCCGCAGAGTCTCCGCTTCTGTTCAAAGTCAGATCTCTAATACTTATGAAGGTGAGGTTTTCCGACGGGACCTGTTCATATCTTCACTTATCCTAACGCATAGTGATTATGCACTTGCCGCTGGCTGGAGAGGCGGGCAATTTGAAGAATTCAACGATAGTGTTTTCAGCATTGGATTCCGTGCGCGTGCTTCTGACAGGTTCAATAATGTTGGTATTACCTACAATTGGGGTGAACAGGCAGGTGAACGGATTCATCGCATCAGCGGAAATCTAAATCTCCGCGCTTATGGCTTCACCGCAGGGTTTTCCTCACAAATCCAGTGGCACTTTGAGAGACGTTATCAACAGATTCTAACGCTCACCTACGACTTCAGCCCCGCCTTAAGCCTCGGCAGTCGGTTAATCTGGCAAGTTGAGGGTATCAACATCTACTTCGCATTACGCCGATCAGGTTATGCTGGCACAGATTTCTTCATCATTCTTGGAGAACCAAATGCCTCGGAGTTCAAACAACGTTTGATAGCAAAGGTCATTCGGTCATTTTAGGATTTTTTCTATGTTCGTGCGCTTGTGCAAGTGAGACAATAGAGCCAATATGCAGAGCATATTTGGAGATGAAGCCTTCCACGCCAGCAATGGAAGTTTAAACATCATAGCGCGTGAAGGCGAGGAACGCACCCATGAAGAAGACCATATTGAAGAGAAACAGCAGGAGGATGTCCAAACTCGCTTCGGTGAACGTGGTGGAGAAATCGGAAAGGGTGTCGTCAAATTTGGGGATCTTAGCCAAGGTTATTTGCGTCTCCCGTAATTGCTGCCTGTCTGCATCTTTGAGAAAGAGGTTGGGATTGAACGGGTATTCCTCATAAGTAAACTGCAGGAGACTACGCCGATATTCGATCGCCTTCTTGAAAAACCGCTCGTAGTGTTTGATACCGGTGCCGACCAACGCCTCACAGCCGATCTGATAGATCGCCGTTGGGGAGATACGGGATATGTTCTGCGCAAGCTTTACTTGATGGAGTTGTTGTTGGCGGTATTCATTGTAGATCGCTTGCTGGGCATCGGCGATTCTGGCGGCACGGGTCAGCGGTTCGCCCGGCGACCAGTGTGCGCTAAATCTATCCCTCCCGTATCGATTAAGGATCTCGTGCGTCGCATGGTTTGCCTGTCTGGTGACTGTTTTCTCATCGGGGAGTTCCGCCAAGCGACTTGCGAGTAATCCGCCTGTCCGCGGGATAAACACCGCAAAACACACCCACACCAGAAGGAGTAGGACGAGGCTGACGGATGAGGTTCTCGTGAGGCAGGAGATGAACAATCCAAGTGTGGCGAACACAGAGATATAGAGGACTGAAAACAGAACGACTCCGCCAATCTGTAGCCAGTAAGTCGGTTCAAAAGGCAGCACTCCGAAAAGCGAGATGATAAGGGTGTTCAGGCAAATACCCATGATCAACGGAATCGAGAGGCTGATGAGTGTGCCGATGTGTTTCCCGAAAAGCAGGGTTGCGCGCGGGAGCGAATTCGAGAGACAGAGGCGGAGCGTGCCTGTTTCCGCTTCGCCTGAGATGCTATCGTAAGTCATCGCGAACGCCGCAAAACTCAGGATAACGCCGACAGTAAACATCCAATCCAATGCGTCAAATTTTTGGAGTGTGTAGTTTCTGCGCAGGATCGTTTGGGGACCAACCATTTCAAACGCATCCACTGAAAAGGCGTTCGGCAGGTCTTTTTCGTGCCCTTCAGCGATGAATCCCAATGGACTCGGCGCACGATATATCAGCAAATAGCGACTGACCACACTGTGTAAACCTCTCTTCGCTTTATCTTCCAGAAGTCGCAAGTTTTCGCTGACATTTTCACTGTAATCCGCGACTTGTTGGCGGTAGTCGTGGATATATAGCACGCTTCCGGTCAACATTAAGACGATGACCAGAAGCAACGTCAGGACGAAACGGAGACTCTGTAGATGATCTAAAAGTTCTCGCCAGATAATTTCACGTAGCATCTTCTTACCTCATCTCGCTTTTCAGGAACATCGCGCCGGTGATCAGAAATAGCGGAATGTTTAGGATCATCAGGTAGACCAAATCGGGGAGAGCACCGCCGAGCGCGACGTTTCCCCACGCCGGTCCGCCGCTAAAGACAGGCATGCCGCTTAAGTCAAGCCGTTCCACGTCATCCCAGCTTTTCGGTGTGACGTTTGCGAAAAACGCGTCTTCGTCCGATTCTGCGAGACCCGCTTGTGAGGGCATATCATTGAGATTAACGGACGTGAACCAGTTGATAGTTGAGAAAGCACCCTGTTCCTGCATGTATGCCATCAGTGCCTTTCGGTAATCCTGTGCTTGCTGGATGAATCGCTCATGTCGCCGCAAATCCGTGCCGGACAGACCCGCAGAGATATTGTAGTAGACCCATGCCGGAGAAAGTCTGGAAAGGTTTTCAGCCAAAGTGGTCTGTCTTTTCAGCGAGTGGTAGTATTCCTGATGGAGGTTTCCTATCTGCTCTGCGTATTCAATGCGGTGTGGGATGTAAAATTTGGCACCGTCAAGATACCAGCGCATCGCTTCTCTGGATCCTGTTAGTACGTGGAATGCAAATGGTAGATTGCCACTGATAACACTGCGTTCCGATGTAAAGTAGGATCCACTTCGATGCTTTGCACCATAATCTCTGATTTTCTCCCGAAACGCTGTCCTGAGTGCTGCGCTTTCTATGTTGACCACAGATTTGGAAGGGATCGGTCGCACCTGTTTTGCGATATATACCGCTCCGTTTGGGATGATGAACACAATCACAATCCATAGGAATAGCAACCAGACGAGTGCCCTCGCCGAGCGACCGGTGATTGCTGAAACCAGCATGGAGAGTAGGAAAAAGACGGAAAGATATAACGCCAAAGCCGCGAACAGTAGCACAAATCGGTTCCATTCAGCAGGGTCGAATTCTATCATTGGATTTAGGTTTATCAATAGTGCCGCGGCTATCCAACCGATCGCGAGTGGCACGAGGAGGCTTGCCATCCCGCCGAGGTATTTCCCAATCAGGATATGGTATTTTGAGACTGGGTTTGATGCGACAAGTGCGAGCGTTCCCCTTTCACGCTCACCGCAGATGACATCGTAAGCGATGGAAATCACGAATAGGCTGAACGCAATCTGCACCATGAGTACCGCATCAACAGCGGAAAAAACGTTCAAAAGTGGGTTGCCACCACCGAGTATTTTCGTTTCCGTGGGGACATCTTCGTAGGAAACCTTTACCGTGCTTCCGAGCTGCCGCTCCATCCCTAAGCAGATAACGCTTAAGGGTTCAGGTGGTTTTGTTACCTCCACCCGCAGGTACGAATACACCTTCACTGCCTCAAGCGCGTTCCGGTGTCCGATTTCTGCCGCATTGTGGGCGTTAAGTCGCTTCTCGTAGTCCTCCATCAATACATAAGTGCTGGCGACGAAAAGTGCAAGGCAGACGACTAACCCGATGAGTAGGCGGAGGGAGAAGATGTTTTCTGTGAATTCTCTTCTGGCAATTATCCAGATGGAGGACATCTAAAAGTCTCCAGTTGATGGTGAGAAAAGCAAGCGGTTTAGTCTTGGGATTCTGCCTTCACTGCTTCAGCGACGAGCATCTCTAAATTCTCCACTCTCGCTTCATGTGTAATTAATTTGCCGTTCCTATCAATAAGCCACATTTCAGGAGTGCCGCTAATATCATATTGTTGTAAAAGTGAGTCCGCTGCCGCGTCGAAAATTTGTCGCCACTGAAGGTCATTTACTTTAGTGTAGTTACGCAAACTACGCATTATCGCTTCTTCACTATCAAGGCAGACCCCAATAATATCGAATCCTGTATCTTTATAAGTATCGTAAACTTTCTTGATATCTGACGTTTCCGCGGTGCCAAAATCCCTCCAGACCTTCCAAAAGTGAAGCAAGACAACTTTCCCACGATACTCCCGAAGCGAAATCGGATTCCCATCAAGGGCGATCACAGAAAAGTCAGGGGCAGGTTTTCCAACGAATTCGTATCTCGGATTAGACTTACGCTCATACGCTTCAGCGAGTTCAGTATTGCTTAACCTCCTATGAATGTCGGCAAGTTTCCAGAGGATGAATTTATTGTCTGGATACTGCTGCTGAGCTACCTGAAAAAACGCAAGCAGATCCTCATATCGCTCCACCGTCTTGAGTATATCGAACAGCGTCTGATATCCTTGAAGGTCTTGTATCATTCCCGACTTGAGACGTTCAATAAGAGCAGCTGCTGATTGTTCGTTTCCTAATAGGGTGTGGAGTCTGACAAGCTGCGGGTAGAGATGAAAAAAACGCTTATTATCAGGAAAACGCTTATCATCAGGGGGACGCGCAAGTATTTCTTCAATAGCAGTAAGAGCCGCTTCGTGGTTACCATACATATCCTCCGGCGTGTGTTCCCAAATCTTGGAAGACCTATAAATCTGAGAAGCAAAGCTTAAGTTCAAAACCCCATAATCTTCATTCACGTGATGCCAACAACGGACAAGTGGTATGACATCACCGAATACCAAACGTTGTTCACTCTTCTTATCTTGATATTCCGGAGCAAGTTCATACCCGTAACTCACTGGCATTCTCGGATCTATGTCCTGGAGAAAACCTATCCTTCCAATTATCTTGCTGATTGCAACCAAATCTGTGTTCGGAAGAAAACCTGCCTTCCCTTCTTCGTCATCGGCGGGACAGATGAAGACCGATGCATCTGGCAAGTATTTCGGATGAAGATCTGAGAGCCATTCAGGAAAATCTCCGTGTTCCTTCTGGTAGGTCTGAATCGCCTTGCCGATTGCAATCAAATTTTGTGTGCAAAGGTCTATGTTCCGCTCGTGCATTTCGGAATTCCCTCCTGCAGTAGATGTCAAAAACATTTCAGATTCCTGTAAACGCTTTCGCGCCCGATGCAGACGCGTGTTAATCGTGCTTACAGAGATGTCTAAAAACTTACTAATCTCTTTGACCTTCATTTCACCGAGATAGTAGAGTGTCACGACGGTGCGTTCACTCTCTGGCAGTTTTGCCAAAAGTTTTTTGACGGTCTCACGGCGACGCTCAGAGGTCGCTATCTGCCGTTGTTCCGACAGGTAACGTGTGTAAGCGGATTTCTCGATTTCTGCCGTAGGTGTGTCTTCTATCGATTGCACCGTAAGTTTTTTCTTCCGCATCCAATCGATGCAAAGCCGGTTTGCGATAACGTACAACCATCCAGCAAATTGATGGGGATTCTTGAGAGTCGGAAGTTTTTTGTGTGCCTGTAGGAAGGTGTCCTGCGTAATCTCTTCGGCGTGGTGAAAATCGCCGATTTTCCGCCACACAAACGCGTGGACACTCTGTTGGTATTTTTGGACTAAGACGCTGAATGCCTCGTCATCGCCGGATAAAATATTGTAAATGAGTTGAACATCGTCTTCTCTTTCCATGAGGATCCCTTTCAATGAATAGATGTGGTCGTGTTACATCTGCTAAACGGCTGCATCGAATACGAAGTCTTATGAGCTAACCATCGCGGTACGGTTTATCCGTCTGTATATTAAAGACGAATTTATGTACAGAAATCTTACATAATCTGAAAAAAATGGAAAGAATATGGGATTTTTTTAGGCGTTGTTGTGCGGATATCGGGTTTCGTAGGGGAGGATGCTCGGTGCGGTTAAGAATGCAGATCGCAAATGTAAAGCATTCTCACTGCGAAGCAAAATTTGGTTTCCGCGTGTGGGAGACCAAATTTGGGTGAGTCCACCGCAAAACCGCACCTACTGCCTGAAGAGACGTGGCATTACAACCGAATTTTCTTGAATTCCTCAATTTGTGCGGTAATCGCGCGTTCCGTCGGGAGACGTTCTGCACTTGACGCACCGTAGAAACCGACAACGCCTTCGGTATTTTCCAGAACGTACGTTGCGTCTTCGGGTTCAGCGATGGGACCGCCGTGACAAATAACGAGAATCTCCGGATTGACCCCTTTCGCAGCGTCATGGATGGCTTGTACGCGTTTGGCGGCATCCTCAAGTGTGAAGGCAGTTTGTGCGCCAATAGAGCCTTTCGTTGTCAATCCCATGTGTGCGACGAGGATATCCGCACCCGCATCTGCCATCTGTTCTGCCTCGGTTTCGTTGAACGCATACGGCGTGGTAAGCATGCCCATCTGATGCGCTGTCCGAATCATCTCCACCTCAGGTCCGTATCCCATATCGGTCTCCTCAAGCAGTTGACGGAATGTGCCGTCAATCAGCCCCACCGTCGGGAAGTTCTGAACGCCAGAAAACCCTATTGCATCTATTTGGCTTAAGAAAACATCCATCAAGCGAAACGGATCGGTGCCGCAGACCCCTGCAAGGACAGGCGTATCTGGAACGACTGGCAGCACCTCACTCGCCATCTCAACGACAATCTGGTTTGCATCGCCATAAGGCATCATCCCAGCGAGTGAACCTCTACCCGCCATTCTAAATCTGCCGGAGTTGTAGATAATAATCAGGTCAATGCCGCCAGCCGCCTCACATTTGGCAGAGATACCCGTGCCAGCACCTGCACCGATGATGGGTTTACCCGCGTCAATGTTGCTGCGTAAGTGCGCTAAAATTTCTTCACGTTTGAATTTCATTTTTTCGTATCCTTTGGAGGGTTATAGGTATGCTTCGTTATGCCGTACCAAATGAGAAAGTAATACGGTATAACCAAATTATATCAAAAATCAGACTTCGTGTCATCTAATTTTTACATATTAAGTCCTATTTACCGTAGTGTGAGGCACCTATGCCTCGCTTCGTTTTTTCGGCAGTCCTAACCGTATGAAGAAAGTTTGTAAATCCGAATTATTTGACAGTGCTTCAACACTTTGGTATACTGCTTACAGATGAAACCGGACGTAGACCCTAAATCAGCAAGGAAAAAATGTTGTATAAGAAACTTTTTTATGTCTTCGTTTTTGTAACGACGACACTCACTTTAACGCAGTTCACAACAGCGGATTATCGTATTACCAATGGCAATGCGACAGAACCTGCATGGGCAGTGTATTCGATATGGAGATCCGCTGACAACAATTGGCCGAAAGGTTGGCGCACCCAAGGTTGGTATAAAATCGAACCCAATGCTACCATCAACCTGCCGGTTCCGCAGTCTAATACGTGGGTGTATATTCGATTAATAGGCAGTGATGGAAAAGAAATCAGACCAGCCGACCATGCAACAAGAGACAGTTTTCCATTTTGGATACATTCTTCAGAGATATTTACAGCCGTAGAGACGAATGCGGGTGATCTTTTAAAGAGTGATCTGGGTAGTAAAAGTTTAAAACAGGAGACGCTTTATGAATATCGTAATGGCGGTTCACACACTATTGCTGGTAAAACGCGTCTTCCAAACCAGCTAGCACAGGAAATCTACGATGAGGCAATTGATTCTGTCGTGTGGATAGAGACCAATCAAGGGAATGGAGTCGGAAGCAAAGGGAGCGGCGTCTTGATTGACAAAGAACGCCTCCTTGTCGTTACAAATGAACATGTGATACACAATGCAGAGCAGATAGTTGTGTTCTTTCCATGGCGGGATGAGAACGGATACCTCAATAAGGATAGCGACTTTTATGTGACAAATAAGGGATGGCTTGAGAGGCAAGGGTATGTTAATAGGGGGCGCGTCATTGTAAAAAATGTTAGAGACGATCTTGCCATTATTCAGCTCGCTTTAATTCCAACTACTGCCCGCGAGATTAAGCACGACTTTAGTAAAAATATTGAAGATAGTATGCGGGAAGGCGATAAGGTTCACATCTTGGGGAATCCCGGGGACCGTTTGTGGAATTGGACTGAGGGAACCTTCCTAACACCGCGGGAGATTTGTTTGCCAAGCGATGGAGCTTGTTTAGTGATGAACAGTGATGCGGAGGGCGGCAATAGCGGTGGACCCGTACTCAACGATCAGGGGACGCTTATCGGAATTCTTACTGCTGCGACAGATGAAACTCTGGCAGCAGCCGTTCCTGCGAGCAACGTAAAGGCGTTGCTGGATACTGTTCCCGTTAATTTGGTCGCCCTACCGCCCCCACGGACCTACCCTAAACGGATATTCAGAATTAGAAACAACACCGGCGTTCCTGTCCCTTACCAAATCAGGTGGTCGAATAGCCACGATTGGCAACCCTATTTTCTGGAGACAGGTTTTGTCAGCACTCACTGGTCGAATGGACAGAATGTTCCATCAAGTTACCCAAGGATCCGATTTGATTACATCGCGGACGATCAATTGGTTACTTACCGCTCTCATACCCTGGAAACAGCGCAATTTCACGAGAACAACGACAATGCTCCCACTTATTTTTTTCAGTATAATCGACAAGAGAATAGATTGGATCTGTTCCAGAATGCAGCCGCAGCACCTGCCTTGTCAAAAACAATTCCGAAAGAAACAGTCTTGTTATCCAACTACCCGAATCCCTTTAATCCAGAGACTTGGATACCGTATAAATTGTCCAAACCTGCGGCGGTTACAGTGCGTATCTATGCAGCGGACGGCGGCTTAATTCGGAAGTTAGCATTAGGGCATCAACCTGCGGGAGTGTATCGAAGCAAAAGTCGTGCGGTGTATTGGGATGGCAGAAATGCACAAGGTGAACCCGTCGCGAGTGGTGTCTATTTCTATACGCTCAAAGCCGGTGATTTCACTGCCACGCGTAAAATGTTGATAAGGAAGTAGAAGATTTTGATGAGAATAAAAAGACTATGTTCTGCTGTTTCACAATATAGGAACCCTGCGCGGTGCATTTTGATAAGCCTATTTACGCTGTTCATAAGTATCTTGTGTCTTTCTGCGGATGCTTATATAGACGGTCCTTGGCTGTGGATGATTGCCAGTGGTGCTGATATAGATAGCGATCAGTTAGCTATTGCGAGTGAGGGAATAGTTACTGAGAACCTTGTTGCTACGTATGGTGTAAATGAAGGAGATGCCGTAGGGCGGTTGCAATGGACACGCGGACGGATCCTTCCAGAAGTCGATTGCTTGTTATGGCGTTGGGGCTGCTACTCAGACAATGTCAATCGTGTTATCAATAGGATAGGGTTAAGCAATGACCGCGGGCTGAATTATCATGCCGCATACGCTTTAATTAATATCTTCTCGCCGAAAGCACGAAAAAACGTTGCGATGGGTGTCGGAAGTGACGACTCTGTTAAAGTGTGGCTCAACGGTAAAGTGGTTCACATAAACAGTGTGAATAGACGCACAACCGACATTCAAGACCTCTTCCGCGTCAACCTAAACGCTGGGGATAACCTCCTACTCGTTAAGGTGAGTGATAATCTATGGAATTGGGGGATGTTTTTCGACATCTATCTTGCGCCTGGTGATTTTAGGACTTCCCTGCCTACTGCGACTTTAGATATTTCGCTCGCTACACACCTGTTTCAAAAATATCGTCCTACACTCCAAGATCCAGAGATTCAAGAGGTGCTTCCGACCGTCCTGTCGCAGCTTCAGAAACCGGAGATACAAGCACTTTTGACCCCTTTCACAATAAATATCGCTGCTGAAAATCCAGACCTCCTGGCGCAGTTTGGTTTGCGTGATGATGCGATAACATTCATTAAAGGAAATCCTGGTGTCAGAGCGATGATCGGCGATCCGGACTTCCAGATCCTCTTGCAAAACCCCAATGCTTTATCTGAATTCGTGGCACTCGTTACGGGAGATGAACCCATTATACCTCCGGAACAAAGAGCACTACCTGCGGATGTTGATGGTAACGGCACAGTGAATATCTTGGATCTTCTACACATCGCAAAGCACTTTGGACGAGGCGGAAATGATCCCGCGGATGTTAACGGTGACGGGACTGTTGATATTCGTGATATTGTCTTGGCTGCAGCCTTAATGGGCGAGGAGGCAGCTGCGCCATCCCGATATGCCTTTGGCGGATTGCATCGCGAAGATCTGCGATTACAAACTGGAAACATCCACGCCTGGATCGCCCAAGCGCAATGGCTTGACCTTCGTGATCCAACCCTCGAAAAAGGCGTGGCAGTCTTAAAACACCTTATCGAAGTGCTAACCCCAAACGAGACAGACCTTTTACCGAACTACCCCAACCCATCCAATCCTGAAACATGGATACCCTATCAACTCGCAATCCCCGCTGATGTTAGCATCTCCATCTATGCTGCAGATGGAAAGTTGGTTCGGATGCTTAACTTAGGGTATCAACTTGTCGGCATCTATCACCAACGTAGCCGTGCGGCATATTGGGATGGCAGGAATACGCAAGGCGAACCTGTGGCAAGCGGTGTCTATTTCTACACGCTTACAGCGGGGGAATTCACTGCAACTCGGAAGATGTTGATAAAAAAATAGGTTCACCTCTTACATTATAAGACCGCTCCGGCTCGTCTAAACAAAGTGCGAAATCCGATAATTCCTTAAAACTAATGTTTTCGCGTTGCTGCAAACCATTTTTAAGTGTATAATTAAGAGTACGCAAGTAGAAAGCGAATATACGGGAAGGGACGTGAGTTCTTCAACCGACCTGACCGAACCGCAAGGGACAATTAAAACATGGACAGAACAGTAGAAATTAACCGCGAAACAGCAGAAACCCGTATCCGACTCCGCCTCGACCTTGACGGGACTGGGACCTCTGATATCAATACCGGGGTCGGATTCTTAGATCACATGTTAGAACTCTTTGCCAAACACGGTTTCTTTGATTTGAAGGTCGAAGCGAAAGGCGATTTACATGTGGACGCGCACCATACCACCGAAGATGTCGGCATTTGTTTAGGACAAGCCCTTCAAAAAGCAGTACTCGACAAAGCAGGGATGCGCCGGTTCGGCAGTTTCAGCGTTCCAATGTATGAATCCCTCGCTAAGGTTGACTTGGATGTCTGCGGACGTCCGTATCTCCACTTTGAAACACCACTTCATCACGGAAAAGTCGGTGATTTTGATAGCGAACTCGCAGAAGAATTTTTTCACGGGTTTGTCAACCATAGCGGTACAACTTTGCACATCAACGTCCCTTACGGCACAAATCAACACCATATCATTGAATCAATCTTTAAGGCAGTGGCGAAAGCATTGCATGTTGCTACACGCCTTGATGAACACATCACCGGTGTTCTGTCCACCAAAGGGAGTTTGTAATTAGGAGAACGTTTATGAGTAACGGAAACGTTATCGCAGTTATTCTTGGAGGCGGCCGCGGCACACGCTTATTTCCGTTGACACGCGACCGAGCGAAGCCGAGTGTCCCAATCGCAGGCAAATTTCGACTCGTGGACATACCGATTAGCAATTGCCTACATTCAGGACTGGAGAAAATCTATGTCTTGACACAGTTCAACTCCGTTTCCTTGAATCGACATATTGCACAGACATACCGCTTTGATACATACCGCCGCGGATTCGTCCAAATCCTCGCAGCGCAACAGACGCTGATGGGCGAAGAGTGGTATCAAGGAACAGCGGATGCCATCAAGCACAATGAACCGTACATTCTGAATCCACGGTTCAAAGACGACTATGTTCTGATTCTTGCCGGTGACCACCTCTATCGGATGGATTACCGAAAAATGCTGCAGGTTCACACCGAATCCAATGCGGCTATCACTGTGTCTGTCATTCCGGTCAAAAAAGAAGACACCAGTGGACTCGGCATTCTTCAGGCGGATGCGAATGGGCGTATTACTGACTTTGTTGAAAAACCGCAGACCGAAGAGGAACTCCATCGTTTACGTGTCGAACCCGAAGTTTTCACCTCGCGTGGGATTGAACCGCATGGTAGGGAATACATTGCCTCAATGGGAATTTATATCTTTAACCGCGAAGTCCTCCAAGAGGTACTTCAAGATGACTCAAACGTAGACTTTGGCAAGGATATTATCCCAAAAAGTATTCAGACGCGTCCGGTCTCAGCGTACTTTTTCGATGGCTATTGGGAGGATATTGGTACGATACGTTCTTTCTATTCAGCAAATATCGCACTCACAGATACCGCACCGGCGTTCAATTTCTACGATGAGCAGGCACCCATTTATACCAATCGGCGACATCTACCGAGCACAAAAGTCAATAGCAGTAGTGTTCGCTCCTCCATCCTTGCTGAAGGATCTATTATTGATGATTCCGAGATTGATAGAACAATCGTCGGTATCCGAAGTGTTATTTCTAACGGTAGTCGAATTTACCAGTCTGTACTCATGGGAGCGGACTACTATGAATCACGGACGGAGAACGAACGGGTGGGCATACCTAACATCGGCATAGGTCAAAAGTGTCTGATTCAGAATGCAATCATTGACAAAAATGCGCGTATCGGTGATAATTCGGTACTTGTCAATCGAGAAGGAATTGATAATTACGATGGTGCGAACTACTACATTCGGGACGGGATTGTTATTGTGCCAAAGGATGCAACGATACTTCCCGAAACCGTCGTTTAACCTATAATCTTGAATTTCATCGTCTAAGGTTATTTAACATGGAGAATTTCTGATGGGCAGAGTACTAACATTTCTGGTCTTGGGGCTTTTCGCGCTAACACATTTTATGGCAACTCCTGTCATGGCATTGGATACGGACGGTCTTGTCGGTGTATGGTTGTTGGATGAAGGCAAAGGGGAAGCCGTTAAGGATTCCTCCGGTAACGGATTGGATGGAAAAATCGCACAAGGCAAACCGAAGTGGGTTAAAGGCAAGTTTGATGGCGCAATGGAATTCGGAGGGTCGGATATGGTGACGGTCGATGATGATGACGCACTTGACTTAGAGGAATTCACAATTGCCGCATGGATAAATATTCCAAAAGTCTCTGGCGCGTGGCAAATCATCGCTTCCAAAGAGAACCGCAATCCGACCGGTAGAAACTATGGACTCTTCGGTCACATTAACACCGGGGTTATCCATTACTCTTTCACGACAAACTCTGGGTGGAAATCCTTTGATGCCAAAACCGTTGCAACGGATGGTGAATGGCATCATGTGGCAGGCACTTATGACGGTTCTGACTTCAAATTCTATCTTGATGGTGGCATCGATGCACAAGTGTCGCCAGGGACAAAACCCGACAACCACGATAATTTTCTTTTTATCGGTGGGTGCAACATCGGTAATTACTGGATGACCGGCACTATTGACGAGGTCGTGCTTTATGACAGAGCCCTCAGTGAGAAGGAAATCAGCGAGTTAATAGCGGATGGGATGCTGGTTACGTTAGACGTTCAACCCGGCGGGAAACTGGTGACAACTTGGAGTCAAATTAAAGCGCAGGCAACTCGGTAGATACCAAGAGATAAGGAGAATCTGCTCACACTATGTCTGAATTGAGACAACAACTACTCGTACTCCATCTGCATACACCTGACTTAAATAGTGGGGTTGTTGCTTGGGCAATGTACGATGGTACAAGTGAAAAACGTTATACGACAGGTGACAGCGAGGCACCGCCCTATAGTTCGGTTGTGGAAGCTATGCAAGACGGTTGGCGGGTGATTCAGTTTCCACAACAATTCCCTGCCTATCCCGGTATGGAATATCATACTTCATATCTCAGGTTTGAGTATATCCTTGAAAAACTCGTGAAGTTAACTGAATCTTGAAACCGCTTCGGATCGAGAAAATCGGCATCGGCAAAGGGAAGGAGCATCATGAAATCATTCATCACTGGACTATCCATGTTTCTTTTAACTTTCTCTGCTTTGGCAGGGACGTTTGTGGAAACATTTAATGGGAGAAATCTTGATGGATGGGAGCAACTCATCCAGAGTGATTTTGAAGCTAACCCCGATTCTTGGGAAATTATTGATGGAGAACTTCAGGGAACAAACCGTGGTGGATTGTTGCGTTTCCTAACGATGGGGGATGAAAAATGGCGCAATTACACTGTGGAATTTGATGTCAAGCCACTCCACAAACACGGTCCCGGAAGTATTGGCGTTGCTGCGCGGGTCCAGGGAGTTGGTGGTGTAGTTGGTATGGTTGGGGATGCGCCTTTCCCTTTGCATAAAGATAGATCACATGTGGTCTGTTTTGGCGGCGATTTTCACGGCAATAAATTTTGGGTCTTCGGCTCTGAAGTCAACTTGTCATTGAGATTAAAAAAATGGTCTACCATGAAATTACAAGTGGATGAAAACGTGTTCACCTTCTGGATTAATGGTAAGCAGGTTCTAAAAGCCGAAGATCAGTGGGTTAATAATGAGAACGCGCTAAAAGCCAGAGGTGAGGCTTTTCAATTCCGGACAGGTGGTGTAGGTGTGGTTATCTCGAGTTATACAGCAAGATTCGATAATATGGTGATTACTGGCAGGGACATCTCAAACCAAGGACAGTTCTCGGTAACACCGCAGGCGAAGCTCGCAACGACTTGGGGAACTTTAAAAGGGTTTTAAAAGTATCCATTGGGGTTGTAGTTTACACAAAAATTTTGTGGAAAAATAAATTTACCCTTAATGGGCAAACTTGGAGGCGTTTATGATTGACAAAAAGTATTTACTCGATACGGAACAGATGGCGAACTTTGTCACGGACGGTTACCTTCGCTTCGACGAATTAATCCCCCGCGAATTAAATGAAGCTGCGCATGCGGAGATGGAAGAGGGGATTATTGTGCGAGGTCGCGGCGGCACGGTTTTAAACGAAGTCTGGGATGATGATTCCGCTGTCGGCAAAGTCTTCGGGCTCCCTGAAGTACAGGGCATTATCCACAGTTTGGTTGGTGAAAAATCACTCTACGATCATCATGCAGTTCATATTGTGCGCCCTCAAAACGAAATAGGGCAAATTTGGCATGCCGATGCGATCATTGACTTACGCATGCATTTCGACATCCAATTCTTCTATTTCTCGCACGACACACCGCGCGAAATGGGCGGAACCATGATTCTACCGGGGAGCCACTATCGCCGTGTCTGTGAGACAGACATCGCGCGTTATCAAAACTTCCTCGGGCAGCTGCCGATCGCGTGTGAGGCGGGAACGCTTTTTGTGGTGCATCACGGGATGTGGCATTGCGCGCAACCCAATCTCACGGATCAAACGCGCTACATGTTCAAACTCCGTCTCAACCCGACGGTACGTCAATGTCAACTCTGGAATACAGACGATCTTGACACAGCGGGGGTTCACGGCATTTTGGGTAGGAATCACAGGTGGTATGGAAACGATGTACGGCTTGAGATCGTCAACCGCATCAAGCAGTGGCGTTTCCTTATCGGTGATGATTCGTTTGATGTCGGATACTGGCTCTCTCGACTCGAGAACATGCCAGAGAATGCCCAAGAAGCAGCATAGTTATTCGGTTAAAACAAAAAAGGCGCGGTTTCGAATCGCGCCTTCTTATTTCCGTCTGCATAAATCTTGGCGTAACCGAGCGTCTATCTATCGCGCCCGCGTCCGCGTCTGTTTTCACCGCGTCGTCTACGGAACTGCTCCACCATCTCTCGCCGTTCGTCGTCTGAAGCTTCCTTCATTTTTTCCATCATTTCCCGTCTCCATTGCTGTTGAGCAGCTTGCTCTTTCATCGCCATTTCCTTACGCTTTGCGGCGTTCATCTGATTAGCTCGGTTTTGTCCATCATTATTGCCCTCGTTTTCGGAGCTGCCGTCATTGCGCCCGCCTTCTCTACCGCCCTCACGTCCCCGACTCGTCGTGAGAAATTGTAGGGGACCTTCTTTCAGTGTGACTGGCTTTCCTGCTTTGTCTAAGATTACCTGTTCAGCTTGGATGTCCTTTACTGTCATATCACCGAGTTTTGTGCCTATCGTCACAAAGTAGTATCGGTTGGATCTCTTTTCAAGTAGTGTCGCTTGTGATATTCTACCGTTTGCGTCAACAGCGGTCCCGATTAAACTGTATGCGGGTTCGTTGTTTGGTGGGGTCCACCCCAGAGGTCGGAAGAGATTGTTGTCAATAATTGTTTTGTAAAATGTCTCGTTCTCTCCAAAGTCTACTTCCGCCCTGCCACGGTTTTGCCGTCCCCAGGTTCTATTGCCTCGTCCCGCAGCTTGTTCCTTTGCGGTAGCCATTGCTTGCATTTTAGCAGCGTTCATCTCTTTCATTTTAGCAGCGTTCATTTCCGGTTTTGTACCGATAAACTCTGCTTTTGTTTTATCTTGCGCGTAGAGCAGTATCCCAAAACCGAGGAAAAGGCATATAACGCAACCGATCCCAAGTTTTGTAATCAGACCTGCCCGGTTATTAACACTTCTTAATTTCATTTGCTTTTCCCCCGTTGTTTCTATTTTCGAGGTACACTTCTTAGACGCACTACTTCATAAGAAGCACATTTATGGATCACGTATGAGCATCTATTTGCATGTAAGACAATCTCTATTGTAAAAAGGTTCACGTTAATTTTACTCTATAATTTGTCGAATGTCAATAGAAATCGTTATTAATGCGGGTTAGCCCGAAAACGCCCTGCTAACCGCTAATTGCTGAAAACGCAATGCCTCTGCGTTATATAGCAAAAAGCGTTGACTTTCCAGAAAAGATAAGGTAAACTTTATAGACACAGAATCGTTACGAAAAGCAGAATCTTCTCATAAAAGGAACAGACTCAACATGAAACGTTATAGCTCTCTTCAAAAATACGTTGCATTTGTGTGCAGTTGTGTCTTCATCTTCATCTTAACGAGTCAGCATGCGGACGCTGCACGTCGCTCACGTGTGCTATCAATCGCACTCTTCGCCTCTGGTATGAGTTTCCAACTTGGTGGCACGCTTCTCAAATCTTCCGCGCAAGAACATTACGACACTTATCTTAACGCCGCAATCCAAGCAGACATCCAGACACATAAGGATGCCTACCTCGCCAGAAAAAATGCCAGCACTATTGTGTCGCGTGTTGGTTTTGGATGTATAGGACTTGCTCTGCTTTTCTCGATTTATAGTCAGTTGGATACACCAGAACCTGTAGATGAGTCGCTCTCTTCAGTATATGACTTACGCGTCCCACAAACACGCCTCAGCAGGGTCGCAAATCATCTCTCTGGAAATACTACAAATCTGCTACTTCCGCGTACCTCGTTCCAGTTGCGTCCGCACTATGATTTTCAAACTCGACGTGCCAGTCTAAGCCTTCTACGCTTTTTTTAAATATCCGATTTTCGTTCCGTCTGAAGAACGTTGGTTACGGTTGAATTGTTTTTGAGGAGGAAACATTATGCGTCCATTCGGTGGATTCTTCAACAGCGAGATTGCTGTCCTAACCCTTTTTCTATTCTTTGTGTCTATTCTGTTGAGTGCCTGCACAGGTAGCGAAGATTTCGCAAACCCCCTTGACCCCGAGAATCTACGAACCTCCGGTGCCCCAGACGGGCTTACACTTTATGCAGGGGATAAGCAAGTACGGGTCACCTGGGACGACACCGGACAGGAAGGCATCAAAGCATACCGTATCTACAGACGTTCCATAGGCGGCACAGACACAACGTTCAATCAGGTCGGTGCTATTGATGCACCTGCAAATGAATTTATTGACACGCAAGGATTGGAAAATGATCGGCGCGATGCCTCTGGACGCATCCTTGCTTACGAATATCGTATCACTTATGTTGATGTCAACGGTGTTGAAACACCCGATCCAGAAAATCCGCCTGCTGAAAATGCGGAACCGCTCCGCGTTTGGAAAACTGCTTTCGCGACCCCGAGTGTGCCACCGCCTGCTCCAACTGTAACCCTCGGTGATCCGACAGATCTCACCATTAAACTCTTTTGGGAAGGCTATGAGTTCCCTTACGATTTTTCTATTTTTCGTGTCTACGCTGCACTTGACACCGAAGACGACAAACCGCTACGTTTTAGGTTAGTTGCCGAACCGAAGCGAGATAGACTCTATTATTTTGACAACGACTTCAAGGTCGATGGCACCCGAAAAGTCTATCGTGTGGCTGGCGTTGATGAATTTGGCGCGGAGGCAATCACGACGATTACTGCAGCAGTTCCGAATGTACCACCGGCTCCCCCGAAAAATGTTCGGGTACGTTACTTAGCGCGTTCCCTCTTTAACACGAAATACGATGCAGTCATCTCATGGACACCGAACACCGAACCGGATCTCGCTGGGTATCAACTGTATACCGAGGATGCAGATGGGAAATCGCTCCCTCGCCCCGCAGTCGGACCTAAAGATCGCTCCTTCACTATCCCCGGTGAAGACCCGATTCTTGTCGGGCAGTCACTCGAATTTAGGCGATACTACATAACCGCTTTTGACAATACACCTGGACCTGATGGACGACGGGACGAAAGCGCACGCGTACAAGCGCGATCTCAATAGGAGTTAGACGACTTCGGCAAAGCACTTGAAAATAATAACATAACGCTAAAGGATAAACCTATGTACCCTAATTTTTCTGGAGCAAGTTTTGGGCGCACAAGTCACGCTCGAAAAAACAAACCGCACCGCACACAAGTCTTCTTTCGCATTATCTTTACCTTGGTTCTTTTCATTGGTATATCAGCCACACCGCTCTGGGCACAGTTGCCAGCCATTTCACATCTCAGTACGATCCAGACCGCAGAACCGATGGGTAAGGGCGGCTATAGCACTTCGTTTGGGATACTTCAGTACAGTAAGGTAGACCTACTACCTGATCTAAAACAAAAGGTCGATATCGGTGGGTTTGAGGAATCCCATCGCGTGACACTTGAGATTGAGACTTTCCTTGTCCCCGTCAGATTCACTTACGGCTTAAGCGACGAACTTGATCTCCTGCTCGGAGGCACCTTTTCGACAGGTGGTGCTGGCGTGAGGAAAGTTGTCCACGATTTCTACAATACCGCTACTGAAACCGCTGACAACCCAAACATCAATCGCCGCGTCTACGACCAACCCTTGTTTGACGGTGTCATCGGACTTAAGTATAATATCAAACCCGATCGGAATGATAATCTCCCCAGCATTTCGATTGGTGGAGATGCACAGTTCGGTTTCACTGCTGATGATCGTCTCAATTCGGACAATGAATTCCTCGACCATAGTCCCGCCGATGGGTTTCCATTTCTGGGTATCAATACCTATTTAGTAGGCACCCAAAGGATTGGCAGTCTTTTTAAAGTCCATGCGGGTGTTGGGGTTTTCTTAACGTCAAAGGCACTCAAAACGACGGATTCTTTTACCCTTAACTGGCAAGTCGGTGGTGAAATTGCTGTTTCAGATAACATGTGGTTGGTCGCTGATTTCTCGCGTGAACTCCCTTATGCAGGTGTACACGTGACCAACCTCATTGGGTTCGCGTTCCGCTATGAAATCTCAAATACACTTGCGTTTCAACTCGGATTCAACAGCCAACCCGGGTTCCTGTTTAACTTAACCTTCGGCGGCGAGAAAGCACAGTCGATTGATGAGGGAAACCTGCTCTTTTAAACCCCATTACTTACCCGCAAGGAAAAATAATAAAAAAGCAAGCGGTATGCCATAATCAGAGTCCATCCCTATCCGATAGCAACTAATCAGTAGTCCGTAACGTAGTGGAGGACGGCTCGAACACAAAAAACGTCAACGCCTTAAATCCCGTTACTTATCCGCAAGGAAAATTAAAAAAATGCGAGCAGTTGTACAGCGCGTCAAATCAGCGAGTGTTAAGGTTGAAGGTAAACTCGTCTCTGAAATCGGGGCGGGGGTGCTTGTCTTCCTCGGTATTGCCCATGACGATACCGCAACAGCGTTAGAATATATCGCTAACAAGGTCGCTAACCTGCGCATCTTTGAAGACGAAGAGGGTAAAATGAATTGCTCACTTCTCGAAACCGGAGGGGCTGCCCTTGTCGTTTCGCAGTTTACACTTTATGGTGATTGCCGAAAAGGTCGGCGACCGAGTTTTATCAACGCTGCCCGTCCCGAAGTAGCGAACACACTTTATGAGCAGTTCATCACTATCCTAAAACAGCAGAATATCCCAACACAGGGTGGCACTTTTCAGGCGATGATGGATGTCGAACTCATTAATGACGGTCCCGTCACCATTTTATTGGATAGCGACAAACAATTTTAATTTTCCTTGCGGTTCGGTCAGGTGGATTTGATAGGTTGACGTTCCACTCCGTAGATCCGCCTTCCATTACATTACAGGCTACAGTTGCTTGATATTTTATCGGAACCCCGATTTTGACAACGGAAAAATCGGAGAAGAAACCCAATATTTACAAAAGTGCTATGTCTATAGGAGAGAACCATGGCTCGGAAAATGCGTCTCGGTTTAGGTCAATTCAGTGAACTCAGCGAAGAGCGATTGAAATTTATCAAACAACTCGGGGTTGAAGATGTCCTGCTCAACACGGCACAACTTCCCGGCACAGAGCGATGGGAGTTTATGGACATCCTTCAACTTCGGACAGAGGTAGAAAATACTGGGTTGCGATTAGCAGCACTTGAGAATGTGCCTGTCTCATTTTACGACAAAGCGATGCTCGGTCTGCCCGGTCGTGATGAACAGATTGAGAACATGGCAACGACGATTCGTAACATCGGTAAGGCGGGTGTTGAGATTTTCGGATACCATTGGATGCCCAACGAAGTCTGGCGAACCTCCCGAACTACGCCGGGGAGAGGCGGTGCTGCCGTTACCAGTTTCGATATGGAGCAGGTTAAAGACGCGCCTTTAACGCACGGTCGTGTTTACAGTGAAGCCGAAATGTGGGAGAATTACGAGTACTACATGAACGCCATCCTACCCGTCGCAGAAGAGGCAGGCGTTAAACTTGCACTCCATCCCGACGATCCGCCCGTGGAATCCCTTGCCGGGGTGCCGCGTCTGTTCCGTAACTTTGAAGGCTTCAAACGTGGAATGGAAATCGCCGATAGTCCGATACATGGACTTGACTTCTGTGTCGGTTCTTGGTCTGAAATGGGACCGGGTGTCACGGATGCTATCCGTTACTTCGGCGAGCGTGATAAAATCTTCTATGTTCACTTCCGTGATGTGCAAGGGCATGTCCCCAAATTCGCCGAATCCTTCGTTAACAACGGCAATTGCGATATGTTTGATGTGATGCGGACACTCAAAGAGGTCGGCTTCACAGGTTTCATGATTACTGACCACGTGCCGCATATCGTAGATGACACAGGTTGGGGACACCGGGGTCGCGCCTACGCCATCGGATACATGACAGCCTTTCTTGAAATTTTGACAGCAACGTAGAGGTGGAATGATCATAAATACGGATGGCAGATCAGCAGATGTCCCAAGATGAGTTCGCAGCGTACATCGCCCAGAAAATCCAAACCTGCTCTTTACAATCTCGTGCTCCACAATTGGTTGCACTAAGCGGTCCTGATTGTGCCGGAAAGTCAACCCTCGCTGTTGATGTGTGCAAGCAACTGGATCGTCTTGATTTGACCATGCGCGTAAAATTGTTGTCAATGGATACTTTCTTAATTCCTCGACATCTTCGGACACCAAAAACGCCCGAATTCAAGGAGTATTTTGAGTGTGCTTTTGACTATCCTATGCTTGTGGAGACGCTTAAAACTGTGAGGTATCCTATGCCTTCAGTCGATCCAAACAGTGTAGCCAGGAACACACCTGACATTGTTCTGGTTGAAGGAGTCTTTTTGCTACGGAAAGAACTTTATCAATGGTGGGATCTTACGGTCTGGTTAGAGGTGGATGCCTCTGTGATTATGAATCGAGCCATCAAGCGTGATAAGGAATACTTTGGTGATGAACGGACCGTGCGACGCGTTTATGAAAATAGGTGTCTGCCAGCCCAGGATTACCATATACGTCGAGATTTACCAAAGCAAAACGCTGACATCACCGCTACGTTTGAGGAGGGGTTGTGGACAGTACAGACATCGTTAGCAGCCGATTGGTGCTGCCCTTGAAAGGTATTATCCTGATCGGGTATTAAAAAATGACACATGCTTTTAAGCCTTACTTTTTCAGCGGCGACTTCACTCTTGACACCTAATCATATGAATCGACTCATCTAATCTAACACAATTGGTGCAATGAATTAAAAATTAAAACAATAATTACACACAGCGAGGTGCCTCCATGTTCAACAGACCCCCAACAATCGGCGAATATCTAATCAGAAAACTGGAGAGCTATGACATTGAACATATCTTCGGCATCCCCGGCGATTATGTGCTGCGGTTCTATAACCTTATTGAACAGAGTTCAATTCAGCACATCGGCATGACCCGCGAGGACGCAGCAGGCTATGCAGCGGATGCCTACGCGCGGATAAAAGGCATGGGCGCGGCTTGTGTTACCTATTGTGTCGGAGGGCTGTCGATGGTGAACGCCGTTGCAGGTGCCTACGCCGAGAAATCGCCCGTTGTTGTTATTAGCGGTGCGCCGGGCATTAGAGAACATGGAAAAGACGCACTGCTACACCACAAAGTCCGAGATTTCCATACACAGCAACGGATCTATGACGAGATAACCGTCGCAACGGCATTGCTTGATGAACCCTTTACTGCCTTCAATGAAATCGATCGAGTGCTTGATGCCGTGTATCGTTATAAACGTCCTGGCTACATTGAACTTCCGCGTGATATGGTCGATGTCCGCGGCACGCTCTACCAACGTCCTTCAACCGGTGGACACCTTAGCGACCCAGAGATATTGGATGCTGCCGTTGAAGAGGCTGTTGATTTCATTAATCACAGTAAAAGGCCTGTCATCCTCGCCGGTGTAGAAGTCCACAGATTCGGCTATCAAAATAAATTGCTTAGATTCGTTGAAGAAAAACGGATTCCCGTCGTTGCGACGCTCCTCGGAAAATCGGTGATGCCGGAAGCGCACCCGCTCTACTTGGGTATTTATGAAGGGGCGATGGGCAGAAAAGAGGTTCAAGAGTTTGTTGAGGATTCGGATTGTGTGATCATCCTCGGGGCATTCATGACGGATGTGAATCTTGGTATTTACACCGCGAACCTTGATCGCTCGCATTCTATCTATGCCACATCGGAAAAAATCTCAGTCCGCTATCATACCTATGAAGAAGTAATGTTTGATGACTTTATTGATGGCATCAATTCGCCGAAACTCCGAAGACGAAGGAAACCGAATTTAGGATGGGCATTGCCAGATACGGAACCTTTTGAGGTCGAACCCAAGGCACCTCTAACAGTGCGTAGACTGTTCCAACATCTCAATGAATTCATCAATGATGAATTGACGGTTATCGCTGACGTTGGTGATAGTTTATTCGGTGCTGTGGAGTTGCGAATTCATCAGCACACTAATTTTATCAGTCCTGCCTACTACACCTCAATGGGGTTTGCAGTGCCAGCGTCCGTTGGCGCGCAGCTCAGTATGCCAAACACCCGATGTCTCGTTATCGTCGGGGATGGTGCCTTCCAAATGACGGGCACTGAACTCTCAACAGTTGCACGTTACGGACTCAATCCGATTGTCCTTATTTTAAACAACCACGGGTATGGCACAGAACGACATCTCCTTGAGGGTTCCTTTAACGATATTGGTTCCTGGAACTATAGCTGCATGCCTACACTCTTCAGTACGGGGCGCGGATTCCATGTCCGAACCGAGGGCGAATTTGATGAAGCCATCAAAACCGCTCTTGATGAGACAGAACATTTTACCGTGATTGAAGCAGAGCTTGACAAGTTGGACACTTCACCTGCACTTGCGCGATTGGCAGAACGGATGTCTGGGGAAGTCTAAAGGCAGGCGATAAATCGCCCTACTACAAGCCAGTGCGTTTCCTACAGCGCAGCAATTTTCTCACGTAAGAATCCGGTGCAATAAGGCACCTGCTCTTCCGACAAGCCGTGCAGCACAACAGCACCTTCATAACCGCTTTCCTTTAGCAGACCCAGATACTGATCGTAATCCAGCAATCCTGTCCCAGCAGCGAGGTGTCCTGCCTGCCCGTCGCGATCCAAGTCTTTCCCGTGCGCAAGCGCGATGTCATCGCCGAGCAGTGCGAACGCTTCATCAAGGATTTCTTTCATTTTCGGCAGTTCGCCTTTGTGGAAGATATTCGCACCGTCTATACACACCTTCAGGTAGGGTGATTGCATCTCATCAAGCAGCCGCCGCGCTTTCTGCGCAGAATCGACCACGTTTGCCACTTCAGGTTCGAGTGCGAGTGTCACCTCGTATTCTTCCGCTACTTCCAGTGCCTGTTTCATGGATTCAACGAGATCGCGCCACGCCTCCGGTGTATTGTTATCCCGGTGGGCGCGCCACATGCTGTCCGGGTCACGTGAACCGGTGCAGATCGTAATTACCGATGTCCCCATCGGCGCGCATTGCGCTGCGACAGAACGCAACATCTGTAAACCGGCGTGGCGTTTCTCAACGTCCGGATCAATCATGTTATAGGTGCCTCCAAGTGCCGAGATTGTAATCTGTCGGTCGTCTATCTCCTTGCGAACCTCCGCAAGCGACAGCCCGGCAGGCACATGATATTGTAAATGATGGACATTGTGTTCCACAATAGCATCCAAGGTCGCACCGAGTGTTTTCCGACGAATTGTCCCAACCATAAGTCCAACGTGCATAAGTCTCTCCTATCAATCAAGAATCATCTAAATCGCGGATTTTCACAGATAAATATTCAATGCGGATAAAGAATTTTATAAATTGCCATCTTTAATCAAATAGGTGCCGCATTCATATCGGTTTCTTCTTACCTGACGACTGATAACCGAAAACTATATCGCGATTATACAACACAAGGGATCAGATGGCAAGAAAAAGTTTTCTGTTGGGCAAGCACAAGACATGCCCCTACAAACTTGTCTGGGAAGGACCTCTTTTATGTTTCACCATAGGTCAGGACTATTTAGTTTTATAGTTTGGGAACTCATTTTCAATAGCTGCCCTGCTGCCTGTATACTGAGAACCCTTGTAGCATAGACTGTTAGTCTGTGCGTGTATAGGGCGCAAACTAAAAGTTTACGCTACAAAAGAGAAAACTAAATGACCCCGCACCACAGGTGTCCTAATCTTGACATTTTAATGGGTTCGTGATACGATGTTTTCATTCAGCAAGAGTGGAGGTATCGTTTCTGATGAACCCGGAAGCAATTATAAACAAAATATGCAACGCTATTGATCTGATGATCGAAAGCAGTAAGCCATACAAAGGGCTGTTCCCCTCCATTGTGCATCCACAGACGGGTGAGATGCTAACGGAAAAACCGACGAAGATTCCGGGACAGCGGAATGGGGACCGGGCGCACCTCGGTTCTAACTTGATCCACGATGAGCCATTACTCTGCACGATGAACGTGCTCGCTGAAACTGAATCGAAACCGGAATACGTTGAAGTTGTGGATCGGTATTTGGCGCACTTTGCTCAGAATTGCACGAATACGACAACAGGATTGTTTCCTTGGGGTGAGCATTCATTTTGGCAGCTCATTGAGGAACGGGTCGGGTGTTCGCGAAATCCAGAGGGTGGTGCTGCAATTCACGACCATCTGCGTAAGGTCCCGCTCTGGCTCTGGCAAAAATTGAATACGTTCAGCCCCGCCTGTGTCCAAAGTTTCGCCGATGGATTGGAGTATCATTGGACCGAGGGGGACGGGCTTGAATACATCCGTCATGCGAATATCGACACAAAAGCACATCTCGGTCGCGGGGGTCGCGCATGCGATTTTCCGCGGCACTCAGGTTTTTACATCTTCGATTTAGCGTTCGCGTGGACGCAAGACCAGCGTCCTGAAACCCTTCAACAGATTCAGAACTATACCGATTACTGGTGGGAAAAACGGGATGACCATGGGCTTTTGCGTATTGAGAGTCGCTCACCAAAGGAAGATGAACGTTTTTTTGACAATAACGCTCCCACACAAACGCTCTCATTAGGAATCAGTCTACTTGAATCTGCAACATTGATAGAATCACTTCTACCCGAATTGGCAGATCGGATGCGGCAATACGGCTCGGTTTACATTGATGGGTTTCTCGCTGCCCCGCATAATCTTGAAACTCGTGAGTTTATTAGTTTATGCCAGTGCAAGACGAATCGAATTGTTGAACGTATGTCCGCATGGGGGAGCGTTTACGGTGCTGGGACTTCCTGCAGCACGGGGGTGCTCTGTCTTGCTGGTTGGCGATTGACGCAGAATGGAAAATTGATGGCGTACGCACGTGCTGTTGGCAGAACCTATCTTGATGAGGAATTTCCGGTTGACCAAGTTCACGCGGATGGGTTCAAGATTCCTGCATCGGATGCCGGTCTTACGCTTGAGTTGTTCGCGGATCTCTATGACATTACCGGTGAATCGGTGTGGTTGGAAGGCGGCGTTGAACTGGCAGAAACGGTGCTGGACGTTTATTTTCCAGAAACGCTTCCATACGGCGCATCAGGGATTGACTGGTATGAATCACAGATGGGAGCAGCGTTTTTGATTCACGGTTTAGCACGAGTGGCACTCTTATCACGTTCCCAAACCTGTCCGCTCGCACCTAATTACACGGCGCGATAGACGTTCTGAAAACGAAAACCGAAACAGAATACTTACGCATCCGTATTAGGAAATTTGGCAAACGCACCATAAATATCAATTTTAGGAAAATAGACGTGTTTTTCTTTGAGATACAGAGTTCTGAAATCAAGATGCCTCACGTATCAGGTAAAAGTGTGGGAGAAATCCTCGCTCTTTAGTCCCGTAGGGACGGCATGTTTATAGGAATGCGCCTCCTCCATTTCCTAAGCCCTGTAAGGGCGGTATGTTTATTACATCCGTTATAAAATCCTGCGAAAATCCCTAAATTGACACCTATGGAAAATTTGACAAATGCACCAATAATGCACATAAAATTATTGACATCATTGATTCAGATCAACAGATTTAGGAAGTTATCAAAACCGTCTCGGCACGGGTAAGTTGGTATCAAACGAGGGTTCCCATGCAAGATATCCGCAAATCACCAGAATATCAGCGATGGCGCAGAGAAGTCAGACATCGTGATGAAAATACATGTCGTATATGTGCCGTGCAGCGCAACCTCCATGTACACCACATAAAACCTTTGGAAAAGTACACTGAATTCGCTACCGACCTTGACAATGGCATAACGCTGTGTGGAAACTGCCACGCTTTTTTGAGTGGGAAAGAAGAAAACACCAACCTCCAGACGATTACTGAAGCGCTTACAGGTCAACAGGATATGCGAACTGCTGAGCAGTTAAAGCGGCTTAACAGTAAGTTTTCTGCCTATTTGGAGGACCTTTTAAAATCAGAAGATCAGGACGCTGTGAACAATGCTGTTCACAAAATGTTTGTCCACCTCCAAATCTACCCAGATTCACTTGACCAATTTCTACACCTTATTGAATATATCTTGAGTAGTGAGAAAGGATTTGAGAATCAGTTTGCCAGACAGATAGCGATTGAAACTCTTAAAAATCACTCAAACAAGACAGCATCAGAGATTATTAGCAAATATGAAACTTCGTGGAATTATCAAGATGGTAAGAATGCATATTTGCGAGGGAACTACACTACAGCATTGGAGGAATTTGAGCCACTTGCTGAAAGCGGACATACTGAATCCCAATACTACTTAGGTGTGATTTACGAGGAGGGTAAAGGTGTTGTTAAAGACGCTACGGCAGCTATTAAATGGTATCTAAAAGCCGCACAACAAGGGAATAAGGATGCCCGTACTCGGCTTGAACGGATCTACGCGAAGCGTAGAGACACTCGGGAAAAAGATGAAAATGCTTTACAAGAAACATCCTTAACGCGTCAAAGTTTTTTTCAAAGACTCTCTTCAATAGGCATAGAGTTATGCTTATCCGCACTTGAAACTTACGATGTGCGGATTGAAATTAAGGACAGTAGATTTACGTTGTTAGATATAGAAAGGTCATCCGGGTCTCCTGTGTCAGGATCTTCAGGTGTGTCAGCACCTTTAAATACGATCTTTGATGAAAAATTGGAAACAGAATCAGATCCGTCAGAAGCATATAGTCAGTTGAGCGGCGAGGTTTTCTTAACCCAAGAAGATATTCCTATCCTCAGAGCGTTCTTAGCTGGTATTAAAGCGGATGTTTTCGTGAACGCTCCTACAGTTTTTGCTCGTGTCAAAGAGAAACTTGATGTCGCAAAGAAAATATATTATGAAGCTCATAATGAACTTACCGAGTTTCAGGCACAAACTGCTGGACTTTGGAATAAGGAGATAGAACTTTGGCGCGATGAAATCGAACTTGAAGGTAACAAATGGGATAGAAAAGTATTGAATAGAAAAATATCGGACGGTGAAATAATTGACTATTTGAGACGTGAACTTTCTTTTCAGACACATCCAGAAGATATAATATACGATTATAATCAGAAAATAGATGGTTTTTTAGAGGCACTCCACCGATTAGAGGAAAGGACACGAATAGAAAATACCTGGCAACCAAAAGAAGATAGTGAACTCGATGAACTACTACGAGAAAGCAGACTATGTGAGTGTAACGTTTGCCAAATCATAAGAGATGAACTCAATGAATTGCTACGAGAAAGTGGATGGACTCATGAAGACGATGAGGAAGTACAAAAACTGAACTTTACCAAACAGATAGAGAAACTGAATGAGCATCCGATAAACCAACATGCAAAAGAAATATTGGAGGAACTGGCACCGACATATTATGAGCTGAACCAAGAGTTGCGGCCCAAGATCACGGAGGATAAGAAGAATATAGACATAGAGTACGGTATATCACCTTGGTGGGGATTAGACGTGATTATACTTCTAGAGTGGGTAGAGTGGGCGGAAACACATAGCCCAATCCATTTAGAAAACAAGGTGGGCATCCTCCAGATACCAAAAACGGAGTTGGGATGGGAAGAAATGTATGAGGAGACATTACCTACGATGTTTGAAATATCTTATCACCTGAGATGGCTGGCCGAACCTCTCTGGGAACCAGATCAACAGCCGAAGGATGTGTTGGACAGACTTTGTGGAAAACACCGACCAGTGTGCCAAGAATTGGAACAGACGAGGGAAAATTTTCGTAAATTATATGGAGACGAAGCCGTACAGGTGTCTCAAGGAAGCCTATCAGAGGATATTGTGACTTTTCTCACTGAACCCGATCCGGAAGAAGCAGTAAATACACTTAAAAGACTGCTCAGAACGGCAGCTACAGGAATGTGGCAGCGATACAGTCCGATTTTCTATCCATACATGTAAATTTTGCCGGACACTAATGATCCGCTTGGCAATATTGGATATCCCGTTTAATCTTCCAAAAGTCTCATAGATTACATTAACCAAATAGAAAACTGGATACCCCTAAATTTGGGTTGAATTGCATATACATCTGTCCTATAATGCTGTCATGAATTTAGAACAACATCATTCCACACCTACAAAAAATATGAAAGGAAAATTATGTCAAGAGTACCAATTGGTTTAGAGCTATTCTCCGTCCGAAACGAGTTAGCAGAGGATGTCCGTGGCACGATAAAAGCGGTTGCGGAGATGGGATATGAAGGTGTTGAATTCGCGGGTCCACCGCAACATTCCGCCCAAGAGTTAAAGGGTTTGCTTGACGAGTTCGGCTTGATCTGCTGCGGTTGGCACACACCGTTCAACCTTGTCCAAGAAGACACCCTTGATGAGACGATTGAATTCAACAAGGTTTTGGAAAACCCGTATGTCATCGTTCCGGGTATTCCGGGTGAGCTGCGTCAATCGCGGGCGGACTGGCTGAAGTTAGCAGACACTTTCAATGGGATTGCTGATAAACTCGCAGCGCACGGTATGGTGACCGGCTATCACAACCATCACGTCGAATTTACGCCGCTTGACGGTGAACAACCGTGGGATACTTTCTTCGGTAACACGAACGAAGGGGTTGTGATGCAGCTGGATATGGGCAATGCGCTGTCTGGTGGTGCCGATCTCGTCGGTATTCTGGAGAGATACCCCGGTCGCGCTGGTACAGTCCATCTCAAACCATACACTGAATCAGCAGGTGAGGCAGACAGACACGCCGGTTTCCGTCCGATTATTGGTGAGGACAGTGTGCCATGGGATGAAATCTTCCGAGTCTGCGAAACCACAGGTGGCACGAAGTGGTATATCGTCGAATATGAAAGCGATGCCTTCCCGCCGCTTGAGGCTGTCGAACGCTGCCTGAGTGCGCTAAAAGCGATGGGTAAATAGCGTTCAGCCGTCAGCCATCAGCAATCAGTAAAAGAACCTTGTGGCAGTTACACACATTTTACATGCTACAGCTTGCTGATGGCTTCCAACAATCCGATGGTTTATTAATGTGGTGTCATGCTGAACGATTATGTACCACCCTTAAATGATTAGGTATTAGTTGGGGTAAAAATTATGAGAACCTATTGTGCAAGCACCCTTCCGTTCTCCCCTTTTCCTTTGGCGGAATTTGTCGGCGAGTTATCCCAAAATGGCGTGTCTGCTATTGAACTCGCCCAATCCCATTTTTCAGACGTGGAAGTTGAGACTATCGCCGCGCTTCGAGAGGAGACCGGAATCCGTTTCAAATCCATGCTGAGCACAGTGGCAGTTGATGCACCAGACGGACTTGAAGCGTTAATTTCAATTCTCGACACTGCCCAAAGGCTCTCCATTCCAATGGTCAGTATCGCGAGTGGTGGGAACGAGACTGCCACCGCTCGCGAGATTGAAACGATCATTGCTCATCTCAAAACGATCACTGAAGAAGCACAGGCTCGGAATCTAACTCTTATGCTCTACGCGCATGAAGGGAGCCTCGCCTACAACCTCGAACGTACCCAGCAGATCCTCGATGCGATCCCCTCCGAAAACTTCGGCTTCTACTACAGTCCGTTCCATTTCCATCGCGCCGGAGACGATCCCGTTGTTGCTTTACGTACGTTGTCAGAACGGTTGTTCAGCGTCTATTTCAACTGTGGTGTCGATTCTCAGACAGGCAGTGAACCTTTCTGGGCACCAGAGATGGATTTTCCCGCCATCTGTCAGGAGATAGAGCGTGTCGGCTACACTGAGGAAATCATGCTGATCTATTTGGGATTGAAAGCGGAAACATCACAGCCGATTGTTAAGGGAGTCGCAAACGCGCGAGCGAAATTAGAAACTTATTTTTAAGGGAAGGCACCTTAAATAGGACTTACGCATTCCCTCTTAAAGTCTCCCTACCCCCTGATAAGCGGGGATGTGGGGGGTGGGGGATTTAAGGGTTTCAATACGGAAATTACCGATTTTTTGCGTCTGAATGTCCGATATTTTCTCAATTTGCGTAAGTCCTGTTAAAATTACATAATTTATCCAAAACTAAATACCCCTGGACTTACTCGTTTGCTTTCACAACAGTGTGTTGCTGCGGTTGACCATCAACAATTTTCAACACGCGGATACCCGCAGCAGGTTTGACAGGATGACGGTTCCCATCAAAGCCGGAAATAGCTGTCGCCCCTTGGTAGTCAGTGATAGCAGCAACCGCATCCCGAATCATAACTGGGTCTGTTGATTGCACGTTTTCAATCGCTATTGCCAATAACTTCATCGCATCGTAACCTAACGGAGCAATACCAATAGGCTGATTTTTAAACATTGTTTCATAAGCAACAGTAAAATCTGCAGCAAGCTCATCCGAGATACTACAATAATAGGAATTTTCGAGAGGCGTGTTATCCTCTAAAATGTCTAACATCAACGAATCATCCCAACCATCACTGCCGATGAAGATGGACTTAATGCCCATCTCGCGTGCCTGCTTTACTATCATCGGGCTCTCTGGCGGAAAACTTGCCAGAAGCAGAACATCAGCGTTTGCCTCTTTGATGATCCCAAGTTGTCCATCAAACATTATATCGCCTTGTTCATAGATTTGATTGGCAACAATGCGACCGCCAAGGTCCTGGAAATTCGCATCAAATGCGTTAACGAAACCTTTAGAATAGACATCCCCGTTCTGCCAAATCATCGCTGCAGTTTTCTTTCCGAGGTCCTTCACCACAAAACCTGCCATCACTTTCGCTTGCAACGCATTTGAATTCGCCACCAAAAAGAGAAAATCTCCCGGATCGTTCCCTGTATTCGTCACGTCGGCACCCGTTGCCCCTACAATGACAGGGATATTGATGATCGGTCCAACTTTAACAGCACTACTCGAAAACATGGGACCTAATATGGCAACAACATTTTCCATTTCAGCTAATTCTCTTGCAGAATTAGCAATGCTTCCTGTTTCTACTTTATAGATAAGTTCTACTTGTCTCCCAAGCACACCGCCTGCCTTGTTGATTTCCGCTAAGGCGAGTTTGGCACCGTCGCCGAAAGTGGCGTAATTTAGCAACGGATGAATCAAACCCACTTTAAGTGTAGGCATCGGTTCTTCAGTTATTCCGACATCTTCCGTTCTCTCCTCCGCAGAGAGGTAAGCGACTGAGAGGACCAGTAATACGCATAGTGCTAACCTAAAAATTTTCGGATTCATAAACTACTCCTGTTTTTTTAGACCAACGCACCAAGGATGAATTGTCCAAAGTTTGGTAATATGTAAAAATTATACTAAATTTTGTGGTTTTAAGCAATATTAAGAAACAAATTTTACAGTGTTATTTAGTTTTCCATCATTATTGGATCTCGTCGCTATCTCGTCCTCATTACTTAACATCTAAACGGAAAAAATAACAACGTCTGTAATATTGTGTGTGAATACTCTCGATCCTTACGCAATCGGCGGTTTATTGCGCGTTTGGAATCCGACTTTTGCAGAAAAACGGCTAAGAAATTCAGATAATTTTCATTTTTTTTCAGATTATGCACGTTTTCAGCACCCAAATTACGTCATTAAACAATCAAAGGGTAAAACAATCGTTTCGTTTTAACGATACTATGTGTTTTGCTTCAGTATTTACGTGGTTTATCTGAATTCTACAGTCGTATAAAAAGGAGAAAAAAGATGTCAAAAACTTTTAGTTCGGAAACCTTCAAAAAAACGTTTGACGCGTACGTCCGAAACTGGCATATATCGGAAGCAGTCTTATTGATTTTGGCTTTTTTGCCTTTTTTGGCGTACGGCATAGCGAAATATTTGGAATTTTCATGGATACCTATCTTGAGTGACATAACATTTGGGGCAATTTCATCTGGTATTGTTTCTTTTGGGGCGGTCTCTTTTGGAGTTGTTTCGATTGGTGCTGTTTCTTTTGGTGTGATTGCTATTGGCACCGTATCTTGCGGGATCATCACGATCGGTGTAACATCCATGGGGGTTTTCGCTTTTGGAAATGCCGCTGCTGTTGGATTTATCGCCATTTCTACAGGTTCTACTGGGGTAACCCCACGGATCGGCGGCAATGCTTTTGGAGTTATAGCGATCGGTCGGCAGGCAAGCGGACTATACGCGCTTTCCTATGAAAGGAAAGGCAACAGTGTTTATCAGTTTTCACCTGAACGCCAAGATATAGAGGCTGTTGCACTGTTTACCCGCTGTCTCCGAAAGTTTAAGAAGGTGTACGCATAAAACCCTCTTAAACTGACGTGAGAAACATACCCTATGTGCTAACGTAGTCCCACAAGGTTTTGAAAACCTAACACTTGGAGGTATCTAAAGATGATTAACAGGATTAAACACACCATCGTGGCATTACTCATCCTTGGTAGTTTTTCTCTCGCTTCCGCTGCCCCGCCTGAGGTAACACGCTTTACATTAAACAACGGCATTAAGGTTGTCAATCTCTATGTTGAGAATTCCACGGATGTGGCGATTTTCAGTTATTTGCCTCTTGGACTTGTTGCTGATGGAAAAGCAAAGACACAGTGGAGCCATCTGATTGAACACTTGACAATCCGAACCACAGGACCGATTGATTTCAAAACGAGTGGCGCAGAAACAATGGCTGATAACATGCGCTTGGATTTTATCGGGAACACCGACAATTGGACACAGGGCTTGAAACGACACGCACAGTGGCTTTCTGGATTGCCATTTTCAGCAGAAAGTTTAGCCGAGGAGTTACCGAACGCCTTGTCCGAGATTGACGCTACTGAAATCAGATTAGCGACGCACAAATGGGCGTTCGCTGCATGGAATCAAGTTTTTCGACATGGTGAAACCGCCATATCAATGCGCGGTGATGTTCAATCAGCACAGTTGAGTGAATTACAAGAATACCGAGATCTACACTTGGTCCAAGCAGATCGCGTGCTTTTGTGTGTCATCGGTGGAGTTAAGGCGGAAACACTACAGCCAGTAATGGAAGAACAACTCGGATCTATCAACCTAACAGCAAAAACACTTCCGCCAGCAACAACAACATCGGAGACGGCGAAAGACCAAGTTGCCACTTGGGATATCAATGTAACCCACTACATGGAAACTTACGCGATATCCAGCGTTGCGAACAGAGACTACCCAGCACTTTATATGGCGAGTCTGCTTTTGCGGGTAGCCTGCATGCAAGATGCGCAATTGAAGGAATTGATTGGTCTCGTTTTCTGTGGGGTTGACCTTATCACGCCTGAACAGATATACTTATATGTCAGTGCTTCGCTCAAACGGGATACAGATATAGAAAAGGTTAAGCAGCGGATTGGAGAGTTGATAAACCGGTTAAAGCAACCAGCAAACAACGCGCAGGTGCCGATGTACGCGCAAGCCCTTTCAATGGAACTCGGTTCACCCCCAGATATGACGATGGTAATGCGACAGAAACCTGTAGGTATGACAGAAACTATGATGCTTGCGAATATCGGTGTACAGTGGGGTATGCTTGAATATCAATATGGCGATACCTTCCCCCACCTGGCGAAGGCGTTTGCCAATGTCTCCGCGGATGATGTCGCCGATGTTGTTAATCGGTATCTAACCGAAGATAAGCAGATGACACTGCTTCTCACACCGCGTGCGTCGGAGTGATATGAGACATTACGGAGAATTCTGATGGAGAAAAACGATGTTCAGTTGATTCACAGCATCTTATCCGGCGACGATGAGGCGTTCGGCACCTTGGTTCAAAAATACCAAAAGAGCGTTCACGCCTTGGCGTGGCGGAAGATCGGTGATTTTCACTATGCTGAGGAAATTACACAAGACACCTTCCTTCAAGCTTATGAGAAACTCCCGACACTCAAGGACCTGAATCAATTCGCAGGATGGCTGTATGTCATTACAAATAATCTATGCACCGATTGGCTCCGAAAGCAAAAACCTGCGATGCAACCGCTGGGGGACGCATCTGTGAAAGCGATAGATAAATTAACTTATGAGCGTTATGTGTTAGAACAGCGCGAGACAGAAGCTACTGAACATCGTCATGAAATCGTCAAGCAACTTCTGAAAAAATTGCCAGAGAGCGAACGCACCGTGGTAACGCTCTACTATCTCGGTGAGATGACCACAAAGGAAATTGGCAAGTTCTTGGGAGTATCGGTGCACACAATTACGAGTCGGCTCCAGCGAGCGCGGGAGCGTTTAAAAACGTCAGAAGAACTCTTGATTAACGAAACCCTTGGCGGTTTGCAATTGTCTAACAATCTATACGAGAACATTATGCGAGAGGTTGCTGACATAAAACCGGTATCACCGCCAAGTGGAAAACCGTTGCTGCCCTGGATGTCCTTTAGTGCAGCTACAGTTTTGATTGTATTGCTGCTCGGTGCAAGTCATCAATATCTCGTCAGATTCCAGCGACCGTATAGTTTTGAGGCACAAGCCGAGCCTACTATTGAAATTATTGAGACGGCTGTCGTTCTTGAAACCGACGCAAAACCGGCGGTACGAAATCAAGTCGGACAAGCTGCCACCCCCGGTAAAAACAACAGTATCGGGGTACAAGTCTCTGAGGAAGTCTTAGGACCTAATGCATCAAAGGAGTTCCCTAATCTGCTTACTTCTAATACTACACCTAAAGTGACACGCTTTACGCTAAGCAACGGTATCCAAGTCGTCAATCTCCATGTCGAAAATTCCACGGATGTTGGTATCTTCAGTTATTTGCCCCTTGGACTCGTCACTGACGGGAAAGCAAGGGCGTATTGGAGCCATCTTATTAATCATCTGACCGTCCGAACCACAGGTCCCCTTGATTTCAAAACAAGTAACGCGGAGACAATGGCTGATAACATGCGCTTGGAGTCTTGGGGTGGGAAAGATACATGGACCCAGAGTTTAGCACGACATGCGAAATGGCTTTCCAGACTGCCGTTTTCAGCAGAAAGTCTTGCTGAGGAACTCCCGAGAGTCTTGTCTCAGTTTGACTATATTGAAGCGAACTTGGCAACGCATAAGTTGGCAAATGTTGCGTGGAACCAAGTCTTTCGGCATGGTGAAACCGATATAGCGATGCGCCGAGGCATTCAATCAGCACAACTCAGTGAACTCCAAGAATATCGCGATCAGCATCTGGTCCAAGCAGATCGCGTCCTTTTGTGCGTCATTGGGGGCGTTGATCCCGAAACACTGAAAGACACAATGGAAAAACAATTGGGAGCTATCAGCTTAACCGAGAAAACGCTTCCCCGACCAACGGTCCCTCCAGAGATAGCGAAAAATCAAAATGCTACTTGGGATATCAATGTAACGCATTACATGGAAACCTACCCAATTCCTCGCACTGAAAACGAAGACTACCCCGCACTCTATGTAGCGAGTCTGATTTGGGGATTAGCCTGCACACAGGATGCCCAATTGAAGGAATTGACAGCTTACATTCATTGTGGTGTTGATCTCGTCACACCTGAACAGGTCTACTTATACGTCAGTGCCTCACTCAAACAGGGTACAGATATAGAAAAGGTTAAGCAGCGGGTTCGGCAGTTGATGAACCCCTTAAAACAATCGGAGAACAACACGCAGGTTCTTATGGTTGCCCAATCCCTTTCCAAGGAACTCGGTGCACCACCAGACATGAAAACGCTCATGAAATATAAACCTGAGAATGTACCGGAGGCTCTGATGCTCCTTCAGCTCGGTGTCCGTTGGGGAACGATAGAATACCAATTTGGTGGGAACTTATCGCAGCTTGCGAGTGCATTCGCCGATGTCTCGGCGGTTGATGTTGCGAGCGTCGTCAACCGATACCTCACTGAAGAGCAACGGATGACGTTAGTTCTCACGCCACGAGCATCGGAATGATATGCAATGTTGGTGGGAATCCAATGGTTAGCGTAATTTTAAGGAATTCACAGAATTCACGGAAAATAGGACACAGCTGTACCTTTATGCGTTTTTCAATTTCCCCAATAGATCCGTTATTTCCACGTGAATCTGTTCTTCAACCGCTGGCACTAATGCTAACCGATACGGACCGCTGAGGGCATGGTTCCGAGGTCCTGCTTCATAGCCTGCTTTTAGTCCTAACTCATAAGCCGCTCTTGTCGCAATATAGACCTCACTCCCGTTCGTATATCCAAAGACGAATGTGTGGGAGAACGGGGACGTTTCGTCCGCAAAGAGTTGATACTCCGAAAAGAGTTCGTGCGATACAGACAGGAAGCAGAGCGTGTCACCGACTGCAAACGCGCTTATTGGGAAGGGGAGTGTACGCTTTTCACCACTCTTGGCAACTTCTAATAAAGCGGCGTAACGTTCATCGTCAGGGAATTCTTTTATTAACTGCTCGCATTCTGCAACCGACGGTGGATCTCGGAACGGCAAATTAACGAGTTTTGAACACGCTTTAAGAGGTGCGGTGGGGACTTCTTCGGCAGTCTTTAACGCTTGGTGTGTCGCAAATGCGAGTGCGAATCCAGCGACATCACATGCATCGAAACCACCTCGCAATGGATACCCGTTGATGTCTGCTGCGCAGCCTTGTGCGAACAGCAAAACGCTTTCCGGCTTCAGGTCCAAGAAATTGCGCAGATGTTCAACAGCATAGCCGGGATAATCAGCCCCCATTTCTTCGCTTGACCAGTGGACAATAACCGGGTGTGCAGCATGAGAGAACAGCACCGCGATGATGTCCCCATTTTCGTCATAAGCCCCTAATACATCAACCCACGGCACAACCGGACCTTCCGGATTCGGTGCCATGGTAATATAGCCCTCGTCGTTCATTATACGACGGTTGTAGCCGATTTGAACAGGGGCACGTCCTGACCGCAATGTCGCGGGTTCAAGCGCGTCTACTGCGTCTTTCACCAACTCGGCAAGGCAGGTCGCCAACCACGCCTCGGATTCCTCTGTTATCCACCGTCCATCAACTCCCGGGGCGTTGTGCGTATGGCTGCAGTTGATAACAACATGCTCTGGCGGTATATCCGTTGCGCTCTGGATTGCCTCAAGTAGTACTTGGTTGTACTGAAGTGGAAACTGTCCGTAATCCGCTGTTACGATAGCGAGTTGTTTTTCACCATCCGAAAGCACCAACGCGCGTGCATACAGCTCGGCATAAACTTCGGGCTTGTCCTTTATGGAGGTAATCACAGTCTCTGAGGCACCCGCCATGAGGGTATCCATAAAATTACTCCTTGTCCTGACATTACGATGTACGGTGACTCTTAAGTCAAATCCGCCAGTTGTGGCATGACCTCGTTCTTGAGGAGTGTCATTGAGTTCAACCACTGTTCTTTCGGTTCCCACTCGTGTCCCATGGCGAGTAAGACCCCAAAACCACCGACTTCATCGTAAAGTTCGCGCAAACGATTGGCAACGTGATCCGGACTTCCAACAATCCACAAGGTATCTAACAAATGCTCGAGGGTCATATCCGCGTCGTCCATATCTGGATCCGGTTTGAAGTTCCCCGGGCTAAATAACTTGAACCAATAGTCCGTAAAATCGCGTCCGAGCGTGCCTTCAAGTGCCTCTTTACGCGCCTGTTCGGTCGTATCCGCAACATAGACTTCACGGGCAATGCGCCACGTCGAGCGAGATGGCGATAAGCCAGTCTTTTCCGCGCCCTCTTCCACCGCGTCCCAGTGGGTCTTGATAGTAGAAACATGCGCTAAATTAATACTCATCGGAATCCAGCCCCGTTCACCAGCGAAGATTAACGTGTCCGACCTTGCGGAAGACCCTGCCAACGCAATTGGCGGATGCGGTTTCTGATAAGGCTTCATGTGGACACTTACAATGTTCGGACGGTACTCAGGGATCTTAAATTCCCAGAAGTCGGTTTTGTAATGTCCGGGTTCTGGGTCTGTCCAAATTTTGAGTACGGCATCAATCCCTTCTCGGGTAGACTTCCGTCTGTCCCCGTCTGCCATGAACATCTCCGCATCGCTCGGTGTGGAACTTGAACCAACCCCCCAGTGAAAGCGTCCGTGCGTTTGGTGATCCAGTTGCGCGATGCGATGCGCCACAACGGCAGGATTGTGTATCGGCATACAGGTGATCCCCGTGCCGAAAATGATGTTCTCTGTCATCGCAGCCGCTTTTGCAATAAAGAGATCTGGAGACGGAATATTCTCCCACGTAAACGTGAAATGCTCACCGACGTAAGCTTCTTTGTAGCCCAGTTCGTCCAGGACTATCATCTGCTCAAGATCGTCGTCTAACGTTTTAGTAGTGTCGCTACCGGGTGGATGCAATGGCATTGTGAAAAAACCGAGTTCCATGAAAAGGCTCCTTCGTGTATTCCTAATTTTCTAACTATTGGGTTTTACTCCGTTTTTTACCGTTTATGCTACGAACTAAGTCTGTTGCAAGCGATATGTTGTCACGGAAGAGGTCAGTTAACCGTATTTTAGAAACTTGACAAAATCGGTTGGATGTGTTACTGTTTTCACGAAACTTTAGAACATTAGGTAACAAAGTTACCACAAATCCAAATATTTTTCAAGCATTTTCCGGAAGGAGAAAATCTACAGTATGCATGCAAGAATTTTTATCTTAATTTCAGTTATTCTGCTTACCGCCCTAACGGGATGTGAACGAGCAAGCCAGATGGTTCAGCCCGATGCTACCACTGCTCCGACTGAAACAACATTGAAAATTGGTGTAATTCAGCCAAAGTACAGTTACACAACCTTTAGCCAAGGTGCTGAGACCGCCCGTGTTCAAATCAATGAAAACGGAGGGGTACTTGGTATGCGGGTAGAGTTTATCAGTCGAAATAATCAACTCATAGAGAATGAGCTTCCGACACCCGAAGCAAGTATTGGTGCTGCGAAAGAACTCATTGAGATGGAAAACGTCTTCGCGTTACTCGGTCCCGTTCGTTCCACTATGTCTATTGAGGTCGGTCCAATTGCGCAACAGGCACAGCGGCTTATGCTTCCTGGCTCCAGCGGCTCGAATGTACCAGCAGTTGGAGATTACGTTTTTCTGATTACAGTGCCCAACCCATTTCAAGGAAAAGTGATGGCGAGTTTCGCTATGAACCCTAATGAACTTGGTGCCAAAACAGCTGCGACAATTTATGAGGAAGATGATGACTACTCCATTGATCTCGTCCAAGCGTTTGAAGCAGCTTTTCAGGAAATCGGTGGAGAAATTGTTCATAGTGGTGCCTATTCCGCTGGCAATACGATCCTTACTGACTTGCTCACCGAAATTCATGATGCCACGCCTGACGTTATCTTCTGTCCCGGTCATCAGCCAGAAGTACCGCTATTGATAAACGAAGCACGTCAAATCGGCATCAAAGCGACCTTCCTTGGTGGGAGTGCGTGGGATGATAGAGAACGCTTCCTCAGCGTTTTAGACAATATCAGTGTTCTGGATGGCAGCTATTATCCGACTAATTTTTCTGTCGCAACGCAGGATGTAGATGTTCAAGAATTTGTGAAGGGGTACACGGCACTGTTTGAGAGTCCACCGGATGGTGTTGCAGCGTCAGGCTACGATGCGATGCGACTCTTGGCACGGGCAATAGAGACAGCAGGTTCGCTTGATCCGATGGCTGTTCGTGATGCGTTCGCAAAGGTCAGCGATTACAAAGGGGCAACAACCATTTCACATTACGATGCGAACCGCCACCCCGTCAAAAGTCTCGCAATCCAAGTCATTCGGGGTGGACAGGTGGAGCACTACAAAGTTGTGGAACCGTAGCGCACGAGAGGACAATGCAGAAAATATCACCAACGCGCCCGAAGGCTTTTTTGATTGATTTAGACGGGACGCTCTATTTTAAAGGCGAACCTTGCCCCGGCGCAATCGAAACTGTTAACTACCTACGTCAGGAGAAGTACCAACTCCGATTTTTGACGAATACGACTGCCAAAACGCCGAAGATGCTTCACGAACAGATGCAAGCGTTGGGCTTTGACATCTACGAAGATGAGATTTTCAATGCAACTTACGCCTGTCTCCAATATTTACGCGCACAACCTGAGATAAGCTGCCACTTCATGGTTGACGATGCCGTCAAAGCGTTTTTCAAAGAGATATCGGTAGATGACGATGCCCCTGATTTTGTCGTCGTTGGAGACTACGGCGAACGGTTTGATTTTCACGCTTTAAATCACGCCTTTCGTCTGTTAATGAATGGGGCTGAGTTGATAGCATTGCAGAAAGGACTCTACTGGTTTTCTTCTGAGGGAATGTTCTTAGATTGTGGGGCATTCGTGACGCTTCTGGAAGCAGCCGCAGGCAAAACCGCTAAAGTCATGGGCAAACCGAGTGAGACGTTTTTCAAGTTAGCACTTGAGAGTCTTCAGCTTTCGCCAAGTGAAGTAATCGTAGTTGGCGACGACATCACCTCTGATATAGTTGGCGCACAAACAATGGAGATGCAGAGTATTCTCGTCAAGACTGGAAAGTTTAAATCCGATCAATTGGAAGCCCCGGTTGCAGAACCAACATGGGTGCTTAAGGATGTCTCGGAGTTAGCACAACTCTTTTAAACACAATGTTTTCACACACTTTTCCATAGAAGTATTGGAGGCAACACCTATGGCAAACCAACTCACTCAACTCGGTGTCGTCGGATGCGGATGGGCAGGTCGTCAAGCTATCCAAGCTGCCAACGCCACCGCTCGCCTAAACGTCATTGCGATTGCGGAGCGCGATCCTGCTCGTCGTGCGGAAGCAGGAGATGAGAGTGAAGTCCCGCATCGCTATGCCGACTATCACGAACTCCTTGACAATCCGGCTGTTGAAGCGGTCTATCTCGCTACGGGACCAGACGGTAGGCTACAGCAGGTACTGGATACGCTCAATGCGGGGAAGCATGTCTTGGTACAAAAGCCGCACGCGATCCGCGCCCCCGAAATTTTAGAGATGGAGTCAGCGGCACAAGAAGCCGGGAAAACGCTCCAATTCTGCTATTTTATGCGCCACTTCCCGAATAACCGAAAGATTCGGAGTGCTGTCCTGAACGGCGCAATTGGCGACCTCTATCACGCCCGCGTCTTTGGAAAGTACAACTTCATCCCGGACTTTGATACCAACAGTCGTTGGTTGCATGTCTACGGGCAGAAGGGTGGTTCATTGGGACAGCATTACTCCCATGAACTCAACCTCACTTGGTGGTGGATGGGATGTCCGAAACCGGAGTGGGCATTTGCTGCGAAGCACGTGCTTTACCCACAATATGACGGACCTGAAGGTGCAGCGGAGGACTATTTCACCGGTATCCTCGGATGCGAAGGTAGGAAAACCATCCAAATCGACTGTTCTCGGATGAGCCACTCGGATTCCGCGAGTGTCGTTGAACTTTACGGCACCACCGGCGCAATCACGAGTGGTGGTATATCCCGCTTTAAAGATGGCGAGTTTATCCGAGAGGATATTGATGAACCGCTTGAGATTGACCACGGTGAACTGCCTGAAGAGGTGCATGTCTTCTACTATGAATTGAACCACTTCGGCATGGCGATAGCGGGTGAGGTAGTGCCCGATGTCTCAGCACCGGATGCTTATGTCTTTATGCAAATCTTAGATGCGTTTTACGACAGTGCGAAGAGCGGTGAGAAAGTGGACATCGCCTCGTAGCAGCGAATCCTGAAATAACGTTTGACAAAAACATTTTCTACTGTTAATCTGATACAACCTCGGATACTAAGGAGACAGTCCTATGTATAAAACTGCGATGTTAGGGTGTGGCGGTCGCGCCCGAGGACACGCAGATGCGTATCGCTTCGTCAAACGCGGAAAACTCGCTGCAATCTGCGATATGAATGAAGAACGCCTCAACAGATTCGGAGACGACTTCGGTATATCTTCGCGTTACACCGATTTGGACGAGATGCTTGAAAAAGAGAAACCCGATGTCCTCCATATCGTCACAAGCCCTGTGGTTCCGAGTCGTGAGGAACGTCTCCGTTATCCGTTGATGAAACAGGCATCGGATCACGGCGTGCCAGCGGCGATTATTGAGAAACCGGTCGCTATTGAAGGCGAGGATTGGAAACAGATTGCGGGGTTAGCCGAAGAGACGAAAACGAAATTTGTTGTCAATACACAACTCGACTTCCACCCCAAGAATCTGGAGTTAAAAAAAGATGTCGCAGAGGGACGGATCGGCGAGATTCGGTTTATTGATGCCAGTACACGTAGTAGACCCTCTGAGCAGGGAGGGCATGTGCTACAGTTGGTGTCCTCATACATTGACAACGCGCGGCCGGTGCGAGTTCTTGGACAAATCTCTGGAAGCGAAAATTTAAATTCTGCTCCCGGTGGTCATCCGTCTCCGACGCATGCTGTCGCTCACGTTTTGCATGAAAATGGTGTCCACGTCTCTGTTGCATTTGGAACAGAGATGGCACAAAAGGCATCCGATGACCCGGGTATCTATGGACACAAACGTGTATTTGTTGCTGGGACAAAAGGATTTGTACACTGGCGTTTCAGTAGTTGGGAACGTTCAACGCTGGAGGGTGGCTATGAGGGCGGGCCGTTGAACTATGGAGAGCAAGATGTCGTTGCGCAGGCGAACTTCACCGAAGCCATTTTCGATTGGTTAGACGATGAGAGCAATGTCCATCCGACGCATCTTAGGCAATCGCTCGTTGAGAATAACATTATCTTAGGGATGTACTACAGCGGGATAACAAATGAGATTATTGAACTCCCGTTTGAACCGCCCGATGGGTTAATGGACGCACTTCGAGAGAAGTTATAGTAAAGTTAACTTGTACAGGACTTACGCAAAATCCCTGCTTATTGGAGCAATCGGAAGATTGGAAGGCGGGAAGGGTGGGGGGAAGTACCCCATCCTTCCATCCGACAGGAGGCGCGCGAAGGGTAGGAGATTCCTTCCATTCTTCCATCCTTGAATAGGTGCGTTGTGCGTAAGTCCTAAATAGTATTGAAGGAGACATTTTATGTATAAAACAGCGTTCTTAGGGTGCGGGGGTCGTGCCCGTGCGCACGCCGATGCCTACCGCTTCGTCAAACGTGGCAAGATCGGCGCAATTTGCGATATGAACGAGGAACTACTCAACAGCTTTGGAGACGACTTTGGGGTTTCGTCGCGCTACACCGATTTGGACGAGATGCTTGAAAAAGAGAAACCGGATGTCCTTCACATTGTCACGGCACCGGTGTTACGCGGCACCAACCAACGTATTCGGTATTCACTGATGAAACAGGCATCGGATGCGGGTGTTCCGGCAGCGATTGTCGAAAAACCGATTGCCGTTGAAAGCGAGGACTGGAAGCAGCTTGCCGGATTAGCAGAAGAGACACAAACGAAGTTTGTCGTTAATACACAACTCAACTTCCACCCGAAAAACTTAGAACTGAAGCGGGATGTCGCAGACGGTAGAATCGGCGAAATCAAGTTTATCGATGCCAGCGCACGCAGCACGCCTGTCGATCAGGCACCGCATGTGTTACAGCTCGTCTCTTCCTACATCGACAACTCGCGTCCGGTGCGGGTGCTCGGACAGGTCTCTGGTGCTCAGGATTTGGACTCCACTCAGCCTTCCCCTATGCATGCTGCTGCGCAAGCGCTATATGAAAATGGACTTCACGTCTCTCTCGCATTCGGGACAGGTGTAGGGCAGAAAGTACCTAAAGAACCGGATGCGGGGAATCACACCCACAAACGCGTCTTTGTCGTCGGCACGAAAGGATTTGTGCACTGGCGGTTTAGCAGTTGGGAACGCGCCACACCAGAGGGGGGTTACGAAAGCGGTCCGCTTGACTACGGAGAGCAGGATGTCGTCGCGCAGGGTAATCTCACCGAAGCCGTTTTCGATTGGTTAGATGATGAGAACAAGCAGCATCCGACACATCTCAAGCAGTCACTTGCGGAGTTCAACCTGCTTTTGGGAATTTACTACAGTGGTGTAACAAATGAGATTATAGACCTCCCATTTGAACCACCCGACGGGTTAATTGATATACTCCGAGAGAGGCTATAGGAAGGTAACTCGTATTTTTTTTGTTGACATCTAACCATTTTGGCTTGATGTTGGCGAGAGTATTTTAAGGAGACAGTTTCATGTATAAAACAGCGTTCTTAGGGTGTGGCGGTCGTGCTCGCGCCCATGCAAGTGCCTACCGTTTCGTCAAACGCGGCAAAATCGGCGCGATCTGCGATATGAATGAAGAACTCCTCAACAAATTTGGAGATGACTTCGACGTTTCCTCACGCTACACCGACCTTGATGAGATGCTTGAGAAAGAAAAGCCGGATGTCCTCCACATCGTCACTGCTCCAGTGCTGCGGGGGACGAGTGAGCGTATCCGATATCCGTTGATGAAGCAAGCATCGGATGCTGGAGTTCCGGCGGCGATTGTGGAAAAACCGATTGCCGTTGAGAGCGAAGATTGGAAGCAGATTGCGGGATTGGCAGAAGAAACGGAAACGAAGTTTGTCGTTAATACACAACTTAACTTTCACCCCCAAAACTTGGAATTAAAGCAGGATGTGGCAGAAGGACGGATCGGCGAGATTAAGTTCATTGATGCCAGCGCACGCAGCACACCAGTAGATCAAGCACCCCACGTGCTGCAGTTAGTTTCGTCCTATATTGATAACTCACGTCCAGTGCGGGTGCTGGGTCAAATCTCGGGGAGAGAACAGTTAGACTCTGCACAGCCGTCTCCCATGCATGCCGCTGGACAAGCCATATATGAGAACGGTCTCCATGTCTCTCTTGCGTTTGGGACCGGTATGGGAACATTGGCATCGGACAGTGAGAGCACTGTTGCGCATAAACGTGTTTTTGTCGTCGGAACAAAAGGTTTTGTGCATTGGCGTTTCAGCAGTTGGGAACGTGCAACACCAGAGGGTGGCTACGAAGGCGGTCCACTCAACTATGGCGAACAAGACATCGCTGCACAAGGCAATCTCACTGAGGCTGTCTTTGACTGGCTCGACGATGAAAATAACGTACACCCAACGCATCTCAAGCAATCACTTGCAGAGTTCAACCTACTTTTAGGTCTTTACTACAGCGGGATAACGAACCAAATTATTGATCTCCCATTTGAACCACCTGACGGCTTGATGGACTCGCTCCGAGAAAAGTTATAGACTTTGGTGGGCGTAGCGGCGGCAGGTGAGGTCTTAACCTGCCGCAGACTACGCCGAAAAATTGACATGCCTCCCGCACGTGTGCTATAATTTCCAAAAAGAGACGCACTAAAACCGAGAAAGGAATGAGATGGCAAGTTTTGATGCTGCCTCTAAGAAACAGGTCGAAACAAACCCACAAGATTTCGTAGACCTCTGCTTCAAATTCGGATTGGCAAATATCACGGTGCTGGAGGTTGTAACCCCCGAACAACCTACCGTTGAAATGCATCAAGCAGATATCCTCATTAAAGCATTGCGCGATGGTCAAGAGGTACTTGTGCATTTCGAGTTTCAAACTACCGATAGTTACGATCCTGAGATGCCGCTCCGGATGGCAGGTTATATTATCAGAGCGATTGAGGTCTACCGGCTGCCGGTATATTCCAATGTTATCTACCTGCGTCCTAATGCCGGTAATAACGATCCGGGAAAATTTGCGCAAAATCTGGAAGGTCATAATATTTCGATTGAATACCAAGTTTTCTGTCTAATTGAGATGGATGGACAGGAAATTTTTGATTTGAAACCTGTGGGATTGATACCGTTTACCCCGCTCATGAAGCCTCCAGCGGATATGAATGAAGAGGAGTGGCTTCGTCGTTGTGTCCAAACTGCGGACGGTATTGATGTTCCCAACAAGCCAGAATATCTTGGAAGTCTCGCTGTTTTGGGGAATTTAATCTATGATGCGCAAACGATTTTAGAGATTATTTCGGAGGAAACCATGCAACAATCTTCTATCGCTGAATACTTAGCACCAGAAGCACATGAACAAGGAATCCAACAAGGAATCCAACAAGGAATCCAACGAGGTGTGAGAGAGAGCACTCGTGAGAACATCCTTGAAATTCTGGCGATTCGCTTACAACCCGATGCAGCGGAAACCTTCAAACCGACGCTGGAAGCGATTGATGATCTGCAACGTCTCAAGCAGTTACATCGCGCCGCGATACTCGCGGAAAGTCCAGAAGATTTCACGCAAGCGTTGAACGAAAAAAACAAATGAACCACTGCACCTTGTTGCTGATTGGAGGAAACTGTGCAACAACCGCCTATTGTTGAATATTTCAAGAAAAAAGCATACGAACAAGGATTTCAGCAAGGATTTCAGCAAGGTGCTCAAGAAGCCAGTCGCGAGTGTATCCTCGAGGTTCTGAAGTTTCGATTTCAGTTTGACGCAGCGCAAAACCTCAAGTTAACTTTGGATGGAATTAACGATCTACAGCGTCTCAAGCAGCTCTTTCGCACCGCATTACGGGTGGAAAGTCCCGAGGAATTCACACGCGTATTGAAGGAGAGCAGCAACTGAACCTGTATCGTGTTCCACACGATCCCATATTTTATCACCATTGATATTCATTTTTCTTAACTTTACATTAAAGGAGACATTTCTGTGTATAAAACCGCAATGTTAGGGTGTGGTGGCCGCGCCCGTGCGCACGCTGATGCCTACCGCTTCGTCAAAGGCGGTAAACTCGCTGCAATCTGCGATATGAACGAAGAATTACTCAACAAATTCGGAGACGATTTCGACATCTCATCACGCTACACTGACTTGGACGAAATGCTTGAAAAAGAGAAACCCGATGTCCTCCATATCGTCACAGCACCGGTGCTGCGGGGTAGCAACGAGCGCATCCGTTACCCGCTCATGAAACAAGCATCCGATGCGGGTGTTCCGGCAGCGATTGTGGAAAAACCGATTGCTGTTGAAAGCGAAGATTGGAAGCAAATTTCAGGGCTTTCCAAAGAGACGAAAACGAAATTCGTCGTCAACACACAACTCAACTTCCACCCACAAAACTTGGAATTAAAAGCAGATGTGGCGGCAGGACGTATCGGCGAAATTAAGTTCATTGATGCGAGCGCACGCAGCACACCTGTTGACCAAGGTCCGCACGTACTTCAATTGGTATCTTCCTACATTGACAACTCGCGTCCAGTCCGTGTTCTCGGGCAAATCTCTGGCGGCGAACACTTGGATTCAGCACAACCCTCTCCGCAGTATGCGAGTGCGCGCGTCCAATATGAGAACGGACTTCATGTCTCTGTGGCATTTGGCACAGCCATCGCGCCGACTGCGTCCGATGATCCAGTTGTTTTCTTCCACAAACGCGTTTTTGTTGTAGGGACGACAGGGTTCGTGCATTGGCGGTTCAGCAGTTGGGAACGCTCAACCCATGAGGGCGGTTATGAAGGCGGTCCACTCAGTTACGGAGAGCAAGATGTCATCGCACAAGGCAATCTTACCGAAGCCGTTTTTGATTGGTTGGATGATGAGAGCAAGGTACATCCGACCCATCTTGAACAATCGCTCGCAGAATTCAATCTGCTTTTGGGAATTTACTATAGCGGCATCACAAACGAAGTGATTGATCTCCCGTTTGACCCACCGGATGGACTGATGGATAAACTGAGAGCCAAACTATAAGGTAGCTTCTTGCACCTTTTGCGCACGCGTATCCAAATGTCTTTTTTATCCTATGGCGAGGTCTCCGGATCTCGCCATACGCTCACTTGAATGGAGGTACAACCGTGTCCCTTTCAAAAATTGGGTGTCTGATCTTCTTTCTATCTGGCATTGTCAGTCTCACAGCAAATGCGGGATTGGTGGGTTATTGGTCGTTTGACGGGGCAGACGAGGCGAACGATCTGAGTGGGAACGGGCACGATGGCGTTATCCGTGGAAATCCGAAGGTGGTAGCCGGAAAATTCGGTGAGGCATTGGAATTTAACGGTGGCACTGACTATGTTGAAATACCGGATGCACCGGCAATTTCTGAATTGAAAGTACTGTCTATGTCGGCATGGATTAATCCAACGAAACTCGGTGCGTGGGTGGCGGTTGCGGAGAAAGGTATCCATCTTAACTGGAGTTACGGTTTTTTCATTGAACCTGACGGAACACTCTCCTTTTACGTCTCCACCGGTCCTGGCAACAATCTCGTCTGTTGTGTTGGCAATTTTGCGCTTGAAATTGGAAAGTGGTATCACATTTTCGGTTCCTACGACGGTAAGTCTGTGAAGGCTTACGTTGATGGAAAACTGGAAGGTGAGATGCCCGGTAATGATGCCGTTCATATCACTGAGGGATTACCCCTCACGATCGGTAGTCGCAATGGTCAGAACCATTTTGCCGGTGCTGTTGACGAGGTGGCGTTCTGGGATGAAGCCATCGCTGTTGAGGACGCTATGGACCCACTTCTTGTGAAACTGGGACGGAAACTAACGACTACTTGGGGTGCAATAAAAACACGACGTTAAAAATGATGGAAACGAATTCTGAAAAATTTACGGAACAGGGGTATCTTGTTGTCCAATCGGTGCTGGCTGAGTCTGATCTTGCCCCGTTAATTGCTGTTGTCTCTGAAGTCGTTGATACACGCGCCACTGAACTCTATAACGAAGATGTCATCTTGAATACATACAAAGAGATGTCTTTTGAACACCGTTGGCACGCTGTCCTAAAAGCGTGTGGCAGAGAGAACGAGGTCTTTGGCTGGCATACGCTTGTCTTCAGCGAAGCACTCTTTAATCTGATAACCCATCCAAAGGTGTTGGATGTCTTAGAATCCCTTATCGGAAGCGATATTCAGTTTAACGGCGACTTTTGGGTGCGTCCAAAACTTCCCAACGAAAAGTTGACGACACTCCCGTGGCACCAAGACAGCGCATATATGCCGAATACCGAAACAGATACGCATCTCACCGTTTGGCTTCCACTCGTCGATGTCAAAACGGAAAACGGTGCTTTGCAATTCCTGCCCGGAAGCCATAAGTCAGGTCTTCAAACCTATCACCGTGTTCCCGGTGAGGCATTCGCTGTGCCAGTTCTCTCCCCTACAGCGTCTGACACTGATATTCACACCTTAGAGATGAAGAAGGGTGATCTGCTCGTTTTCAACAATCTGGTCTTTCATCGGTCGTTATTCAACCGCAGCGACATCATCCGATGGTCGGTGGATTTTCGGTTCAGTCCGACTGCTACTTCATTGGATGGGCTTTGGCACGAAGCGATTGCATGCCCTGCGCGTGAAAGTACAACTCGGCAGTGTCCAACGTCGTGGCAGGCGTGGCGTGCCCAATGGGAAGCCAGTCCACATAAGGGTAGATTTGTTTAACCCTTCGGCGAAGGTTTCCAGTCTTAAAAAGAGGTTGTATTTCCACATTTTTTATGTTACAATTGATTAAACTATACGCAGCATAAGAACATGTTTCGGAAGAATCGGAGAATATACACGATTCACCGGTCTTCTGACAACAGGTAGGAGGTAAATTTGTTAAACGCAAGAGGTATAACAATTGTTCTCAGCCTGATGCTCATCTTGAGTATGAGTCTAACGGGTTCTGCTGAGATTAACGAAGATATGATTGCAGCGGCATGGCTGTTTGAAGGCGATGCCGAAGACGTTTCTGGTAACGGGTTTGATGGTGAAGTAAAAGGTGGTAAGTTTGTCACAGGCAAAATCGGCGATGCCATCGAACTAAACGGCGCAAGCGACTGGATCGAAATCCCGAAACGGATCGGCGAATTTGAAGAAATTACCTTCACGCATTGGGTCAAATCCACTGGACGCGAGGGAGCATGGCGTGTTTTCTTCAACGTCAACGGTTGGAAAGCCGGGGACATCCATTACCAGATGCACCCGAATAATAAGGTTGAGTTCTCCATTCACAGTAATCCAGGCGGGAATGATACCTTTGCGAACTATATGTTAGCAGGGGATCAGATGGACAAATGGGTCCACATCGCGACTGCCTACAGCGCGAAGGAAAAGAAAATTCGTTTTTACGTTAACGGCGAACTCGATATCGAAAACGATTGGGGTGGAAACCCCGGGGTCCTCGACCCAGCTCGGATTGGCGATTGGAATCAATCAAGACAGTGGGAAGGGTTAATAGACGAGTTCATCATCTTCAACACTGTTCTTGACGAGGGCGACATACAAGCCGTTATGAATGATGGTCTTGAGCCAACCCTCGCTGTAGACGCGAAACAAAAGTTAGCTGTCACGTGGGGCAGTCTCAAGAAATAAGCGAGAAGTGATTACTGAATCGCTTTTCCAAAGAGGAAATAAATATGTTTTTGGCAAAACGGTATCTGAATTACACATTCACTGCGATTGTTGTCATTACCTTCAGTTTCGCGATGATGGCTACAAGCCACGCGGCGTTTGATGAAGGAGACATTGCGGGGATGTGGACCTTTGAAGAAGGTAAAGGTAAAGTTGTAAAAGATCTTTCCGGTAATGGAACCGACGGTGAATTTGTCGGCGACCTGAAATGGGCGAAAGGCAAATTCGGCGGTGGGTTGGAATTTAACGGTGCAGACACTTGGGTCAAACTCGGCACTAAAGGCGAAGACAAAACGTTAGCCGCCTTGGATTTCAAAGATTCCAAAGGATTCTCAATCCATTCTTGGGTCTATGCAGCAGAGGATCCGACCGGCAAATGTGTGGTATGGAAAGGGCTTGGGTGCTCGACTTGGTCGCAGTTTTTGCTTGGAACGGGTGCACACGAGAACGGCGAAAATAGCACGAAAGCAGCGTTCCACATCCGCATTGCCAATGGTGGCGCGAAACTTGAAGTTCTCGGTGATGAACTTTCTGCTAAAGAGTGGATTCACCTCGTTGGTACATGGGATGGATCCAAACTCCACGTCTATGTTAATGGCAAACTGCAAAACTCCGAGGATGCAAAAGGACCGCCGTGGGCATCTCCCGAAGAGGTCTATATCGGTGCTGACCCAGGCTGTGGCAAACGCTGTCAGTGGAACGGTATCATTGATGAAGTCGTTATCTTTGACACAGTACTCTCTGATGATGACGTAGCAAAACTCGGTGAGGGTATTGAAGGGGCATTAGCCGTTGAAGCCGCTGGAAAAATAGCGACAACTTGGGGTTCACTTAAATCTTCCCAGTAAGTATCCTTTGAGGTATACATCGTATTGAAAATGAGGTGTCCTCCAATTGAGGTGGGCATCTCATCTTATACGGACTAAGTGAAGTGTATGAGGACGGTTGATCCATGGATTTAGGACTCCGCGGAAAACGTGCAATTGTTACCGGCGGTAGTCGCGGCATTGGTAAACAGTGCGCGCTTGCCCTCGCACGTGAAGGTGTTCACGTCTGCATTGCTGCCCGAACTGAAGACATACTCAATCAAACCCTTGCGGAACTTGAGCAGACCGGCGGCAAAGGACATACCGTTGCGGTGGATCTAACCACACAAGCCGGTTGTAAAAAAGTGGTGCAGGAGACGATTGATCGTTTTGGTGGTGTTGACATTCTCGTCAATAATGTCGGTGCCGCTCGAAACGCTGATATTTTAGGACTGTCGCCGAAACTGATTGATGAAGCACTTTCATTGAAAACTTACAGTTATCTACGAATGTCACAACTGGTTATTCCGTATATGAGGGAAAATCAGTGGGGACGAATTGTCAATGTCGCTGGTGCAGCTGGCACGAGTCCCACCCGTGGTAACATACCGACAGGAGCTGCGAATATCACTATTCTGAACATCACAAGAGCACTCTCTGATGCTGTCGCAGGTGATGGAATCTTGGTAAATACTGTTTGCCCGGGATTGACCAATACCGGTCGAGCACGCACACAGCAAAGTGCAAGAGCCAAGCGCGAAGGACGTGATGTTGAGGAATTATTGCAGGAACTTGGACAAGAACTGCCTGCAGGACGTATCGCGGAGCCGGAGGAGGTGGCGAATGTCGTGACGTTCTTAGCTTCTGAAGCTTGCTCTTATATGTTTGGGAGTGCACTTTATATGGATGGTGGTAAACGTCGCGCAACCCCGTGAGCGTAACAGCATCTGTCTGAGTGAGATTTTTGCCGCTCAAACAACTGACAAATTTCCAATTAATCGTAACCAACCTCCCCACACTCTATTTATAGGCAGTAGAATGAATGTCGAGAACCGAACCATCTTTGAAGGGGACAATCTGCATGTACTTCGCGGTCTTGACACAGACACCGTAGATCTGATCTACCTCGACCCACCCTTTAATTCCAATCGAACCTTTGAAGCACCGGTGGAGAGCGAGGCAGCGGGCGCAGCTTTCAAAGATTCATGGACGTTAAGCGATTTGGATAAAGCATCGCACGGTGAACTGGCGGAAAGAGACCCTGCGGTTTACTATACCATCAGTTCCGCTGAGTTTAGTCATGGGAAGTCCATGAAAGCCTATCTCATTATGATGGGTATCCGAATGCTGGAGATGCATCGAATCCTGAAATCGACAGGGACTATCTATCTCCATTGTGATGATAACGCAAGCCACTATCTTAAAATGATGATGGATGGCATTTTTGGGAAGGACAATTTTAGGAACGAGATCGTTTGGCAAAGGGCTGCAACCAGCAAGGGAAACCTTAAAAAAGGGTTGGCGCGAGATTCGGATCTCATCTTCCGGTATTCAAAAAGCAACGACTTTGTATGGAATCCTGAGGCTGTTACGATTCCTTATGATATGGCGGACTTGGATGAAAAAACCAAACGCCAATATTATTGTGTTGAACCGGAAACTGGACGACTCGTTTCACATACCTCTATAACCGCTCAGACGCAGGATCCCGATTCTCATCTTACATACGAGGTGATGGGAGTCGTCAGGACATGGCGGTGGGCGAAAACGCGGATGCTGAAAGAGATTGAAGCGGGACGCGTTGTACAAACAAGTCCCGGGAACGTTCCCCGATATAAACGGTATCTTGATGAGCAAAAAGGCAAAACGCTGAACAATATCTGGGTGGATATTCCTAACTTAACCGCAAGAAGTAAAGAGCGGATTGGATATCCCACACAGAAGCCGCTTGCGCTGTTAGAGCGAATTATTCATGCAAGTAGCAATCCGGGGGACATGGTACTTGATCCGTTTTGTGGGTGCGCTACCACATGTGTTGCTGCGGAACGTCTACAGCGTCACTGGGTAGGCATTGATTTGAGTCACAAATCTTTTGAACTCGTCAAATCGCGTCTTGAACAACGCGGTGTCCTTGAACCGGTTATCCACCGAAAGGGTAACCCTGAGTTTTACCAACAGGATCGAACCTATAAGCACACATTATTCGGATGCCAAGGTGGCAGGTGCAACGGTTGCCAGATATTATTTCCGTTTTCTAATATGACAGTTGACTATATTCTAACGAAATCCAAAGGTGGTGCCGAAACTCCCGATAATCTTCAGTTATTGTGTAGTGGATGTCAGTTAATGAAGGGGGATGGCACACAGGAACAATTAATTCAGAAGTTGAAAGACGAAGGAACTCTGAAATGAAAAAGTTTATGAAGACCTTTAAGTTTGCGGTTGGGATAATAACAGCGGGCGCACTGATGTGCTTCTTGGCGCATCCCACCGCCTTTGCGAAGCGCGATAAACAGTACGTTGCTAAACAGATTAGAAACATTAAGATAGACGGAAAACTTGACGAATGGAAACGCGCTGAAATTGTTGCCTTTGATGAGTTGAAAGATGTCGGGGACGGTATCCCGAAAGCTAATGATTTTACCGGTCAAGGCAGAGTCGCGTGGAGTTCACAAGACGCGACCCGTATCTATTTCGCTGTTGAAATTACGGACGATGAACTCCAAGACATTAATCCTCCTGATGCCAGATGGTGGGAAGATGATAGCGTCGAATTTATGTTTGATTTCAAAAACGGCATGGTGCGGGACACCCTCGTTCAGTGGACACTCGGTGCGAATGGCAAGGACTTATCCGCCGCCGCGTCAAAAGAGAACACCGAATGGGTGTTAGTGAAGAATGGGAATGATTACATCTACGAAGTCGCTATTGACCCGACGAAACCGCGCGGCAATCCCGCGTTCGCAAATCCAGGGGAAGGGAAAAACTTCAAAGCGAAAGACGGGTTGACGATTGGACTCAGTTTCCACATGAACGATTGTGAGAACGGCGGACGCGAACATCAGATCGGATGGATACCCGGCGGGGCATGGGATGGTCTTGCTTACGGCGACCTCACTTTTGACAATGAGATATTAGCCGTTGAACCTTCAGGCAAACTCGCAATAGTGTGGGGTTCCCTGAAGCGGTAAAAAGCGGTCAGCGGTCAGCAGCCAATAGCCGTCTGCTATTTAAATATGCAAGAATCTCGTACTTCCTTTACATCTGGAATTACGCTCCGGGCACTTCTGATTGGGACACTTCTCGTTATCGGGAACGCCTATTGGCTTGCCTACGCTGCGGAAATGATCCAACCGCAGTTTCTTCTCAACTTCGTTTCACTTTTTTTCAATGCTCTTTTCACTCTCTTCGCTGTTATCGGCTTCAATTTCGTTTGGAAAAGGCTTTCTCCCCGCAACGCGCTGACTCCCCAAGAACTTCTTGTCATCTATATCATGGTCGTTATGGTATCGACGATCGGCGGTCATTCTATGATGACATTCCTGATCGGCACGCTGGCGCATCCGTTCCGATTTGCGACACCGGAAAACGAATGGGCGGATCTGTTCTGGCGTTACATCCCGACGTGGTTTGTGCCTGAGAACAAAGCATTAGATGCCTATTTTGAGGGCGATTCGACCTTTTATCTCGCAAAACACCTGCGCGGTTGGGCAGTGCCGATTCTTGTCTGGACAGGGTTCGTCGCGTTGCTCTGGTTTACGCTGATATGTCTCATTACGCTTATTCGTGTTCAGTGGACCGAGCGTGAAAAGTTAGCATATCCGATAATCCAGCTACCCCTCCAGATGGCACACGGACGGAAAAGTTTTTACAAAAACGGCACGATGTGGATAGGCTTTTCGGTCGCTGCGTTTATTGAACTTCTCGCAGGGTTAAGCTATCTATTTCCCCAAGTCCCTTCTATCCAACTCAATTATTATTCCATCACACATCTATTTACCGATAAACCGTGGAACGCTGTCGGGTGGATTTCGTTATCTGCTTACCCGTTTATTATAGGATTGACCTTCTTCGTGCCGTTAGATATTTCGATGTCGGCGTGGTTTTTCTATCTCTTTGGCAAAGCAGAACGGGTTGTTCGTATGGGGATGTTGGGTGAAGGGGAACTCTATTTCGCCGAACGCGCCGGTGGTGCTTGGCTTGCTGTCGGTCTTCTCGCGTTGTGGGGAACTCGGCATCACCTGCGAGATGTCGTGAAGAATTGCTTTACGAACAAGCAGGCGTTTGACGATTCAAATGAACCGATGCCGTATCGGGTTGCTGTCCTCGGATTAGTCTTCGGAGGCATCGGACTCACCCTATTTTCAGTACAGGCAGGAATGACCTTGGGCGGTGTCCTCGGCTTCATCATTATTTTCATCTTGATGGCACTCGGTGTAACGCGCGTACGTGCCGAATTCGGTCCACCATCGCATGAGATTCTTGCCCTGGATCCAGCGCGGTTGATGGCAGTCACCTTCGGACCGCGGTTTGTTGGTACCAGCAACCTCACAATTATCTCGTTCTACTACTGGCTGAATCGACTCAACGTCTCGCATCCGATGCCAAACCAATTGGAGGGTTTCAAGCTCGCTGAACGTTCTGGTATTAACAGCCGAAAACTGGTTTGGGTGATGATGTTCTCAATCATCATTGGGACGCTTGCCTCGTTTTGGGCGTTTCTCTATCTACTCTACGATACAGGTGCCTTGGCGGTGCATGGATACGTCGTCGGTATCGGCAACGAAGTCTTCGGAAGGCGTTTGCAGCGGTGGATTAACAACCCTACCGGACCGAATTGGGACGGCACGCAATCCATGGGGATCGGGGCAGTGATGACATGGATCCTCTACTTCCTGCGGCACAAATTTATCTGGTGGCCCTTTCATCCGATCGGGTATGTGATGACAGCTGCAACGTGGGGCGGACTTGCTGATTTCTGGTTCTCAGTTTTCCTTGGATGGTTGGTGAAGTTCATTATCCTCACCGTCTTCGGTTTACGTGCACACCAACGTGCGATCCCGTTCTTTTTGGGGTTAGTAATGGGTGATTATGTGTTCGTGGGAATGTGGGCGCTGCTCGGCACGCTGTTTAATATCCCAACCTACGTGCTCTGGTCACCTTAATGATACAATTCAGAGGAGTTATGTTCCAATGTACAACTTAAATGGAAAAGTCGCTTTAGTAACAGGGGCAGGCGGCAAAAACGGCATAGGACGTGCCATTGCAACCCGCTTGGCGAAAGAGGGTGCTGATGTCGCTGTCAACGATATTACCGATCATCCTTACGCCTCAGATCAAACGGACTGGCAAGGGTTACCCGATGTCGTTCGTGAAATTGAAGCGATGGGACAACGTGCCATCAGCGTTGTTGCGGACGTTTCGGATGCGGGGCAGGTTCGCGAGATGGTGGACCAGACCGTCGCACATTTCGGGAAAATTGATATTCTTGTCAATAATGCGGGGACAATCGCTGGTAAGGATCGCGTGCCTGTCGTAGATCTGGCTGAAGAGGATTGGGACAGGGTGCAGCGGGTCAATGTGAAAGGTGTATTCCTCTGTTCACAGGCGGTGGCACGTCATCTCATCGCGCAGGGAACGGGAGGCAAAATTATCAATATGTCTTCTGTTACGGGGAAACGGGGATCGGCGCGCTTTGCTGCATACAGTGCCTCGAAATTCGCTGTGATTGGTTTCACGCAATCGCTGGCGTGTGAACTTGCACCCTATCAGGTCAACGTAAACGCCATCTGCCCTGGGCTTGTGGACACAGAGCGATTTGGGCATCTTGCATCTGTGCTAATGCCCGAAAATCTTTCCGCTGATGAACAACTCTCGGAATACGCACGCCGCTCCGAAGCAGCCGTACCCCTCGGACGACTCGCTGAGGGAGCAGATGTTGCCAAGATGGCTGCGTTCCTCGCCTCAGACGAAGCCGCCTACCTATCAGGAGTTTCCATCACCGTCTCAGGTGGTACAGTAATGGATTAAAAATTAACGCAAGATGCGTTGATCGCTGAGGTCTTTTCCTCCGACAGTTTTGACGATAGATGCACCACGCCACTCTTTGACTTCCAGCTCATGGAAGGCGTTGACGATGTTATACTGCGTTGGTAAGTCTTCCCAGCGCGCTTTGTGGAATTCCACCGTTCCCTCGCCGCGCCAATGCTCCTGTACAACCCGGTTTGGCGTATGCGCCGGTGTTAGCACGGCGTAGGCAATGTCGGCAGTCCCCCATTCACCGGTTCTCGGCATATATTTATAGTGTAGTGTACCAGTAAGCGGTTGTTCGCCACTCGTCTGTTGCGCGGGTGAAGTCGGGGTTGGTATGGGGACTTGCTCTGTCGCTCTCACGTGCATATCCATGAACTTAAAACCGAGCCAACTGGCGGTGCAGTGTGTTTCGCCGTTAAACGTTAGCGGATCCGGGAGTTCGCAATAGATTTTGGAGAAGCCTAATTCCTCGCGTCCTGTCAAAATCGGATCAGTCAGGTTTTCCCACAGCACTGTCAGAAGTGATCCAGTTGCCCTGTCTACTTCACCTTCAAAAACCGCTGGGAAACTGACACCGAGGGTATTGTAGCCGCGTCCTGCCAACCACTCGATTTCTTTCATGTAGCCTCCGGACACGGATACAACAGGTTCACCGTTAAGCGAGAAACCTGGCGGTAGAAAAGCCTCAAGTTGTTCGCTGTTTGTCAGGAAACTCACTGAGACTGACGTTGATTTCGGATTATCTTTACACTCAAATTTTCTGCCATCGGGTCCAAATCTCGGTCCTGTTCTCGCTCCAAAATGTGTCGGCATCCGATACATTGCGTTCGGATCTAATTTATATCCCATCTCATTCCCTCCATGTTTTGGAGGACTTACGCACGTTTCTGATAATTACTTACCTCCCACACGCCGTTGGCGAGGTTTAAAACCTCGCCAGCGAGAGACTACGTAAGTCCTGTTTTGGATAGTGTGTCTCTATTGTATCAGTGTGAGGCAGAATGTCAAGTACGAATCGTGTAATCTCTGAATAACAAGGCTAATTGACTTTAGCACCGAAGTGTAATATAATACCTCCAATGCTATTCCGAAAGGAGTAATTTATACGTCTATGAACATCAGACACCGTACGTGTGCCGTGCTAATGACCGTTATGATGGCGACATGTCTTGTGAGCAGTTGTGAAAATATGCCGACGCAGGTTATTACCACAGCACCTATCGAAAAAGTTGCAGTTGCTGTTATCTCTGAAAAAGACGGAAGCGGTCTAACTGGCAAAGCCACGTTCGCGGAGGTAGATGGAACGGTTCATGTCCGGATTGAAATTCAGAATGCATCCCCAGGTTTGCACGCGGCACACCTCCATATCGGCAGCTGCACCGATGTGGGACCGCATTGGCACCCTATGGAGGTTCCAGCAGGTACTGTCGGGGTACCTGTTGCTGAAGCGACACCTGAGATGCCGCCTATCGGTATCGGTGAAATCGGCAACATTCCGGTAGACGAAGATGGTACGGGGGTTTTAGAATTTACGACATCGCTCTGGTCTCTTGGCGGTGCCACAAGCACAGACATCCTCGGCAAACTGATGCTTATCCACGAAACAGGTGATACATTCCAAACCAATCCTCACACACATCACATGATGCCTAACGCCGGAGCTGGAACGCACACCCATAATATGGAACAGATGCAGATGAAAATGGAGATAGTGGAAGCTACGCATGCTTGTACATTGGCAGTGCTCGGTCAGCAGATTGACTTGGAAATGGAACACCATCTTCCGGGTCAAGTGGTGGATCCGCATAGCCATGATCCGTTGGAGCTGCTGCTTAGTTGTTTCTTTACGCCTGAGCAATTGTTAGATCTGGCATTTTTGGCTGTAATTCAGCTTACAGAATCGCCAGAGTTTCAAGTGTTTTTGGAAGGCGAGCCGAGCAGTTTAGCTGCCTACCACGACTTTTTTCTCTCTAAGGGAGCACCTATAGATCCCGATTTCTTTACAAACCAGTATCGGCGTACCTTTCCCATTGGAGCACCTGAGGAATTTGAGCAGGAGATGCGGATGCGGTTAACGGCTCTTTATATCACATCAGGCATAGATATGGAGAACCCTGCCGACTTAGCGGACTATAATCAACTCCTCATTACGTTTCTGGATGCTCGGACGACAGTGTGGATGTTAGGTTATTTCCAAGGGGACGATACGGCATTCGGTGAATGGATCGTTGCGGTGCTTAAAGATGTGCCAGTTAGAGCAGGCGGTGGTGCTCGCATTGCTTGTGGTGTGATTGAATTGATGGAATAAATTTAACACTTATACCTTGAATTAAACGCTGCATTATGGTATCATGCGGCAAATCTTGAACGGAGTGAGCGCATGAAAATCAAAGACATACAGACTGTCCGAATCAACGTGCCGCCGCGAGACATCAAACGCACAGAACCTCGCCGCGAAGTGTGGAGTTCACACGCTGAAGTTGCCAACCCGATGTCGCGCTACCCACAATACAAACGCCACCGTTCCAGTTGGATGCCGAAGAAGTGGGATACCGTTTACGTCAAAGTTACCGCAGAAGACGGCACTTGGGGAATAGGTGAAACCTCTTTCGGCACCCCAGTCGCTGCGATTATTGATGAGCATTTCGCACCGATGCTGATTGGCGAAAACTGCTTCGCCGTTGAGAAGATTTGGGATATGATGTTCCGTATGTCCAAACCCTATGGCTCACAGGGCTTAACCAGTTGTGCGATGAGCGGGGTTGACATCGCCTTGTGGGATCTGAACGGTAAAATCAAGAACCAACCCGTCTATGAACTGCTCGGTGGACCTTTGCGTGAGAAGATGTTCGCTTACGCCACTGGCAACGATACCGATTGGCAGTTGGAACTCGGATTCAAGGCTGTGAAGTTGGCGTGTCCGTACGGCCCGGTAGATGGCGAATGGGGCTTAAAAGAGAACGAAAAACTGGTCGAGAAAACCAGAGAAATGGTTGGGGACGATGTCGAAATTATGCTTGATTGCTATATGGCGTTCGATGTTGATTATACGATCCGTTTGGCACACCGCCTCCGTCCGTATCGCCTTAAATGGATTGAAGAGTTCCTCATTCCAGAAGACATCGACGGCTTGGTAAAGGTCAGAGAGGCTGTTGATTGGGTGAGCTTGGCAAGCGGCGAACATCACTACACCCGCTTCCCGTTTCAGCAGATTATTGAAAGGCGGTGCTTGGATATTCTACAACCGGATACCTTCTGGGTGGGTGGCATCACCGAGTGTGTCAAAATCTGCCATCTCGCAGATGCTGCAGGACTCACCGTTATTTTTCACGGTGGTGGGCTTCGACAGTCCGGACTCCATCTTTCCGCTGCTATGCCTAATACACCTTGGGTTGAATATTACCTCGGCGTTCCACCGGGGGTGCCGTTAGAGGAGACGATACTGTTTGAGGGTGAATCTCTCCCAACAAATAGTTACATCTCTCCGAATGACGGTCCCGGACTCGGTTTACACATTGAAGAGGAATGGCTAACGCCGAGAAATCCGAGATAATATGGGACGTTATATCTTCTTTTTATTCCTACTTTCTATTAGTGCTGGTGCCTACGCGCAAACGTTACTCGATTCTATCATTGCGGTTGTTAATACAGATGCTATCACGCGCAGCGAACTTGAAAACGAATTTCGTGTCGCTGCGCTCATGCAGATACGCCCTGATACAGCACCGACTACCGCCGAGCGGCGCGCTGTCCTTGATACTATTATAACCCGAAAATTCGTCTTGCAAGAAGCTGAACGACGCGGCATCGTTGTAACTCAGCGCGACACAAGGGTGGCGGAAAAAATAGCCGAAATTCGTGCCGGATATACCTTTGAAGGGGATCTTCAGAGCGTTTTACAGCAGTACCAGTTAGAAGAGGAGACGGTGAAAACACGGGTCTATGAGCAGCTAATTTACGACGAATTCTTTCGCCGTATATTTTTCAATGATGTCAACAGTGAGACGGTCGCGAAGTTAGCCAAGTCTTATTATGATGCGAATAGCACTAAATTTATTGTACCGCCTACTGTCACCTTTAACTCACTATTTATTGTCATGCCGAAGGATAAGTCCACAGCAGAAAAACAGGCTGCCGAAGATTTAGTGCAACAACTCAGCGAGCATTTGCAACAGGGTGAAACATTTAAGACTGTTTATGAAGCTTATAAAACACGTTTGGCACTCTGGATTGAGGAGTTAACACGTGAGGTAGACACCCCAGTGGGCACTATTGTGACAGAATTGCAAATTTCTGAGCGAAGTGCACCGCTCCGCGTTTCAGAGGGATACCAGATCGTCGAACGCGTTCGGAATAACCCGTCACGCCAAAAGCCCTACTCGGAGGTCAGTGAGGAGATTTCAGAGCGGATTCGTCGGGATTTAGCAGAAAGCGAGTTCGAGACGTGGTTAAGGGAACGGAAAGAGGAGGAGACGTGGCATATTTTGGATGATGAACTTGTGCAGACAGACGGTGAGACGAGGCAAACAGATGTCAAATAATCCGCGCTTAAAGCAGACGAGGGATGGAATCGCTCAGAAGCCTATATCTATAGAGTGGTGGAGGCATTTTGCCGTTGGCGTGCTGCTGTTTGTGTTTGCTGTGTTAGGATCGGCGGACGATATGGCAGCAGATTATCCTAAAACGTTCCAGAAGCAGTTGAAGGATGCACAGCGTGCGTTCCAAGCGGAGCAGTGGCATGAAGCACTCCGTTTGTACCGAGTTCTTGCTAAAGAGGCTCCTGAATTCCCGATTGTTTACATCGGTGAAGGGGATGCTGCCGCAAAACTGAAAGATTATCCCGCCGCTATTACTGCTTTTCAGCATGCTTTGCGATTCCTCTCCACGCAATCGCAAGGCGATATTGAAAGAGTACGCTTAGAAATTGTGGTGCAAGCGAAACTCGCTACTGCGTATCATCGGAACAAACAACTTGACAAAGCCGATACATGGTTCCAAAAAGCCATCAAGGGTGCCGGTGAAGATGCTCCAGCAGCGTGGTATGTCGCTTTGGGACAGATTGAAACAGAGCGTGGAAACTTGGAGCAGGCACGCCGCTACTATATTGTCGCTGTGCAGCTGCACCCGGATACAACTGCTGCGTATAATAATCTCGGACATGTTCTGCTTAAGCTCAATCGCATTGACGAAGCCGATGCTGTTTTTCGGGAAGCACTCGCCCAAGACAAGACACTTGCCAGTGCTGCCTTCGGACGCGGTGAAGTCGGGATAAGACGGGGACAACTCGCTGTCGCCCAACGTTTTTATGAAAGTGCTGTTCAACACGCGCCAAACGAACCCGTATTTCATAAAGCACTCGCGGATGTCTTCCATGATATGGGTAACAACGAGGCATCTGAGGCTGCATTGACGCGTTACCGCCGAACCTTGACGGAACGCTACCGTCGTCAAGCGCATTGGTTCATTGAGAATGGACAGCTACAACGTGCCTTAACGCCCTTGAAGAAAGCTCTGGAAACAGATGAGGCATTTATACCAGCCTTGAAAGATTATGCCTACGTTCAGATGCAGCTCGGCGAATTAGCGGATGCCAAGCAATCGTATCAACGTGTGCTCACCATAGAACCTACTTCACGTCAGGGACTTTTACATCTCGGCATGATAGAAGCCAAGCTTGGAAATCAAGCAACAGCAGTATCACACTATCTCACGCTCATCAAACACGAACCGGATTTTATGGATGCCTACGTGCAACTCGCAAATCTGCACGAGCGTTCGGGAGACTTGAATGCTGCGGCGCAAGCATTGACAATGGGCATTCGACACGAACCGACATGGGCACCCGGATATTTGTGGCGTGGGAAGATTTATCAGAAACAGAACAAGTCCAACATGGCTGAGACCGATTTTCGACAATCCATTCAGCTCGCACCAGATGTCCCTTTTCCGAAAGAGGCGTTAGCGTCCCTGCTTGCAATGGAAAACAGGAAGCTCACTGAAGCACTTACCTTCGCCACGGCTGCCGTTGCGAGTGAGGGGCAACCTGCACACCGTGCTACGCTTGCCTTCGTCTATTACCGACTCAACCACATTCCCGATGCACGACGTGAAATTGAAACTGCATTTACCCAAGCCCCTAATCATCCTTATGTTTTGAGGATTCGTTCGGAGATCCTATCCATAGAGACAATTTCTGAATAACGACTCCTTTGTATATTTTTTCTTGAAAATTAAAGAGAAAAATTGTATAATTCACTAAAGTTGTATGGTACATAGATTTGGAGAGTCACGTTCTAACCTGAACGGGCTTTATTGTCTTGAAGCCGCACCAAGAGATTCGAGACTCTTCCATAACTGCTTACTTTAAGTATATAAAAAGGATATAGAATAAGGAGCTCTAACAATGTTAAAGTTTCAGATAGTTTTAATTGCCATTTTGGTTTGCTGTGTTGCCTTTATATCTTGTGACAGAACTCAGTCGATCATGACACCAGTTACGGATGACATGATGGCAGAGGATAGCATGTCGGACGACATGATGACAGATGACATGATGACAGATGACATGATGGACGACGGCATGATGGACGATGGCATGATGGACGACATGGATGACATGGATGACATGGACGACATGGATGACATGGACGACATGGACGATATGGATGACATGGACGGCATGAATGGCGATGGCATGAATGGCGATGGTATGAATGGCGATGGTATGAATTAGCCCAATAGTTCATCTCACATCATTTCTGAAGGGGATCAGTGACCACATTCTATGGTTGCTGATCCTTTTTTTATTCCCCAACCTACGATGACCAAATCTTTCTATCGAACCCACATTTTATGGTGAAATCTACAATTAACCTAAATTGCTACCTTTGTAATTCACTCGCAATTGTAGGAGTGCCTCTACCTAAAACACGGCAGACATAGCCCTCTCAGGTAATTAGTCGTTTCTCGTTTACCAACAGAGTGTCATGTTTGTGAAAGATTAAAAAGCTCTATCTACGCTCTATTTTTTCTTGAAAACTAAGTCGCGATGTGATACTATTTAAAGTGAAGTTATGTAGTATGTGAACCTTGAAAAGGAATACAGTGAAGTGGATGAGCTTGTCGCTTTAAAGCTCGTAACCCTTCGTCAATTTTCACTTTAATAGGACTTACGCAAAGTTGACGACAATAGAAGGATTTTCGATTTATTAAAACATCTTATAATTTTAGTAGTTACATTTAGGTTTTTTATCATTTTTATGTTGACAAAAATAAGAATTAGCCTATTATAACTTATGAATTGCGCGACTACAAGCCGGACGGCTTTTAAGCATTGTAGTCATGCGATTTTGCGGCGTACTCGCCTAAATGCGACGTGCATTATCGCATGTTTGCGTAAATCCTATTTAATTTAAAATATGAGACAAGGAGCATTAAATAATGTTAAAACTTCAGGTCGCTTTAATTGCGATTCTAATTGCCTGTGTTGCCTTCATATCCTGTGAACGGATATCGAAAACGTTAGAGCCGGTTGCTGATGACATGGTGACTGGTGATGATATGATGGCTGCTGATGACACGGAAGACATGGCTGAGTTGGCTGATGCGGAAAGCATAGCTGAGCTAGCTGAAATGTACATGTCGTGGGCACATGTTGCGCTACCAGCACCGACGATGACTGTAGCAGAAGCTGCTGCCGCCATGAATTTCGCTGGCACTGGGGCAGCGCACAATCCAGGCAGCGATGTTTTTACCCCGCGTACCGTCTATATCAACGCTATCGGTGCCATGGCGAACAAGGCAGGAACAGCATATCCCGCAGGAACCATAATTGTCAAGGAAATTATGGATGAGACCAACACGTTTGTCGATAAAGTCGCCATGATGATGAAAAGTGCCGACCCGATGTATGCCGGTCACAATGGGTGGGTTTACGAAAAATATGCCCGTTCTGGTGTAGATGCCGAGTATATGCAAGTCAAGGGTTCAAGTCTTGCGGATGCTGGTAACGGCTGCCACGGCTGCCACACCAAAGCCGAGAATGACAGCGTCTTTGTCTCACTCTCCATGGATACCATGATGGACATAGATGATATGGCAGATGATATGATAGCTGGTGATGACACGACTATGGACACGACCCCGGACATGACTACGGACACACCTATGGACATGATGATGAAAATGATGATGGACATGGAAACGCACAAGTCGTGGGACAGTGTTACGCTTCCAGTACCAGTGGGTACCGGAGCAGCTCACGGGGCGGGAGCTCGTACTGTATATTTCAATGAAGCTGGGGCTATGGCAAACATGGCAGGGACAGCTTATCCTGCAGGAACCGTGATTGTCAAAGAGATCATGGATGCTACTAATACATTTGTCGAGAGGGTTGCAAAGATGGTAAAAACCGACTCAGCAGATCCAATGTCCGCAATGTACAAAGATCATGGCTATTGGATGTACGTCCAAGTTAAACTCGACGCAATGTCAAATGTCATAGAAGGAGAAACAAAGGGCGATGTTCCTGGGGGCAGCAGTGCCGGTTGTCATGGATGCCACTCAACAGCCGCTAATGACAAAGTCTTCGTACCGCTCTCCATGGCCGATACTGCTGGCATGGACGGTGCTGGCGATGGTGCTGCCCAATAGTTCCATCTAACAACACCTATAAGGAGGGGATTGGTAACCATATTTTGTGGTTGTCAGTCCCTTTCTACTTTTCTACGAATGTTTTAAGCAATGAACGCTCCACTCTGCGCTGTAAGCGAGATTTTTACGGAATCTCTTGATACTGTCACCTGATTTCCATTGAGGCGGTCTTCCAAGATAGGAGCGATCTCCGAATCACGACCCCTCCTCAACGAAATCGGGACATCAATCGTCTGAGAACATAGACTCGTATTCAATGCAATCAGGACTTCACTATCTGCTGAAGCCTGTAAATACGCATAAGTCCCCTTCTGAACGTTCAAATGAACGACTTCTCGCTTGCCTAAAGTCAGTACTGGAAACTGTTTTCGTAATGCTCCTAAGCGTCGGAAATAGTCCAACAGGTTTCTATCCACTTCATCTCCCCATAGCATAGGTAATCGCGCTTCTTCAAAACGCCCAAGTGGATTGCGTTGTGAAACTCCGACCTCAGTGCCATTGTAAATCACGGGTGGTGCGGAAAGTGTGAACAGCACCAGTGCCGCCAACTGGACCTTCGCCTTGTCTTCACCTGCCAAGTAGAGAATACGGGTCATATCGTGATTGTCCAGAAACGCGGGCAGTAGAAATTCCTTTGGAAAGTATGCCTCGTGTGCGGTTAAGAACGCCTCAAACTCCAGCAACGTTGAAGTTTCTATAACAAAGGTTCGTCGGAGTGCATCCGCAAGCAGGAAATCGAGGCACCCGTCAAAATGCGGGATATAGGATGCGATCCCCTCTGAATGACTCACGACCTCGCCGAACAGAAGAGCGTCAGGGTTTACCGCTTTGCATGCTTGACGGAACTCTGCCCAGAACGTCCGTGGTGGTCCCGGAGCATAGTCGAGTCGGTAGCCATCAATGCCGTTGTGTAGCCAGTGCTGCGCACACTTCAGTAGATAGTTGATCGCTGGTTTGTGCTTTAAGTTTAGTTGTGGCATCCCCTTCACGCCAAAGAAACTTGTGTATTCATCGGGCCATCGCTGCCATGTGTACCATGCCCGATACTCGTTGTCCTTCTCACTTTGCGCTGCCTGAAAGGTTGGATGTTGGTTGGACCAGTGATTGGCTACAAAATCAAGGATAACCCGTATACCACGCTGATGTGCTTTTTCAATCAATTCCTTCAAGTCACTGTTTGTGCCGAACCGAGGTTCAACGATGTAGTAATCTGTAGCATCATAACCGTGATGCGATGGGCTTGCAAAAAGGGGTGAAAGCCAAATTGCGTTGCATCCAAGCGATTGAATGTAGTCAAGTTTCTGAATTGCGCCGCGGAGTGTTCCTCCGAAAAAACCGGAAAGATTTGTTGGCTTTTTCCATGGTACACCGTCACCCGGATAAAATCGATCCAAGAAGATGTGGTAAATAATCGCCTCGCGTGCCCACATCGGCATGCCGTAGTCATCAACAAAGATAGCGAATTCAGTTGCTTCCGATAACACCCGTGCTTGGTTATCCGCGAAAATCCATCTCTCTGAACCCACGACACGTCCACCGATTCTGTAGCGAACCACTGTACTGCTTGATTGTGGAGGAATCTGTCCGTACCAGTGGCGCACGTATCGCCATTCAAGTGTGCTCCATACCGATTCTCCCGGTACGAGTTCAAATATGGTCTCTTCGCCATTTGCATTCATCCAACAGCAAACCGAATCGTAAGCGATACCGCCAGACGTTGTCATGTAGAGGGGGATCGGTTGATTCAGGGTGGGACGCGCCAGCGATCCAGACTGCGACCTTAATCGGTGAAGATGCTTGATGCCTGCTAAGTTGCTCCGATGTTCAACAATACGGTTTTCAAAATTTCTTTGCGGACCAAACATAGTTTCCTCTTTCAAAAAATAAAAAAGCCGTGTACCTGCTACACGGCTTTTCGATTTCGGTTGTGAGTTTGCTTACTTGTCACCCCAAGCGCGCCCGCGTGGAATTAGTAGCAATTGTCCTACGCTCAATCTCGTCCGATCGAAAATGTAGTCGTCTTGATTCGCGGCGACCAGTCGTGTCCACATCTCTTCGTTATCGAAAATCTCAGGACGTGCTGCGATGCGCTTAAGGGCAGCCTCCCCATTTTCTTCTTGAATGTCTTCTTCTCGGACGTGGTATTTGTAGAGCGCTTCAGGACTCGTTATACTGAAACTGAAGGTGTGTGAACTCGCAAGGGTATTACCAGCCATATCAGCGGCACCGGAAACAGTGACAGTGTACATGCGTCCAGCGCGCATCGGCATATCGGATGTGAACGTCACGGAATCACCGGTTCCACTCACTGTACCTGACAACGTTGCGTTCATCGGTTCACTCATCGAATCTTCTGTTTTCGTAACTGCTACATCCACAGAGACGCTGTTACTGTCAATGGGTTCACTGAACGAGACCGTCAGACTGTTCATTACATTTAATGAATCTTCGTATTCGGATATGATGGTGCCATCGGCTGGTTCATTCATTGTAACGGTTGGTGGTGTTGCGTCGGTGTAAGTAAATTGCTGTGAAAGTGTGACGGGAACTTCGGGTTTCCCTTTATTGGTAACGACAACGGACACAGATTGCCCCGCCATGCCATCGGGAGTCACTGCCGTGATTTGCGTTTCACTCGGAACAGTTACGCTTTGGGCGTTTTTCCCACCGAACGTCACGGTTACGCCGTTTTTCATGTCGAATTTTTCACCGGTAATCTGGACGGTTGTCCCACCGGTCTCCGGTCCCTGCGTGGGGCTCATCCCGCTCGGTATCGGTTCTGGGTTACAGCCGCCGCAGCCCATCATCCATGCAAAGATGATCGTGATGACAGCCAACACGGCTATGTTTCTGGGTTGTTTCATTAATTCAGTCTCCTTATGGTCAGAAGGGTTCTCATTCCGTAACGCGCCAAATCTTGCTATTAAAAGTGGCGTAGTTTGCCAGCCCAAACTTGCTATTAAAAGAAGATTTCGTGGATTAGAGGAAAGCCTCTAAATTACGCCTTAATCTATTATACATATAAATTGGTACAGTTGTCAACACTTTTTTCTGTTGTAAGTGTCCTAACCGCGCCAAGTTGTCCGCTTTAGTGGGTCGCTAACGGCGACTGCTAATTCTGGACCAAAACCTTCTACTGATAGTTTTACCGTATCCCCGTCGCCAACTGCGGTGAGTGCTTCATGGTGTGTTCCTGTGGACACAACATCACCGGGTTCTAATGTCACCACGCTTGTTACCTCTGCGAGCAATTCCGGGATAAAACGTGCCATCGAGTTCGTGGAGAAATCGTGTTGCAAACCGTCGTTAATCCAGAGTTGCACGCCGAGGGCGTTCGCGTCCTCTACTTCGTCAGCGGTGACGAGTGCTGGTCCCATCGGTGCAAACGTATGCCAACTTTTCCCTAAGAAGAAACCGCCGGGCAATCCTCGTGCAGACACATCAATAAATTGCGTGTAACCAAATATGCAATCTAAGGCGTTCTCTTCAGATAGATGTTTTGCTGTTTTACCAATCACAATGGCTAATTCTGGCTCAAAGTGAAATACGGTTACGTCTGCTTCTGGGAGTTTCACTGTATCCTTTGTGGCGATGATACCGGTCGGCGACTTCAGAAAGGCATTGAAATCTCCGCGGGAGGGACTGTCCGGTTCGATATAATTGCCAGCAAGGCAGACGAGTTGTCCGGGACGCGGGACGGGTGCTTTGAGACTGATGCAGTCTAAAGCGATCGCAGTTCCGTTTTCAGCCGCGTCTGCTATTGTTGAACCGAGGTTGTCAAAGTCCTCAATCACTGTTCGTATCAGTTCTTGTGGTGTGTCGGGCGACAACCCACTCAACGCATCACTAATGTCAACGATTCCGTCTTCTGTTATTACACCGAGTTGGTAGTCATTAAAGAAGGCAAGTTTCATTTAGGTTTTTGCTCCTCTGTTAAGGCGTTTTGCAAGCGGATGGCTCCGCTCCTTTAGCGGCAGTTGCACCTTTGTTCCACTGAAATGGGAAACATAGGTTGCGCTCACACACTCAAGCGAAGTCAGCGCGTTGCGTCCACCGAGTTCTGGTTGACTTTTGTTAAGAATCGCATCTCGCATATTTTTCGCACTCCAGATCGTGTGGCGAGACTGCCACGCTTTTCCAGAGATCAGAAACGCTGATGCGTCAAGTTCTATTTGTTCCCATGCGGGTGTATGTGCTGCAAACGAGACATCGAACGGACAGTACCACATTTCATCTATACCCGTGTCTGGATTCGGTTTTATCATCAATTGCCCCTCCGAACCGAGCAGGTGTGGTCCCATCATCCACCCGTGTCTCGGTTCGCGGCAATAGAGTTCCATGATACCGTAGGCACCGTTTCCACCTCCGATGTGCACGAGCATTGTGTCTCCGGCAACGATGCCGTTGTCGCGTCGATCCGTTTTACACAACTCGCTGCTGTGCATGATGTCTGGATCTGTTACATCGTGCCCCTGATATGTGATATGTGCCTGGATCCAAGAAATACCGTCCAAAAAGAAATCCATCTCATCAAAATAGTGTACACCCATCTCCATTAACTCGAATCCTGCTTCGCGTCCTTTGCCGACTTCGCGAATTGAACGGAGTTCACCGATTTTACCTTCGTTAATCACGGATTTCGCGTGCCGAAAGAGTGGTGTGAATCGGAATTGATGGCTGACTGCCAAGTGCACGCCCGCTTCACGACATGCCGCGAACATCTGATCCGCCGTTTCTAAATCAACGGACAACGGCTTCTCGCATAAAACATGGATGCCTGCTTTTGCGGCTGCAATCGCTATCGGTGCATGTAAGGGGGCATGCGTACACACGCTCACGATATCCAATGCTTCGCGTGCGAACATCTCTTCATAGTCGGTGTATCGGTTTGAAACATCGTATTCATCGGCGCGGGCGTTGAGCGCATCACAGTTTATGTCGCACATCGCAACGAGATCGACTCCCTCTAAGTTCGCGTGTGCGCCCGCGTGGCTCCGGCTAATCCCGCCACAACCGACAATTCCTGCCCGTAATGTCATGAGTTTCTCCTGAATCCAGTTTGTGTGTGCTAATTTAGGACGTATGCGGGTTTTGTGTTAAAGTGTATTATACGCTGATGGAAAAAGAGTGCAACCAAAAATATCTTTTTAATTTTCCTTGCGGTTCGGTTAGGTTTATGTTTGAGTGTTCTTTTACGTATATTGGCTTTCCACTTCTTTCCAAGTTACACACCTGAGACTAATTTTAAGAGATGGTCATGTCTAATAACGCCTGCCATTGCGCCTCATCCACAAGGACCCCCTTTTCAAGGCTTTCCTGTCGTGTCCGTAGCATGCCTTCTCCCGGATACCTGACACTCTCATTTTCATCTAACGGGGTCGCCGTGTGGAAATCGTCAATGATTGCCGCCACCGTTTCGTCTAACGCTGCTTGTCCCATCATTCCGGTGGCATGAATCGCAATATATACCTGAGAGACGGCGTATTCCGAGCCTTGCTTTCCAATTTCGTGTGTCGCTTGTCCACCGGATATAACGGATGCCATCGTGTCGAGCACCAAAGCTAACCCAGACCCTTTCCAGTAACCGATAGGGAGTGCCCTTGAAGAGTCAAGAATTTCTCCGGGTTCAATCGTTAGTTCTCCTTTGGTGTCGTATCCGCCCGGTAGCGGTAATTGTTTCCCTTGCAGCTTTAGCACTTCCAATTTGCCGTTTGAATACTGACTCATCGCCATGTCCAGCAGAATATGCCCTGCTTCTCTTGGAATGCCAATCGCCATCGGATTGTTTCCAATCTTTTTTTCGGTAGAACCCCACGGCGGCATGAGTCGTGTCGTGTTGGTCCAACATATCCCGATGTATCCGGCTTCCGCGGCTTGTAGTGCGTAAGCACCGCCGCGCATCCAGTGATTTGTATTTGAAAGCCCAACGCATCCAATGCCGTGGACTGCAGCGAGTTCCGTTGCCCGTTGCATGCAGAAGTGCGCGTTGACAAGTCCTATTCCCATCTTACCATCCCACCGTTCTAACGCACCAAAACCCTCGGTTTTCTCTGGTTGCGCACGGAAATCGATCTGTTTGCTCTCCAGTCCAGCAACGAATCCGGGAAAACGATTGAGTCCATGGGAGTACACGCCGTCGCGCTGGTTTTCAGCGAATAGCCGTGCACATAACATCGCTCGCTCGTCGGCAAGCCCGACTGTCGTGAGCACGCGATAAAATTCATCACATAAAGTTTGGAAAGGCACACGTTTCATACGCTATAGTAGACTGTTGTTTTAGTGTTAGCTGCTGTTATATTGCGGGTGTTACCACATTTCGACCCATTGCGTGAAGGGTGTCACGGGTTGTGTTTCGCTACGGATGACCCACTTGAAATCGGGATCCTGCCAATAAATGGTGCCTGGATGGTCGCCGTCACGGAGATAGCGGATGTCAATTGCCCAACGAATGTCCGTGCTGGTGGTGTGCGGTAGCGATCGGTGGAGCGTCAAATTGTGGAACACTAAGGCATCCCCTAATTCCATGGGACACGTCACGACACGAGAGTCCTCGATGAGTTCGTCCATTACCTCAAGAAACTTCCCTTCCCGTTCTTCTGTGTGATGGTTGACGACCCCTAATTGATGTGAGCCTGCAACCACTTGTAGACAGCCGTTTGCCTCATCGACTGGCACCAGCGGTATCCATGCGGTCGGAATAAGCGAGGTTTCGCTGACTGTACCGAAGTAGCCGCTATCCTGATGCCACGGGACGACGGTCAATTGCTGACCGGGGAGTTTCGGACGCGCGTTAAAAACGGGATGTCCGATAACATCTGTACCTGTGAGTTGCCCGATTGCATCCACGAGGCGCGGTGCGTGGTGCAGCTCGAAAATTTCAGATGTCGCAACTTGGTTACGCCAAGAACGACCGAAGCGGTTGGCATGCTCACCAGCGACTTGCACGAATCGCGTTTCAAAAGGGAGTTCGGCCCCTTCATCTTCGATAATCCCATCCTCTTTCAACTCGCGAATTATGCCATCTACGACGAGAGCAAAACTATCCCGCACACCGTTGATGGCAGATTTCGGAACAACGTTTTTCAGTAGTAAGTATCCGTCATTTTCCCACTGATCCATCTGTTCAGGTGATAGTGGGTTTACTTGTTTATATGTATTTTTCATTGCTTCACTCTAAAGTTTGGACGGTTTTGAGAATTAAGATGACAAAAGCAAAAAAGATAGTAAAATAATAGCATATTTGACAAAAAGAGTCAAAAATAAGCTTGATGGGATTTCCCGCCCAGAAAATAATAGGCTACGCATCAAAGGAGAATATCTATGGCAACCTTAACGCAAACCGAAAACCGGATCAGACCGTTGTATATTGATGGATATACCCACCAACTCAGTTATGCACCCGGTGAGGAGATTGCGTTCCACATCTCGACGAGTGCAGAAAACTATTCACTTGAGATTGCTCGTATCGGTGCGACGCGCGAGGTCGTCTGGCGTCAAGCGGAACTTCCGGGTGAAGCACAACCGATTCCCGCGGATGCGTCATCGCAGGGATGTGGGTGGTCCCCTATCTTTACGCTTGAAGTCCCTGAAACGTGGCAGAGCGGTTATTATGAAGGCACACTCCGCGCAATAGACGGTGGTGGTGACGTTGTCTATCGGAACCATCGCACCGCTGAAAGCACGCTGTTTTTCATTGTCCGTCCCGCGAAACCGGGAGCGAATACGCCTATTCTACTCCAACTCTCTACCAATACTTATAACGCTTACAACAACTGGGGTGGCTTCAGTCTTTACGGGTATCACGGGGCAAGCAAGATACAGGGAAACCGCGTCTCATTTAACCGACCCACTCGCGGTATCTTCAGTAATTGGGAATCGGCTTTTGTTGTCTGGGCGGAACAGAACGGGTATACCCTTGATTACGCTGCGAACTCCGATTTGGAATTTCACCCTGAAATGTTGGAGCATTACAAACTCGTTCTGAGTGTCGGGCATGATGAATACTGGTCTGCCCCGATGCGCGATAGTCTTGAGGCGTTTATCGCAAACGGCGGTAACGCTGCCTTCTTCAGTGGGAATTCCGTTTGCTGGCAGGTGCGTTCTGAAGATAACGGCAGAGCACTCGTCTGCTGGAAACAGACCTATAATCAGGATCCAGTCTACAAGACTGATGATTGTAGTACCCTCAGCACGCTATGGAGTCACTATCTGGTGGGTCGTCCTGAAAACGAGTTGACCGGTGTCGGTTTCCTTCAAGGCGGTTATCACTTGAGCCACGGGCAGTTTATGGATGGTGCTGGGGAATATACAGTTCATCGTCCAGAGCATTGGGTGTTTGAAGGGACAAATCTCGCGCGAAATGATGCCTTTGGCGGAGAAAATACCATTGTCGGCTACGAATGCGACGGGTGTGAGTGGAGCCTTGTGGACGGTTTGCCGGTCCCGACCTATCGTGATGGCACCCCTGAAAGTTTCACGATCCTTGCGACGGCACCCGTCCGTTGGCATCCAGATGACTGTGAATGGTATGAACGTTGGGAGAGGGGGAGAACCGGTGCCGCAACGATGGGCATCTATACACAAGGTGGGACCGTCTTTACAGCTGCCACAACCGATTGGTCGCACGGGTTAGCCGGTGGTGATCCAGTGGTTGAGCGCATCACGCACAATATTCTGCGCCGGCTTTCAGAATAAGCAAGTTATTATATCTCCTTGCGTTGAAATGAAACGTTCGCCGCTGCAAATAACACTGTGAAAAATAGTAGCAACAGCGTCAGGTCCAGAAGTGCGCCTTTGAATGCCTTTGCTAAACGCACCCGATCCTGAAATTTAGGGATACTTTCAAACGAGACGGGCTTATCAGACATACCTTCCCTAACGAAAGGAACGTGTGGGCTGTCTGGATCCGCGCGATCGGCAGAGATAAGGAAGTTGTTGAATTCATCGGCATAACGCTCGGCGTTCTTCAAGAAATTCAGATGTCTCTGAAACCCTGTTCCCGCGAGAGATTCAATGGCATACTGTGCAATTGCAGTCGGTGAAATGCGATTGAATTCTCTTGCAATCTGAATCTGGTGTGTTTGCGCATTTAAGTACGTTTTGTTTAACTTTGCCCCTTCTCTCGCCTCCTCGCTTAGAAACTCTGCCCAGAGCAGTGTCGCTGGTGTTGGTGGATAGGTACGCGTTGGAGCTTCGGTATCTAACCCGCGCGCTTTATAGCGATCTAAAAGCCCGTCACGTATGAAATACGCCGGATTGGGGTCGCCACGGACTGATGGTCGATTCAAGCCACCCATGATTGTGCCAAGCATTGATGGCACGAGGATAACCCAAATTACCCATATCAGCAGCAAAATTACAAGACTTGTTGAAGCGTTGCTAACGAGCGTGGATATGAGGATCCCTAAGGCAATAAAGACAGAGATATATACCAAACCTACAACGAAAATACCACCGATTCTATTCCATTCTTGTGCATTTAACTGGAGTGTCCCAGAAAGATGTAGTAGTAGAAGGTTAACCAATACACCGCTTATGAACACAGTACCAAGACTGATAAAACTGCTTAAGAATTTCGCTGTGAGCACTGTCCGACGTGCAACAGAATTGGATAACGTCAATCGAAGTGTTCCATGCGCCACTTCACCAGAAATAGCGTCAAACGTAAGAACAAGAGCGAGGAAACTGAGGACATTGGAAATAATGAGGATCCAGTCAATTTTTAAGAATGTCGGGAAAATATCTGTCGCCTTTACTGGTGGGAACCCGCCGTATTTCAGTCTCCAGATGCCGGAGACGTTATAGGGTTCTTCATCTATAACCGGACTCCTTCCCCAGCCTGCGCGTTTCCCTGAGGCAAATTTCGGCAGATTGTTTTCACTGCCGTGTGCACAGAAAGAGAGCAGTGAGGGTTTCTTATGGAGTTCGCCCGGACCATTCAAAACGAGTTTATAGAGATTGGTGCTATTCTGTTCCAGTTTTGCCAAGGACTCCGAAACCGCACGCGCATATTCTGCTTGTTGCCTTTTATAGTCATCGATGTGGCACAAGGCGTTGACAACCATCAAGAAAACAGTGAGGAACATAGCGAACGCGAAGCGGAGACTACTCATCTGTTCAAATAATTCTCGTTTCATGATATGCCAGAGCATCTCACACCTCTTCCCTACTGAAAACGGTGAAGGTTATCATAAATAGCAGTGGGTTAAGAATGAAAAGAATCAACAAATCGGACAAAGCACGGCTTGCATCGTCCAAGACACTCGGCGGACGATAGGAAAATCGCGGCATATCGTCCCAACTAACTTTGCCTCTGTCACTCGCGAACCACAATCGGGAACCGAACGCCTTTTTGTCGTAAAGGTAGTCTAATACCGTTTGGCGGTACTGTCTGGCTTGCGTAAAGAAATCTTCCGCTCGGAATAATCCCGTGCCTGCCCAAGCCTCTGTTGTGAGTTGATACAGTCCAGCGGGTGAGAACCGTAGGGTATTCCGTGCCACAGCATATTTTCGGGTATAGGTTTCAACAAATACCTGCTTTCGCACCGACCAGATTTTTTCTCCCGTACGAATGCGAAACGGCACTAAAAATTGGTAATAGACTTTCGCAGCAGGGATTTCCGACGCAAACTCTGATGGAATATAAGAGCAGTTTCTGGAATCATTAGTGCCGCCGTGCCACCTGCTGCATCCTGCTCCTTCAAGCGGGTCGCGTCGTTTTTCTACCTCCCGATAGAATTGTTCCCAAATTTGATCAATTTCGCGATTTGCCTGCTCCAGTTTTTCTTCTATATCAACCAAGCGGTTTACCATGAAGAGGCTTACGTTCGGGTAAATGAACGTAAAAACTATCCATACGAAGATTGAGCAGATTAGTGATGTTGCTGTGTAGCGCGTCGCACTTGAGATGAGTAAGCCAATCAAGTAAAAAGTTGAGACATAGACAAGGGAAGTTACAAAGATGCCGCCGATTCGGACGAAGTCATCAAGTGTGTAATGCGTAACCCCGGAGAGGAGTTGGAATACCAGTGCAAATAAGAAGCTAAGGAGAAACGGCAAGAGAAGGCACACCATCGCTCCTATATATTTTGAGAAGAGAATTAGACCACGACTCACTGAATTTGCCAACATCAGACGCAAAGTGCCAGCCTCGCGTTCGCCTGCTATTGCGTCGTAGGCAAAAACGAGTGCCAATAGGCTCAAAAGAATCTGGAAAATAGAAACAATATCCAGTTCTGCGAGAAGACGTTGAAACGGATTATCGTAGTCGGCATTGCGATGGGATTTCCAGAGATATGGCACCTCACCACGGAGAATCTGGACCCTACTTGCTGCATGCTTTTCAAGACCTTGATTGAAAATACTCAACGGGTTGGGTGGTTTATCCAATTCTGGCGTAAAGTACGAGTAAGTTTCAGCACTGAAGTTGCTCTGACGGTGTTTTATGACATCTGCGTTATAACGAGCCAGTCGCCGTGCGTAATTGTTTGTTAGGACGATGGTACTTGCAAGGACCAGTGAAAGACATGCGATGACCGCCACAAAAAAGCGAAATGTCATCAAATTGCTCAGAATTTCCCGTCGAGTCAGCGTCCAAAGCATTGTGAGGCATCGTCTCCTGTGATACAACTTTCACTTATACGCCTGCTTGGATGCACTTTTCAAGTGTTTAGCGGAATTAGGATTGGAAGTCGGGATTCGGAGATCCCTCCTACAAATGTGTTGCCAATCTTAGGATTGTGTGCTATGTTATTGAGTATGGAAATGGAAACGCGAATCCCCTCAGCAATGCACACCCACGGCGGAGTCCTTGACGCGCTTGTCGAAAAATTGGAGACGATTATGAATACGAATCGTGCGTTAGAGGAATATCATCAGCAACGTCAATCGGAGATTTGAACGTCATGCAAAAAGTTGCTGTTATCACTGGCGCAGCAAGCGGCATCGGGCGCGGACTGGCGGAACGGTTTGCAGTGGAGGATATGAGGATCGTCATCGCTGATATTGAAGAGGCACCGTTAGCCGAACTTGAAGCGGACTTAAAAGCTAACGGTGCGACTGTTCTCGCCGTCAGGACGGATGTCTCAAACGCCGCGGAGGTTGAAAACCTTGCAGCGCGGACGCTGGAGACTTTCGGGGCGGTGCATATCCTCTGCAACAATGCTGGTGTTGTCTGCAGTCGTCCTATCTGGGAGCATACCCTTGCTGATTGGGAATGGGTATTGGGCGTTAACTTGTGGGGCGTGATCCACGGTATCCGAGCATTTGTGCCGCGTATGCTTACACAAGGGGATGCGTGTCATATTGTGAATACAGCTTCTATCTTGGGTTTGGTAGGTGGGAGTGGCGAAGGCATCTATAAAGTAAGTAAACACGGAGTCGTGGTGTTGTCGGAGACGCTTGCTGATGAATTGGCACAGAAGGGCGCGGATATTCAGGTGCATGTGCTTTGCCCGGGTTGGGTCCGCACAGGAATTCTGGATTCTGTCCGAAACCGTCCAGACACATTGCAAAATACAGAAATGGAAACACTCCCGCGTCAAGAAACTATCGGCGGTTCACGGAATGTTCGCGCTGAGATCGAGGCGGGAATGTCACCAGCAGAAGTAGCGGAGCGTGTCTATAACGCTATCCAAACCGGCACCTTCTATATTCACACACATCCTGAGCACAAAGCGTGGATTCGCGAGCGTATGGCGCGTATTCTTGAATAGCCTTGCCTAAGTTAAATCCAGCACACTCCGTGCGACTTCACCCCTTGCCAGAGCCTCAAATGCGTCATTAATCCCTTCCAAGGGATAGGTGCGTGTGACGAGTTCGTCCAGTTTAAGTTGTCCCCCTTTATAGAGTGAGACTAAGCGTGGAAAGTCCACATGTGGTCGCGCGGTTCCATACATCGAACCGATAACCATTTTCTCCGGCATCAGCATCCGTGCGTCGAATTCGACAGGCGTGTTCTCCGGGGCATGTCCGACGAAGACCGTTACGCCTCTGCTCCGTGTGCAGAGAATTGCTTGCCGGAATGTTTCACCGATCAACCCGATTGCCTCAAACGCGTAGTGGACACCACGTCCGTTAGTAATCTCCTTAATCTGTTCTACCGGATCCCCTTTGGAGGCGTTAACGGTATGCGTGGCACCGAACTGCCTACCGAGTTGAAGTTTATTGTCCAGCACATCGACGGCGATAATCGGTTCGCCGCCAGAGAGGGCGGCACCTTGGATGCAATTGAGTCCGACCCCACCGCATCCGAAAACAGCGACTGAACTGCCGGGGGCGACTTGTGCCGTGTTGATAGCCGCACCGACACCCGTCATCACGCCACATCCGATGAGCGCGGCTTGGGCAAACGGCATGTCCTTATCAATAGGAACAACTGCGTCTTGTGGGACGAGTGTTTCAGTGCCGAATGTCCCTAATCCAGACATCTGATCAATCTCTCGTCCGCTCGATTTTATAGCCGGTTTACCTGACCCGTCGGCGGGAAGTGTACACAAATTCGGATATCCCTTCTGACACATCTCACAGTATCCACAATTCCGTTTCCATGAAAGGATAACATGATCGCCGACTTGCACTTGCGTTACATCGCTTCCGATCTCTTCTACAACACCAGCCCCTTCATGCCCCAGGATAACAGGTAACCTGACGAAGTGCCAATCCCCCTTAACGACATGCCAATCGGAATGACAGACACCACTGGCGACCAATCGCACCCGCACCTGATTTGCCCTTGGACGCGGTAGGTCAAACTCTTCGATTTTTAAATGCGTGTCGGTTTCATATAATACTGCAGCTTTCATGGGGTTCCTCCGAAGTTTTATATGGCGAAATCCAATCTACTCTTTCTGAAAATAGAGGTTGTCCTGAAGAAAAGGAATTAAGGCAAACGTTATCGCCTGTGTGTAATTTTGCCGTCTGTCCACTTCTCCGTTTGTCAAGAATCCGCTGGCACTCTGTTTCTCTTTTGTGTTGGTATCTTTGGCGAGTTCGTCAATAATATCGCTTAGTTCGATTCCTGTCAAAAGTTTCTCGACAATCCAGTTGGGTAGTTCATACAGACCGGTCGTGCTGAAACTGTCTCGGTGTTGTGAGTCTAATATATAGATGACGGTAAATTGGAACCATCTCTTGTGCAGCTGAAGGATTCCACCTTCGATGCCGACAAAGAAGTTGGCATTGAGGAGCTGTTCATCGTTGATGCGCTTGGCGTGTTCTGCTCGGTTCTTGGCACCTGTGAATACCTCTTCATTGATGGGTTGGGCGGAAACACCGGAATCAACGCGTAATTTGTGAATGTCCAGGGGGTTGAAAAATTTTGAAAAACTCTGCCTCGCGCTCTCAATTTTTACCCTGTTTTCTGAACCGATTAAGACTTTAGTAGTTGCCATGGTTATCATTATATCACTTTTGGGAAAAGATACAAAGTGGATTTTGTCACTTACCCCCATTTTTTTTCGAGTGTAGATTGTAGTTGATACCGTCAGGTTTGTATGTGAGAAAAGCAGTCAGTTTCCACGGGTCTCGGAAACCAGTGGATCTCCTCTGGGGCGTATCTCGGTGAAAAAGGAGATAAGAAAGTGTTGGTTCCATAAGTCAGTGAGAACACGTTTGATAATGGTAATCACAGAAAAACCTTTTCTGTGATTACCATTATGTGCCTTCTGCCAATGTGTAGAGGCAACCTTCTCATAACTGATAAAAAGCAATCCATAAGATAGACAGGCAGACAACCAAAGGACATCAAGACGGGCTTGTGTTGGTTTTTTCAAGACGAGTTTTCCAAATCCGAAGCACGACTTTATATCTCGGAAACCGTGTTCAATCTGCATGCGGCGTTTGTAGCAGTGATGTATCTGATGGCCACGCAGGCGATTTGAGATAAGATACATCGGGTCTTTGAAGGTTTCATCTCTGATGATATAGAGTTGGAGCGGTATCTGCTCGTGCGTCTGATAAAGGATATGCGGATACCAGCCAGCTTCCAAGTCATCAAGTTTCTTCAGACTTCCGTCGAGCATAATACCGACATGCCTCGGGACACGCATCACTAACGGGATATCCCGCTCCTTGAGAAACTTGATGACGTATCGCGCACGCGCAAAACCACGATCAAAGACCAGAACAGGACGTTGGCTCTGCTTCGACACCACACCTAATGCCTCTTGATAAACATAGGCACAGAAGTATTGGATGATCTCGTTATGACTCTTATAGATACCCTCGCGAATTTGTGCGTCACTGTAGATGAACCAGAACACAGGGATCGCACGATGCCGAAACGCAATCGCAACCACAACGGCTTGCCACCCAGCAATGAGTTTCGTCTCATCTACGAGCAAATACAGATGGGCATTGCCATCCTTGGAAAACCAACTTACAACCGACACGAACCAGGCTCTCTTGAGCGCATCAATAGGCAACGGGGTTTCAAGAAAACGCAGAAACCTTTTCTGCTTAGATTTCTCCCGGGCAACAACAATCGGCAAGCGCAACGCAATCTCATTGATTCGAAACGTTCGCGCAACACTGATCGCTATCAAGACGAACAACAGATTCCGGAAAATCGGTTTTTTCAGACCAACAGATTTGAATATTTCTTGAAAACGTGTTATCATGGGTTGTGGATTTACCCGTTTTGGGTATCTCTTTTTCATAAAATACCTCCTTACATGTTTTGTGAAGTCGCTTTACAAACAGGTGCTGTAAGGAGGTATTTTATCATAAACTCACTGAGTTTCTCACACTTTTAATAACGAAAACCTTTCACCACAAACCTTCAGAAAAAAATGGGGGTAAGTGACAGTGGATTTTAGATTGACATCTGTCCTCTAAAAGCGGTATAATAAACAGGTGAAGTGGGTTTCTATAGGAACCCTGTGAGATGCCGTTAAAAAAATGTGAAAGAGGAGAATTAACGTGTTTCGTTTTAACTTGCCTCGCAAGTTTATACTAAAAGGTCGGAGAATCGCGTTCGTTGGTATTTGTGTTCTTGCTATGCTTTCATGTGGGAGCGGTGTGATTCAGAATTTTGAGGGCATCCAGCTCCAATCTGACCCGCGCGTTGACAGGATTGATCTACGGATTTATCTGGTTGACAAAAACGGAATACCGCTGATATGGAACCAGAGCATTCTCAGCCCAAGTGTCGGCGTGAGTACTATCTCTGAGGCGGACTTTACTACCAGTGCCCAGGTTTACTCCATGCGCAATGGGGTGCAACATAAGAAGGTCTACGATGGACGACTCATTGATCTCCGTTGGTCTCAGGAACTCAATCGACTGGATCGGCTCATGACTGCAGAGATTCCACGCTACTTAATAGAGGAAGATCCAGAGCGCGATACGCCTTTAGGGATCATCACCGTTGAAATCCAGACTGAAAAACAGGGTCCCTTCTCAGATACCTTAGAAAGAACCGCCATCTACAAGTATTAAGATGGTTGTCAGTTATTGGTTACAAGATAATTCTGTTGAACGAGAGCCTCTTAACTGAAAACTGACCACTGAAAACTAAAAACTACTAAAAAATATGCCTATTCACACACAAAACTACCGACATTGGGAAGGGACACTCAACCCCAGCCATTATACACGGTGGTGGATTATAGCGAAAGCAGAACTGAAACTGCTTGCCCAACGCAAGATTGTCCGGCTCATCGTTGCCATTCCGCCTGTTATCTACATCTTGGCTCACGCCGTAATTATCTATATTGTTAATCAGTTTCCAGGTTCCCTGCTTCCGATCAACATTGACAGTGTATTTTTCAGAAATTTCCTATTTAACGCCTCACTTTTCATCGCGCTGATTGCTGTTTTTGGGGGGTCCGGGTTAATCGCCACGGATCTAAAGAACAACACGCTTTCCCTTTATCTATCCAAACCGATTTCATGGATCGATTACCTTATAGGGAAATTTGCTGTCATGGGTATATTGCTTGGCTGCCTTACGCTGATCCCGGGGCTTTTGCTGTTTCTTGAACACGTGCTGTTAACCGATACCTCCTTTCTAAAAGAGAATTATTGGATGCCTTTTTCAATCATCGCCTATTCCATAATTATCATCCTCGTTTCCAGCCTGTTGATGTTGGTATTTTCATCGCTCACCTCAAACTCTCGCTATGCCATAATAGGCTTCTGCGCTGTGTGGTTCGGTACGCCTGTTATCTATGAAATCCTCAAAGTCATTACACGCACCAGCAAAGTCGCTTTAGTGTCTATTTGGGCAAACTACGACATTCTCGGCACAGCACTATTTGGCGATTCCCCCAACTATGCTATGCATTGGGTCTGGGCACTCCTCACCCAAATCGCACTGATAGCCCTCTGTCTCTTTGTCCTCCACCGTCGGATCCGCGCTGTCGAAATTGTTAAGTAACTGTTGCATCGCGATTCGGAGATCGCTCCTACCGGTTAGCGTAATCTTGCGCCGTTCGCGTCCCACATCTCGGACTCAGAATAGACTTGCGGTGGCGTTATCGGTGTTAGCGTTGGCACCCAGTCTGCGCGGAACTGTTGAACCAATCGGACTGCGTTCTGGTAGGCGATTTGTTCCTTCGTTTGATCGTCAATCTGTGCGGATTCGATCTGTGCTTGAACGAGCCGAAAATCGTAATAGGGTAGATCGCTGCCGAACATAATTCTATCCTTGCTAAGATTGTTGACGAGATGCACGAGATCCCAACTCGCATCTGCGCCTTCCGGTTTCTGCGCGACATCAAACCAGACATTCTCCTGTTTTCCACACTGCTTGATAGCATCGAGATGTCCCGCTTTGTTCATCGAAACATGCCCGATGATAAACGTTATTGACGGGAACCTTCGCGCGTAAGCGGCAATATTTTGAGTGGAGCCTGCCTGATGGAGCAGACATAGCCCATTGTGCATCGCTACCACTTCCAAGAATCCGTAGAGTTCACCACCGAGTGAATGTCCAGAGAGACCTGGATGACACATAAATCCGACGAGCCCGTCTTCCTGCATGGCTCTGTCTAATTCGTCACAGCCTGCCTGCTCGTGTCGAACTTCTGCCATCCCAAGTCCAATCGGGAAGCGTTCTGGATAGAGTCTACATGCCTTGGCGATTGTCTCGTGTTGCGCACGTGTATCCAATACGCCACGTGCCTGTGGGGAGCCACCTGTTGGACACGGAATGGCACCAATAACATTTGCCGAAGCCATCCGCGCCAGACATCGTCCGACACTCTGACCCACAGTCGGCGCGCGTGATACCGTCATGCCAATGTGACAGTGTACGTCAAAATAGGAACGCATTTTTTAATTATTCCTTGCGGTTCGGTTCCGCCGTTAGAATTCTGGGACAGGTGTGTAGGTATTAAAACCGTCTGTCCTATCTTCGCCTTGCAGTAAGTAGATATAGTGTGCACGGCGCCACTCCGCACCCGGATAACGGACATTCGCAGGCATGTAGCGCATTGTGTAGCCACACCGACGTTTCTGTGAGACGTTCGGACTGGAGTTGTGGATGGTCCACGCATCGTGAAAATGGCATTCCCCGACTTCCAATTCCAAGTTAACCGCTTTTGATGTATCTAAATCTGCTTCCACAACTTCGCTCCCGAAGAGATTATTTGTGCGGTCAACCTCTTCGTAGCGACGGTCTCGTGATCTGTGGCTGCCAGCGATGACGCGCATACAGCCGTTTTCAACCTTCGATTCATCCACTGCCAGCCACATCGTGATAACGTGCATCGGGTCAAGAGACTTACCCCAGTAAACACCGTCTTGGTGCCATGGGACTGCCATGCCATCGTGTTCCCGCTTGCTGATGAAATGGCTTGACCAGAGGACAATATCCGGTCCGATAAACCTTTCGATGACTTTCAACACGCGTGGATGCGTCAGGTATTTGAACAAAAAGGGATGCTCGAAATGCGGTACATCCATCTGTTCTGGACGTCTACCTTCCGGCAGATTCTCAATCATCTCGTCCACATAGTCTCGGAGTGTATCCAGTTCTTCTTTCGTGAAGATACGTCCGAATGTGAGATACCCATTTTCGTTGTAAAATTCGACCTGCTCATCAGAGACAGTTGTTTTCAGTTGCCAACTCATTTTTATTACCTCCAAGGTTATTTTAGATTTTGACATAGAATCGCATCGGATGTCAAGCAATTTTTCATTTTTTCAAATCCATTTAGTACTTGATTTTAGGTAGGGCCTCGGGATTCGGCGATCCGTCTTGCTGAAGAACTGAATTTGACAAATCGCGGTGCTTGTGATAGACTGTCGGCTATGAAAATTGTAGTTGCACCTGATTCATTCAAGGGGAGCGTCAGTGCGCTCGAAGCCGCGTATGCGATCGAGCAGGGACTCCGTCGCGTGTTTCCCAATGCCGTTATTGAAAAAATTCCGATGGCGGACGGTGGCGAAGGAACGGTGCAATCGCTCGTTGATGCCACCGGTGGACATATTCAAACACATCGTGTGGTTGCGCCCCTCGAAAACGAGGTTGAAGCGCGATTCGGTATCCTGGCAGGTGGAGAAACCGCTGTCATTGAGATGGCATCTGCCTCCGGTCTCACGCTTGTTCCAGCAGATAAACGTAATCCACTGTGCACGACGACCTACGGCACTGGACAACTTATCCATGCTGCTCTGGAAGCGGGATGCAGACGCTTAATCATCGGTATCGGTGGTAGTGCTACGAACGACGGTGGTGCCGGAATGGCGGAGGCACTCGGTGTACGATTGCTGGATGCCGACGGCGCGCAGATTCGGCGCGGTGGTGCGGGGCTTGGACAGTTAGCGTCTATAGATATAACGGGCTTGCATCCCGCTATTGCTGAGACCGAAACTGTCGTCGCTTGTGATGTCAACAACCCTTTAACCGGTCCCGATGGCGCATCGCACGTTTATGGACCGCAGAAGGGTGCCACGCCTGAGATGATTGAAACCTTAGATCATCATCTTGCGCATTTTGACTCGGTCTTGACGCGGACTCTCGAAAAATCCTTCAATGATGTTCCGGGCGCGGGCGCGGCTGGTGGGTTGGGCGCAGGGTTGATGGCGTTTCTCAACGCGGAATTGCAGCTCGGCGTTGATATTATGATTGATGCCGTTAACCTTGAAGAACGGGTGAAAGGAGCATCCATCGTTTTTACCGGTGAAGGGCAATTGGATTTTCAGACAGCGTTTGGAAAAACACCTGTCGGTGTTGCGAAGGTCGCGAAGGTACATAATATCCCTGTCATTGCGATTGCTGGTGGCATCGCTGAGGGGGCTGAGGCGGTTTATGAAGCAGGCATTGATGCGATGTTAGGGATCGTCCAAGAGCCGATGTCTCTGGAAGATGCCGTCGGAGACGCGTCACGGTTGATCGCTGACACGGCAGAGCAAGCGGCACGATTGATTGTTATTGGTCATAGTGGTGTGAGGGGTTAGGAGTAGAAGAAAAGAAGGAATATCCTTCTTTTCTTCCAATTGGATTACAGCACAGCGGAGTGCGCTTACTACTGTAACAATACCGGTGTGTCTTTCAAGAAATCGCCCGTCTCGATTTGCCACATTTGCATATCCGCAGCGAGTGAGCGGATGCGATCGGTGTGTTCGGGCAAATCGGCAAGGTTTGTCGTCTCCCAAGGATCCTCTGCTAAATCGAAAAATTGGATATAATCCGTACCTTTACCGGTTTCTTCGGAGACATAATAGCGGATGAGTTTCCAACGTCCATCGCTGATAGTGCGATGGATGTCTCTATACGCCGCGAAAACTGTCGCTCGTACCTGATCTACGCAGCCTTCCATCAGTGGTACTAAACTTTTTCCTTCAGTCGTGTCTGGGCATTCAACGCCGGTCAGGTCGCAGACAGTCGGGAAGACATCGTACAGATAGGTCAGCGCATCGACTGTTGCACCTTCTGGAACTCCGGGTCCCGCGAATATTGATGGCACGCGAATGCTGTGGTTGTAGAGATTCTGTTTGCCGAGCAGTCCGTGTTGTCCGACAGCAAGCCCGTGGTCGGCGGTGTAGATGACGATCGTGTTATTGAGTTGTCCGGTGGCTTCCAATGTACTGAGCACGCGCTCCATTTCAGCATCCATGTGGGTAATCATCCCGTAATAATCGGCGATGTGTTGTTGAACGATTTCAGGGGTGCGAGGGAATGGTGCCAATACTTCGTCACGGATACGCATTTCGCCGTTGTCGAATGGGTGTTCTGGAACGAAGTTTTCCGGGACAGGTATATCCTCTGGTGGGTACATCGTCGCATATTCTCCGGGTGCTGTTCTCGGATCGTGCGGTGAAGTAAAGGAGAGGTAGAGGAAAAATGGATCCGTTTCGTTATAGTTTTCTATAAATTGCACAGCGGCATCTGTAAACAGTTCTGTAGAAAACTTTTCTCCAATGTACCTGTCGTCATTTGGATATTTTCCTGTTGGATCGAAATCGAAAACGGGTACTTTATATTGGTCGCTCATACCACCAAAGAAGATCTTAGCACCTTCATCGAAACTATTGGTAAACGTTTGTCGGTCGTTGTGCCATTTGCCGCTAAAAAATGTATGATACCCGGCCTCGCGCATTACCTGTGGCCAAACTGCCAAATCAGGGTTAATCTGGTTTCCGCCGCTACGGAACAGGTTTGCACTGGTAAGGACAGCAGCACGGCTTGGTACACAGACTGCACCAACGAGGGAACCCATGATGTGTGTTTGGCGGAAAGTCGTTCCACGTGTCATGAGTGAATCCAGTGTTGGTGTTTTCACGGTTGGGTCACCCATGCCGCCAATGGCATCCCACCGGTGGTCATCGGCGATCATAAAGAGAATATTCGGTTGTGAGGACATATTTTTAATTTTCCTTTTTTTAATTTTCCTTGCGGTTCGGTCAGGGGGATTGGAAGTTGAAAGTCTTTCTCCGTAGATCCGCCTTCCACTTCGTTTCAGGCTATGTGCTCTTTTAACCAAAAACGGCATCAATCCAATTTTGATTGAATTAATCAGAAACCACCGCATAATGAAATGGAGCGGTGACCAGGAGGACATCGTTAAAAAATGAAAATTGCGACTATTGAACAATTCTATCCACGTCGTCGGATGCGCCTTGTCAAAATTATAACGGACACCGGTATAGTTGGATGGGGAGAAACGACGCTTGAAGGTAAGCCCAAAAGTACTTGGGCGGCTGTTGAAGAACTTGCCGACTATTTTATTGGTAAAGATCCGTTACGTATTGAACACCACTGGCAGCACGTTTATCGCTCTGCCTTTTTCCGAGGTGGGAATATCCTCATGTCTGCCTTGTCCGGTATTGATCAGGCGTTATGGGATATCGCTGGTAAATACTACGATGTGCCTGCCTATGAACTCTTAGGGGGTGCTGTGCGAGACCGTATCTGCGTTTATGCACACTGGGGCATCGGCAATTTAACGGACGAAGGCAAAGCCGCTGCGAAAGAACGCCTTGAATTCTTACAGCAGAAGGGTGGCTACACGGCGTTTAAGAGTGGTCCTGGTGGCAAATGGCGTGGACATGAACCTCCTGCGGTTATTGATGAATTTGTAGAGCGCGCCTATCTCATGCGCGAGTGGGTCGGTCCTGAGGTTGAACTCGCCTTCGATTTCCACGGTAAGATGACACCCGCGCTGGCTGTTGAGATTTGCCATGAACTTAAAGGGATGCGTCCGATGTTCGTTGAGGAACCTATTCCACAAGAAAATGTTGACGCGCTCAAACTGGTATCCGACCATGTGCCATTTCCAATTGCGACGGGAGAACGGCTGCTCACCCGTTGGGGATTTCGGGAGATTTTTGAGAAACAGGCGGTCGCTTACCTACAGCCCGATACCTCACACACTGGTGGCATTACTGAACTGAAAAAGATTGCGAACATGGCGGAGGTTTATTATATGCACATCGCTCCGCATTGTGCGATTGGACCGGTTGCCTTCTCTGCTTCCCTTCACGTTGATGCCGTTGTACCTAATTTCCTAATTCAGGAACAGATTGATGCCGGGTTAGGTGACGGTCTATTCACTGAGAATTGGCACGTTACAGACGGACACATTGAATTGCCAACAAAGCCCGGACTCGGCTTTGAGATTGACGAAAAGGAGGCGGAACAGACGCTTGATACCTACCCTGAAGAACTTGGCGGTGAGTTCTATTATGATACCGATGGCAGCGTCGCGGATTGGTAGAGTGGCTGTCGGTTGTCGGTTTTCAGTTGTCAGTGCTCCGTCCACCTGAAAATTACAGGTAGCCTAACTCGTAGGTTGGGTTGAACGCAGTGAAACCCAACACTTATGGATATAGTATACCCGAAAGTTTAGACTGGACAGAGCATTCATTAGCCTACGAACTTGTAAATAGGACACGAGGTTCAACCAGACTTTGGTGTTTTCTCAACTCTTTCTACAAGCAATGAAACATCAAGTAGACCAGCAATCTTTTCGAGTTCCACTTTTCTATGACGTGTGCTGCATCCTTCCGTGCCTCTTACCCAAAATCTCCCTCGCTTAATCCCTTTAGTGGCGAGGGAAAACTGCTCTGTTGATACGATGTTAGGACGAACACGCATGACTTCTTCCAGACCTAACTTCTCAAGTACCTCGATATAGGTTTGTTTCCCGTTATAATGATGTATGACATCCCCATCAGGCATAGTAACTTTAAGGTTCGTAGGTCTTGCAAGTTTTTTCTTGCGTTCCTTGGGTGCTCCGCCCTCTTGTTCACTATTCCCATTAGATGATTTCTGCCTCTGCTCATCTATAAACTCGTTGAATGCGCGTTTAACAACATCTGTGAAATCCTGTTTCGCTATCTGCGGTTTTATAGCATCGTAGAAAAATTTGGCAAAACCATTTGTAGGTGTTTCCAGTTGTTCTATTAGAATTTGCTTTATCTCTCCTCGATGCTTTAAGTCTACTGCAATGAAGCGAGCATTACCCAAATCAAATTTGTCTTTGGTAAAGTTTTCGAGCACATTGACCAAAGATGACTGAATGTCGGACATGTTGAATTCAAAAAAAGGTTCGGTATCCATAACGTTTGGTTTTTCCGAATCTGTGTAAAACCTATATAGAACACCGTTGGTTAGGACCCCGATTCGAGCTTCTGTAACGGCTATAAAGTAACGGAAAAGTTGTGAAACGTCTTCTTTGGGAAGATCTGAACTCCAATCTTTGCACTCAATCAGCATGATGGCTTTACCATTTTTGAGAATAGCAAGGTCAACCTTTTCACCCTGTTTTGTGCCAATATCAGCAGTAAATTGAGGCACAACTTCTGTCGGATTAGTATCGTCATATCCAAAAGCACGTATAAAAGGCTTGACAAAGGCATCTATCGTAGCCTGTTCGCCTTTCACCTTATCTTTGTAATCGGGTATACGGCTGGATAGATTATTAAGTTCTTCAATAAAGTCCATAAGTATTTCCTTTGCTGTGCGAGGTTTCCCAACCTCGCCAACAAAGAGGCATGGAACGCTCTCCGTTAATTTGACCTACGCTTACACCACCGGTTTCCTGTTCGCGACATAAGGCGGTTCAAGCATCAACTTCTGATCCTCGTCCGACATCAAGTTGCGGAGTTCGTTGTCATATCTGCCTTGACCCCATGAGGCGTGACCTGGTGAGTATTTGAACAGAATTGAACGGCGTTCATGTGAGGCAGTCCACGGGAGCGTGCCGTGCGTCAACGCCTCTGTAAAGATGACGACATCGCCCGCTTTTTGATGCACCGGTGCCATACAAATCTTGTTGTCTACCACCGGTCGAAATTGCGGTGGGCACGGATAGTTGCTCTTGTGGCTGCCGGGGATACAACAGAAGCCGCCATGCCCCGGAAGCATATCGGTCAACGCCCACGAGGCGACGGTTAAGCCGTTATACATCCGATCGTTTCGGAAGACGTAGTACTGGGATGGGTCATAAGGAGTGCCACCCCCGTGGAGTGTCCCGCCCGGATTACCCTCTATCATTAAGATGCCGTAGACGTGATCCAACCGAAATTTTGGACCGACAATCTCTGCTAAAAATGGCATGACACGCGGGTGGTTGAGGAGTTTGCGAAACGCGTCGTTCTCCCAATTCAAGAAGCCACCAAATCTCTGTGAATAGACATCATCGTCTACTGGATCTGGATAGTTTTGGGCATCGATAAGGGCATTCAGTTCGGCGAGTTCTTCGTCTCCTAAAATGCCTTCAATATTCACATATCCCCATAGATCAAACAGATATTTTTCTTCAGGGCCCATTGAGACACCTCCGTTAAAGGTAGCAGGTACACGCCGTGTGCCGTAGTCTCTGTCTTACTGATGTGCCGAGCGCGAAGTGGGTTCAAGCCGTGTGACAACGATTTGTTCTCTGTCAATCAGTTCGCCGACGCGCGGTGAAATTTCGTTTACCCACCGGTCATCTTCATAAACCGCTGCATAGAGTTGTTCTCGCTGTGCTTCACTCTCAAAACGGCGAATCCAGACATAAAGGTCGTCCTCTTCTTCACCAATAAAACTACCAATCACAACCATCCCTTTAGAAATCTGGAAGGGTAGGATCGTTTCTTCCATGTATTTCACCCAGTTTTCGCGTTGACCGGGTTTCGTTCTATACTGTCGTAGTTCAAAAAAAGCCATAAAAATCTCCTTTTTAGTAGTTGTCGGTTTTCAGTTTTCAGTTAAAGAGAAACTTTGTAACAATAGACTGCTTGCTGAAGTCTACAAATTAGGGCGGATTGTTACAAAACATCTCTTAACTGATAATCGACAGCCGATAGCCATTTTACGTTATGTTCGGTTGTAGCCGTAGCTTTTGCCTGTAATTTCAAAAAGTGCTGCTGCTGCTTGGAAGTGAATTTCAGCATCCTGGTCTTGAAGAATCAATTCAAGGAGAGACACTGCGTTCGCGTTTTTCGCCTCGCCAAGTGCCTTGATAGCATCAAGTTGGAAGCCTCTTGTGACTTTGGCTTCATACAGGGCAGTCAGTTTTTCTATCAACGCGTTGGCTGCCTTGTCCGTCCCGATCTTGCCTAATGCGCGCGACGCGTCGCGACGGATCTCCACGTGATTTTCGTCGTTGTTCATCACTTCGATAAGTGCATCGGTTGTTGTCGTATCTGCCAATTCGCCAAGTCCTTGAGTTGCTGCTCGACGGGTATCCTTATCGGCTTCGGTTTCACCCTTCATCATCTGAACGAGTTCTGGTATGAGCTCGCTGATTCCAGCTTGCCCGATGCTGAGTGCTGTGGCTTTTCGGGTGTCCACATCTGGATCAGCCAACCGCTGTTTGAGCTGCGAAGTATCCAAAGTAACATCATCTGTCTTGCATCTACCTAAGGCGACCATTGCAGCGTTTTTGACTGCGAGATTTTCCCAATCATCTTCGGCTCGGGCAGCCATTTTTGGTGCGACGAACGCCGGTAGGTCCAGTTTTTTAGCGGCGTTGACGAAGACTTCCCAACTCCAGTTCCGTTTCAGATCGTCTGCACCGATGGCTTTTCTGTTTACTGCGTCCTCAAGGGCGACAATATATTCAGTGTCGTCAACGAGTCGTCTCCCAACAGCTTCGGCAGCACGTGCGCCTCCAATTTCACCCAGTGCTATTGCGGCTTTTGTGCGTGCGGAAGCGTTCGCTAATACTGCTGTACTCGCGTTCAGAGCTATCCGCTTGTCTTCCAAAATAGCAATGAGTTTAGGGATCGCCGCTTTGCTTTCGAGTTTACCCAGAGCAATAATAGCGTTTTTCGAGATATTTCCGATTCGACTGTCTAAAGCACGAAGCAGTACAGCTTCGATCTCTGTATTACTGGTGTTGCCAATGTTTCCTAAAACGGCAACTGCTGTGTTACGGACTGCATCGGTTTCCAAAGGATTTTCAACCATGGCTATCAGTTTAGAAATGGCTTTTGCGTCCTTAAGTTTCCCAAGGGCAGCCACTGCTTGCAATCGAATCTCAGCGTTTTCGTCCTCAAGCGCAGTGAGCAGTGGTACGGAAGCACGTTCATCTTTAAGTGCTCCAAGCGAAAATGCTGCCGCGGCACGGATAGATTTCATTTCATCTCTGTTTTCAAGAATGGCTATTAAGGGGTCAACTGCCTTACGTTCTTTAAAGCCACCTAACGACTCTGCAGCACGCCTTCGGACGACATAGCTCGGATGTTTCAATTCTTCGAGCATCGCATCAACCGCGACTTTTTTCGCAGTCGCGCCGAGGACATGCACGAGTGCCCATCGCGTCCATTCATCATCTGCAGATTTAAGAGCATCGAGCGCAAATTCGGCTGTTGGGATGTTTCCATCTTTAATTAATGCACCGATGACCTGATCTTGAACAGATTGCACTTCGTATCTATCATCAAAGCTTCCTAAACCCTTTTTAACGGTGTCAACAAGTCCTTTATCCCCGGCTTGAATCTCTCTGAGTGCCACAGCTGCCTGGAAACGGGTTGTTTCATACTTATCGCTACGTAGTACATCTAACAGCGGGTCCACAACCTTTTGTCCCTTTATTTTCCCAAGGGCAATGGCGGCTTCCTGTCGGACAGCACCTTGCTTATCTTTCTTCAAAGCAGTAACGAGTGGGTCAATTGTGGCATCACCCTTGACTTCACCGAGTGCCCATGCGGCACTTTGTCGCACCGTTGCGCGTCCGTCGTCCTCAAGTGCGCGGACGAGGGGTCCTATCACGGTATCCCCTTTGATGATACCGAGTGCACGTGCGACTTCACTCCGCACGAGACTTGGGATCGGTTTGAGTTCACCCCATGTCCGATAGTTTGTACGTGGGTAGTCAGCAGTCCACTGGATCTGAAAAGAATCGACCTGTGTTCGGAGAGCATCAAGCGTTTTATACTCACGTTTCATGTGCCGCTGAAAGTCTGAGATTTCGTCAAACTGTGTAGATAATACCCAGATCAACACTGGAATGCTTTCAGGGGCTTGGATTCGGCTCAGTACCTTGACGGCGTTGGAACGTATGACAGGACTGGTTTCGTTACTGAACATCAGAAGTAGCATTGATTGTGTCGCTTGTTCAGGTTTGAGTTGCCAGAGTGCCTCAATAGCGGCGATACGCACAGTTTCTCGCATCTGTTTGTCCATCGCCATGATAATCAACTTTTGGACGGCATCTTCTGTAGATACGTTGATTTTTCCAAGAGCTTCTGCTGCCTGCGTGGCGGTGGTATCGTCATAAGAGAGTGCGTTCGTAAGAGCGGTGACTGCCCTGTTGTTTTCACCACGTGCCCGCATATTACCGAGCCCAACGGCTGCAGTTGCCTTTACCTCTTTGTATGGATCGCTGTCCAATGCTTCAATGAGGGGGACGATTGCGCGCCGGTCACCGATTTGTCCGAGCGCATCGGCGACCTTCACCCGAATTTCATCTGTGCCGTTTTTGAGCGCGTCAATCATGGGCAGAACAGCAACACCGCGCATTTCGACGAGTGCCGCCAACGCGTTATCTTGCAACTCTTCGTTTGCGAGTTCGTCTATGAGCGGCTCTACTCCATCTCCCGATTTGAGCAACCCGAGTGCTTGAATCGCGGCGGATAAGGTACCGATCCTATATTTTTTCATCCACAAACCGTCAATATAAGCACTTGCGATGTATTGGTATTCTGTGGTGAAGCCGGTGTCCTCATCAGGGATGAGGTTTCGCGCTTTCGTGTCCAATATTTCAAGTAGCGGCGCAGTGGCGGGTTCCCCGATACGATTGAGGGCATCTATGGCTGTATTTTTGACATAACTGTTTGGATCTGCGAGCAATCTGATGAGATCGAGGATAGCGTTCTCCGCTTGGATGCTTCCGAGTAGTTTTGCGGCGTGCATCCGAACCTGCGCGTTGTTGTTTCTGAGAGCGAATTGGAGTCCGGGCACAATAGACGTGGGGTCGGAGACCGTACTCATTGATTGCTCAAGGGCGACGATTGCTCTATACGCGACCTCCGGTGCGTTTCCAATGTTGGCGAGTACTTCTTCAAAGACTGGAATGAGTTCGGGGTTCCGCATCGCACCGAGGTGGCGTATTGCCTCTTTTTGTATTGCTGTATCCTTATGTTGTATTGCCTGCCGCAATAGTTCAACAACTGCTTCCCTATTTCCGAGTTTTGCGGTGAGGTCTGCGACAGCTGCGCGTGCTTCGGGTTGATAGCATTTTTCTGCGGCTAAAAGTCCTATAACGACAGCAGCGTCTGTGTATGCTACGAGTTCAGGGAGTAGTTCTGCGCGTTTTTCGACGGCTTGCGCAAGCGATATGGCGAAGAGTCCAGAGATAGAATGTTGTGAGCGGACAAGTCTTTCTTGTCGATCGAGTTCGTCAGAATCTGGATCTTCCTGTAATGAGATAGCAAGGATGTCCGCAGTCAATGTATCAAGATAAGCGTTCGATGCTGCAATCGCTTGATGCCAGCTTTCCGCTTCGGTGCGCGTTCGGTTTTGTAGGAAAGCCTTCAGGTGTTGTGCCTCCTGATTTCCAGCGTCTGTTCTTTGAACGGCTGCTTCTGCAGCGGTATAATCCGCGCGAACGATAGCGGCTCGCGCTTCGATAATGTCCCTATTCTCTTTCTCACCACACCCTGTTATGAGGGCAATAGCCACAATGAGTGAGAGATGGATACAAATTTTCAATGTATTACATAAGAAGTGTTGGTTCATGTTTCTCTCCTATAGTAGTTATCAGTTATCGGTTGTCAGTTTTCAGTTAAGAGTCACCTTGTGGCAGTCCCGTTTGTTGTATCCACCACAGAAACTCTCTTTAACTGATGACTGACGGTTACTGAAAGCTGACAACTATTCCCCCTGACGACTGACAACTATTTTCGTCAAGTCTGCGACAGCATAGATATTTCGTCCGATTCGGTTCAACAGTGCCAATCGGTTGGTGCGTAGTGCTGGTTCTTCTGCCATAACCAAGACATCATCAAAGAATGTGTCTATTGTGGGTTGTAAAGTGGCGAGTTGCGTTAGCAGCTTAGCATAGTCACGTTCCTGAATGCTTTCTTGGAAGTGTGGTTCTGCTTCAGTGATGCAGGCGTACAGCTGCTTTTCAGCATCGTCGCACAGAAGCGCGGTGTCTACAGTTTCTGGCGCGTTTGGCGGTAGAATTCTCAGCACTCGATTGAGTGCATTATATACTTCCTCAAAATTTGATGTCAAGCGAAATTCGGCAAGAACACTGGCGCGCTTGAGAATATTGATGATGTCAACATCGCCGACCGCTAAGACGGCATCGGCAAGATCGGGAGCGTATTGCTGTGTTTGCTGCAAGATAACGCGTAGGCGTTCCTTGATGAAACCGAGGACACTCGTTTTTGTATCATCGGCTAATTCAACGGTGTAAAGGGAAATTGCTTTTTCCACAACAGCATCTAAAGAGAGCGGCAACTTCCGGTCTTGAAGGATTCGGATAGTGCCGAGGGCATGTCGTCGTAGCGAGTACGGATCTTGTGAACCCGTGGGGCGTTCTTCTATGCCGAAATATCCGACAATGGTGTCGAGTTTGTCAGCGATGGCAAGAAGTGCACCGACTTCGGTTTCGGGCAGCGGTGTATCCGCGCCAAGCGGTTGGTAGTGCTCCGCAATAGCGGCGGCGACGGGTTCAGGCTCCCCTGAGTTTTGGGCGTAGTAGCTCCCTGTGATTCCCTGCAATGACGGAAATTCGATGACCATGTGGGTCGTCAAGTCTGCCTTACAGAGCCACGCTGCGCGCTCCGTATGATGGATAGTTGTTTCCGCTAACTTTAATTCTGTACTGATAAACTTAACCAATGCCTTTAGGCGATCTGCTTTATCTAAAAGTGAGCCGAGTTTCGCGTGAAAGACAACTGCCCCCAGACGTTCAACTTTATTGGCAAGACTGGTTTTCTGGTCTTCGCTATAAAAGAACTCAGCATCGTTGAGTCTTGCGTGCAGGACACGCTCATTCCCATGTCGAACACCGTCGATATTTCCGTCTGTTCCATTGGAGATGGTAATAAATTTCGAGGCAAGGGCAGACTCATCTTTCCACATCGGAAAATAACGTTGATGCTTCTTCATCGCGGTAATCAGGACTTCAGGCGGTATTTCCAAATGCGACTCGCTGAAATTGCCGACGATGGGCTGCGGGTTTTCTACGAGATAGTTCACCGTATCCAGTAGTTCATCATCTACCTTTGGGAGACATTTTTCAGATTCTAAAATGTCTCTTACCTGTTTTTCGATAGTGTCCCTACGCTCTTTTGGACATGCGATGACACCGGCATTACGCAGGTTTTCAACGTAAGCCTTTAAGTCGGCAGATACCAAAGTTATCGGTTCAGGATACAAGGAACGGTGTCCATAAGTTAATCTTCCCGCGTCTGCAGCACCGTAAGTGTACTTGATGACCTCATCCCCCAGTAATGCCACGAGCCATCGGATGGGACGCGCGAAACGAGCGAACGCGCGCGGTTCTTCGGATTTGGTTTCCCAACGCATCGTCTTCGGAAAGCGGAGTTCCTCAATCCATTCGGTCAACAGTGTTTTCAAGACTTCTTGTGTTGAGACACCAGTTTCGAGTTTGGAAGCGGCGACATACTCTCCACGCTCGGTATTAACGATACGGAGTGCTGAGAGTTCAACGCCTTGCGTCTTCGCGAAGCCGATAGCCGCTTTGGTCGGTTCGTCGTTTTCGTCGTAGGCGATACGTTTTGGGGGTCCCACCACTTCTGTTTCTTGACTTTCTTGAAGGGTCTTTATGTCCTTGATACTGAGTGTAAGGCGGCGCGGGGTGCCAAGTGTCTCAATTTCACCAAACGAGATTCTGTGGTTCGTAAGGGATTCGGCTGCAGTCTTGTGCAGCTGCTCGAGGACAGGTGGTACATAACTCGCGGGGATCTCTTCGGTACCGATTTCAAACAGGAGGTCAGCGGTTTCAGTGCGGTTAGAAGCCGCATCTTCCATGGTGGGGGCTGTTTCGGCGCGATTGGAAACCGCATCTACCATGGTAGGAGTTGCCTCCATGCTGAAGCGTCCCATGAGGGGATGTTCCATCTCTTCACGCTGTTGAACGTACGCACGTGCGATCCGCTGTGCGAGTCGTCGCACGCGTTCAATGTAACTCACCCGTTCCGTGACACTGATAACACGGCGGGCATCTAACATGTTAAAGGTGTGTGAGCATTTTAAGACATGATCAGTTGCCGGTAGCACTAATCCCGCATCTAAACATGCATAAGTTTCCTTCTCATAGGTGCTGAACAGATCAAAAAGCATCTCTACATTTGCATGCTCAAAGTTATAAGTCGAGTATTCTATCTCGCTTTGGCGGTGGACATCGCCGTAATTGACGTGTTCGTTCCAGCGGATGTCAAAGAAGTCATCGACATCTTGCAAGTAGAGTGCGATGCGCTCAAGTCCGTAGGTAATCTCGGCACAAATCGGATCGAGATCAATGCTTCCCATCTGTTGGAAGTAGGTGAACTGTGTTACTTCTGCACCGTTCCACCAAACCTCCCAACCGAGTCCAGAGGCACCGAGCGTTGGTGATTCCCAGTCGTCTTCAACAAATCGGATGTCGTTTTTGCGAGCGGAAATACCGAGGCTATAGAGGCTCTCAAGGTAGAGGGGCAGTACGTTCTCAGGTGCTGGTTTCAGTATCACCTGATATTGGTAATATGCGCCGACGCGGAAGGGGTTTTCGGCGTATCTGCCGTCGGTTGGACGACGGACGGGTTCTACGTAGGCTGTCTGCCATGGTTCTGGACCGAGGCATCGCAAAAATGTCGCAGGATTGAATGTCCCTGCGCCGACTTCTATATCGCACGGTTGTTGGATAATGCAGCCGTGGTCTGCCCAAAATTTCTCTAACGCTAAAATTATTTCTTGAAGAGTCATATCTGTTTTTCTTTGCACGCTCCATTCGGATTGATTAATTCACGTTTATTGTAACATAATAGATTTCTTTAAGCAACGGATTTTCAAGATGTCTCGACTTTTCCGAGTGTTTAATGTGAACGCGAAGTGAACGGTGAAAAATATTTACCGGACCGTCGGTGTGAAACTATGGGAAAGTGATCGAATTTCAGAGTATTCAGAGTAAAACGCTAAAAATGTGTATCGGAAAAAGAGGTGAGAGCCAAGGTGAGCCATGCTTTCTCGGCAGTTCTCGGTAAAATACTACTCTGAAAAAACGCATAATTTGACAATGCCGGGCGGGTGTATTACACTTAAAATATGCAAATCATTGCCAGAGAGGTCAAGAATTATATCACATCAGAAGGACGTAACCCGTTCTGCCAATTGTTGACACAACTCCGATTTGGGTATCTGACCATAGACAGAAGGCATCACCAAAAGTGTTGGTGTAAGCGGGTCAGTCACCTTTGACGAGATGCCGGGGTTTATCACGCGGACGCACGACATATTATTTTATTTCCCGAAAAAGATCGGTGCGGGTGTCGTGTATTTCGGCAGGGGTATCAAGCATTTATTCTGGTGGTAAGTGTTAAGTCGGATGTAATTGCCTCAAGTGCTACACTCACAAAGTCATTGTCCGCTATCCGCTTTTGTCCTGAATATAAATTTTAAACATCATTTTCCTACACATTTTTCCCCTACAGGACTTTATTTTTTTTCCTAATACGTGCTATAGACATATCGTCCCTACCGGCCTAAAGAAGATGAGGCGTGTTTTAGATCGGGTGCGGTTAGGAAACCGCACCTACTTGTACTGGGTGAACGCGTCCTGCAGAGAATGACTTATTTCAATAATGACCAGTCGGGTTGGTCCTCTGGATCGCCGAGGGGGCCGTGGGCGTTACGGACAATGCGGCGTTGCACGTCATACCAGTCGGTGTAACTGGTCGCGGGTTGGAGTGTGTCGTTGCGGGCATCCATGAGGTTTGTGAGGGTGTTCTCCATTTCGTCTGTCAACGCTTTTTCTTCGGGTTTATCAATTAAGTTGTTCATCTGCAGCGGATCTGCCTCTACGTTGTAGAGCATACGTTTGCCGTCGAGCCAGCGTGCGTAACTGTGCGTTTTTGTGCGGACACCGCGCCACTCGTTACCATCGATGAGATAATCGTAGGTGGATCCGAAGTTCATTGTCAGGACACCGTTCTGTTCAAAGGCATCGGTTTCACCGCGCCAAGACGCGGATAGATCGTAGCCTTCGACGGTTCGAGGTGGCTGGATGCCGCATAATCCACAGAGCGATGGGAAAAGGTCGACAGGGGATGTGAGCGTGTCGCAGGTGCGATGGTTTCCATCGAAAACACCGGGGAGTCGCATAATCAACGGCACCTTGATGGATTCTTCGTAAGGTTCTCGCTTCGCCCAGAAATTGATCCCTTGTGCACCGCCTTGTGTTCCATGGTCGGATCCGAAAACAAGCAGTGTATTTTCGACGCGTCCCGTCCTTTCGAGATACGCCATCAATTCACCGAGCATATCGTCCACCGTTAGCGTCATTGCGAGGTAGTGTCGGTAAATTTCTAACGATTGTTCTTTAACCGAATCGGGCACGTTTTCTGGGAGTTGGAGTTCAGTAGGCAGCCGTTCATAGTATTCCTGTGGGGCAAACTCGTAAGGTGTGGAGTGTGCTTGATGTGGTGAGATAAACAAGCAGAACGGCGTATCGTTATCCATGTCGTCCATGAACTGGAAGGCGTATCGGTTTAGGGCATCGGTTTCGTAACCCTCCCATCTTTCGTTCCGCCAGTCTTTGTCGAGGTTCACAGTGCCGTTGAAATAGTCGGTGTGGAAGTTGTAGCCGCGCCAATGTTGGAAACCGAGGCGATCGCGCCCTTCAGGGACGTAATCACGTCCGCCGATTTCTGGGAATGAACCGGTGTGGAGATGCCATTTACCGACCCATGCTGTCCGGTAGCCGTTTCGACTGAAAACGTCTCCGAGTCCGATTTCATCGTGTCGGGTTTTGACGAAGTTGATGAGATGACCGGTCGTTTGTGGGTGTCGTCCGGTGAGTAGCATGGAGCGGTAAGGCGTGCAGACAGGAGCAGTGGCGATTGCGTTTGAAAAGACGGTGCCTTCTTGCGCGAGCCGGTCGATATGCGGCGTTTCAATCTGTGTATCGCCGTATACGGGTAGTGAGCAAGCACGAATCTGATCCGCGAGGAGATAAACAATATTCGGTTTGTCTGTCATATTTTTGGTATGGTTTGCAAATTTTCAAAATCTGCTGTTGGAAGTGATGTTTTTTCAAGACCGGATTAGCGTGGGCGGAGTTCAATCGTTCCGGTTGAGAATGAGATGTTGACATCAAAATGCCTGAGAAAATCCAAACCTAATAGTCCTTAAGTATATCGCGAGTCCGATCGGCGTTGATGCTATCGACTTTGAGGCGAAGAAAGATTGATTTAGCTGTAGGGTTAAAGGAGATATATCCCATTACAATAGGTAACCCATGCCTTCCGGTAATTTGCTTGTACAATGTATCGCTGCGCTACCTTTGTAACGCGATGAAGCATCATAAACATCAGAACGGGCAGGACTATGGACAAGAACACGCCCCGACAACAATTCAGTGTTCTCGCTGTATTCGCAATCCACGATGAAGAGCCATTCATCTGGGTATTTCTGTTCCATCTCTTCAAGTGTCAAGCGTTCGTTTGCCATTTTTACCCACTCCTTCTCAGTAAGGTGTTAGTGAATTGATTCATATCTATTATAGCATAATAACTTCTGTTTTAGCAAAGGTGTCAGCGCGCTCAGAGGTATTCGGTTTTTAGTCGGACTTGGGCAGCTGGTTCACAAACTCTCTGATAAGAGGGATTCAAGGAAAAAAATAACAAGAGAAAGTTAAAGTCGGTCAAATTCATCTGGTGTTAACCCCGCGTGTCGTAGAATAGTACGCAACGTTCCAACTCGTATTTCACGATGATTTGGAACTATCACTGTCCGAACTTCATTTTCACTTTCACGGACAAATTTTACATGACTGCCGCGTTGATGAACTATAGTAAACCCTGCTTTTTCGAGTTTACGTTTAATCTGCCGATAGGGGAACGGTTTCATTGAAACTGATGTTAACCTCAAATTTGCGGATCTTAGGCCTCACAGTTGGACGAGGCGGCTCGAAATAGAGTTCTAACGCCTCTCTGAGATTGTTAATAGCCTCGTCTTCACTTTTGCCTTGGCTGGAAACATCCACTTCTAAGCATTGCGCAATAAACCATTTGTCTTCTTGCGTGATACTTGCCGTAAAAGTTTGCGTTTTCATTTCTTCTCTCCCGCGATTTTCGGCTCGCGACACCCTTCATAATTAATCTCCCGTTTCCATATACTTAGAACTGTAACCCTAAACTCACCCGATGGGTCTGTTGTAGGTGTCCGAAATCGGCATAAGCATAGTCGAGGGAAAGGACTCTTTTACCGAAGTTCAGGTGAATGCCCAAGCCGAGTGTAAGTCCTTCTTCATCGTCGCCGCGGTCTTCTCCTAATCGGAATTTGTAGCCCCCACGGATTGCCGCCATTTTTCTGTACCAGTACTCCATACCGATGTTCAGGCGTTCGCTGTTGTCGTTGGGGTGGTTCGCATCAAGCGCGAGGGTAAGAAGGTTATCCCCGGAATCAACGACATCATAGGCGATACCGAGCCGAAAATTCGAGGGCAATGGAAACTCTATAGTCTCTAAAGCCGCCTTTCGTGCCGGATTTGTTGTATCTGGAAAAGGACGATAGTCTGCTATCCTCGGATCCCCTGCGACCTCAGCACCGCTCGCCAGATTGGGACCGCTGAAGCGCATCTCCGGTCCAAAGTTCGAGAAACACATCCCAATGCGTAAGCTCCGCCAGCCGGTATGATACAGTGTGCCGACATCAATTGCTACACCTCTGGCACTCTCCCGATGAATTTGTTGGTGGATGTATTTGGCGTTGATGCCGAAGGAGAGGTTAACGCCAGATTCCTTTGCGTAAAGTTGTCTGGCATACGCCACTGAGATTGCGGTATCATAAGCGGAGTACCAAAGCCCAGTGCCATCCGGCTTTGCAAGCGTGGTGATTTCTGTATCAGGGACATTGAGGAATGTGACGCTTGCCCCCAAGGTACCGACGTTTTTTATTGGTGTAGCGAAGGCTAAATAGTTGTAGCGGATGTCAGCAAGCCAAACCGTGTGCGTGTCTGAAAAACTGGTTTTTTCGAGTTGGCTGATCCCTGCTGGGTTCCAGTAGATACTCGTTACGTCATTGGCAAGTCCACCAAACGCACCACCGAGGCTGTCTACTCGTGCCCCGGGACCGATTTTCAGAAACTGGGCACCGGCTGTGCCGACATTGGTTGTGGAATAGCCGGGGACAACCCGCAATAAAAGAAGAATAAATAAAAGGGCATAAATTGTATATCGCATTTAGTTCTCCTGTTCCTCTGTGTTATCGAATAATAGCAAATCTACCGACTTTGTTGCCGACGACTGTGTCACTCTCGTCGCGAGCTTCAACATGATAGATATAGATTCCGCTTGCGAGTGCTTGATTATAGCGGTTGAGAAGGTCAAACGATGCTGTTCCACCTTTGTCCCCTTGTAATGAACGGTCGTCTGGAGCAACATCTGGGTGGTAAGCAGCAGCACTTTCATGTTCAAGTTTCCGGACGAGTTCACCGGCTAATGTATAGATCCGGATGGTACACCGTGGTGGGAGACGCGTAAAGAAAATCTTGTCCGTTCCTTCTGAGAGCACCGCTCTGTTCGTGACAAAATAGGGATTCGGTACCACACGAATTCGCCCAAGGTCAGCCTCAATGTTTTCAGCGGCAAGGGTCTCCTCTTTTGTTGTCAGAAGAAATTCGTCGCCGTCTTGTGGTGCGCTGACACCACCCATTTCAACAGTAAAGGCATCACCTGCGGAGATTTCACCGTTCGGGTCTTTTATAAAGACATATCCGCCTCGAATGAAAATCCGGAAGAAGCCGGGTGTTTCCGCTGGATTGTATGTATCAAGCCAACCTGCACCTGTCAGAATGGCGTATCCATCGGCGCGCTCAGCGTTGAATTGAATTTCTTCGCCAGTGTCTTCGTCCACTACTTTAACGTGTGTATCGTCAGTAAACGTGATTGAATATGTATGCGGACGGTAATACGTTGACCACCAGACGTTGGGCCATGTATTCTCACCAAAGCCGGGGGATTGAATATCTACTGACCAATCTGTTACTGTGCCCGCCGTCAGTTTAACGTCGTTGATCGGATTTTCCATTGGAGTTCCATAGGACACATCAGCTCCGGTTATCTTCAGAACGATGCCATCAAACATCGGCGAAAGGGCTTCAACGGCTTCTTGATGCTCGGGGTCATACCAGCCAAAAAACTGTTGCTCGACGACGGTTTCATTGGTTGTCATATTGACAATCTCATAAGCAGGTGGTTGATACCCAGGACCTGTGATATATGCCGCCGAATCTATCTGTTTTGCACCGGACCAGACGATTTTATATTGGTGTCCTGTTACCTTGTTTGGTGCGAGTACCATCGGTTCGACGGTAACACTTCCCTGTCCCTGCTGTTCTATTTCGGCAGCAGGCTCTCGATATCCGGCGGGCTGCGCACGTGGCACAACATGGACCATTGTCTCAATCTGGCTACTCTCCATTGCGATCAATCCTGTTTTTGGATTGCCTGTATCAAACGAGGTAACCGCATAGGTGTATTCAAGTCCGTTGGTTAAGCCTGCGTCGGTATGGAAATTTTTGATACCTGCGTCCTCACCGAGTGCCTGCGACGGCGTGGAAACAACTTGGAAAATGTCGCCAGCAACGGGTGGTCCTGAAGGTCCATCGCTAATTTGCACGTAGAGTCCACCAAAATAGATTCGGGCACCGGAACGATAGGTCGCGTCCGGATAAGGTTCACCTGTATTCGGATCTTTGATGATAACATATCCACCCCCATTTGCTGGAAAGGCGGGGTTGTGTGCCATAACTTCCCACAGCGTGGTGTTAACGACTTCAAAACTTGTACTTGAATTGAATTTAATGACGTAGACCGCGTTTTTGAAGAAGCTTCCAAAGAAAGGTTCATCACCCATGCTTTCAATGACGGCATCTGACTTTTTACCGACGTGTGACACTGTAAAGAAATTACCGGTTGCGCTCGGTCTGTCGAACTCCATCAGCATTGTCCAATCTTCGACCGGATCACCAGTGGATTCATCATAAGAGACATCACGTCTATAAACTCGATATCCCTCGAAGATTTTCTCTTGGTCAGTTACATCAACATATTCTTCGATGTTTTTGTTGACACCGTTATCAACCCAGCGTCCTTCACTTTCCCAGACGAGTGTCACCTGTCCATCGGCGGGGTAGGCGGTTACCAATGGCGAGGGGGGCGGTGCGGGGGCAACATAGCCGTCGTCATATAGTTTCTGTGCCCAGTCAGCAGAGGCTTGCAAACCGGCAAGTCCCTCACCGATCGCGACTGCGATGATGACGTTGAACGACTCACCAGGCGCGAATGTTTCGACGGGTCCGTAGGATTGAATGAAACGTTGGTCATCGTAGTTTGCGGGAAGAGGTTCAACACCGGGAACGCTGATAAGGGCGTACTTCTCTGCGTCCGTTGTTGGGTCTGTGGAGATCGTAATCCGTTTGTGCGCAGCGAACGGGATTTTTGCCGCGGGATCCTCTGCATTCTCTCCGATATATGCGTCCAGCACCCGTAAACCGATGTAACCGGGGGCAGAGGCGTTGGAGAATCCGTAGGAGAGGTAACGGTTGGGATGATCCACCGGGTTAAGGGCATCGGGTGTCTGATCGAGTGCCACGAAGTCATCGGCGGAGTAGCTTGCGGTGCCGGTTTCGTTGCTGGAGATGTCCACGTCGTAACGGAACGCCATGAATACATCCTCAAGGACATCAGTACCAGCATTTTTGACGTTATACTCAAGAATAAAAAAATCGTAAAGCGGTGCGTAGCTCCACTGAAATCCATGCACTTCAAGTTCTAAACCGAGAATCAAATCTTTATTTGCTTCAGGGTTCATGTCGGAACATTTGAACATGATGGCTTGGTTCGTGGGTGTCCCTTTTGTTGTCACACCGGGTTTGTTTGAGATAACCTCCGGCACGTCATCAGTGGGCCAAATTTCGCTTTGTCTACCATCTGCTTCAGAAACGCCGACCTCACCGCCTTTTTTGGCACCGATCCAGATGTCTCCTTCATAGATGTAGGAATCGTTTGTTCCGGCGGGCCACCATCCTGACGGGTTTGCTGTGGGGTTGCTCGGATACCCGACGACCCCAGTGTTAAAAATAGCAGACGATAGGTTACCTACGTCAAGTGCTTTCCAATCCACTTGTGCACTTGCCGATAGGGTGGCGAGTGTGAGAATTGTGGATAGGAATAGTGTATATCGTAATAATTTCATAAATTACTCCTATGAAGATATATGATTATTATTCGTGAACTTCCGTAATTTCATAAACCCGATACCGTTGTGTTTTTCCATTTCCAACATCTATTTCTCCTTCAATGAACAGCGGATAATTGTATGCTGTTTCTTTGACAGAGAAGAGATAGGGAATTGCCCCTGCTTCACGTGCTATTTTGGCTTGGTTCTTGAAATCGCGAGGCTCTTTCATGTGCACATTGTAAATCTGGTACGTTGACCGATCGGCGTAGTACATCAGATCGAAGTGTGCCCCGACGCGTTCATCGTCAAGAAAAAAACAGGCGTTCTCTGGCATCTCACTTTGGAGACGGGGTCCACTCTTTTCATACAGCGGGATTTTGCTGTTGCGCTCCGTGACTTTGTATGCGGCATCCAAATAACCTCTTACATAGAACAAGGCTATCAGCAGTGCGAAGATCCGGAGTCCAAGCCATAGCCACTTTTGCCAATTATACTGGCGAACCAACATATATATGCCAGCGAAAATAGCGAGCAGTACGCCGAATCCAATGAGTTGCTCAACAATCCAGAAATTCGTCTCAATAAAGGGCGCGAATCTCTTTAGTCCATCAAACTGATCTCTGCCCTTGACCAAGGTACGTCCGCCGGAGATAATAGTAATCACAAGCATTCCCGCACACCAAATTGATGTGTAAACCCAATCCCGTCGTTGCCATGCTCGGCTGATGACCGCTGCCAAACAGATGAGTAGCGGTGGCACAGCGATCATTGTCGCTGATGGCGTTTTTGTTTCCGCGAGTGTGTGTGGAACGATAACACCGATACCCCACGCTAATACGAAAAGTTCGGCTAAGTTCCAGCGTTTGAACATAACCACCAGCAGGCACAGGACCGCCGCAACAAGCGCAGCATAAAACACCGGATAGAACAGCGGCATGTAGTCAAACAGTGGTCGATCCCAACTCGCGCCCCAGCTTTCAACATCTGTGTTCAGGTGATCAAGGACGCGTTTATGTTCCCATAAGAATTCCTTTCGGTAGTAAATCAGACAGTAGATAACCCAAGGTGCCACTGTCGCAATTGCCGCCAAAAGTTGTACACCGATGTCGCTGAGGCGAATCTTTGCGTCTGTTTCCTCGTTTTGTGTGTTGTTATCCGATGAATATCTCTTGCGATAGATCTGTTTACTTCGTGCGACACACCAAACGACAAGCGCGATACCGAAGGTGATGCAGGCGAGGTAGCTTTTTGAGAGATACGCGATCCCCATCGCAACACCAGATAAAATATAATTCCTCCGTTTTCCTGTCCGAATCGCACGGAGCAGAAACCAGCACGAGACCTGAACCCAGAGCAGCAAGGCGATGTCGATATGGTCCGAATAGCGATAGCCGTGGACGGACGCAAAGAGAAACGGGTTAAATCCGTGAAGGAACGCTGCAATAAGTCCCGCTCGTTTGTCAAAAAGGTCTGCGGCGGTCCGAAATGTCAACCACGTCGTCACGACGAGACTGATTGCGGATGGCAATCGGAGCGCGAACGTGTTAATGCCGAAAATCAGGTGCGAGATCCAGATTGTCCACATAGCGACAGGTGGTTTATGCAGCCAGATGTGGTTCTCGCCCCACCCTTTGTAGTCATACGGGAGCCAGGGTTGATCGTAGAGCGTGAATTTGAGCGGATGTTTCGTCAAATTCCGTGCCACGACGGCGTGGAACCCTTCATCCCAATAGGTGATCCCGCTATGTCCGACATGCCTCAACACCAGAGCACCGGAGGCTATCAGGATGCAAAGTAGGATAATTTTTGTAACCGTGGATTCGCTTTTGAAGTTGGCACCCGCAAAATTCATCTCTTATGTCATAAATCTGTCTGAAATAGTTGTGTCCCTTTATACCTCTTCTTCGGTTCCATTTCTGTCTTCTACAAGTTTGAATGCTCACATGATACGTTGAAATAACAACGACATTCCGATTCCACCAATCACCATAAGTACGCCCATCACCACGAAGAAAATACAAGCAGTTAGATTCGTAGCAGCAGCCGAGGTTCGGAAATGCTCGTTCATTGCAGTCGCGATCTCAGTAAGAAGCGAACCGTGCCCTCGCTGTTTGACTTTGATCTGTCCCGAACCCATCCACGACTGAACGGATACTTGTAAGTCAACTTCAACAGAGGTAAGCCGTATTGTGGAAAGCGTCTCTTCGTAGGGGAACTCTAGCTTCTGTAAAGATGCCAGGAGTGCTTCACGAAATGACGTATCTGTAACTGCGTATGCGACGTAACCCCTCAAGGCAAAACACATCATGACGAGGAGAAGCGTAAATATCATAGGATTTAACCACTTTATTATAAACGGAGAATCAGAGCCTGGTAGAAAGACGGGTATTAAGATTGCTGGTACAAGTCCTGTGAACATCACCGACAGCAGCCACCTATTTGAGATTAAGAAAGGACGCTTTGTAACGATACCTCGCAGTCCAATCACAAAGAAAAAGAGCGCGAAAATCCCGAACCAAATTGGAACCATAATCGAAAATATCGTAACGTAGAAATCAGAATCCATCATCAAACTCCTGTTTTCACCAATAATTATAGGTTTAATGTATGGCGTAAAGCTGCATCAATTTTGGTCATTGGAATTGAACCAATGACCCGGTCAATTGCTGATTCGGCAACAGTGGCCAGATTGTCAGTCATCACTACTGAATTCCTAAGTAACCCCGATTGTTTGCCTTCGAGGGTAGAAAGTAAGATAGGCACTCGACTGGGATGATTACCACGAAAGATTTTGCTAGTCAGCATCGCTACAATCACTTGCGGCAAACCTGTTTGAAGGGTCTCAGCTTGAACGATTAATCCCGGACGTGCTGTGGTTGAAAGTAAATTGGAATCTGGAAACCGCACTAAGACAATATCACAGCGTTTGTAGTTTCGCTTTTTCCTCATCATAGTTGTCATAGATATCCATTTCAGGACTTTCCCAATCCTCGGCAAAGCATGCCAAGCGAGCACGCAGTTCTGCGGCTTGTGCTTTACTAATGCCATGTTCTCGTAAATCTATAGAACCAGGCGAAAGAAAAGTTACAACCACGCGTGTACCTTCCTCCACGTCATTGGGTGTTTCCGCAAGTTCAATTTTACCGTTGCGATATACCCCTTCAATAGTTTTAGACATAATTATTCCTCCTTATCTTTCTTTTTTCGTACGAATCGTAATGCTTTGTTAACAACCTCCGCGTTCGGGAAGGCGGCGGCAACGTCTGGTTCAAGACGGATAATATTCGTTCCGGCGGCATATTGCTTCGCATATTTCCCACGAGTGCCATTTTTGAGCAACGTTTCATCATACTCGGGACGCAATTCGTCATTAAGTTTGTTTCTGTCAGTTATTTTTGTATGTTTCCGTAAGGTTCTTATTCCAAATTACAATTTGAGATTAAACGAGTACAGCGTTTGACAACTCGTAGGAGAAACTTTCACCATGCCAATCTCTTTGACTTCCGCTAAAATTGGTAAAGTAATTTGCCGACAAATTGTTACTGCTTCAACAATCTGTTCCTCTGACAAACCGAAAGCGAGTGTGCAGTGCGGCACCCACCTTCCAACAGTGTAATATTCCCGTTGTTCTTGTGCGTACTTTTTGAAGATTTTATGAAATGCTGTGTGTAAATTAAGTAACTGCTCAGTGAGCGTTACGCCTAAGTAAACAACCCCTTCCGATGTAGAGAAGATACCTATGTTTGGAAACGACAATCGGAACGGTGTAATACTTGCCGCAAAGGTCGTAAGTTCCTGTACGAGTGAATCTGTTTCAAGATGGTCGCACACCCCAAGCGATACATGCGGACGGTAACCGCCTTTGGGCATAGAATCGCTAATCCCTGCTTCTTCAATGGCTTCCCATGCACCGCGAATGCGCTCTTCGGTTGAGGGGTCAAAATACAGTTCAACAACAAACGGCATATTAAGCTCGGCATTACAGATCAGATTCGTTGATTTTATTGTAGATAGCGGTGCCCATATTGACCAATTTTTCTCGCATTTCGGGCCAATGTTCTGAGTCTTTCCTACCCTTGTTAAGGACAGGAAATATCAACGTCGCGAACCTCGTCGTGTCTTTATCTTTGTATTCGTAATTTGATTCTCGAAATAATTCCTTAACTTTATCTCGGCGTTCCAATCTATTTATCCCTTGAATCCATAATCGAATATAGCATTGGTGGTTGGTAAGATGGAGGTATACGTCTACACCACGGGTAGATTTTGAGATATAACCATCGTTCCGTATAAGTACAGGTTTTCCTGCAAATAGTCCATCCCCCTCACGGATTGGTGCCCAGAATTCACTATATCCGGCTTCAGCTTTCCTCTCGGTTTGGATATCTATCGCAGGTCCAACGACATGATGAAAAGACAGTTCGTTGTGTGAATTGGCTTGTGCTCGGATGAGATACCAGTCAATTTTGCTGTCTTCATTGCGGAGATTGCAGGTGACGATCATTAGTTCTTCAAAATCTTCAGCCACCAAGACAGCCACATCCGCTTCTTTCAAACGTGCATAAGCCTCAAGTCTGCCCCAATGATCCCAATCTGCCTTGCTAAACTGGTTTTCGACGACAAGTGTACCATCCTCACCAACAGCGACAATGTCTGCTCTACGCGTGCCAACATTGGATTCTGTCTCTGGATCCTCAAAACTTCCGACTCTGAGTTCATCAAGGTTATCAGCAAGATCAACTGAGAAATCTTCCTCTCGGTTGTAGATAGATGAAAGTGGAATTGTTTTTTCCAGTTGCATTTATATTCGTTATTCCTTCTAAAAATCCAAACTCACGCCCATCATAATCAAGCGTGGAGAACTCCATGACAGCGGATGTGAATGCTTCCGACTGCTAAGCGGAATACCGTAACGGTCATAGGTCACCGGATCGAGGAGATCGTCCAGATTTTTCGTATTGAAGACGTTCCGAATGTCCGCAAAGAAGGTATAGGTCAGCCCACCAATCCGGCTCCGTTTACTGATAAGCGCGTCAACGTTATAGGTCGGCGGGTAACGCTTTGAGTTGATGTCCGGTTTGGTCGGTGAGCTCGGATTAGGTGTGTAAGGTAAACCGCTCCCGTACCTACCAATCAGGTTGACGGAGGCATCGAAGGGCAATTGAATGTCCAGCATCCCGGAGAAGATATGCCGCTGATCCCATGCTAATGGGTGGCTTTCCGTTACATCAGGCTGCTGCCGATAGTAGGTTAGGTAGCCCAGATTTCGGCTGGAGCCTTTCCCCTTCGCGACGGAGTAGGTGTAACTGAGCAGTCCGGAAACCGGACTTCCACCTGTACGCCACTTGCGAATGGTAAGTTCAAATCCCTGTACCCGACCATAGATGCCGTGGAGCATGCCGTCGAATTCACTATTAAGGAAGTAACTGTAATCGTTGGTAATATCAACGTGCACGCTGTTAACGAGTTTATTGATATCCTTGGTGAATCCGGTCAAATCAATTGTAAGGTCGTCGGTAAATTGCTGTATAATACCGACTTCATAAGCGATAGTCCTCTCTGGATCCAGATTAGGATTACCCCTTCTTCGGATTGCGCCCCGCATATCAAAACTGAGATTTTCGTAGAGATCATCACCGCGTGGAATCTGGTAGTAATGCCCATACGTAAAGTGCAACTTCGAGCGATCGGTAACTGGGAAGGAGATACCGAGGCGTGGCGCGATCATGTGCTTAGTGGAAGCATCAACCGGATCTTTAATAATCGGTAGCCCGACTTTATAAGTGCTTTTGTCCAGCTTGATTGTGCCATCGGCGTTGAGTTCCAATGGATCAAACGGGTCCTTCGGAAAGCTGCCATTTGGATTATACAGGTCATACCGTACTCCAGCGTTGACAATCATGCCTTCGTATTCCATCTTGTCTTGCACATACGCACTTATGGAGTGAGGTTGAACTTCATAATACTCCATATAGAGGTTGGAACTTCCATAATTTGTTGTGCTGAGATTATAGAGATCGTGTCCCAAGAATTCAACACCTGTCTGGATTTGATGGTTCGCCGTAACTTGGCTGGCAAAATCCGCTCTCAATATTGAGGTTGTTGCATCGCTGGAACCCCAAGAATTGTTGTCTCCAGCAACGAAGTAGGTGGTATCGTTGTATGCTTGTTGGGGGGGATTTCTGATTCTCCCTTCTTCTTGGTTCTGCGCAAAAGATTTTTCAGGGTCCCAAGCGTTTTCGTCAAATGCCTTCTCCAACGGATCCCACACTTTCGGATCACCCTCAACAAACTTTTTAGTGGACGGATCCCACCATTTTCCGGGTTGACTGCTTTCAGATACCCGCCGGAATTGACCAAGCGTCAAGGTGTAAAAGGTTCCCGAATTAATATTATGTGAGAGTCTCACGGATATATTCCGAGCGTCCGAGTTCGACACTGGCGCAGCACTGGGCCAAAAGCGTAGAGAACCCCCATAGGAGTGGCTTTCTCCGCGATTGAAAAGTCCGCTCGCGGTGAGTTTGATACTGGGTGTTACTTCAAACTTCAACTTTCCCTGAAAGATATATCCCGTTCCACCACTATTGGGAAAAAAACTGTTATTCCGACTTATCTGGCTGGAGGCGGCGAACGTTAATCGATTTCCCCATATCGGACCGCTAAGCGCAAATTCGCCGATATGGCTCGGAGACAGGTCGTACTTTTTCGTATCGTTGAACAATCCGCTGTACTGCTCCAGATCCACGATGTAACCGTCCAACAAGGTAACCTGTTTCTTTTCATAGTCAATAACAGTGCCGTCGGCATCCTTGTAAGGTTGGCGTGTCATGATAACTTCGCCCGTCTCTTCATTTATCTGTGGCTCACCTGTTTCCGAATCTATCACGGGTTGAAGTGGGTTTTCTGTCCTGTCGGCATACACGCCGGGGTAAATCTCTGTAAAGACGACTTTTTCATCGCCTTCTTGTTCTGCCAACTCTGCGACTGTGACATCTTGCCCACGATACGGCGTTTGATAATCGTAAGGTTGACCGAAAAAGATACCTCTGAAGGGTTCAATTGCAACGGGTCGAAATCCATTATCCGGATCGAGCCATGGACCGTATAACGCGTCCCCGTGGTGTGTTCCCCACTGCCCAACTCGGTATCGGATTCTACCGGAGAATTTGTTCGTTCCAACTTTCGTGATGAGATTAACGATACCGGATTGCGCGTCGCCGTGTTCGGCGTTGAATCCACCCGTGATGACTTCCATCTGCTCAAGGGAATTCGTGCCGATGCTTAAGCCCAAACTTCTGCTGATCGGGTTATTGATTGGAATACCGTCAATAAGGTATCTAATCTCCATTGATCTGCCACCGCGGACATGGGCTGTACCGGTCGAGTTCAGCACAGCAACGCCGGGGAGGGTTTGTAGGATGCCGTTTACCGTATCGCGGGGCATCGCCTCAATATCCTCTGATTCGATGATTCTTGCGGTTTGTGTAACATCTTTCTTAATCAGGGGCTTGGTGGCTGTTACCGTTATCCCTTCGAGCGTAACAACCTCAGAGGTTTTCAAGGCGAAGTCTAAGGTTGTGGTAAGTCCAGCGAGTACTTTCGCACCTTCCACCGTTTCGGAGACGTAACCGGTCAATTCAACTTTTACGTTGTAGCCGCCGGGTGGGATGTTGGTCATCACATAGTAGCCAGCATCGTTTGTCGTTGCGGTGCTGCTTGTTCCGACGATTGTTACTGTGACATTTGCCAGCGGTTCGTTTGTCGCTTCAGTGGTGATGACACCAGAAATTTTTCCGGTGATCGCAGCAGGTACTCCTTGAATGCCTACCATCGCCATACCTACTATAATTAGCGCGAATAGCACCGCTTTTTTCAGTATATTATGTTTTTTCATAAGTACGTTTCCTCTTTTTCAATGCTTGAATAGCCAAGTATATAGACTCAGACACCGTAGTGTTAAATGGAAAAAAATAAATTAAATGAGAAAGTCATGCGAAGATCTAACCTAACACATTCTCAATGAATCTAAGGCTTTTTAGGTTTCGTTCGGTATGATATTCAATGAAACTGCCGAGGGCGCGTTTAAGTTCCTTATGATTGCGGGTGGAGGCGCGGATTCGGTTGAACCGATCCCATTCGGATTTCCGAAGCATCTTTAACAACTCACGACTGCCCGGTGCGATTGTAAAGGCAGCACCGTCTCGGTTTTTGCAATCGCCGCAAAGGACACCACCGTACCGGACACTGAACTCGATGCCGAATTTCTCTGTTCCTGCGCCATTTACACCTGAACCGCAGTGTACACAGCGCGAAAGTTCGGGTCCGTAGCCTGCGCAGTCCAGAAATTTAATTTCAAACCCTCTTGCGAGCAATGGAACGTCGTCCACATCGACTAAAAATTGATAGGTGGTTCGGAGGAGATCGAAAATTTCAGGGTTAGCGATGCCTTCTGATGCGATGCTATCTACGAGTTCGGCGAAATAGCAGCCGTAGGTAATGCGCGTGAAATCGGAGCGGATTGTATCAAATCCGTCAATCAGATTGAAGTCGGTAATGTTCTGTAATTCTCGGTTTTCTCGGTGTTGGAAGATAAGCGTTCCGTGGTTGAGGAGCTCTAAACTCCCGCCAAGTTTGCTTTTCGGGCTTTTCACGCCGTAGGCGACCGCTTTGACCTTCCCGAAGTCAGGCGTGTAGAAGGTAATTATTTTGTGGAATTCTTTAAGCGGGAAGGTGCGAATCACAATCGCTTGGGTTTTTTGGGCTGCCATGTTTTTAGGTGTAGACGCGTTTTGGGTTTTCTGTGTGGACGCGTACTAACTAATTGAAGAAATGGAATCGGGGCGAGAGGATTTGAACCTCCGACCTCCTGCTCCCGAAGCAGGCGCGCTAGCCGGGCTGCGCTACGCCCCGTTCTGTATGTTTAATTATACCTTCTCTGATGGGCTTTGTCAAATTAATCCCGATTTTTTATCGACTTCGACTGATCTGAATCCTATTTCTTTTGTGAGAGAGGATGCTTGTGGAGTTGTTACTTATGATTTTTGATTTCTAAGACGAATTACTGGTGTCGATATCCGGCATCTGGATATGAATCCTGTGGATACGTCGTTCATCTGCCTCGAATATGGTGAAGCGGATACCGCGGAAGGTAAATGTGTAGCCTCGTTCAGGCACGCGCCCGAGGTGATCAACGACGAACCCGCCGATTGTATCAATGTTTTCCGCTTCAAGTTCTGTGCCGAGTCTTTCGTTCAAGTCGATAAGATTTAGCCTTGCATCAACCGAATAGGTGTTGGTATCCATCTGGATGTAGTCATCCTGTTCGTCTATTTCATCTTCATCTTGGATTTCGCCCACAATTTCTTCGATGATGTTTTCCAGCGTCACTATCCCAGCAGTGCCGCCGTATTCGTCCACAACGATCGCGATATGCTGTTTATGTGCCCGAAGTTCCCGGAAGAGTTCGGAAATATTTTTACTTTCCGGTGTGAAGAAAGGGCTCCGATCAACGATGAGTTCTCTTAGATTGATCGGCTTGTCTTTCGCCCAGCAATCCAGCATGTCTTTAACGTGCAAAATTCCGACGATGCGGTCGATGGTTTCTTCGTAGATGGGAATACGCGTGTGTCGGCAGGTAATCGTTGTCTGTAGCACCTCAGTGGCGGGTGTATTGGCTTCGAGACAGACCATATCGGTTCGCGCGACCATAATTTCTCGGACGACTTTGTCTGGTAAATCTAAAATCCGAGCGATCATTTCTCGGTCGTCAGGCTCTAATATTTCTTGGCTATCGGCGACGTTGTCGAGTGTCTCTAAAACCTCTGGAGATACAAGGCTGTCTTGGGCTGAGGTAACCTTGCCCCCGAAGACGCGGACAATGAGATTCGCAAGGAAATTCAGTGGAATTAAAACAACGAACCCACCCCAGTAAATCACGCGGAGAACGCTGAGTGCTCGGATGGTTGCTTCGCCTGTGCTGCCCTGTACATAGTTTTTAGGGAACAATTCGGTGAGGATGACAAAACATGCGACTGCAAGTGCTGCATTTGCCACTGGATATAACGGGTGTTGGTCTTTCCAAAACGTCATGAATACTATAACGCTTACCACTATCAAGATCGTTTTTGCAGTGATGATGGTCAGCGAATAGCGGCGTGGATTGCGCAGCAGCGAGGTTAAGAGTTCGTAGCGTTTCCCGCCTTCCTCGGCAAACTTGAGAATATCGTCCCGCGTTAATCGGGCAAGCAACGCTTCTGCAGCTGAAAACAGCGCACTGAGAATTAAAAGTATGCCTAAACTAACGAGTTTGATGATTAGGTTTAGGTCGTCCAAACGTAAAATCACGCTCCTTATAACGGACCAACTTTGTGGCGTTCAGAAGCCGGTGGATAATCGCGCTACGGTACCTGTAATAGACAGAAGATGGCTTTCTGTTTCTCAAACATGGTTGTCGCTTCGTCTTGTGTTTGATGGTCATATCCGAGTAAATGTAGTGCCCCGTGTATTGTAAGCATCGCGACCTCGGTTTCAATACTGCTGGAGGTTACACTGAGTCCCTCATTGGCTGTTGCGGCTTGTCGCGCTGCAGTTTCGAGAGATATAACGAGATCTCCGAGCAGGTTCGGATTCAGACTGTTATCTTCACCCTCGCGCATCGCAAACGCCAGTACATCGGTCGGTTCATCGATTTTTCGATAGTCGCGATTGAGGTTCCTTATGTCATTATCATTTGTCAAGAGGACACTGACTTCGCACGCTTCTGCGTCATGTGCTTTCAATGTTGCACGCACCGCGCTGTAAACCACTTCTACATCAAAGGTGGTGTTGCTACTCGTATTGGTAACACGAATCAAAACGGCTATCCTTCTTCAGTGGACACATCCGGTGGACCTGCGCCATTATTCCGTTTTGTGTTGTGCGGTGATGCTTGCTCATAAGCCTCGACAATGCGTTGCACCAATTCATGCCGGACGACATCAACCTTGGAAAAATAGATGAACTGGATTCCATTGATTCCCGAAAGCACTTCTTGTGCATCTGCGAGTCCTGAAACTTTATGTGTTGGAAGGTCAGTCTGTGTGATGTCGCCTGTAACCACAGCTTTTGAATCAAAACCGAGACGGGTCAGGAACATCTTCATCTGTTCAATCGTCGCGTTTTGTGCTTCATCGAGGACAACAAACGAATTGTTAAGGGTTCTGCCTCGCATAAATGCGATGGGTGCGACCTCAATGACGTTCCGCTCGATGTATTTGTCGAGTGTTTCTGGTGGCATCATATCGTAGAGTGCGTCATATAAAGGACGTAGGTATGGATGCACCTTATCTGCAATGTCACCGGGTAAAAAACCGAGACGTTCACCGGCTTCAACGGCAGGACGCGTCAAAATGATTCGACTTACCTGTCCGCTTTTGAGCGCGGAAACAGCCATAGCCATGGCAAGGTAGGTTTTGCCTGTACCGGCGGGTCCGATGCCGAAAACAAGGTCGTTGTCTTTGATCGCTTCAACGTACCTTTTCTGCCCAGCGGTTTTGGGACGGATGACACCACGTTTTGAGAATACTGGAATGGACTCGGCACCGATTCCACTTGGGATGTCTTGTTCACCCGTATCCGATGCGCGAATTACGTAGCTAACATCGGTTGCTTGAAGTTGTTCTCCTTTCCGGATGCGGTGAAGTAGCGATTCGAGAACCGTTGTTACCTGATTGACTTCTGTAACGTTTTCACCGATGACAGCGATGCTGTCACTTTTCAAAACAACGCGCACATCAAACCCATCTTCGATCATTTTTAGGAAGGCATCACTTTGCCCAAAGAGGGCTTGCACTTCAGCGTTGCTCTGTATGGGAACACCCTTCGATTCTTGTTTTTCCAATAGGATTCTAATCCTCCAGATTTTTTTAGAGGGGAAACCTGTGAGTTTCGCCTTGTTTGTTCTGTCTAAATTAACCTAATTGCAAAAAAAAGTCAAATTTCAGACCTTACGCAAAGTTGTTTCTTTTGCTGTCAAGATTTCGAGCAATGCCAGCGGAAACCGTTTGCGTCCATCCTGTTCAACTGTTTTTATTGTACAGAATCTTGCAACAAAAGTCAAGTGGATTTTTTACTGTCGTTCATAAAATTTAACTTCGCGGATTGATGCGCCCTTGAGCGGAATCTGCAGTTCACCTATTTCTGTGCCATGGGACACATTGTCTATATCTTCCATTGCATTGGCTGTCAATCGCAAATAGAGGACTTCCCGTTCAATCTGGAATCTCACTGGCAGTGTACCTTCCACTTTTTCGGAACGTTTATCTTCCACAGCTGTAAATGAAATTGTCCACTTCGGCGATTTCTCTTCAGCGGTTACATCCAAAGCGAGATTGGGGATGGTTGATGCTGGGTGGACTTCGATATACTTAATATAGGTGGGTGCGTCCAGTTTAATCAATGTTTCCGTTTTGAGACTGCCTTTCACGCGACTCTGATACTTCCGAGGCTCGTATCCTTTGTTTGTCACATACTCTTTTTTGATGGTTCCCTTTGCAGCAAAGGTGCTGACCGTTGATAAGTCACCATCCACCATCTCAGGATTTTGTGCGCAGAAGAGCCGCGAAGCCGGTATTTCGGTCAGTGGTGGCTCTTGCAGCATCGCACATCCCATAACACCGACTATCAGAAGCAATGGGATACTAAACATTCGTATGTTCATTTTCCGGATCCTTTCCTGTTAAGGGGTCTGACGACCGTAAAATTTGACTTCACGGATTGAAGCCCCTTTTAGTGGAATCTCAACACCTGAGTTTGTGGTTCGGGCAGAATTCTGTTTGTCTTCAATCCCGTCTGCACTCATCCGCAGATATAGAACATCTCGTTCAATGCGATAGCGTACGGGGGTCAGTCCTTCTATATCTTTATGCTGTTTGTCGGATACTCGCTCGAAAGCGACATCAAAACGTGGCGGGTCGTCGGTCGTCGTCATCATTGCAAAGTTTGGGATAACCCTTGATGCGGGGTAGACTTCTACATAGGTGATATAGGTGGGTGTGTCCAGTTTGATAATGGCTTCTGTCCGGCGATTCCCTTCAACCTGCGTTATATAGCGCCGTTGTGAATAGGCAAGCCGCCTGCTCTCGCCCCCGAACATGTGATAGGCTTTGCGGACAAATCCATTCACTGCGAATGTACCCTCCGTCTCCAGATTTCCATCTACAAATTCCGGGTTAGATTCACAGGTAAGATGGGACACGTCAATCTCAATAACGGGTTGATTCAATACAGCACACCCCGTGATGCCGATGAGTAAGATAAACAAACTACAGATTCTCATTTTTCTCTCCTGTTGTTATGTTTACGGCACACGGTGTGTGCCGAGTTCTATATGGGTATTGCAACGTCGAAACGTTCTGCTGCTTCGACGAGCCGGTTCCATGTTGGCTCCTCGATGGGTATTCCTTCTTGCAGCCGTTTCGCACGGCTCCGTTCCTCGAATTCTCCAGGTACATAGATTTCCTCAATACCCGGCAACCGAGCAGATGATTTCACCCACTCTACAAGATAGGCAATTTCCTGTTCGTAATCTGCTAAGTCAATGAAATCCTCGATTTTAATCGCAAACATCACAATGCCGCTTGCACCGCGTGTTGGTGCTTCACGGCTACATCCTGCCCAAGAGAGTCCACCGGCGATAGCATCTATCATCACACCCAGCCCGAACCCTTTATGCCCAAACTGAAAACCGCCGAGAGGCATAACGGCTGTATCCTCTGGACGTTCACGAAACGCGTTCGGATCTGTGAGCGGTTTGCCTTCGGTATCTATCATCCATCCTTCTGGGATAGGTTCACCGCGGGCAGTCTGGACGAGCAATTTCCCGCCTGCGACGACGCTGAGCGTCATGTCGAGGAGGAGCGGCTCGCCTCCTTGACGTGGGACCGAGATGGCAATTGGGTTTGGTGGTAGTCTCCGGGAAGTACCACCGTGTGGATGCATAAATCGTCCACCACCATTCAGCAGGACGATCCCAATCATACCGGCACGTGCGGCGATCGGTGGATATTCACCCATTCGTCCGGCGTGTCCACACCGATGCAAGCCGACTGCCCCGATGGTGCAGCTTTCTGCTTTTTCAACAGCCATTTCCATCGCTTTGCGTGCGGCAACCATGCCGAGTGCGCCGTTGGCGTTGATAACGGTAGCTGCACCGCTTTCCCTGACAATCTCCATTTTATCTCTGGCGGGACCGCCTGCCATGCCACCGATATAGTTTGGAGCGTTGATAACACCGTGTGAATCGTGTCCGGCAAGGTTAGAATCGACGACGTGATCGCTGACGATACGCGCGTCTTCCTCTATACCACCGGCACCCCGATATATATCATAGACAAACTTTCTCAAAACATCATGAGAGACAATCGGCATAAAAATCCTCCTTGAATTTGAAACTGATGAAACATTTGACGAAACCGACCAGTATTATCCGTTATACTTGGCGAAAACCGCTGTCCGTACGGTGCCAATTCTGTCCGTGATCTGGGTCCCGAAACTGGATATTTCTGCCTAATAGCTGCTTGAGCACATCGCTTTCGCCTGCCAGTTCCTCATCGGTCAACTGCCGAGGCATATCCTCCTGTGGATAGATGACGGAACGGTTATACATACCGAGCAAGCCGACGCGCGGTGTATCCGTTAGATTCGCCCGAGACTGATGCCAGATCGCACCGTTCGTGAACATAATTGAACCTTTCGGTGCGACAGCAATACTCATTTCAAGTCCCTCAGCTTCTCCCAATTCGGGACGACGCAGCGTTTTGTGTGATTCTGAGATACACGCTGTTGCGCCGTTTTCTTCTGTGAAATCGTCTAACATCCACACCGTTTGCCCTGTTAGTGAGCCGGACGGAAAAGGGGATTGCATTGCCCAATATGGATAGTCAATATGCCAACCCCCTGCGGGTGCGCCGGGTCCAACGATGTTTGCCGTAAATGTGGAAGCGATAACATCTTCACCGAGCATCCGTTTCCACACGGATACGACGGTCGGGTGCTGGATAAAATAGCGGAAGATGGGCGATTTTCCAACGATCGCCCAGACGCGTCGGATTTTGCCATCTCCATAACTGTGGTCGTATCCGTTGGCAATATCCTCTTCAACTAATTTCCAGATCACCTCGCGCGCTTCGTCTGCCTCTTCGGGAGTAATCACGTTTTCGATAACGTGAAAACCGACTTCACGCAGGTCGTGTTCAACAAGGTCGAGTCTTTCTGAATCTAATGCTGATTTGATTTGTACCATGTTTCACCTCTGCATTATCGGATACGGGGTAAATTGCGAACTGCCTCAATAACTTGATCTTCCAAATCGTCTGCATCGCTATCTGGAATCAGATTGTGTCTGTCCATCCACGCGATGTTTTCTGCGACACTTTCTGTAACTGGAACTTGTGGACTGAATTCGGGTAGCACTGCCGCTAATTTCTCGTGACTGAAGATTTGCGTATGCCCGAAGTTACCGCGTAATCCGCTGAATCGTTCCGGTGACATTGCGATGAGTGTCTCTTGCGACACATGCACAATCTCTATGTCAACACCGAGTGCCTCCGCCGCTGCACGGTGCCATTCGTCCCATGTTCTCGCTTGCGGATGGACGGTATTGTATATTTCACCGAAGCAATCAGATTTGCCGAGTACATCTGTAAACGCAAAACCTGCGTCTCGAGATGACAGGAATTGAAAATAATTTAATCCATCGCCTGCGGAGAGGATCGGTTTCCCCTTCCGCAACCGGTCGATCCAACTGCCGTCGCCACCGACCTGTCGGAGGAGATTCATACCGGGTCCGTGTGTATAGGATGGCTTGAAAATGGTTACAGGGAATCCATCACTTGCGTGTGCCTCTAAGAGGAGGTTATCCGCCTCGATTTTGCCGAGTCCATAGCCTGATGTCCCTTGCAACGACGCACTCTCTGAAAGGTTGATACCAGCGAACGGTGGTCCGTAGGTCATCACCGTTGAGCAGTGGACGAAGTGTCCGACGCGTCCCTGACATGCTCGCAGTGCGGAAGCAGCATCGTCTGCGTTGAAACTAATCATATCGATGACAGCGTCCCAATTTTCCCCACCGACTTTCGCCTCAAAATCCTCGCAATCCTTTCGGTCACCGTGAATGACGCGGACATTTGGAGGCGGGGCATCCCTATGTTGTCCGCGGTTGAATAGAACGACTTCATGGTTTCGGCTTTGCAACGCTGCAACAATCCCACGGCTAATGTTGCCCGTCCCACCGATGACTAAGACTTTCACTAATTAGATTCCTCCATTATCAATTATGACTTGTGAGGGTTCTTGGACCACAGGAATAACGTAACTCCGAATCGTGAGGTTCGCGAGTATCTCTGTTTCTGTCCGAGGTGCAGGATTCTTCGATGATCGAACACAACATAGTATCCCTCAGCTGTATCCTCCCAAAGGACCTCGATTTTCAAAAGTTTTCATCACATCTTCTCCGCGGCTTTAGTGTTTTTAATCAGAATTGCTGCTCGTTTGCACTACGGTCTTTTTACGTTTGCGCCGCGTAAAGGAGATACCGCCGAAGCCACTGATAATAGCGATGTAGAACCCAAGGTCGTACCACCACCCTGTGTTTTGGAGTTCATAGACCCGGATATCTGGATTAAAAATTCCCCATATCAGTGAGATTGGTGCGATCCATCCGTGCCAGATGCCCCAGAAAAATCCAGCGGGTTTCTCTGTTGTATGTTTGCCATCACCGGGTACGCATCCGGCAGAAGTAATAAGGGTTATCAATAGAAGTGTGCAGACCAGTTTTTGGGTGTTCATTCTTTTACTCCATATCAACAATAGCACGCGACAATGCCCAATCCAAGCGTCGTCGATAGTGCCCATCGCTGCGTATACCCTTGAAGGCTGTCAGGAAAACGTCATGGGTTTTCTCGCGGATTGTTGCCAAGCGCGCATTGAGCAGGTCTATATCCACATGCCACGGCACGCCGATTTTTGTAATGGAACGGCAATGGACACGGATAGGGTAGTCTTTTAGTTCTTCTGGTGGGCAAAAACGTATAGAAGCAGAGACGGTATTGTCTATAGCGATGAGTCCAAGGTTTCCGTTTGGGTCATTGAACACAATGCTACGGTTGTTGGAAGATTGGGGTAGGTGTGTCCGCAGTTCGCGGAGTCCACCGAGGAACTGATTGTTACGCCAGATGCTAACGTCCGCTGTTACGTGCGGCGTAAACAGGGCGAGACCTACTGGATGTTCGGTATCTTCAAACATATAGGAGGTGTCTCTTATTTTATTTTCTTGCGTCGTTTTATCTTGTGTTTGTGGGACTAAGGAGATGAAATCGTGCAACCTTTGTAGGAACAGCCCACTCCGAATGAACGCCTCTGGAATAATTGCTGCGACCCATCCACAGTGCGTCAAGCACTGCTCAAGTGCGTATTTGTAAAGGTCATCGTAGCGGGTTGCTTCTGGGAAAGGTAAGCCGCGCCGCGTGGCGGAATTGCGTGCTAACCACGGTGGATTGGTAATGCAAACATTGAATCCTTTAGGAAAGTCCTCAAGCGTGTCACGTTGCACAATTCCTTCTGCGCCCGGCTCAATATCAAAAAATGACCAATTGCGGCATCGCAGATGTGCTGCGTCAATCAACTGTGGGATGTCTTTAGCACCCGCAAAGGGTTCTAAAGCGACCTGTTGTTCCAGATTGGATGCCTTTGCCCATGTCTGGAACGGTTCCAACTGAAACGGGTTTCCGCGAGTATAGTAGCGTCCACTTGCTCGTTTTTCGTCCATTTTCTTACGTGTTTTTCTAATCGGTAGGTCTCTGTGGGTATGTCTGTTTGTACAAAGGGGATAGACAACTTATTTGTGAATACACTGTGTGCATTAATATAAACTTATTCCCGCTAAATGTCAAGTTGAATTTTCGTGTGAGCCAGCGTCATTGAGTGTCCAGTTTTCTGTCTGTTGCCTAAAATAAGTCGACATTTCGCAGAAGAATGCCGTTTTCAATTGACGTATCCGTTGAGTTTAGATATAATTGTTGGCACTTTGGCTGTTGGTGTTAGTTGTCTGAGTCAGGATTTACCGGATTTTAGGATTTGCAGGATTGTAATTTCATAGCCTTGGAGGAACCGATGCGTTATTCAAATGCAGTATCCGTTATATTCATGGTTGCCATACTAACTTCCATTGCTTCAGCAGGGGTATGGCAGGAAAATTTCGACAATGGGCTTCCCGATGGTTGGAACGCTGTTAAAGGTGAGTGGAAGATTGAGAAGGATGCTTATGCCGAAACCGCTGGCGCACAATATGCCAAGACGATGTTCGGTGATGAAAATTGGGGAGATTACACCCTTGAGGTAGATGTGACTTTGGTGAAGAATGTGAATGTGAATGCAGCAGGTGTGTTAATCCGTGCTGATACGGATGGCGACAACGGCATGCGATTCTGGATTCGCACAGACCAGCATAAATGCCAATTCTCCCGATGGAGAGAAAATAAATTTGAGCACATTGTAACCCCTTTACCCGTTGACCCTGAAGTTGGGGAAACCTATCGGCTTAAGGTTATTGCAGAAGGTCAGAATTATCAATGTTTTGTCGATGATGACCTCTTGTTTGAAGGAGACGATGATGCGAAATTTCGGGACAGTGGACGCATCGGTTTTATTTCGTATGAGGCACATGTCCATTACGACAATCTGGTCATTGACGGAGATGATATCCCTGCCTTCGCGGTTGAGCCGAATGGCAAACTTGCGACGTGCTGGGGACAGTTGAAAACAGACTTTCGGATTCAGTAGCGAATAGGAGACAACGATGGTAAGTGTTGAACGTCCATCTGAAATGGGCACCCCTCAATGGAACGGTCCACAGCGACGACACCTCCGTTTTGCCCTTGATACTGCTGAAGTCAACGCGTATAAGGAAAAAGGATTTCTCATTCTTCGCGAGGTATTTCAACCTGTCGAAATGGAGTTCTATCGTCAAGAGGCAGGACGGATTGTTGATCGTGCGCTTTCGTTGAGTCGTGAATTTCAGCTTGAACCGAAATATAATCTCCGCTTCGAGATGTTAGCGGACGATCAGCCGTGGAAGATTGATCCGTTTGTAAGTATCTCGCCGCTGTTTTCTGCACTCGTCCGAGATAGACGGATTATGGATCGGTTGGCATGTTTGTATGATGGCTATGAGGCGGTACTGTTCAAAGATAAACTCATCTTTAAACCGCCAGACAGCCACGGTAATGGGCTTCATCAGGATTATAATTGGTGGCAGGGATTTCCACACAGTCTCCTTACCGTTTCGATTGCGCTTGATGCAAGCACGAAAGAAAACGGATGCACAGAACTGTGGACGGGGCATCATCAAGGATTTTTACATGAACCGGGTTCGCTTGACAAAACCCAAATTGATCCTGAACGACTCACGAATGAGGCGCGCGTCTATGTTGAGTTAGAACCGGGAGATATAGCAATCTTTACCTGTTTTACGCCACATGCAGCGGCAGCCAATACATCGGACAGTGCTCGGCGAATGTTGTTTTTGAGTTACAACGACAGTCGAGATGGCGAGCATTACGCTGCCCATTATGAGCATTTCCGCTGGTATCGAACGCGCTCGGATCGCATGGAAAAAGCGGAACGGACGAAATATTACTTCCTTTAGTATAGCCTTTAGCGAGCCAGCAAAACAGAATTGACAGCCGAGACCAAATTTGGTATCATACCCAAACTATAAACTTCTGACCCATGCAAAGAAACGAGGATCTTCTGATGCCGATTACGGATGCAATGCCGGAACTCAATCGAACGCTTCAGTTTTTTCCGGTCGAAAACGATAATCCATCGACCCTAACACATGTCCAAATTGAGCACTTCAACGAGAGAGGTTTTATTTCACCGTTAGATGTCTTTTCCGAAGCGGAGATGGCGGAACACCGCGCCTATTTCGATCAGCTCATGGAAAAGGCGTTAGCGGCGGGGATGAATAGCTACTCCATCAACGGATGGCATACCACCTGCCCCGGTATTCACGATCTGATTACCGAAGGCAGAATTCTGGATTATGTGCAAGATCTACTGGGTGAAACGCTCATCTGTTGGGGAACGCACTACTTCTGTAAGATGCCGGGTGATGTAAAGCAGGTGAGTTGGCATCAGGATGCTTCCTATTGGCCCCTCTCTCCAAGCAAGACTGTCACCGTATGGCTCGCGATTGATGATGCTGAGATCGAGAACGGTGCGATGACTGTTATTCCGAAATCGCATTTGCATGGACAAATCGCATTTGAACCAAGTACTGCCGAGGAAAAGAATGTGCTGGGTCAGACGGTGCATGGTGCTACGGAATATGGAGACGCGCCTTTTCCATTTGAAATGAAAGCCGGGCAGATGTCTCTGCATTCAGACCTATTATTACACGGTTCTGAACCGAACACTTCAGATCGACGGCGTTGTGGGTTGACGATGCGGTTCGTGCCCCCTGAGGTCCGCGCCTCAAACAATTGGAATCAACGCGCGATTGTTGCCAGAGGAAAAGATCCGAGTGGGCATTGGGTTCACAACCCGCGTCCAGATCAGGATAGCATTCCAGAACGGTAAAGAAATTTCTTGAAGGGATAATCCTACATAATGTTTCCACGACGCCTTATTTTCGCTGCTATTTCAATCAGTAGTGCCGCCTGTTTTGTGCTATTCGGTTACGAGTTTATCCGTTCCGTGTCCACTTCGTTATTTGTTGATGCTTATGGTGCAGAAAACCTCCCACGCGGTATGATGGCGATCCCACCGAGTATGATCGTGCTGCTCTATGGTTACGGACGTTTGCTTTCGTGGCAAGGCGCGACACGTGCTTTGGTGGTGACCTCGCTTTTTTCTGCCGTTTTAATCCTCTGGTGTTACACTGCGCTTTCCCGCGGCATGCATTTCGCTGCGGCGATTATCTATGTGTTCCGCGAAGCGTATATTGTGATCGTCATTGAGCAATTTTGGTCGTTCGTGAACAGTGTCCTAACGACTGAGCAGGCGAAGCGAATTAATGGACCCTTCTGCGCTGTCGCGTCTCTCGGTTCGTTCCTCGGTGGGACCCTTGTGAGTAAATTGGCAACTGTGTTAGGCACTGAGGCGTTATTGCTGTTCACAGCCGGGTCTCTCGTACCGACAGCGGTTCTCGGTGTAATGGCTTACAGGTTTGGTGGTGAACCCAAACCCAACGAAGAAGAGGCGGGTGGTAGGCTTGGGCATATTGGTATAAAAACGTTCTTTCGTTCCAAGTATCTGGTCTTTATCGGTGTGTTGATTATAAGCACGCAAGTGGTGTCCACTGTATTGGATCTTCGGTTCAATTTATTGGCAGAACTGGAAAGACCGGATAAGGATATGCGTACGGCATTTTACGGTGCGGTGTATGGGAATCTCGGACTTGCCGCTGGTATTTTGCAATTGGTGGTTGTTCCACTCGCGCTTAGGTTTGTTGCCCTGCGTTATATTCATCTCGGCATTCCGATCGTTCACTTCGTCAGTAGCCTTGTTCTGACACTCTCCCCGTCACTTCGGACAGGAACAGCCGCGTACGTGATTTTTAAAGCCTTAGATTATTCGATTTTCCGAGCAGGAAAGGAATTATTCTATATGCCGCTCTCGTACGACTCACGCTATCGCGCAAAACAGGTGATTGATTCGTTTGGATACCGCTTCTCGAAGGGTGGGAGTGCGAGTGTGATTGAATTGGTGAAGTTGCGTGTAGGGACGATTGTCGGGACAGCATACTCCGTTACGGCTATGGTGATGGCGGTGTTGTGGGCACCGATTGCTTTCGGTTTGGCACTGGCGTATCAGAAGTTAGAGAAAACAGAGACGGACTAAGTGGGCGCAAATTCCGTAGGAGCAGTTTACTGTAGGTTAGGTTGAACAGGACTGAGAAGTGTTATGTAGATATTCCAAATGCATGTCAGATTTAATATACTGTCGTATACACTCAAAGATAGAGTGAAACCCAACACATTCTTACTATTCAACCTAACCTACGATGAAGTCCTACTGGGTGCAATCCGTCATTATTTATATCTCGTAACGGACGAGTTTCCGTGCGGCATCGGCAATCTGTTCCGCGTTCGGAATCACAAAGTTTTCCATCACCGGCGCGAAGGGGACAGGCACCGGCGCAGCGGCGACCCGTTCAATCGGTGCATCGAGATAGTCAAACGCCTCTCGCACGACGAGTGCGGCGATCTCTGCACCGAAACCAGCCCTACCGACAGCCTCGTGCGCAATGAGCAGTCGATTTGTTTTCTGAACAGAGTCGAGGATGCTGTCTTTGTCGAGCGGCATTAGCGTTCTCGGATCGATGATTTCGGCAGAGATACCTTCCTCAGCAAGCGTATCTGCAGCAATGAGCGCCTCCAAGACCATCCGTGAGGTTGCGAGAATTGTTATATCGTCCCCCTCACGTTTGACATCCGCGACCCCCAACGGAATTGTATACTCTTCGTCAGGGATATCACCTTCTTCTGTGTAGAGAAGTTTATGTTCAATGAACATAATCGGATTGTCGTCTCGGATGGCAGTTTTCAGTAACCCTTTGGCATCGTAGGGTGTAGAGGGCATCACAACGAGCAGACCGGGGATATGCACGAACCACGCTTCAAGGCTCTGTGCGTGCTGCGCTGCGGAGGATCGACCGGCACCCCCCTGCGTCCGAATTACGAGTGGCACATCCAGCTGCCCACCGACCATATAACGGATCTTCGCGACCTGGTTCACAATCTGGTCCATGCCGACGGCTGTAAAGTCGATATACATCAACTCCGCCACGGGACGCATCCCTGTAACCGCTGCGCCGAGCGCAGTACCAATGATGGCGGCTTCCGAGATCGGCGTGTTTCGGATGCGGTCCTTCCCAAAATCTTGGAACAGTCCATCTGTTACTTTATAAGCACCGCCGTATTCAGCGATGTCTTCACCCATTAGAAAGACGGCATCATCGCGTTCCATTTCTTCTACGAGTGCTTCCTTGAGCGCGTCCCGATACGTAATCGTCTTCATTCAATCTCCTTTACCTTTTTGATGGCGTGCTATATGAGTCCATATTTAAAACGCGTTTTCCGCTTTCAGCCATTCGAGTGTCTGGGCAAATGCTGCGACTGTTTCCGTGATGTCTTCCTCCGTATGCGCTGCCATTGTCATTCCACCATTACTGGCGAGATCAATACCGTTGAGTAGTAAACCGCAGCGGAGACGCATCAACATGTCCGCATCGTTGCTCCCCTTCAGTTTCCGGTAATCCCACGTGTATGGATCAAAATCGGAGGCACGCATATCCTTTTCACCGTGTCCTACGAGCAGTCTAATCCCCGAAAATTCACCATAAACCACCCAGTCGAGTCCATAATCATCAATAACGGCGTTGAGTTCTGTGCGGAGTTGTGTTGCGGTCCGATGCGTCTGTTTGTGCGGTTCGCCTGTTTTGATGATGTTGAGCATCGCTATACCTGCGGCGGCAGAGAGTGGATTCGCGTTGAAGGTGCCAGGGTGTGGCATCTTTAAGCCATCGGGTTCAGATTTCATGGAGATCAATTCAAGGATCTCCTTTTTGCCAGCAAGCGCGCCGCCGGGGAGTCCGCCCGCCAAAATCTTCGCCAGCGTTGTCATGTCTGGCGTGACGTTATAATGTGCTTGCGCGCCACCGGGTGCGACCCGGAATCCCGTGATAACTTCATCGAAGATCAACAACACGTCGTGTGCTGCTGTCAGTTCACGCAGCTGCTTTAAGAACGTCCCGTCTGTCGGAACAGTACCGAAAGACGCGCCTGTTGGTTCGAGGATAACACAGGCGATGTCTTCGTCCGTTTTCAATTGGGTCTCAACAGCATCAATATCGTTCGGTGGACATAGCAGCGTTGTCCGACGCACTTCTTCTGGGATACCGGGAATGCTCATGTCAAAAGGTGGATATGCGCCTAAGATGAGGCTGTCGTGCCAACCGTGGAAATGTCCAGCGAATTTCAACACTTTATTTTTCCCTGTATAGGTCCGTGCAAGGCGGATTGCCATCAGTGTTGCTTCCGTGCCGGAACTGACAAACCGGACACGCTCCGCTGACGGAATCAACTGCGTCACGAGCGAACCCCATTCTAACTCCAACGGATGACATGCACCGTAGTGTGTGCCGCGGTGCATTTGTGTTGTTACGGCTTCCACGACTTCCGGCGGATTATGTCCGAGAAGTAGTGCCCCGTGTCCCGCCCAGTAGTCGATGAACTCCCTATCTTCAAGCCCCCACTTTTTCGACCCTTCAGCACGGGTGATGTAAACAGGAAAAGGAGACATGTACCGTCCATCGTGCGTTACGCCATCAGGAAACAGATGGTTCGCAGCTTCTGACATTTCTCTATCTTTTGCAAAAGTTTTTTGGTAGCGTTCTAAAATGGTGTGCATCTTTTTTCCTCGTCTTTTTCAGTGTTTGCGAATAATTATATCATACTTCCGTTTTATTTGCGAAATGAATTTTCAATTCTTATAGTACTGCTTTCCATTTGACAATTCCAACAATATGTATTATAATTTCCCCTACACTTTCCCCTAAGGAGCATTTAGATGAAACAGATAGATGGCGGGATTACCGCGGTTTCGGGTATCCGCGCAGCAGGTGTCCATGCCGGTATTAAAGCATCGGATGTGAAGGATGTGGCACTCATTGTTACTGATGTCCCGGCGATGGCTGCCGGAGTCTTTACAAAGAATAGCGTCACCGCTGCACCCGTCCTTGTATGCCGCGAGCACCTCAGCGATGGACGGGCACAAGCCGTTATCGTCAATAGCGGGAATGCCAACGCTTGCACCGGCGAAGTCGGCATGGCGAACGCACAACGGATGGCTGCTGCAACCGCCGAACAACTCGGTATAGATGCGAACCTCGTTCTCGTCTCCTCTACTGGCGTTATTGGACAGCAATTGCCGATGGACAAAATCGAAAGCGGGATCCAAGCCGCCGCAAGCGCGCTCAGTACCGAAGGCGGTAGCGATGCCGCCGAAGCGATTATGACAACCGATACGCATCCGAAATCTGTCGCTGTGGAGGTAGAGGTTGGCGGTGTATCCGTGCGGATCGGTGGGATCGCCAAAGGTTCTGGCATGATCGCACCCAATATGGCGACGATGCTCTCTTATCTGACGACAGATGCTAAAATCAACGCCGAAGTGCTTCAAACTGCGTTAAATCGCGTTGTAGATGATACCTACAATCTTTTGACGGTTGACACCGACCGCAGCACGAATGACACGGTGCTGATTCTGGCGACTGGACACGCTGACAATACTGAGATTGTTACAGCAGGTGGTGAGGATTACGAAGCGTTTTGTCAGGGACTTCTGTTTGTTTGCACTGAGTTGGTGAAAATGATCGCCCGCGATGGCGAAGGTGCGACGAAGCTTGTTGAGGTGGTGGTCAAGCACGCTAAAAATCGGGACGATGCTGAAAGCGCAGCGCGTGCTGTCGCAGAATCACCGCTCGTTAAAACCGCCGTTTTCGCCAACGATGCGAATTGGGGACGGATCATGATGGCGATCGGAAAATCGGGAGCGGAATTTGACCCGTATCAGGTGGATGTCTGGCTCGCTGATTACCAACTCGTCAAGGACGGGATGGACGCGGGGTACGATGAAGGCAAAGCGACCGCTCTGTTCGGACAGGATCCAGTGCGGATCACGATTGACCTCCGCGCTGGGGATACAGAGATAACGATGTGGACGTGCGATTATTCTTACGATTATATTCGGATTAATGCGGATTATCGTACTTAGCCTGTTGGTATGTCTCGGTGGTGTCGAAAATTTTTGACAAAAAATCAAATTCTTGCTATTTTAATTTGACATTTAAAAGCAAATATATTAAACTATATATGCTTTGGAGATGTGCACTCTCTTCTGCGCAAATTATCAATATTATGCGGGAGTAGCTCAGTGGTAGAGCTCCACCTTGCCAAGGTGGAGGTCGCGAGTTCAAATCTCGTCTCCCGCTCCATCTTTTGGTGGCGTAGCCAAGTGGTAAGGCCAGAGTCTGCAAAACTCTTATTCGTCGGTTCGATTCCGACCGCCACCTCCATTCTTTTTCCTTAAATGGGCGGTTAGCTCAGGTGGCTAGAGCGTTTGCTTGACATGCAAGAGGTCACAGGTTCAAGTCCTGTACCGCCCATCCTTCCACAATTTTCACGCCAACTGATGTCCGTTGCGAAGTTGCCTCAAAACTGCACCGTTTTGTGCATTTTTTCCACTCATTTGCCCCTTTTTGTGCAATTCAACGACTGTAAAGCCAGAATTATTGACGTATTTAGCGTATTCCGCGTTGGCATAGAAATTGCGATATATTTCTACGAATAATGGTTTCAATCACGCCAGTGTTACATAATGCCAGTCTTTACAAAGGAGTAAAACAGTGCGAACAATTCTCGCTTTTGTGATCGTGACGCTAATTGCCGCTATTAATACCGGTTGCGGTTTGGGTGTTCTTGAACAGAACCGAAAAACCGGAACCTTTGAAGAGCCACAAGAGAGTGCTTTCGTTGTAATAGATACTACGAATGTGGAAAATCCGACACTTACAGGTTCTGTTCAACTACTGTTTCGCGTCGGTCCAGACAATAATGTCGTTCTTTCGGGACAGCACGCTTATGTTACGACAGCACAACATTTGCACGTTGTTAATCTCTCTGACCGGCAACATCTATCACTTATTGCGTCCATGCCGTTTCTTGATAAGGTTAGCAGTGCCAAATTATCTGGACATCGCCTCTTTGTTGCGGGGTCACAAGAGATTTATATCGTAGATGTTTCAAATCCGAACCATCCGACGCTTCAGTCTACGACACGCACTATCACCCCGCTCGGTCGGATAAAGTCTTTTGATGTTTATGACACTTACCTGTATGTTCTGGCCACCGGGTACTTACATATTTTTAACGTCGCTACAAAAGAGCCACAGTTCGTTGAGGCGATGGCAGTATCCCGCTCTCGACTGGTAGGAATTAGGGCGAAAGATGAATTCGTGCAACTGATTCAGCCAGAGTCGTCCTACTTTTCCCAACAAAATTGGAGAGAAGTCTTAGACCGTCAGGGTCTCTTGGAGTTGAGTGCCAGGTATGAGAAGCTTCGGGTTTCGGAGGATTATCTGCTATTTGCGGATTATGCATATCCGACACGCGTTATTACGATTGCAAGGGAAGATGATCGGGGCTGGTTCGGTGGTCAATTTGAGCACTACGATATGGAGGTTAACTATTTAGATTATCTCCACCTAATGAAAAATGAACGACTCAATCGCCAAGAATCCACCAATGTTTATGTTAGTTCAAGAGGTATTATTGTTAATAACCTTGATGGATGGAGACAACCGATAGATACTGAGGTGAACGTTCTCGGACCGATTACAGATTTTCAAATTTCAGGAGATTTTCTTTATGTCTCAAACTTAAATGGCTTTCTTTCTATCATTAACCTTTTCAAGACAGCGCGACCTTTTCAAAGAGATGCTGATCGGTTTTTATCCACCACTTCACTTGGCGCGTTTCAGCCAATCAGTATAGCTGTCGGAGAAAACTACGCCAGTGTGTTATGTGATTTAGGTGGTTTGGAATGACATAATCCTTTAGACCATAGCCCTACCATCAATCTGATAAAACCCTCCAAAAACGAAGTGGTTTGACTCTCCAGGTTTTTTAATTGGCATTTCCGCCTTATATCGTGTAGAATTATTTCGTAAACGACGTATGAAAAAAGACGTTAAGTCTATTACGACCAATTTTGAAACTTACACGAATGGATATATAGAGAGTAAACCGCAATGCGTGAACCCAATCAACCTGAAGATTACGAACAGCGCCTACGCCATTCGACCGCGCATATCATGGCGTATGCTGTACAACAACTATTTCCAGATGGCGAACGTACCGTTAAACTCGCGATCGGACCGCCGATTGAAAACGAGTTCTATTACGATATGGAGGTGCCACGTCCGATTACACCCGACGACTTCCCCGAAATCGAAAAGCACATGAAGGCGATGATTAGATCCAATGTGCCTTTTGAACACGAAACCTGGACCTACGACGATGCCCGTGAATGGTTCGGTGAACGAGACCAAAAATTCAAACTCGAATTAATAGACGGAATCTCTGACCGGGAAGTCAGTGCGAGCGATGAGGGTGTTGCTGACGAAGGTGTTTCTATCTATCACAACGGCGATTTCACAGACCTTTGTAAGGGACCGCACGTTGAAAAAACAAGCGAATGCCGGTATTTCAAACTGCTCCGCGTTTCTGGAGCCTATTGGCGCGGTGATAGCAATCGCGAGCAGTTGCAACGAATTTACGGCACCGCATGGGAGACCAAAGCCGACCTTCAGGCATACTTAACACAACGCGAAGAAGCCGCCAAACGCGACCATCGCAAACTCGGTCGCGAGTTAGAACTCTTTCAGATGCATCCCGAATCTCCGGGCAGCGCATTTTGGCTCCCCAAAGGCGCATTTATCTATAATCTATTGTCTGAAAAGGTACGGAAACTCTATCTCAGTGAGGGATATCAAGAGGTGCGGACACCTCTCATCTACGATAGTAGTCTCTGGGAAACTTCTGGGCATTGGGAACACTATAAAGACGACATGTTCCTCGTCGAAAGCGATGATGGCGGATCGGTGAGTGCGCTCAAACCGATGAACTGTCCGGCGCACATGTTGATTTATAAAAGTGCACGCCACAGTTACCGAGACCTGCCCTACCGGCTACACGACCAAGGGGTGTTGCATCGCAACGAAGCCACAGGCACCTTGACTGGCTTATCGCGTGTTCGCCAGATGTGTCAGGATGATGCACACAATTTCGTCACGGAAGATCAGATTGCGGATGAATACGAGCGCATTCTTGGACTCTTCCAACGGATTTATGGCACTTTCGATTTACCGTTCCGGTGTGATTTGAGTACACGGAACCCGGATAAATTCATGGGCGATGTGGAGGTCTGGAATCGCGCGGAAACAATCCTTGAGGATGTGTTGAAGAACAATCAGGTTGAGCACACTATTGATCCCGGCGAGGCGGCGTTCTACGGTCCTAAACTCGATTTTCAGGTGCGGGATTCACTGAATCGCGATGTGCAGTGTGCCACCGTGCAACTCGATTTCCAGTTGCCCGAACGGTTTGATCTCACCTATGTCGCCCCGGACGGGTCTGAAAAACGTCCTGTGGTTATCCATCGCGCGATTTGTGGGAGTTTTGAGCGGTTCATCGCTATGCTGATTGAACATTATGCGGGTGCGTTTCCGACGTGGCTCTCTCCCATCCAATGTGTTGTGATGACGATTAGCCAACGCTTCGTTGACTACGGCAAAGAGGTCGAGCAGCTGCTGTTGCAAAAAGGGTGTCGTGTTGCGTTGGATAACAGCGATGATAAGATTGGTGCTAAGATTCGTCAAGCCCGTTTGCAGCGTGTTCCGTATATGTTAATTATTGGTGGACGCGAGGAGGAGAGTCGCACCGTCAGCGTTCGTAGTCGAGATGAAGGCGACATCGGTGCGATGGCACTTGATACCTTCGTTGACAAAATCGTTCAGGAAGCCGACTTGGATTTTTAATTGGCAATCAGCCATCAGCAGTCAGCGATTAGAAAGAGAACTTTGTGGTAGTTATCGTAACATTCCTACCATACTGTGCCCTACTGACAGCCGAATGCTGATGGCTGAGAGCCATTCGCAAAAAGGAGCATTTCTAAAATGTATAAAATTTTGACAGTCAAGCCTATCGTTTGTGGCTTTACAATTTGCGCTGTCCTCATCGGAATAATAGTTTTTAGCGGTTGCAGTTCTTCTAAACAAGTTACCCGTGTTGCTGCCGACACCACGATTGATCTGTCTGGACGTTGGAACGATACGGATTCGCGTATGGTGGCAGAAGGGATTATTGGTGATTGCTTGAACCACCCATGGATCAATGACCACGGTATAAGCACTGGGGGCAAACCGGTCGTAATTGTGGGAGGCATCCGTAATAAGAGTATGGAGCATATCCCCGTCGCCACATTTATAACCGATATTGAACGCGCCTTTATTAATTCTGGGAAGGTTCGCACTGTATCAAGTTCAAGTGAACGTAGTGAGATTCGCGAAGAACGTGCCGACCAAGGGGAATTCGCTGCACTCGAAACCGTTAAACGGATGGGGCGCGAACTCGGTGCCGATTACATGATGACGGGTGAAATCAATACGATTGAGGACCGTGAGGGAGGCGATCAGGTCGTCTTCTATCAGACAGATCTTACGTTGACGAATATTGAGACTAACGAGAAGGTCTGGATTGGTCAGAAGGAAATCAAGAAGTTTATCGGACGAGGCAAGTTTAAGATGTAGGACCTTCGCGATACATCTGTTTGGGCGGGCCCAGACGCTTGTCCTATTGACGCACATTGTTTGGGCGGGTCTCCGTGCCTGCCCACTGTTATTCATTTTAAATCTACGGAGACCAATGATTAAAACACTCGTCTTTCTTCTTGTCATCTCTCTGATGATTGGGTGTGGTGGCTATAAGTTTCAAGAAGTCATAGAACCATTAGAGAGCGGACAACCAGAGAGTGCCTACGCCTACCTTCAGAAACACGCACCGAAAACGCCGGATATCCCATACCAGTTTGAATTGGGGTTGGTCGCCCATTATGCCAACCATTTTGCGGAAAGCAATGCAGCACTCGACATAGCTGGAGATATTGCAGAGGACCGTTATACGAAAAGTGTTTCAAAAGAGTTAGGTTCCTTGGTCACATCCGACAAATTACGTCCTTATTCTGGTACGCAGTATGAACGGCTGTTAAGCCACTATTATCGTGCACTCAATTATGTCTACCAAGGTCAGTTAGATGGCGCATTGGTGGAGTGCCGCCGTGCCACGAATCTCATTAACTATTTCAAGGGCGAGGACGAGACGTACGATTTCTTCGGAACAGGTTTTCTGGCGTACCTTTCTGGCATGTTATTTGAAGCCGCTGGTGAGTGGAATGATGCCTTGATTTCTTACAAGCAAGCCGCCGAGTACTATAAAAACGCCTCGGAGAAAACCCGTGTGGAAACACCTAAAGACCTCGGGAATGCTCTGGTCCGATTAACACGCAGACTTGGGTTTACTGATGAGTTTAAGCGTTACCAGCAACAATATGGCAAATCTCCACCACGTCCTGAAAATACCGGCGAGTTGGTTCTCTTTTATGAAAGTGGTTACGTCCCAGCTAAAAGTGAGGACTCTTTGACATTTCCGATTCTGAAAAAAGACGATGTGGAAGATGAAAAGTTTGTTCCTACGCTGATAGGGCGCCAAGGAATGGTTTTCGAGGATGTTGAATTGGAATATCTCTTACGCGTTGCGATTCCCACAATTAACTCCTATCGTCCACGCTTCTCAGGGATTGAGGTCGCTGTTGGAGGGGTGAAAGCGGGTGGCGCGCTTGTAGAGGATGTGGAAACCATCGCAATAGAAACCTTCAATGCGCAACGTCCTATCATTCTCCTCCGCACGTTAGGACGTGCCTTAGGAAAATACCTGATCTACCGAAAGGCGAACAAGGAAAATGAAGCTTTGGGGCTGCTCGTAAACCTTGCTGGGGTTGTGACAGAGCAGGCGGATACGCGTTCATGGCGCACGCTGCCGAATCAGATTTTTATGGTGCGGCTGCCGCTCCCCGCAGGTACGCATACACTCAAACTCTCGTTTTTAGATGCAAATGGACGGGTCCGCGGGAGTCAGTCCGTGCCGGATATAAAAATTAATGCAAATCGGATAACCTTTTTGAACCACCGAACTTATGAATGATCCTCTTTGAATCGTAATTTGGAAAAAAATATGCAACGGATCTATTTAGATTACAACGCCACAACGCCGCTCCGTACGGAGGTCCGGGACGCGATGATGCCCTATCTTATGGAGGCATTCGGCAACGGTTCCAGTATTCACGCCTATGGGCGTGAAGCACGCACTGCTATTGATACTGCGCGCGAACAGGTCGCCGAACTCATTGGTGCCAAAAGTCCCAGCGAGATTGTCTTCACAGGAAGTGGCACCGAGGCAGATAACCACGCCATCAAGGGGCTGACTGAGTTGCAAAAGAGCCGTGGCGCAGGCAACCATATTGTTACCTCTTCAGTGGAACATCACGCCGTCTTGCATACCTGTCAATATCTGGAACAGCGCGGTTTTGAGGTAACCTACCTTCCTGTAGATAGATATGGGCGGATTAATGTTGAGCAGCTGCGTGAGGCAATTCGAGACTCAACAGTGCTGATCTCCATCATGCACGTCAACAACGAGAATGGCACCGTCCAGCCGCTTGAAGAAATATGTGAAATTGCTCAGGAACACGAGATTCCTTTTCACACCGATGCCGTGCAATCGGTTGGAAAGTTGGAGATGAACGTCCAAGCACTCGGCGTGAACCTCCTCGCGTTTTCCGGGCACAAGATTTACGCGCCCAAGGGTATTGGTGTCCTCTACATCCGCCGCGGCACGCGATTGGCAAACCTCGTTCACGGTGGTTCGCATGAACGCAACCGACGTGCTGGGTCCGAAAACGTCCCTGCTATCGTGGGGCTTGGTGCTGCCGCTGATCTTGCGAAACAGGAGCAGAGCACCTACGCGCAGTATCTCGATTCTTTAACCCAGCAATTGCGCGAAGGACTGGATACACACATTGATCGGTTGCACTACAATGGACACCCCGACCACTGCGCACCCGGCACGCTTAACGTCTCCTTTGAAAATGTGGAGGGTGAAAGCCTCATCTTACGCTTGGACATGGAGGGCATCTGTGTTTCGACCGGTTCGGCGTGTACCTCTGGTTCTATGGAGCCATCGCATGTCCTCGCTGCGCTCGGTTTACCGCCACGTTTAGCACAAGGCACCGTCCGTTTTTCACTCGGTAGAAACACGACCGAAGCCGAGATTGACGCGGTCATTGCTAAATTGCCGAAGGTCATCCAGCAGATGCGTACTTTGTATAGAGGATAGGAGAATGAAAAACAAAAAAGTTGAAGTAAAAAAAGACAGTGCCAATTTATTTAAAGATTCAGGACTGCCCAATCCAGAAGAATTCATGAAAGTTCGGTTTGTCTCAATAATCCGTGACGTCTTAGTAGAACGTGGACTTGGACAAGACGAAGCAGTAGAGACTATGGAGATTAGTGAATCTGAGTTTGCTGCGCTGCGAGAGGGCAAGTGTGCCGATTTTTCGCTTGATCGCTTGCTTTTACTATTGGAAAAGTTGGGGCTCTACATTGGGTTTGTCCCGCACGAAATACCCGCTGGTGCGACCTCTAAAGGGCTTCGCATTTCAACTTCCTTCTAAGAGATTTGGAGAAGTAAAAAATCTTGGTTCAAGTCAAGAACGAATGCAAACGAGAAATTTAAGGCACGTGGCTATTGCCTTGATGAAAAAATAGCATATACTTTTTACATGAGCCAAAATCTTTTAAAGTCGCTACCCATTTGGTAAAATATGCTTATGCAAGAAAAGCAGATGAGGCCCGTCGTCTGGGTCGGCGACTCCAAAAAACGGCTTTTAGAATTTCCCGATAACGTCCAAGACAAAATAGGGTATGCCTTAGAACGAGTGCAAGCACGTGAAACTACTAACAAAATCAAACGCTTGCGTGGTTTTCCGGGGGTGTATGAAATTGTGAGCGATTATGATCGTAATACCTATCGTGGGGTTTACGCGGCGAACCTTGGCGATAAAATTTATGTCCTACACTGTTTTCAGAAGAAATCAAAATTTGGCATAAAAACGCCGAAGAGGGAAATTGATTTAATCCATAGACGCTTAAATATTGCAAAAGAACTTGCCCAGGAGGAAAACAGAAATGGATCATGAGAAAATTGAATATGAAGTAAGCAGTGGTAACATCTTCAGAGATTTGGAGATTCCCCATCCAGAGGAGCACCTTGCAAAATGCCATCTCGTTTTTATTATTGAGGACATTATAACCAAACGTCGACTCAGGCGAGGCAAGGCAGCTAAAATTTTGGGCATCCGTAAATCTGAACTTTCTGACCTTTTGAACGGTCTGTTTCGTGACTTTTCGATGAACGATCTGCTTTCAATGCTTGAAAAGTTAAACCATGAGATTGAGATCGTTATCCACCAAAGATCTGCTGACCCCTTACCTACAGAATCCCACAGGTCAACTTCTACCGGCAACCTACCAAAAGACTCTGTTGTTGGTACTTAATAGGACTTACGCAAGGCGCAATAATGCACGTCGCATTTGGGTGAGTACGCCGCAGAGTTGTGCTACTACGAACCAAACTGCCTTTGAGAAACACACGTCCTTCAAGGTATGTCTGTTAGTAGGCCAGCGATTTATCACCTGTCTGCGTAAGTTCTGTATAGTTTAAAAATACGGTTGTTCATTTTTTGTTCAGCTTACCTCGTTAAACCTGCATATTTCCCTCGAATTCGGCATATTCAACATTGGCACGAAAATTGCTGTTACCTTCATATCAACAGTTTTACGTTTTGGAGGTAAGGACAAATGAACGGAAAAGCAACCTCACATGCTTTAATGATTGCATTGGTGTTTCACGCTATTATTGCTTTTGTTGTTGGAATCTATCTGCTCGGACAGACAAGAGAGTTTAAAGATCTAATAGGTATCGAAATCCTCCAACCGAAGGAACGACCGAAGCCTAAGGTAGTGACGTATGTCGTGAAACCTTCCATTAAACCGACTGTTCCAATGCAAAACACTGTCATTGAACAGATTCAGATGCAGCCCCGTGTGGAGACTATATCTCCTCGCGAGTCTCGGTTCCAAGGACAGACAGTCCTCAAATTTTCAAGCCAAACCGTTAAAGTAAAGCCACCCACAGATCCGAACGTCCCGAAAGTAAACACCTTGAATCCGAGGGTGCCAACAGGTGTGATACACGGTGAGGTGTTGATGTTAGATGCTCCTGATGCTTTGGCATTCTCTGCGCCTGTGGTAATAGCCCCTTCTGTTCAAATGAGAAACGTCAACCGCGGTATTGCAGGACAGTTGAAAGTCACCCTTGAACGTCCGCCGGGTCTGGCAATGGTTGCGAACGTTGGTGCAGCACCTGACGCGCTTGACGATGTCGTTGAAAACGTTACGCTTACCAAGTATATTGTCCCACCGCTACCGAAGGGGGAACCAGGCGGACGCGTGATTGGCAAAGGCAGAGACATCCAAGGCGTATTTCGTTTTACACGCATCCGACACACACTCTCTGACTGGTGGGCAGATGCTTCTGCACTCAACTCATTGACGCAATGGCTCAATGAACGCACCAAAATTAAAGCCGATATGAACGTTGAAGGCGGCGCATTGAAACTTACCGATGCCAGCCTCTTCAAAACGCCGCTCGTTTTTATGACCGGACATGACCCAGCAGTTGTCCGATCTCGCGATCTCCACCGGAAAAATTATGGTGCTGGTAGAATAGATGGCCGTTTCTCTAACAACGAAGCAGCAGGGCTGCGTCGCTATCTCGTTGAAAAAGGTGGGTTGCTCGTCTTTGACGACTGCGGTGTAGAGGCTCCAGCACAGGCGATGACTCGCCTCTTTCTGGCTCAGATGCGATACATTATGCCTGAATATCACATTGGGCGGATTTCCAACGATCACGAAGTCTATAATAATTTCTATGGGATGGGCGGACCTCCGATTGGATATGACATCTTCTGGTGGGGCACACGTCCACCGAAACGGAACTACCTTGAGGGTATTTCCATCGGTGGCAAACTCTCCGTTATCGTTATCCGTCGTGACTACATGTGCTCAATGGAGTCTATCAGTCTTCCGGTGCGTAGTGTTCACTATTCACCTGGTGTCTTTCGTTTCATGACTAACGTTGTGGTGTATGCGTTGACGCACGGCTCGATTTCCGACTACTCAGGTTATGTCCCAGAGGATTTATTGCTTGACAAGGAACTTCCGACGCGTCCACCTGCTGCCGCGAGGGTTGGTGGTTTTGAGTAGCATCTTTATCTTCCAGTGCGTCCACGTTTTCTTTGAAGGGGCTAAAAAGTAGATTGGGTTGAACGCAGTGAAACCCAATCTATGTTCTAATTTTTCTCCTCGCACCGCCCTCGTCATTCCAAGTTTTTCCTACTCGCTATAATTCCACCGAAGGCAGCCCTTTTTTGTGCAGCCTGATGCCCCTTTCCGTGCAATTTAACCCGTTTAAGCCACGGATTACCGCAGATTCAGCGTTGTTTGCATTGGCACGGAAATTGCTTCTACCTCTCTATGAACAATTTTGTTCTTTGGAGGTAAGGAGGAATGCGCGAGAAAATAACTTCAGGGGCGTTAATAACTTCGTTGGTACTTCACCTTGTCACTGCTTTTGTTGTTGGTATCTATTTTGTCACACAGACCGAGCGGTTTAAAGACTTGATGGGCATTGACGTACTCCAACCTAAGCAGTCACTGAAACCTAAGGTCGGAAGGGCTGTTGTAAAGTCTGTTGATAAACCGACTGTTCCAACACGAAACATTGTCATTGAGCAGATTCAGGTGCCACCACGTTTGGATACTGTGTTTCTCCGTGAGCCAACGTTCCGATCGCAGAAGGTACTTGAGTTTTCATACCAAACCGTCAAAGTAAAACCGCCAACGGATCCGAACAGACTGAAAGTGGTTGCGCCGAATTGGGCAGTGCCAACAGATGTAATACATGCTGATTTGCTCGTGTCAGATGCCCCAGATGCCTTGGCATTCTCCGCTCCTGTGATAACGGTGCCGTCTGCACGTACGAGAAGTATTGTCCGTGGTATCGCAGGATACTTGACGGTCACTCTTAAGCATCCACCGGGTCTCTCAATGGTTGATAACGTCGGTGCTGCGCGCGATGCGCTCGGCGATGTTGTCGAAAACATTACCCTTTCCAGCTATGTCGTACCGCCTCTTCCGAAAGGTGAACCGGGTGGACGTGTCATTGGTAAAGGGAGGGATATCCGAGGTGTATTCCGCTTTGCGCGGATACGGCACGATCTTTCTGACTGGTGGGCGGATGCTTCTGCGCTCAACGCATTGACGCAGTGGCTCAACGAGCGAACCAAAATCAAAACCGATATGAACGTTGAAGGTGGTGCGGTGAAGCTCAACGATGCCAACCTCTTCAAGACGCCGCTTGCCTTTATGACAGGACATGATCCATCACTCATCCGTTCTCGGAAACTCTTCGGGTGGCGGTACGGTACCGGTAAAATGGATGGCAGTCTCACTGCGTCTGAAGCGGCAGGTCTGCGTCGCTACCTTGTCGAAAAAGGCGGATTCCTCGTCTTTGACGACTGTGGTGTGAATGCGCCTATGCAGGCAATGGTTCGCCTCTTTCTCTCACAGATGCGTTACGTCATGCCTGAATATCAAGTTGAGCGGATCTCCAATAACCACGAGGTCTACAATAACTTCTATGGGATGGGGGCCCCCCCTGTTGGTTTTGACATCTTCTGGTGGGGCACACGTCCACCGAAACGGAACTACCTCGAAGGTATCTCTGTCGGTGAGAAATTGTCGGTTATTGTTGTCCGTCGTGATTACATGTGCGCGATGGAGACTGTCAGTTACCCGACGCGGAGTGTTCACTGTTCACCCGGCGTCTATCGCTTCATGACGAACGTTGTGGTGTATGCGTTGACACACGGTTCTATTTCTGACTACTCCGGTTATGTGCCTGAAGACCTATTAATCGAGAAGGAACTTCCGACACGTCCACCTGCCGCTGCGAGGGTCGGCAGTTTTGAGTAGCGTTTCTGCAGTGGCAATAATTCCCTTTTTCTGTTGACAAAAAAGACATATTCCATACAATAGGAGGCATTGTTTCCAGAATCTATTACACTGCTAACTAAATTTATATCAAAGGACCCATATATGGAAAAAACACATCTACTTCAGGCACCACATCTCCACGCGATCGCACGCAATATCTTTGTTGCTGCCGGTGCGTCGCGGCACATTGCAGAAGATGTCGCCGAAATCCTTGTTAACGCCAACCTCGCTGGACACGATTCACACGGTGTGCTGCGCGTCCCCGCCTATTTAAGGGGTATTGAAGCAGGGCACCTACATCCCGCTGCAGAACCGAAAATCCTCGCTGATAGTCCCAATACCTTGTGCCTTGATGCACAACGCGGCTTTGGGCACTACATCTCACGCTGGGCGATCTCTAAAGCCATTGAAAAAGCAAAAACTGCGGTTTCCTGCTGTGTAAGTATCAGCAATATTGGACATATCGGACGTTTGGGTGAGTATGCCGAAGCGGCGGCAAAAGCTGGATGTATTGGACTTATCAGTGTAGGTTCGGGTGGCAAAGGTGGGGGACCGACGGTACCTTATGGTGGTTCGCAAGGCACTTTCAGCACAAACCCCATAGCTTTGGGTGTGCCAACCGGCGACGATAGTCCTTTTATTGTTGACTATGCCACGAGTATGATTGCTGAAGGGAAGATCCAGGTTGCGCGGAGCAAGGGCATTGATTTACCTGAGGGCTGTATCCTCGATAAAAATGGGATACCGAGCGTCAAGCCCGCTGACTTCTACGATGGCGGTGCGCTGCTGGCATTTGGAAAACATAAGGGCTATGCACTCGCTATGTTCACTTGCCTCCTCGGAGGATTGGCAGGCACGTTTGATGTAGAAAGCGGCAGAATGGGCGGTACTTTCATGCAAGCGGTTGATGTTAACGCCTTCACACCGGTCAAGGAATACCAGAAAGGCGTACGTGCCTTCTTAGATGGCATTAAGTCTACGCCTCCGGCTCCCGGTTTCGACGAGGTATTGGTTCCGGGTGATTTTGAACATCGGTTCCGCACACAACGGTTGGTGGAGGGAATTGAGATACCGGATACTATCTACAATCAACTTCAAGAGTGTGCAGACGAACTCGGCGTTTCCATCGGTGAGGACACCATTGAAGAGGATGACAAGGCACACTATGGTCCGATTTAGAAATGATAGTCAGCGGTCAGCAATCAGCAGAGAGAATGGAAGACGGGGCACCCGACCTTCCAACTAAACGCCGCAAGGAAAATTAGAAATATGAAAAGGCACGTATTTGAAGCTGCACATCTTCAGGCATTTACAAATAACCTATTTGTAGCGGCAGGCACACCGCAGCACATCGCGGACAACGTTGCCGAGATTTTGATAAAAGCCAATCTCGCTGGACACGATTCGCACGGCGTACTTCGTATCCCTTCCTATCTTGAAGGGATTGAAAACGGAGGTATTCGTCCGGCTGCTGAGCCAGATGTGCTACGGGAAACCGATGAGACGCTTCATATTGATGGTGGAAACGGTTTCGGGCACTACACCGCTCGCTATGCAGTTCGACGCGCAATCGAAAAAGCAAAAGTCGGACGTACCTGTTTCGCTACACTCACTCAGACCGGGCATATCGGCAGGGTTGGGGAATACGCACAAGAAGCCGCTGAATCGGGTTGTATCGGAATGATTACCGTCGGTGGCGGATCAAAAGGTGGCGGACGTATTCTTCCGTTCGGCGGGGCAGTTGGTGCCCTCGGCACAAATCCTATCGCTATCGGTGTTCCAACAGGCGATGACACACCCTTTCTCATTGATTTCGCAACGAGTATGATCGCGAACGGTAAAACCTACGTCGCTGACAGCGAAAATCGCGATCTGCCAGAGGGTTGTGTTGTTGACAAACAGGGGAATCCGACCGTCAAAACCGCTGAGTACCGCGATGGTGGACATCTCCTTGCTTTCGGGAGACACAAAGGCTATGCGCTATCCCTCTTCGTCTGTCTGCTGGGTGGATTAGGAGGAACGTTTAATGTTGACGCTGGGCAGATAGGCGGTCTCTATATGCAGGTTATTGATGTTAACGCGTTTACGCCCCTTGAAGAATATCAGAAAGGGGTCCGCGCATTTTTAGACGCTATCAAGGCTACACCACCTGCTCTTGGTTTCGATGAGGTGTTAGTCCCCGGTGATTTTGAAGTCAATACTCGAACCCATCGCCTCGCAAACGGCATTGATGTACCGGATACTATCTATCGGCAGCTGCACGAGTGTGCTGAAAAGTGGAATGTGCCGATGGTAGAAACCCGATAATTTAGCCTTGTAACAGTGGCATGTTTATCAACATTTTTGTCTTGTGGTACCCACGGGTATATCAGCAATGTTAAGAGAAGGTTGATTCCATGCAATTCAAGCATCTATTTCTTACAGTAATTACTTTATTAACGCTTCCGTTCACAATTTCCGCCCAACAAGAACACACTCTATTTAGGCATGGTGGTAGCATCCGAACAGTGGCGTATTCGCCTGTCAATTCTTCTCTCTTTGCAAGTGCGGGTGATAACCGGGCGGTAAAGTTGTGGAACTTACAAAACGATACCGTCACAACGCTCGGGCACCATACTGATACGGTCAATTCAATTGCATTTTCCGCTGATGGACAGTTGCTTGCCAGCGGCGGTGATGACTACACGTTTAAAGTGTGGGATGTTTCACTGCAACGAGAAATCGAAAGTTCCCAACACATCACAGACAACAGCATTTCGCAAATCAAGGCAGTGACGTTTTCACCGAATGGACAACGACTCGCCACAGCAGGCGTACACGTGAAACTTTGGGATACTCACACTTGGAAGGAGATAACCACGCTCCGTCACGACGAGTGGGTCTGGGCGGTTGCCTTTTCTGCCGATGGCAAGCTGCTCGCTACAGGAGATGCCAGTGGACAAGTCAATGTTTGGAACCTTCAAAGCCGACAACTTATTGCCCAACGCCAAGCCGATTCTAATGCCATTTATGCTGTTCGATTCTCCCCAAACAACCAAATCCTCGCAGGAGCGGGCTACAAGGGACAGATCAAGTTATGGAAGGTCCCGAATTGGCAATACCTCGGTACATTGAGGTCCAACGGAACAGTTCACGGTATCAGTTTTTCCCCTGACAGCCGGACCCTCGCCAGTACAGGTTACGAATCTGTAAACCTCTGGGCGGTTAACATCGGTGAAAATATTGCTACGCTCACGGGACATACAGATTGGGTCAACACTACCGCTTTTTCTCCAAACGGAAACTCGCTCATCAGCGGTGGCGCAGATGGGACGCTCCGAATCTGGGATGTAACCTCCTATAGGACCTCTGACCGAGATAGCGTCCGAATTATCTATTTCGTGCCTCGCGGTCGCAGCCCGCAACCGGGTATCTGGACAAAATTGGATAGACTCATAAGGGGTGTGCAACGTTTTTATGCTGACCAGATGCAAACTCACGGGTTCGGTAGGAAAACTTTCACATTTGAAACCGATGAAAACGCGGAAACTTTGGTCTGGCAAATCGACGGACAATTCCGTGATTGGCATTATCATACAGATACGCGTACCAAGGTCCATACAGAAGTCGCCGATCAGTTTGACATGTCAAAACACGTCTACTTGATTGTTGTTGACATCAGCAGTGAAGCGATTGATAATGAAGAAACGTGCGGTGTCGGCGGCGGTAATTGGTTTGGAACCGAAACCTTGACAAGAACTCGGGGTGGATACGCAATTATCCCCGCATCCGGTAACTGCTTTGATGGCAAAGTTGGCGTATCGGTAACAGCTCATGAACTCGGGCACGCTTTCGGCTTGGAGCATGACTTCCGCAACGATGCTTATGTCATGTCTTACGGTGCAGCACCTAACCGGTTGTCTAAGTGTGCTGCCAGATGGTTAGACGCGAATCGCTTTTTTAACGCAAACCGAACCGCCTTCAACGAACCGACAGCAATTCAGATGCTCACACCGTCGGCTTACCTTCCAAACGCGAGAAACTTAACGCTCCAATTTCAAGTGACAGATGTAGATGGTATCCATCAGGCACAGTTGCTGGTCCCGGTGACTTCAGCGGACCCAGCAACCGGCATCAAGTTGCACAGTTGTAAAGACTTAAACGCTCAAAGTAGTACCCTTGAATTTTACGCTTCAACCTTAACAGCGCACCGGGTTAGCAACATAGTCCTCCAAGTAATTGATGTGCATGGAAACATTGCACGACAGGACTACACACTTAAGGCAGACAACTCCCTACTTACTCAAAACCACGCCGATGTTAACCGCGATGGGAGGGTTGATGTTACTGATTTAGTGCTGGTTGCCTCTAATATCGGCAAAACTATTAATGGCAGGGTTAGTCCAAATCCAGATGTGAACAGAGATGGGGTTGTCAATATTGCCGATCTTATCCTGGTTGCGAGTCTGTTAAGTGAGGTATCGGCAGCACCGATGTTACATGTCCAAGGCGGGCATACACTCACAGCAACAGACTTGCAAGAGTGGATTAGGCACTCTAAAACCTATGACCTCCAAACGAGTTTCTCGTATCTTCGTCCGGATACTATAGAAAAAGGGATTGCTGTGCTTGAACAACTCCTTTCAACTTTAGTGATTCCAACGGAGGATCGTCTCTTAGCAAACTACCCTAATCCCTTCAACCCAGAGACGTGGATACCCTATCAGTTAGCGACAGATGCAAATGTAACGCTCACTATCTATGATGCGAGCGGTATTCCAGTCAAAGTCCTGGACTTAGGACATCGACCAGCTGGGGTCTACCATGCTCGAAATCGTGCTGCTTATTGGGATGGTCGGAATAAACATGCGGAACGCGTGGCGAGTGGAGTTTACTTTTACACGCTGTCTGCTGGAGACTTCACCGCAACGCGTAGGATGTTGATTCGGAAGTAGGAGGAGATTTGGCATAGCGTAGTAAATAATATCACTTTACAAACGACAATATCTGTCAAGAAAAAGGATTATTTGACTTTTTCTTGACATTTTTTTGACAAAAATGTTATCATTTTGGCAATTGAGGGTGACAGCACTCATTTGAAGACGTTCCTCATCTATTTCCGTAATACTAAACCCACCAAGAGGACTGAGATGTAAACACGAATCATTAAGAGGATTGCTCATGAAACGACAAGACATCCTCATCTCTTTTTGCCTCATCTTTGGGCTGCTCTGTCCCGTTTCAGCAAAATCACTCAGCAGTGAAAAGATTGTGTTCTCGTCAAACCGCGACGGTAATTGGGAAATCTACATAATGAATCCGGATGGGACTCGACAGGAGAGATTGACCTACGACCGCGCGGTCGATTGTGAGCCAGTCATCTCACCAACAGGTGACCGGATCCTCTTCACCTCCAATCGCCGGGGGACGCGCGACCTCTATCTAATGGGTGTTGATGGGAGAAATGTGCGTCCGCTATTTGGTGTTAGCGAAGCATACCGCACGGAACCTGCTTGGTCTTCAGACGGAAAACGGATTCTCTACTCTCAGCGTACCGTAGGGGGTACCAATATCCACACCGCGAGAGTGGATGGAACATTAGTCAAACGTGTCGTTCATCTGAAGAGTGCCCACAGTGGATATCCAAGTTGGTCGTCGGATGGTACAGAAATCGCTTTTGTGGTAGCAGATGAAGTTCACTGGGCAAGCCGCCAAATCCGGTTTATCAACTTAGAAACCGATAAGCAGGAAACACTCTTCCCAGATGATTTCCCGCGAATGTTTCAGCCTGCCTATTCTCCAGCCGATGATAAGATTGCTTTTGCTTGGTTTCGCCCTGCCGAAAAGCGGCAGTCCATATTCACTGTTAACCGAGATGGAAGCCACCTCAGACGGATTGGGTCTTTTATCGCAAGCGGACCCGCTTGGGCACCCTCCGGCGATGAACTCATCTACACAGAGGGGGTCGTTGGAAGCAATTCACAAATTTTCAAAATCGATCTGATAAGCCAAAAAGTTACACAGCTCACAGATAATGGAAGCAATTATTCAGGAAATTGGTTCTCACCGGGGCAGCTGCCCGTTTCTCCATCCGCATCGCTTCTAAGCACATCGTGGGGGAAGACGAAAACCCAAAATTAGTCCTGAAAACAGCACACTCTCATAGCAACGCCTCAGCCAACTCCGTAAAATCGCGTACTGTTACATCGGGTTGATACGGCGTATCCTCATACGGGAGTTTATAACGGTTCACAAACGCGCCACTATAGCCGCACGCCCGCGCCCCCATGATGTCAAACGAATTCGCTGATACCATAAGACATTCGTTGACCGCAAGTCCTAATTCGCCCGCAGCAGATCGGTAGACTGCCGGATGTGGTTTAAAAGCACCGACCGATGTGACCGAAATCACATCGTCAAACTCCCATGCAACGCGTTCTCTAACAAGATAGTCTAAAAACGCTGGATCCCCATTGGACAAAACTACCAACTGATATCGAGATTGCAGCCGCGAGAGTGCAGCCAAAACTTCTGGAAACGGCGAAAGCTGCTCCCATCCACGCATGAACTCTTTCACCGTATCAGGCAAAACATCAATACTGTTGCGCCTTAGCGTGTAGTGCAGTGCGCGCCGCACCGTCTCCAGATAGCCGCTATGTCCGAGCATCATAATCGTATCCTGATACTGCTCAATTCGCTGCCTGTAACGCCACTGTTCCCAAAACGTATCGGCAGATACATCGGTCGCAGCGTGGGCATCCAGGGACTCGCTAATGAACGGCGTAAGACTGCCCCCTAAATCCAAAATTGTGCCAAACAGATCAAAAGTAAGTGCTTTCGTCGCTACAAAATTTGCCATAATACATAGTTGTCAGTTATCAGTTATCGGTCGTCAGTCGTCGGTTAAAGAGCAATTTTTAACAATGAACCCCAGGCTGAAGTCCTTCACTGAGTGGTGAATTGTTACGAAGTCCCTCTTAACTGAAAACCGATAACCATTAATCTACTATCCCAATTCAACCGTTCGTCCCGTCGCCATCGCTTCAAACGCTGCATCAATGACACGCATCTGATTCACGCAGCTTTCCGGCGAGATACGGTGCGGTTTACCAGTCGCTAAAACTTCACACATGTGCTCCAATTGTAATGCGAACTGGAAACACGGTTCAAAATCAATGACTTCTCTGCCCTCTCGTGTGGTAAGCACAATATTAACAGCTGAGTTCTCATTGTTCCACGCTGTCTCAATCCTAAGCATACCACCCAACCCAGCCATTTCGGCGTACTGTCCACCAGCACAATTAAAACCGGTAGAAATCTGGGCAATCCGTTCACCGGGAAATACTAACTGCAGGTAGGAACCATCGTCCACTTCTAATCCTGCTTGAGACATTCCGGATACCCGAACCGGTTCAGCACCAAACATGAATCGCGCGTGGTGGATATTGTAACACGCCAAATCGTAGATACTGCCCCCACCTTTTGCTTTGTTAAACCGCCAATTCGCTTCAGGTTTACGAGTCTCGGGTCCACCACCACCGCCACCTGTGCAGAAAGTACTTCGGAGTGCCTTAAACTCCCCGATAGCTCCTGAATCGACTAACTCTTTCGCCTTGAGGTGCATCGGATGATGCCGAAATTTGAACGCTTCCGCTACGAGAACACCGTTCTCCTGTGCTGCACCAACGAACGCTTCCGCTTCCGCAGCTGTTGACGTGAACGGCTTCTCACATAAAATCGCCTTGACTTGGCGGGATTCAGAAAGTTGGATACCGACCTCAGCGTGAAAGGCACCCCACGTACAGATAATAGCGATGTCCAAGTTCTCGGTATCTAACATCTCTTCCAAAGAGAGATACCGGTTTTCAGGTGCCACATCAAATCGCTCACCGAAACGCGTTAAAGCATCTTTCGAGACATCACAGATGGCTGCCAATTCAGCACTCGGTGCTTGTTGACAGGCGTTGCCGTGTGCGTTGGCGATTCCACCTGCTCCGACAAGTCCAACACGGTAAGTAGTTGACATAATAGTTCCTTTCGCTGTTTACGTTGCTGTTAAAGGGTAACCGTTTTCAACAATTGCTTCTTCCAGAAACTCAAATTCGTATTGTGGTAACGATGCGCCCGGATCCAATTCCGCAACATCTCTCTTCCAGCGATCCACTGCATCCGGACGAACTATGATCCGTCCCAATGGAATATCCAAAAACGCCTCAAGTCTCTTGAGTGTCGCCTCTTGATTCAGTACAAAGTCTTCGAATCGGATCTGAATAACGTTCTTGGGCATCGGTGTCGCTTGCATGAGTTTATACTGATAGATCCAAGAAATCGCCCGTCTTTCATAGATATCGTCCGTTTCGGGATACACAACCCCGAAATCCCGAAGGTCGTCCGTTTTGTGGCTACCCCGAATGCCATCCCGCGGGTCACGAATCCAGTGGATATACTTTATATCTGGAAACATCCGAATTATCCATGGATAAACAAGCGTGGTTTCGGGTATCTTCCAGCCTTTATGGGGCGACGGATTCTGAAGGACATCCTCAAGGTAAGTATTGATAAGTCGTTCAAACTCTGGGTCAATTGGCATGGTAAACAGTGGCTCAAAATCCCATGATAATCCGCCCTGCCATTTGACATATTGCGCCATCACTCGGCAGGCATCATACATCGCGTGCGGCGGAATCTTATCACCGGAAGGGTTGAGTTGACTCCCCATGAAAACGCCACTGGCGTATAACGTATGAGAGATAGCACGCGTCCCGGAATGACCGCGTCCAATTACTGTGATCAAATTTTCCATAGTAGATAACGTTAAAAGGGGTCTAATTTAACCAAAGACCTCTTACCGACTACCGATAGTTGATAGCCATTTCATAGAAATCGCTTGCTTATTTCGCAAGATTAAAAGATAATACATTATGACAATACCTTCGCCAATTATCTAAGTTTAACTTGAATGCGGTCATAGTGAATAAAACCCATTGCGCTGAGAAGTCCAGTGCCTTAAAAAATAAAAATACCTTCAGGTTTTTGCGAAAGTCATTTTTAATCGTGTAAAGATGAAACCTCACGCCAGTTGACTTTGTGGATAGGCACAGGAAACCAACGGTTTCATATCCTACAAGGCACAGGCTAAAGGTTTCCTATACTACAAGGCGAATCAGAATCTAAGCGTTCCTACTACATAGGTAGCAACTTAGGTTGACTGATGAAAAATCGACCATTTTTGGCGAAGGTATTGATTGTGAACGTTTTATTTTTTATTCACTTTATCAAAAACCGTTGAATAATACAAGCAAAAAGGAGAAAGATGAGAAATATATTGCTAACTATTGTTGGGGTGTTTGCACTTATAGGGACATTCACTGGATGTGATAGGATCTCAAAAGTGGTTACCCCCGAAAAAAGTGTTGCTCCAGAGACCATTGATACCGTTAAAATTGGCTTCCTCGCCTCGGGGAGCCGGGTGACCTATCCAAACGGTGCTAAAATAGCCGTGGCAGAAATTAACGCAACTGGCGGTTTACTCGGTGTGCCTATTGAATTGGTAACGGAAGTCGGAATTCCTACCCCCGAAACCGCTGTTGAAGTCGCCTCAAGGATGATCCTTGAGGATGGTGTTATCGCGCTTGTGGGCCCTAACCGCTCCGCCCATGCTATTCCGATAGGAGCACTCGCAACAGAACACAGTTTACCCATGATTACCACAACGGCAACGAATCCGACACTGACGGACTCAAGCAATTTTGTTTTCATGGCAGCCTTCACAGATGCGTATCAAGGGGCAGTCATGGCAAAGTTTGCCGGGACGGAACTTGGACTGACTTCTGTCGCGCTCCTCACGCAAAGTGGTGAAATCTATTCCGAGGGTATCTCCGAATTCTTTGTTACCAATTTTACCGCTGCTGGTGGCACAATTGCTGCCAGAGAATTCTATGAAATTGTGGACACAGATTTCACTGAACAGTTGAACAGCATCGCAGCAGCGACCCCCGAAGCACTTTTCATCGCCGGATGGGTACAACAGGTCGGACCTATAACACAACAGGTGAGAGCTCTTCCGCTCGTGAATGCTGCCGGTGAACCGACGATCCTTCTGGGTACAGATACGTGGGATAATCCGATTTTGCTTGATAATGAAGATGCTGAAATTGAAGGCAGTTTTTTCAGTGGACATTTTTCCGCTGCAACTGATAAACCGAATGGCAAAGCATTTGTAGAAGCCTACCAAGCCGCGTACGGGGAATTACCGCTCGGAGGGCACGCTGTTAGTTACGATGCGACAAAAGTAGTACTAACAGCGATTGAAAGAGTTGGAAGTTTTGATGGCGAGGCGATCCGGGACCAGCTGGCAGCAACGAAAGACTACATCGGTGCAACGACCATTGCCAATTATGACGAAAACCGGCACCCAACAAAAAGTGCGGTCATTTTCACCATCACAAACGGCGAAAAGCAGTTTTATAAGCAAATTGATCCTTAAAGTTCTATGAGGAAACAGTTTTATAAGGAATTCACCCTAATGTACAAATTTTTAATCTTAGTCAGTTTAAGCGTATTGCTATTGATATACGTAGGATGTGACAACATCCAAAAGGTTGTCACATCCGAACAAGAACCAACTGTTAAAATCGGTTTCGTCGTGGCTGGTGAACGCGTTACCTATCCAAACGGCGCAGAGATGGCCGTCACAGAGATTAACCAGCGCGGCGGACTTCTTGGGATGCCTGTTGAATTGATTGGACATATTAATAAAGAAGCAATGCCGGAAGTTTCTGTCCAGATCGCTGAGAGACTCATCGTTGAAGACGAAATTATCGCGCTCATTGGACCCAACCGCTCTTCCCACGCCGTTGAGGTTGGTCCAGTCGCACAGCGTTACGGAATCCCCATGGTTACCACAACCGCAACCAACCCGAACGTAACAAACGCCGGTGATTTTGTCTTCATGGCATCTTTCACGGATAGCTTCCAAGGTGCTGTTATGGCACAGTTTGCGATAGAAGACCTTGATATTACCACCGCCGCGGTCATCACACGAAAGGGCGATCTCTATACAGAAGGCATCGCTGAGTTTTTCGCACTCAATTTCAGCAAACTCGGTGGCGAAATCGTTGCCAACGAATTTTACGAAGGGAATCCTTCAGACTTCACAGCGCAACTAACAAGTATCGCAGCCGCAAAGCCTGACGCGCTTTTCACAGCCGGTTTTGTTCAAGACATTGCGTTCATAACGCAACAAGCACGAGCGATGTCACTGCAAAACGAAGCGGGCGAACCCACGATTTTCCTTGGAGCAGATTCATGGGATAGCACACTTCTTTTCGATAACGAAGATGCCGAAGTAGAAGGTAGTTTTTTCAGCGGACACTTCTCACCGGACACAAATGAACCCACAGCACGCGCGTTTGTTGATGCTTATGAATCCATCTATGAATCTACACCGACGGGTGGTGTCGCTGTTAGTTACGATGCAGTCAAATTGCTTTTTGAAGCAGTCGAGCGGCAGGCAGTCTCAACCCTGATGAAATCCGTGAGCAACTCGCCGCCACGGAAAACTACATCGGCGCAACGACCATCGCCAGTTACAACGAAAACCGCCACCCAACCAAAAGCGCAGTAATTTTCACCATCAAAAACGGCGAAAAGCAGTTCCATAAACAGATTGCTCCGTTTTAGTTTTTTCTACTCTGCTGGCGAGGTTTCCTAACCTCGCCTTAATTTCCCTCTCGCTCCCAACCTCATCGGTAATCCACCAACACCCCATTGCATTTTTTTGAAAGAGACTATCGGACAACCGCAACAAACGGATAGAACACATCAGCATTTCTACAAACACGAAAGAGGAGATAGATGTCACTATGAAGATGTCCCTTTTCTTGATACGGGTGTTACTAATACTTCCAATCTGCAGTCTCCCAACCGTCGCGCAAGACTACACACAATTCAGTTTACCTAAAGGTGCAATCACACGGCTTGGTAAGGGAACTCTCGGTGAAGTCCAATTTTCCCCAGATGGCAGTCGGCTTGCGGTTTCCACTTCCGTTGGGATTTGGTTCTATGATCCAGACACCGGCAAAGCACTCGATCTCCTACCACAGACCAACTGTGCTTCTACCTTTGCGTTCACATATTCACCCGATGGCACTATAATCGCCAGAGCGGTTGATAACAGCAGGGTGCAATTATGGGACGTTCCCACAAAACGACGCATAGTCACACTCACAAAGTATGGACGCAGGATTACTTCTATCGCCTATTCGCCGGACGGTACCACAATTGTTAGTGGAAATTCGGACGGTGGAATACGCGTGTGGAACGTTAATACAAGGCAACGCATGGGTACGCTCAGAACGGGTTCAGGAGGCGTTACTTCAGTTGCCTACTCACCCGATGGCACTATAATCGCTGCCGGTAAAGGTTGGAATTTCAGGACGATGCGATCAACCAACAGAGGTGAAAAGGATGACACCGTCCGATTATGGGATGCAGAGACAGGAAAACACAAAGCAACCCTCACCGGACATACAGACAGCATCTATTCTGTTTCATTTTCGCCGGATAACACTATGATCGCCAGTGCCAGTTCAGACAACACCGTCCGGTTATGGAACGTAAATACTGGTGAAACCAAAGTAACGCTTATAGGTCACACAGACAGTGTCAACTCCGTCGCGTATGCTCCGGATGGAAAAACTATTGCTACTGCCAGTTCAGACGAAACTGTTCGACTGTGGAATGCTACCACAGGAAAACACAAAGCAACCCTCACTGGACATAAAGACAGTGTTACCTGGGTCACATATTCTCCCCATGGAAACATGATCGCTACCGCAAGCGGCGGCCGGTACAGCGATGATAACACAGTTCGGTTGTGGAACGCAGAAACAGGCGAAACGCAAGCCATACTCACAGGACATCACCGCATCAATGCTATTGTGTACGCGTCCGATGGAGAGACACTCACCTATCAACAGACGAACGGGGTTTGGTCTTGGGACGCAAAGACAAGCAAACATAAAGCGACACGCATACATAAGGTTAAAGACACTCCCACCGAATATTCTCGCGCCGGAGGGGTCTCGGCATATTCCCCCGATGGAAATACGGTCGCTACAGTTGGGTCACTCCACACTGTTCAGTTGTCGGACGTACGGACGGGAAAACGGAAAGCAACACTCAAACACACCAACTATTTTGACTGGATCTATATGATAATAACAGACCGTGAGTATGGTATAGAAGCCATGGCGTTTTCACCCGACGGGAAGACTATCGTTACAGGCGGTGGGTATTATACCAATGACGAAGGAATGGTGTATTTATGGCATACGCGGACGCGGAAACGTAAAACTATCTACAAAGGACACGGATACGTCTCGTCCGTGGCGTTCTCTCCAGATGGTGAAACAATTGCTGCTGGTAACTGGGAAAATGAAGTCCGACTGTGGCATGCTGGAACCGGTGAGGAGTTTCAAACGATACACACCAGACATGAAGGAGGCGTTCTGTCGCTAATGTATTCACCCGATGGCACTACCATTGCTACCGGTGGCGGGTATGATGACAACACAGTCCATCTGTTAGATGCGAACACAGGCACTCTAAAAACTACACTCAAAGGACATATAGGCAGTGTAACCTCCATTGTGTATTCACCCGATGGAGACATGATCGCTACCGGAGGCAGAGATGGCACGGTGCGGTTGTGGGAAACTGACATAGGAAAACATACAGCCACTTTCACTGGACATACAGAAGTCACTGCCGTCGTATATTCTCCTGACGGACGCACGCTTGCCAGTAGAAATACGGATGGCACGGTTCTGTTATGGGAGGTTACACCAACTCTAAGAACGGAATAGTTCCCCTCTCAAAGCAAGCACCTTTACTTGATCCTTCCCATCCACACGGGACACCGGATTGTCTGTCGTTTCCCTCCCCAGGAATTGTAGTCTGTTTCCTTTTTTCAGAAAAAACGTGACATCCCACAATTTTTGTGCTATATTTATCACAGGCACCCTTGTAAATACGATCTTGTTGGACAAGGTCCAACGAATCCATTTATGACACGTAAACCTGTTCCCAACTAAGAAAGGAAAAGACATGAACAGACCGCCAGAAGATTTCGTCCACGTAGACGAAGAACGGCTTCTTAACTTCAGTACTGCTTGCTTTGAGAAAGCTGGCATTACACATGAACACGCCGCACTCATCAGTCGTCTGCTTGTTAATTCTGACCTAAGGGGGGTTCGCAGCCACGGTACTGCAACCGTTAACGGCTATTGTGGCGGCTTTGAAAACGGAAGTTTCAACCCCAATCCAGATATCCGAATCATTCATGAGACACCGACTGCTGTTGTGCTTGATGGAAACGGGACACTCGGCTATCTCCCGATGGTTCGTGCCACGGAACACGCCATCGCTAAAGCGAAAGAGGTCGGCATCGGAATGGGACTTGTTCGCTATATCGGACACTACGGATCCGCCGGACACTACGCACGCTTATGCAACGAAGCCGGTTGTATCGGTTTTTCAGTACAGGGGTATCAAAACCAGGGCAACGCTGGCAACCAAGACCCTAAACCGCAGCTCGGCTACTACGGCAACCCGCCCATCTGTTTTGCGATCCCTTCTGGTGAGGAGCCACCAGTTGTGCTTGACGCAGCAACCTGTATTATGGCAGACTATCAGCGCGGTCCCGATTTCGATGCTCTCCTTTCAGTTATACCTGCAGCTTTCTTCAAAAGTATCGGCTATACTGCCGTGGCAAGTCTGCTCGGTGGTGCCCTGACTGGCTTCACCGAACCACCACCCGAAGACACCGCAAAATGGAGCGGCGGACGTATGGGAGGAATGGTACTCGCTATAGATATTGAATCCGTCGTCCCAACCGCTGTTTTCAACGCAGAGGTCGATCGCATGGTCCATGATGTCCGTGAAACTTACGAACCGTTACCGGGAACCGATAGGGCGTTGCTACCCGGAGCGATTGAAACGGAACGCACAGAACAACACCGTCGTGAAGGCATCCGTTACGGTGAGAGGGAACAGGAATCCGCACGCGGGGTTAGTGAACGCTTAGGTGTGCCGCTCCCTTGGGACGAATAGCCAACACACTCTTAAAGGAATAAAGAGATGAACAGACCACCAGAAGATTTCGTCTTAGTCAATGAGGAACGACTGCTCAACTTCTCTACCACTTGCTTTGAGAAAGCAGGTCTCACAAACGAACACGCCGCACTCATCAGCCGCTTACTCGTCAATTCTGACTTACGAGGTGTCCGCAGTCACGGCACGCAAACCGTTAACAGGTATTGTAGAGGCTTTGAAAGCGGAGGTCTCAATCCGCGTCCCAATATCCGCGTCATCCATGAAACACCGACTGCTGTTGTGCTTGACGGAAACGGCACGCTCGGCTATCTCCCGATGGTTCGGGCAACCGAACACGCCATCGCTAAAGCAAAGGAGGTCGGCATCGGAATGGGGCTGGTGCGTTACATTGGACACTACGGATCCGCAGGGCACTACGCACGTATGTGTAACGAAGCCGGATGCATCGGTTTTTCGGTACAGGGATCCCGGAACCACGGTAATGCTGGCAACCAAGATCCTAAACCGCAACTCGGCTACTACGGCAACCCGCCGATCTGTTTCGCTATCCCCTCTGACGCGGAACCACCGGTCGTACTCGATGCCGCAACCTGTATTATGGCGGATTACCAACGCGGTCCCGAATTCGACGCGCTACTGTCAATAATTCCCGCGGCTTTCTTCAAGAGCATCGGGTATACCGCTATAGCACATCTGCTCGGTGGCGGACTCACCGGCTTCACTGAACCACCACCCGAAGACACCGCAAAATGGAAACCTCCACAGGGGGGTATGGTACTCGCCATAGATATTGAATCCGTAGTGCCACTTGATGTCTTCCACGCAGAGGTTGATCGGATGGTGCACGATGTTCGCGAAACCTACGAACCGTTGCCGGGAACCGACAAGGCACTGCTACCGGGAGCAATTGAAACGGAACGCACAGAACAGCATCGCCGGGACGGCATCCGTTACGGGGAGGCGGAACAGGAATCCGCACGCGAAGTCAGTGAACGCTTAGGTGTGCCACTCCCTTGGGATGAATAACTTTCCTTTCACACCGCTGTGGAAAAAAATCAAGAAAACAGATGAGATTTTCATTGTCTTTTTTGGCAAAATATTGCATACTTCCTTACAGTGTTTTTGAATGTTTTTTATTTTTGAACTTTATACTTGAAAGGTTTTCGTTATGCACACTCATATTAAAACCAGTTTTTTGTTTTACATATTTACGTTGTTTGTATGCCTCAACTCCTTTTTCCTAAGGAACACCGCCGCACAAGTCAGCGATAACTATACATTCGAGACGATCGACGTTCCGGGTGTAGATTTTTTGGGGTTGGCAGCGAGTAGCGATTTTGAGGATTACGCGGGTTATACGCCGAGTGCTGATGGTGAAAAATTCGTCGCCTTTACGCTCATTGACGGTGTTTTTGAGACCTATGATTTCCCCAACGCGAAAAACACTTATTTCTACGCACTCGGTAATAATGGACTCGCTGCGGGGCACTACGAGGATAGCGACGGTCTTTTCCACGGTGTCATCTTAGAAAATGGTGAGTTGCGCCAATACGATTTTCCGAATTCTGCCGAAACGGAGATATACGGATATAGTGATTCGACCGGGGCACTGACGGGTAATTTTACTGATACGTCTGGCATTCGTCGTGGGTTCTCAGGGGAGACGATAGTTGAGTTCCCTGGGGCATCGGAAACTTATGCCGATTTTGTGAGCGGACTGGGCAATATCGTGGGTAGTTACGTAGATACTGAAGGCGCATATCATGCATACCTGCGTGGACCTGGAGGTAGTTTTGCAACTCTGGGTATTCCAGAAATACCAAATATGGAATACTTTTTTCTGCACGGTATCAACGATGCACTGGTTGCCGTTGGCAGAGCGAAAGCAGTGGATGGTGTCCCGCTCACCTTTGTCGGCAACCCCGTCGCCCTACAAGAATTTAAGGTTCCAGGTGCCGTTAGCACAGAAGGCTGGAATATCAATCAGGATAGTTCTGTCGTCGGACACTATACTTCAGCCGATGGACGTACACACGGATTTATCGCAAGACCCTTACAGCCGACTGCTGTGCGACCACCTCCTGACCTCAACTATACGTTTGAGAGTATTGATGTTCCGGGTGTAGATTTTTTAGCAGTGACGGCGAGTAGCGACTTTGAGGATTACGCCGGCAACATGCGGGGTCCTGATGGTGAAAAAGATGTAGCCTTTACGCTCATAGATGGCGTTTTTACCACCCACGATTTCCCTGGGGCACAAGGTACTTATTTCTATGCGCTCGGCAATAATGGCGTAGCCGCCGGCCACTATCAGGATAGCAACGGACTTTACCACGGTGTCATCTTAGAAAATGGTAAGTTGCGCCAATACGATTTTCCGGGTGCCGTTGAAACGGAGATATACGGATATAGTGATGCGACGGGTGCACTGACGGGTAGTTTTATAGATGTTGCTGGCATTCGCCGTGGGTTTTCAGGGACCACAATAGTCGAGTATCCAGAGGCACCGGAAACTTATTCCGATTTTGTGAGTTGGACAGGTCATATCGTGGGCAGCTACGTGGACGCTGACGGCATATATCATGCATACATGCGTAGCTCGGTGGGCAGATTTCTATCTATCGATCTTCCAGACGCACTAAATCTGGAATACTTTTTTCTCCACGGTCTCAACAGGACAAGGACTGTCGTTGGCAGAGCGAAAGCGGTGGGTGATGTCCCGCGCACCTATGTCGGCAGCCCCCTCAACCTACAAGAATTGCGGGTTCCTGGTGCCGTTAGCACGGAGGGCTGGAATATCAATCAGGATGGCTCTGTCGTTGGGCACTACGACTCACCCGATGGACGCAGACACGGATTTATCGCCAGACTCACTACCCAGACAGAAAGCGACCATTTCGGCAACGTCTACACCGTCACGCTGTCTAAAGGTTTGAACATGCTTTCTGTGCCACTGGCACCTCCAAAACCCATGACTGCCAAGTCACTGGTCGCGATGACAGGAGCAACAACCATCATCACGCTTGATACAGCAACTCAGGGTTTTGTCGCGTGGACACCAAGTGCCCCCGACGACGGTTTCCCAATCGAAGGTGGAAAAGGCTATATCGTCAATGTCCCAGAAACTCGCAACTTTGCCTTCGTCGGCGCACCTTGGACAGATCCAACTGAAGCAGCAGCTGCCGCACCGACTGCTATTACCCCGTTGATAAGGGGGGATAGGGGGGTTACCCAAGAAGCGTGGGCGTTCGTTGTTAGTGGGCAATTGCAGGGGAAAACAACGTTTGACGGCTACAAGGTCATCGTCCGGAACCTGAGAACCAACGGCATCACAACCACCTCGGTGCAAGGAGATTACTTCGCTGCTGCGACTGCCGACTTAGAACGACGCAGCGTCGTCCGAGTTGGAGATGTGATTGAGTTGCGCGTCATCGGTCCGGGTGGAAATGCTGAATCACAGACCCTCAGTTTTAAAGTGACTCCTGAGGACTTAGCAAACGCCGTGTTGTCCGTTAATCTTGATGGCATCGGTAGCCCCACGCAGAATCTTCTGTTGCAGAACTACCCGAATCCGTTTAACCCAGAGACGTGGATTCCGTATCAACTCTCCGAAGACAGTCAGGTATCGGTCTCCATTTATGATACAACGGGTCAGTTGGTTCGGACACTTTCGCTCGGTTTTCAATCTGCGGGCTTTTACAATAGTCAGGGGCGTGCGGCATATTGGGATGGGCGCAACACCCTTGGGGAACGCGTTGCGAGTGGTATCTACTTTTACCAGTTGACAACGTCATCTTCCAGCAAACACGGCGACTCGTCATTGTAAAGTAGGACCCATCTGTATAAAACTTATAGGTGTCACAGTTATGCTATCGGTGTAACTGTGATACTCCAAAACAGATGAGATTTTTCTTGATTTTTTTGGAAAATATTATATACTTTCAGGGTAAATCTACGAGAATATCCAGTCCTCACTTTTACTAAATTGCTAAAGGCAAACATCATCCCTCAAGACGAGGTATCTGATATATTGTTTCTTATTTTTGGAGGAAATATCTATTATGCATACTCAAATTAAGACCAGTTTTTTGTTTTACACGTTCACGTTGCTGATATGTTTCAATTCTTTTTTCCTAACTAACACACCTGCACAAGTTGGCGAATCCGCCAGTGACAACTATACTTTTGAGACGATCGACGTTCCCGGAGTAGAGTTCTTACAGTTGAGTGCCAGTAGCGACTTTGAAGATTACGCTGGCAGCACGCGGAGTGCTGATGGTGAGAAAATGGTCGGTTTTACGCTGATTGATGGCGTTTTTATGACCTACGATTTCCCGGGTTCAAAAAACACTTATTTCTTTGCGCTCGGTAATAATGGATTAGCCGCGGGACACTACGAAGATAGTGATGGTCTTCATCACGGTGTCGTCTTAGAAGATGGTAAGTTGCGGCAATATGATTTTCCGGGTGCCATCGAAACGGAGATATACGGTTACAGTGATTCAAGGGGCGTATTAACAGGTAATTTTATAGATGCCTCTGGCGTTCGCCGTGGTTTCTCAGGGGACATAATAATTGAGGTCCCCGAGGCAACAGCAACTTATGCCGACTTTGTGAACGCGTCAGGCTCTGTCACAGGAAGTTACATAGATGCTGACGGTCTATATCATCCTTATGTGCGTACCTCGAATGGCACGTTTGTTTTTCATACCTATCTGGAGCCATCCAATCTGGAATACTCTTTTGTGCACGGTATCACTGATACAAGGATTATCGTTACTCGCGCCAAAGCGGTGGGGGACCGACCGCGCTCCTATGTCGGCACATCTCAGCACGGATTATCTGAGTTGGAGTTTCCGGGCAGCGTTAGCACGGAAGGTTGGAATATCAATCAGGACGGTTCTGTCGTCGGACACTATGACACAGCAGATGGACGTAGACACGGGTTTATCGCCAAACCCACTGCGGAAACTGCTGCAAGATTCGAAGATATAGCTTATCTTCCAGCCCCTGAATTCAACTATATTTATGAGAGTATTGATGTTCCGGGCGTAGACTTTTTAGAGTTGGCGGCGAGTAGCGACTTTGAGGATTACGCCGGAAACACGAAAAGTGCTGATGGTGAAAAAAACGTCGGATTTACACTCATTGATGGTGTTTTTACCACCCACGATTTCCCTGGATCACAAGGCACTTATTTCTATGCGTTGGGCAATAATGGGACAGCTGCCGGACACTACGAGGATAGCGACGGTCTTTATCATGGGGTCATCTTAGAAAATGGTGAACTCCGCCAATACGATTTTCCGGGTGCCGTCGAAACGTTCATATACGGTTTTAGCGATTCGACGGGGGCATTGACCGGGAATTTTATAGGGGCTGATGGCGTTCGCCGTGGATTCTCAGGTGACGAAATCGTTGAGGCACCCGAGGCAACAGCAACGTATGCCGATTTTGTGAATGCGGCAGGCTCTATTATCGGCAGCTTCGTAGATGCTGACGGTCTATATCATGCATTCGCGCGTACCCCGACTGGCAGGTTTATAATTCTGGACTATCTGGACCCATCCAATCTGGAATACTTTTTCTTGCACGGGATTAACGATGCAGAAGGCAGCGGCGTGTTTGTCATTGCCCGAGCCAAAGCGGTGGGGGACCGCCCGCGCTCCTATGTCGGCTCATACCTATATGGGCTACATGAATTGGAGTTTCCGGGCAGCGTGAGCACAGAAGGCTACAATATCAATCAGGACGGCTCTGTCGTCGGACACTATGACTCTCCCGACGGGCGCAGACACGGGTTTATCGCAAAACTCACCTCACAAGCGGAAGTGGAAAGTTATAGCAACACCTATACCGCCACGCTGTCTAAAGGGTTAAACATGATTTCTGTGCCGTTGGCACCAATAAGACCAATGACCGCAAAATCACTTCTCGCGATGACAGGCGCGACAACCATCATCACGCTTGATACAGCAACACAGCAGTTCGTCGCGTGGACACCAAGCGCACCCAATGACGGTTTTCCAATTGAAGGAGGGAAAGGCTATATCGTCAATGTCCCAGAAGCTCGAAACTTTGCTTTCGTTGGTGCCCCTTGGACAGATCCAACAGAAGCGGCTGCTGCCGCACCCACTGCTATTACCCCCTTGATAAGGGGGGATAGGGGGGTTACCCAAGAAGCGTGGGCATTCGTTGTCAGTGGACGCTTGGCGGGTAAAGCAATGTTTGACGGCTACCAAGTCATTGTCCGGAACCTGAGAACAAATAGCGTGGTTACCACCTTAGTTCAAGGGGATTACTTCGCTGCTGCGACTGCTGACTTAGAGCGACGCAGCGTCGTCCGAGTCGGAGACGTACTCGAGTTGCGCGTCATCGGTCCAGGTGGAAACGCTGAATCACAGACCCTCAGCTTCAAAGTAACCCCTGAGGACTTGACAAATGCCGTGTTGTCCGTCAGTCTTGATGGCATCGGTCAACCGACACAGAATCAGTTGTTGCAGAACTATCCGAACCCCTTTAACCCGGAGACATGGGTCCCCTATCAACTCTCCGAAGACAGTCAGGTATCGATCTCCATTTATGATATGACCGGTCAGTTGGTTCGCACGCTTTCGCTGGGTTTCCAATCCGCGGGCTTTTACAATAGTCAGGGGCGTGCGGCATATTGGGATGGGCGCAATACCCTCGGTGAACGCGTTGCGAGTGGTATCTATTTCTACCAGTTAACGACCCCCACCTTCCAGCAAACACGGCGGCTCGTTATTGTAAAGTAGGGCAAGCCGTAACTTATAGGTGTCACAGTTGTGCTATTGGCGCAACTGCGACACTCCCTTACCCCTAAAAAATGTTTTTGTTGAAGATCCGGCGCGGTTCAAAACCGTGAAGAAATCCGCAGAAACACCGAAGCAAAGACCCCAAGCAAAAACCCTACCTTTTTTGAGGCCTGCGGACGTACAAATCCCAATCAGCCGAATTCCCACCTTTGCTGTAAGCAACGATCTGCCTATCTTTCAGAAATAAAAAGTGGTTAATATCACAGAAAAGTGCTATAATATCCATAGAGAGTTCCTTTTGGTATCGGTTTGAAGATCTCATTTGAACAAAAACCGTTTACTCACGATTTCCAAACACACATTAAAAAAGGATTGCTATGCATCATTACATAAAAATAGCACTTATTCTGTCTATATGTCTAACCATCTGCTTCATAGCGGACACCTTTGCGCAAGTTCGTACCGACACACCGATTGCAGATTATATCTTTGAGACCATCGAAGTTCCTGGTGTCGATTTTCTGGAGGTGGCTGCAAGTAACGATTTTGGGGATTACGCAGGAAACACCCGGACCCCTGACGGAGAGAAAACTATCGGCTTCACGTTGATAGACGGTGTTTTTAAAACCTACGACTTTCCAGGGTCCCTGAATACCTATTTCTATGCACTCGACAACGCTGGAAAAGCAGCCGGACACTATAAAGGTCCCGATGACCTTTACCACGGCGTTATCTTAGAAGGTGGCGAACTGCAGCAATACGATTTTCCCGGTGCAGTCGAAACCAACATCTATGGTCTTAGTGACGAAACGGGGGCACTGAGCGGTAATATCGTCGACGCAGCGGGAGTCAGCCACGCCTTCTCAGGTGATCTGATAATTACATTCCCTGGGGCGGTAGCAACTTATGGGGACTTCGTCAATGCCGCAGGTGCTGTCGTCGGCAGCTACGTGGATGCCGATGGAATGTTTCATGGGTTCATACGTCACCCCGACGGCAGTTTCACAACTATTGACCTTCCAAAAATGCCGAATCTTGAATTCCTATTTGTGAACACCATCACCGATCTCGGTCTTATCGGCTTCAGAGCCAAAGCTGTAAATGATATTCTGCGGTCCTATATCCTCCTGCCAGATGGTATCCTCTATGAAGTGCGACTCCCAGGCAGTGTTACCACCGTTGTCCGAAATGTTAATCAGGATGCAAGTATTATCGGTTATTATGACCTACCGGATGGACGTAGACACGGTTTCCTCGGTAGACCTAAAACACAACCAAACGGAGAAGGTTTCGGCAATATTTTCTCCATGCACCTTTCTAAAGGTTTGAACATGCTGTCTGTGCCGTTGAAACCGACTGTCCACATGACAGCACGCTCACTTGCACTAAAGACGGGGGCGACAACCCTCATTACGCTTGATGCCGCAAACCAGCAGTATGTGGCATGGACACCAAACGCACCTGACGATGGATTTCCCATCGAAGGGGCAAAAGGGTACATCGTCAATCTACCAACAGCACGCGACATTGTCTTCACCGGAACAGGATGGACGAATCAGACGCAGGTGCCCACAGCACCGCTCGCAAAAATACCCTATCAGACGTGGGCGTTTGTTGTTAGCGGATATTTAGAGGGTATCCAGCAGTTTGACGATTATCTTGTCACAGTCCGAAATCACCGGACGAAGGCTGTCATGAAAACTCAGGTGCGTAGCAATTATTTTGCCGTTGCCACTGCCGATCTCAGCTATCGTAGTGTTATTGAAGTTGGTGACACGTTGGAACTGATTGTCACCGATACCCAAGGCAACATCGTCTCAGAAAAGTTCAATTTCAGGGTGAATGCTGCCAATCTCGCAAACGCTGTGCTATCGGTCAGACTTACCGACATCGGCAGACCGAAGCAGAGTCTCTTGTTGCAGAACTATCCGAACCCCTTTAACCCTGAAACGTGGATTCCCTATCGTCTCTCAGAAGCTGGTCCGGTGTCGTTATCCATTTACGACGCAACAGGCGAACTTATCCGAACGCTTTCACTCGGCTACCAGTCAGCAGGTTTCTATCAGAATCGAGAACGTGCTGCCTATTGGGACGGACGTAATACCTTAGGTGAACCAGTGGCAAGCGGAGTCTATTTCTATCAATTGGTAACGCCATTTTTCCAGCAAACAAGACGGATGCTTATCTTAAAATAGGCGGGACTAAACATTGGTAGGAGGATCGCTAACGAGGTTTCAAACCTCGCCTCTGATTTGAATAATGCAATATCAATGCGCGAAATGCAATAACACATATCAAATCTCGCCGTTGCGCTATAAGTGTGATTGCGGCAGCGCGCTAAACCTCGTTGCTGATTCGCGTATCTTGCCAAACGCACAGATTCCCGCGGCGATGTCCCTCTGGCGGTATCGCGAGGCATTACCAATTGATGCAGAGACAGAGATTGTCACGCTCGGCGAAGGCATGACACCTCTCATGCCGCTTGATGTTGACGAGCCTGAACACTTCGTAAAATTGGATTATCTTTGTCCGACCGGCTCTTATAAAGACCGAGGCGCATCTGTCTTACTCACGCACCTCAAAGCACTTGGGGTCGAGAGTGTTGTTGAGGATTCATCGGGCAACGCGGGTGCAGCGATCGCCGCCTACAGCGCGAGGGCAGGTATCCGCTGCACCATCTACTGCCCTGAGTCCACCTCGAAAGGGAAATTAAAACAGATTTCTGCCTACGGTGCCGAACTGAAATTGGTGCCGGGAAACCGCATGGCAACTACAGAAGCAGTCAAACTCGCGGCGGAAACCACCTGCTACGCATCTCACAATTGGCACCCGTTTTTCTTAGAGGGTACAAAAACACTGGCGTATGAAATCGTTGAACAATTCGGATGGCGTGCGCCAACACACGTTATCTGTCCCGTCGGATTCGGAAGTATCTATTTAGGACTCTTCATCGGATTCCGAGAATTAAATGCACAAGGTATTATCAAAGACACACCGAGGCTCCTTGGCGTTCAGCCCGATGTTTGCTGTCCAATCTACAATGCCTATACTGAGGATACACCATCTCTCTCAAGAATGGCACAAACTGGGGAAACACTTGCTGAAGGCATCACCGCCGAACTCCCCATCCGAGGCAACAACATCTTAGAGGCACTTCGCTCTACAAATGGCGCGTTTACCACCGTTGACGATACAGACATCAAGAAAGGAATGAAAACACTCGCGACCAAAGGGATTTACGTTGAACCAACTTCCGCTGTGGTCGTTAGCGCGTATCAAAAGTTTAAAAAAGAAGGGATCATAACCACGGGTGACCAAGTAGTGTCGATCCTTACCGGTATCGGTTTAAAGGCAAGCAGTGTCTTGTAGTTGCAACGCCAGGACCCGATGTTCGTAATATTAATAAGACTTACGCATTGCTTCTTAAAGTCCCCCTGATAAGGGGGATTTAGGGGGTTAAAAACATGGAAAATACCGCTTTTTTGCGTCCAAATGTCCAATATTTGCTCGGTTTGCGTAAGTCCTGATTAATTTAAGAAACACAAAAAATGACGACAGAAAACAGACCTTATCTTACAAGACTAATTGCGGTATGCGTGCTTATCCTGCTTTTTATTTTAGTGATTAGCGCATTGCGCGCACGAGAAAATCGGTTTTTCCGGATCGGTGCCAGCAATAGTCAAAATCGAGAGACACTTCCCAACACTGTCAACCGGCGCGATGAACTCCAAAGCGACCGATGGCGTGACGGATTTCGACTGCTTCGTTATTGGTGGATAGGTGGTGCAGCGGTCTATATCGCAGAGATGGATCGCACGGCGGAAAACCTCCAATTCGCTGTCGAACTTTCTAACAACCAGATTTTAGGACGCGAAACCATCACCGATGCCACGAGGCGACTCACGAGAAAAAACGTGCTGTCCCTCGCCGGTGTCAATGGCAGTTTCGGCATCCGAGAGGACAACCGTGGACGTGGCGGTATGACGTTTAATCTGCATATTCAAAACGGTGAACTCGTCAGTATTCCGATACGCCTTGATAGATGGGGGTATTCACCACCATCAGCATGGGGTGAAACGAGTTTCGGCGTAACGCCTGAGGGTGAATTCCTCTTGGAGGCAGTGAAACTCAATGGTAAACTTCGGATCGCTGGCGATACGCTCCCCATTGACGCGGTGAATCAAATCTGTGATTCGGTATGTCCTGTCGTCCTGTTTACACCCCGCTTTGGACGGAGGACGCTAACACGCCGATGCCACGAATTCACGCTCAGACAAATTAAACTTCCGCTCACTGGAAAATATACGAGTAGATTCGTCGTTACCGATGTTAATTCACGCGGCAACAGCACCATTCCATCCGATGGTATTGTCCTCGCAATTGAGCCTCGTTTGGCGCGCAATTGGGTAAACAAAATAACCAAATCTACAGCTGGTACACTGGAAATCGCTCTTACACCTAAAAAATGGCAACGCGTTCAGCAGGGAATCGGCGGGAACCTACGACTCGTCCGAGATGGAGAGGTCGAACCTGAACTCCTTGAGTTTGGGCTGTCAGGAGGTCGCAGCGCACGGAGTCATCGTAACGGTGCGTCTCGTCACCCGCGCAGCGCATTAGGATTCAACGACGAGAAACTCTTCCTCATTGCCGTCGATGGTAGACAACCCGGATACAGTATGGGAATGACCCTTTACGATATGGGCAGGTTTTTCAGCGAACTCGGCATCAAACACGCCATCAATTTCGATGGTGGCAGCTCCTCAACACTCTGGGCATTGGGACGAGTTGCGAACAGCCCCGCACACGGCTATGAACGTCGTATCTTCAACGTTGCGATGATCCGCGCGAGAAAAAAATAGTGAGAATAAAAACACGATACCTCCTTCTGCTTATCCCGTTAATACTGGCATGTTCAAACAGAAACACGCCACAGGCAGTTAGCGAAGACTTCATCTATAACTACTACCAACGTGCAGACCAAGCGGCGGCACTACAACTCAGTCACGGACTCGCCGCAGAAAAACTGAAAGACGAGATTGCGCGTGTGAGTGAGGTACGAACCCCAGGGCAACAGATGGACGAGATGCCGAACATCGAATACGAACCCACCGGTAAAAAAGAAGAAGCAACACACGTACTATTTAACTATAGACTCACTATCAAAATCCACGATACCACAACGCACACCCGAAATGTCGTTATCAACACCGAACAGATTGATGGAAAATGGAAAGTCGTCAATTTTGATGAGTACTAACACTGCAACTTTGCTTTTTGTCGCTTCCTATCGCTGGCGAGGTTTTCAACCTCGCCGGTTAAGGAGAACAAAAATGACTAACGAAAAAATCGAATACGAAATCGGCAGCGGTAATGTATTCAAAGATTTAGAAGTTCCTAAGACTCACCTTATCGAACCGCAAGGAAATTTAAAAGTCATTATATGGTCTTTTGAGAAGGAACGCAGCTTGAAACGAAGTGGAAAGCGGATCTACGGATAGGGATATCAAATTCCCAATTGACCTTACCGAACCGCAAGGAAAATTAAAAAGATGAAAACAGGAAAAGTCGCTATCTTCACGCAAGCACAAACGCCGATGGAATTCCGAGAATATCCGGTCCCGTCCGTCACACCCGACGACCTACTCGTGCGCATCCGTATGGCGAACATCTGCGGCTCCGACCTACACTTTTGGCGCGGTCACGGACCCAAAATCGAGAGCGGCATCCCGCAAGTGTTAGGACACGAGATGATCGGGACAATCGAAGCGATGGGACGCAACATCACAACGGACAGCACCGGACAACCGCTCACCGAAGGCGACCGCATCGCCTACTCCTATTTCAAACCGTGCCAACGCTGCTGGATGTGCCTCAACGGAAAACCCGGATGTCCAAACCGCTACCGGGATTGGCTCGGTGTCTCCAGTGAGCAGTCACCACACTTCCACGGTGCCTACGGTGAATACTACTACATGAAACCGGGGCATTGGGTCTTCAAAGTCCCCGACGAACTCTCAGACGCGCTCGTATCGCCTATCAACTGCGCCTTGTCTGAAGTCATTTATGGACTCAATCAGATTGGGATCACACTCGGCGATACTGTTGTTATCCAAGGTGCTGGTGGACTTGGACTCTACGCAACTGCTGTAGCGAGAGAGATGGGAGCGGGGAGAATCATTGTTCTGGACCGACTGCCTGCACGCCTTGCTCTGGCGAAGGAATTTGGTGCCGATGAAACCCTCAACGTTGACGAAGTTGACATGAAATCACGGGTTGAATACGTACTCGACGAGACAGAGGGTATTGGAGCAGACCTTGTCGCTGAGTTTGTCGGTTCGCCCCGCGTCCTCGCTGAAGGGATAGAGATGCTTCGTTGGGGTGGACGTTACCTCTGGATTGGCAACATCAATCTCGGATTCCCTACAGAGATAGATCCCGGCAACATCGTCCGCTGTAGCAAAGCAATCCGCGGCGTGATTGTCTATGAGCCGTGGGTTATCCCGCGTGCCCTTGATTTCCTCAGTCGCACACGAGACAGGTATCCGTTCCACAAGATCATCTCCGATACCTTCCCGTTCAGTGACATTAACGAAGCGTTCTCTTACGCAGACACAGGCTCAGCCATCCGAATCGGACTGGAATTTAGAGAATAAAATGGCTACTTCCGTCTACATCCATATCCCATTCTGCGCGACGAAGTGCTACTACTGCGCCTTCAATACCTACACCTTCCATAAGGAGCAGGCGAAAGCATATCTACAAGCACTCCGCACAGAGATAGCACTTTACGCGCCAGAAACCGATCCACTACAAACGATTTTCATCGGTGGTGGCACGCCTTCTATTCTCTCTGCCAACGCCTTGGCGCAGCTGTTCAACGATATCCATCAGCATTTCCAAATAACCCCGGATGCCGAAATCACCGTAGAATGCAATCCCGGTACCGTCGATAGCGAGAAGCTGCGCGTGATGCAAGACAACGGCGTGAACCGACTCAGTTTCGGGCTGCAAGCGATGCAAGACGAAACCTTGAAGCAGTTAGGCAGAATCCACACCGTCGCCGAATTCCTCCAGAGTTACCACCTTGCCCGCGAACACCGTTTCGAGAACATCAACATCGACCTCATCTTCGCGCTTCCCGACCAGAAGATGGACGCGTGGCATCATACCCTCAACGAAGTTATCTCTCTTGAACCCGACCACATCTCAGCCTATAATCTCGTCATGGAAGAGACAACCCCATTTTATGAGTGGTGGCAAGCCGGTGAACTCCACCTCCCGACCGAGGACACCGAAGCCGATATGTTCCAATACACGATTGACACACTCACTACGCACGGATACACGCACTACGAAATCTGTAACTTCGCCAAACCGAACCGCTACGCTCGTCACAACCTCGTCTATTGGAACAACCAACCCTGTATCGGACTCGGTGCCGGTGCGTGCGGATATCTCAACGGTGTCCGTTATACCAACATTCGGGGTATTGCTCCTTACATTAGCAAACTTTCTCAACGTCATAAACCCATCGCCGATACCGAACACCTCACCGGACACGCTGAAAAATCGGAAACGCTCATGCTCGCACTTCGGAAACGCGAAGGCATCTCGCTTGAAGACTATCAAGACCGATTCGGTGAAAAAATAGAAGTTGCATTTGGGAGTATTCTCAAAAAATGGATAGATTTGCGATTGCTGGAACGTACCCCCACCCATCTCCGTCTTACCCCTCGCGGACTCTTCCTCGCAAACGAAGTCTTCGTTGAATTGATGTAACACCTTAGCAATCGGCTTTCGGCAATCAGCAACCAGCGATCAGCAGTTCTTCATCAGCCTGGACCAATGGAACAAGAATGACATTACTTTCCTTCATAATCTGGATTCACCCATTTGAGCATGTCTGTCGTATATTCAGGTTCATCTTCTCCGTATGCACGCGCAAGCATCTGCATGGAAAGACGATACCAAGATTCGCGTTCCGTCGATTCTTGTTCTGATTCATATTTTTCAATAAGTGCCCCAACAACTTCCATTGTGGAAACCCAAAATTGCCCAAAACTTAGTAATTTCAGTATAACACATATTTCATGAAAGCTCAGGCTTTTTTTATCAAATAACCTTTTTGTTGATTTTGGGCTATATCTGTGGTATACTTTGGTAAAAGAAACCACGCTGAACGAAGGAACTATCAAAATGGCTGATCAAGATTTCTGGGAAAGGGTTCTCGAAAGTTTGGCACGGCTCGAATCACAAGCGAGAGAAAACAATGCGCGCTTGGAAAAACGTCTTGATTCTCTGGACACGCGTGTAGGGACTCTGGAACGCGATGTGGGATGGATAAAGGGAAAATTGGAAGGTAAGCAAGAAGGCAGCAGTAAAGTGTTAACTGTCTTGACTGTATGTACTGCCGTTGGAGCCGCAATTATAGCCCTTATTGCCTTGTTGAACTAAACGTCTGCCTTTGAACCTATTCCAAAAATTTGTTATCATACGTCCATGCCGAAACTCAACCTCAAACCCACCCACAAAGCAATCCGCGACTACTATGCTACGCTGCAACAATATGAACAACACGACATCACACACGAAGGCGCGGTCAGTTCACCCTTCGATACACTCCTCCACACCTGTGCAAAACAGGTGAACGCTACACTCGTTCCGCAATATCCGATGCGTACCTCAAAAGGAAACCGGATCGTCATTGATGGGGCAATCCTCGACGAATACGGACTCCCGATCGGCTACTGGGAAGCGAAAGATATAGACGACGACCTCACCAAAGCCGTGCAGCAGAAACAGAACGCAGGCTATCCGCTCGACAATATCCTCTTCCAAACGCCACGGCGCGCTATCTTATACCAGAACGAACAAGAGGTCCTGGACATTGACATTACGGAACCAGCAAACCTGATTGCCGCACTCCAATACCTATTCTCTTATGTGCCACCCGCGCTGGACAACTGGCACACCGCCGTCTCCGATTTCAGAGCACACGTCCCAGACCTCGCAAGCAAACTAAAGGAGCTCATCGAGCAACGCCACGAAACCGATCCAGCCTTCAAGAAAGCGTTCTCCGATTTTTACGAAACCTGCCGCACCGCGATTAACCCCGAACTCTCACAGGATGCCGTCGAGGAGATGCTCATCCAGCATATCCTCACCGAACGCATCTTCAGGACTGTCTTTAACAACTCCGCCTTCACCCGCCGAAATATTATCGCACGTGAGATTGAAAACGTCGTTGACGAACTCATCCGGCAGGCGTTCAGTCGCGAGGAATTTCTCACACCCTTAGACAGGTTCTACGTCGCCATTGAGCAAGCCGCGATGCTCTGCAAAGACTTCACCCAAAAACAGCACTTCCTCAACACGTTCTATGAGAAATTCTTTCAAGGGTTCTCCGAAGATGTGGCGGATACACACGGCATCGTCTACACACCGCAACCCATCGTCGATTTCATGGTGAACAGTGTGGCACATATCCTCGAAACCGAGTTCGGTCGATCGCTCTCGGATACGGGGGTGCATATCATCGATCCATTCGTCGGTACGGGCAATTTCATCGTCCGTCTCATGCAGGACATCCAAGGCACAGCGTTAGAGGCGAAATATCGTCATGAGCTCCACTGCAACGAGGTGATGCTTCTGCCCTACTACATCGCCAGCCTGAACGTTGAACAGGAATACTTTCAACGCACAGGGACGTATCTACCGTTTGAAGGCATCGCGCTTGCGGATACGTTTGAGTTGCTTGAACAGCAGCAAGGCGAACTCTTCACGCGTGAGAACACAGAACGCGTAAAGAGACAGCAGGCGGCGGATATGTTCGTCGTTATCGGCAATCCGCCTTATAATGCGTGGCAGGTTAACGATAGTGACAACAATAGGAATCGAAAATACGCGGTGATGGATAAACGGATTACAGACACCTACGCCGCAGATTCCAAGGCGACACTCAAAAACGCGCTCTATGACCCATACATAAAAGCTATTCGATGGGCTTCGGACCGGATTGGGCAGGAAGGTGTTGTTGCATTTGTAACAAATAATGGCTTTCTTGACGGTTTGGCGTTTGATGGCATGCGAAAACACCTTGCAGACGATTTTGATGCGATTTATGTCCTGGATTTAGGGGGGAACGCCCGGGAGGGATTGAAGGTTTCCAATGCTAATGTGTTCGGCATTCGAGTCGGTGTGAGCATCAATTTGTTTATAAAAAATAAGGATAAGTCATCAGGGAAACCCAATATCTTTTATTTTCGCACCGATGACTTGTGGAATAAGGAAAGAAAATTTAATTTTCTCAATGAACACCAACACACAGGAAACATAGAATGGAATTCAATTCAACCAAATAAGCAGTCCACATGGTTAACGGAAGGACTTCACATTGAGTTTGACACCTTTATTCCAATGGGGACCAAGGAAGCAAAGGCACAGAAAAGTATAGCAGAAAATGTGGTTTTTAAAACTTACAGCAATGGTATTAAAACTAATCGTGATGCGTGGGTTTACAACTTCAATCGAAACGCCCTCACCGAGAATGTTCAGAGAATAATTGGCACTTACAACGCTGAGGTGGATAGGTGGAAGCGTCGAGAGGATCAGCGGATAAATGCCAGTGATTTTGTAATTTATGATGACTCAAAAATCAAGTGGGATCAGGAATTACGTCGGCACTTGCAACGTGGTAGGTTTGCTGAATGGACAGAAAGCAAGGTGCGAACATCGCTCTACCGTCCGTTCACAAAATCCGATCTGTTCTTCGACCGCGTTCTAAACAATAGAGTCTATCTGCTTCCATCCATTTTCCCGACACCTGAGACAGAAACGGAAAATAAGGTAATATGTGTTGCAGGCATTGGTAACAGAAAAAGTTTTGGATGCCTTGCGACCAACAATATCCCTGCCTTAGATTTGGCATTTGAGAAGGCTCAATGCTTCCCATTCTACACCTACGACGAGGACGGCACAAACCGACGAGAAAACATCACCGATTGGGCATTGACAGAATTCCGAACCCATTACGGCGATGACACCATCACCAAATGGGACATTTTCCATTACAACTATGCCCTTTTACATCACCCCACCTATCGCGAGAAATACGAGATGAACCTCAAGCGCGACCTGCCGCATATCCCTTTCGCCGAAGACTTCTGGGGATTTGCCACTGCAGGCGAGGCGTTAGCAGACCTCCACATCAACTACGAATCCGCTCCGAAATATGATGGACTGAAATATATCGAAACACCCGGTATGACAGTGAATTGGCGTGTTGAGAAGATGAAACTCTCCAAAGACAAGACGCAGCTGAAATACAACGATTTCCTCACACTGGACGGTATTCCTGCAGAAGTATATAACTACCGGTTGGGGACGCGTTCAGCGTTAGAATGGATAGTGGATCAGTATCGCGTCAAGGTGGACAAACGAAGCGGCATCGTCAACGACCCGAACCGTGAGGCAGAACCGCAGTATATCGTAGACCTCATCGCCCGCGTCATCACCGTCAGCCTAAAGACGGTGGAGATAGTCAAAAACTTGCCTACGTTGTAGATCCATTCTTTTTTCAAAAATCAGAAAAACTGAGGAAAACTCTAATGTTTAGATACTTTGTCGTTTTACTCACACTCGTCGGAATCTTCAACGATGTATCCGCACATAACAGGAAGATAGCATCGGACGGCTGTCATCGAGAAGGTGATTCTTATCACTGCCATTCCGCAGATACAACGATAGGTTTTATATCGAACGAAGCCCGCTATTACGAAGTAGACCGAGTTATTGACGGAGACACCCTCGATTTCATCTATAGCGACCAAGGTCCCATTACAACACGACTCTACGGTGTGGATACCCCTGAAAGCCGTAAAGGGGCAAAACTCACGAAAGATGCGAAATCTGTATTGGAACAACGTGGTATTACACGTGACCACGATGACTATAATGACCTCTTGGAAGACGAGAAAGAGCGTCAATTGGAACTCGGCGCAGCGGCAACGCAATATGTCAAGGATACCCTCAAAGACAAGGATGTATTCGTGCTTTTCGAGGATTCTGACACATTTCCGTTTATCCAAAAGGATTCTGTAGGCAGGTTCTTGGCGTATGTGTTTTACACAGATGACACCGGGACTGGCATGCTAAACTTGCAACTTATTGCCGACGGACATGCCGAAGCCGATTACCTGGACTCGCCATTCCGATACCGATGGGCGTTCATTGATGGCGACATAGACGCAGTAAGGGAAAAGATTGCGTCTGTGGCACTCCCAGAGAAGCCTGTACCACTTTCACCAGCACCCGATCATCGCCTCACAACTACTTGGGCATCCCTCAAAAAACGATACCGCTAAAAACTTGACACCAACCCTAACTTCCGATACAATATGCCCATGCCACGCAAAAACAAGATACTCAACATCGGCGATCCCGCGCCGTCATTCACACTGCCATCGCACCAACGCGAGGAAATATCGCTGGAAACCTATCGCGACGCGCAAAACGTTGTCCTAACTTTTTTTCGAGGAACATGGTGACCGAACAGCCGCCGTCAGTTGTCGGCAGTGCAAGAAAACGTCGAAAATTACGCGGAATACACAGCCACGCCGCTCGCGATAGCGGGACAGTGGCCCCGTGAACTCCGAGGCTATGCCGACAAAAACGGCATTACATTCCCTTTACTGGTAGACAAAACCCGAAACGTCATAAAAAGTTATGGGGTCTACCACTGGCTCAGCTTAGAGGCTTACAACATCGCACGTCCCGCAACATTCATCATTGACAAAACTGGGATTATCAGATATATGTATATCGGCACGCATCAATTTGATCTTGTCCAACAGACAGAACTCCTTGAATCGCTCAAAGAAGTGGCAGGACTACAAAAATGATTTTGATTTCTGCTCGAAATGTGATATAATTTAAAAAAACTTGGGTATAGATAACGCATCGCTGTTCTCCTATGATCGCTGGCGATGTTTGAAACCTCGTCAGTGAATATACAGAACTAACGCAAATGGACGAAACACATATAGCCTTTATGCAACGCGCACTCGACTTAGCACGGCAGGCGAAGGGACGCACGAGTCCGAATCCGCTCGTCGGCGCGGTCATTGTAAAGGATGGAAAGGTTATCGGTGAAGGGTATCACAAGAAAGCGGGAACCGCGCACGCAGAAGTCCACGCATTGAACGCCGCAGGCGAAAACGCCAAAGGTGCAACGCTTTACACGAATCTTGAGCCGTGTTGTCATTGGGGACGGACACCGCCCTGCACAGCGGCACTGATTAACGCAGGTATCGCCCACGTCTACGTCGCAGAAGTTGATTTGAATCCGAGTGTTGCAGGCAAAGGCGTTCAACAACTTCAAAATGCGGGTATCGACGTCCATGTAGGCGTATGTGAGCAGGAAGCATCAGACCTGAACGAGGTGCATCGAAAATACATTCAGACCGGCAAGCCCTTTGTTATCCTCAAAACTGCGATGAGCCTCGACGGAAAAATCGCCACTGTTTCTGGCGAATCGCAATGGATTACATCCGAGGCATCACGGCAGCGGGGACACGAGGTTCGGGACGCGGTAGATGCGATCCTTGTCGGTAGAGGCACAGTCGAACGTGACAATCCATCACTAACGACACGGCTGCAGGATAGAGAAGGACAGGACGCGATTCGGATTGTGTTAGATTCACACGGGAAAACTCGCACGGATGCACGCATTTTCAATGCCGAAAGCGAGGCTGGCGTTATCGTGGCAGTAACGGCAGAGGCACCCCCTGAAAACGTTAACGCTTTGGAAAAGGCGGGGGCGGAAGTTATCACTGTTCCAGCATCGCACGGAAACCAGGTCTGTTTCAAAAGTTTGATGGAGATATTGGGCAAACGTGAGATAACAAGCGTCCTGATAGAAGGCGGTGGCGAAATCAACGCATCGGCGATCGCTGCAGGTGTTGTTGACAAGGTTATGTGCTTCGTTGCACCCAAACTCATCGGTGGTCAAGATGCCCCTGGACCGATCGGTGGAATAGGCATCCGCAGTTTGGCTGACGCAATAAACCTACAACGCATCAACATTACACAGATGCCTGAGCACGACCTTTTAATTGAAGGATACCTATAACATGTTCACTGGGATCGTCGAGGAACTCGGAAAGATTAGAAGTATCCAAGTCAAATCTCAGGATGTGACACTTGAAATTCAGGCGACCGATGTTCTCAGCGATGCGAAGGTTGGTGACAGTATCGCTATTGACGGTGCCTGCCTCACGATCCGTTTTCTCACATCGGAAGCATTCACTGTTGATGTATCCGCTGAGACCTTGCGTAAGACAACATTGGGTGAGCGGAAAGTCGGAGACCCCGTTAATTTAGAACGTTCACTCCGACTCAGCGATAGGTTAGGTGGACATCTCGTATTGGGACACGTCGATGAGGTCGCTACAATCTGTGGGTGGAAAGACGAAGGAGACGCTTCTCTGATGCAGGTAACGATAAGTAGTGCCACCAGACCTTACATCGCATATAAAGGATCGGTTACCGTCGACGGTGTCAGTTTAACTGTATCAAATCTACACGCAGATGCCTTTGAAGTCGCATTGATTCCACATACGAAGGACGTGACAACCCTCGGAGCGAAACGCACCGGTGCAAAGGTTAATCTCGAAGTTGACATCATTGCGCGTTATCTTGAAACGCTTCTCAAAAATACCGAGGGGAAGAGGGAGTGGAACAATCAACCCTCTACCGAGACTCTTAATTTGAACTTTTTATCGAAACACGGCTATATCGAATAGCCGTCAGCAGCAATAGCAATCGGCTTTCAGCACGGTTTTTCTGCGAAAAACCTTTCAGCAGTCAGTAAAGAGGCGTTTTTTAATGTTTGCGTCTTTGCTGATGGCTGACCGCTGACGGCTGATGACTAATACGCCGATAGCCATTATGCCAAATAATTTTAACACTATTCCTGAAGCACTCTCTGCAATCCAAAACGGGGAAATGATTATCGTCGTTGATGAACCCGATCGCGAGAACGAAGGCGATCTCATCATGGCGGCTGAAAAGGTAACGGCAGAGACTATCAATTTCATGGCAAGATACGGTAGGGGTTTGATATGCCTACCGACCTGTTCAGAACGCCTTACCGAACTCGAACTCGACCCGATGGTAGTGTCTAACACGGCGCAAATGCAGACCGCTTTCACAGTCACTATTGATGCCAAAGAGGTTACGACCGGTATTTCGGCACAGGAACGCGCCTACACGATCCAAAAATTCGTTGACCCTGAAGCCATCCCGTCAGATTTCGTCCGTCCTGGGCACATTTTCCCGTTAGAAGCGAAACCGGGCGGTGTTCTCCGACGCGCAGGGCATACCGAAGCCACCGTCGATTTAGCACGGATGGCAGGACTCTATCCCGCGGGTGTCCTCTGTGAGATCCTCAACGAAGACGGCAGCATGGCACGCGTCCCCGAGCTAATGGTGTTCGCCGCGCAACATCAACTCAAAATCATCACTATTGCCGACCTAATCGCGTACCGCCGTGAGACAGAGACCCTGATTAGACGTGTCGCCACTGCTGATATCCCGACCGCGCACGGTGAGTTCAAACTTTATGCCTACGAAAGCACCGATACAAGTGGTGAAACCGTTGAAGGCGATAGAACGCACGTCGCACTCGCAAAAGGCGATCTTACCGATGCAGCCCCAATCTTAGTCCGTGTGCATTCGCAATGCCTTACGGGTGATGTCTTCGGCTCTCTCAGATGCGATTGCGGTGCACAACTCGAAATCGCTTTGCAAACCATTGAGGAGGAAGGCAGAGGCGTACTCGTCTATATGCGACAGGAAGGTAGAGGAATGGGGCTCAAAGGGAAATTGCGCGCGTATCAGCTACAAGATAACGACGGATTGGACACCGTTGAGGCGAATGAACACCTCGGATTTCCCGCAGATTTGCGAGATTACGGTATCGGAGCACAGATATTAGCCGACTTAGGGGTCCGAAAGATGCGGTTGATGACAAACAACCCGAAAAAAGTCACAGGACTGTCTGGACATGGGCTTGAAATCGTTGAACGTATTCCGTTGCAAACCAAGCCGAACGTCTTTAACCGCCGATATTTAGAAACTAAACGTTCTAAACTCGGTCACCTCCTCCTACATGAGGAATAAAGAATGGAGAGTTGACGGTTAACAGTTAAAAAAGGCATTCGGTTTACCAAAATCTCTCTTTAACCGAAAACTGAAAACTGACAACCGATAACTAATAAAAAAACTATGCCAAACGTCTACGAAGGACATCTTCTCGGTGAAGGTCTCAGTTTCGGTATTGTTGTCAGTCGATTCAATAGTTTCGTTACCGAAAAACTCCTCGCTGGCGCACAAGATGCTCTCAAACGGCACGGTGTCGATCTGGACGAGATCGATGTTTTCTGGACACCCGGTGCTTTTGAGATACCGGGAATCGCTAAACGCCTTGCAGAAAGTGGACGCTACGATGCTGTTATCTGTCTCGGCGCAGTGATCCGAGGCGCGACACCGCATTTCGATTACGTCGCAGCGGAAAGTGCGAAGGGAATCGCCAACATATCATCAAACACCAACATCCCCGTCATTTACGGCGTTATCACCACAGACACAATAGAACAAGCACTCGAACGCGCCGGTATAAAAGCCGGAAACAAAGGGGCTGAAGCTGCCATGGCTGGCATTGAAACAGTCAATCTCTATAAAGCTGTCGAAAAAGTCCTAAATCAAAACGAAACTTAGCCCGTAATGAAATGGAGGGGTTTTTGCTTGGGGGTTTCTTCAGATATACGGAAGTGTGCTTCAAGCCCGAAACAGACCCTAATCGAACCGCAAGGAAAGTTAAAATAGTGATTGCAATTATAGATTACGAAGCAGGAAACCTTACAAGTGTCGCACGTGCCTTGACACATCTCGGCTATAAAAACCAGATTACATCCACCGCAGAAACGATACTCACAGCCGACCGCGTTATTTTCCCCGGTGTCGGTGCCGCAAAAGCCACGATGCAAACCTTACACAAACGCGGGTTAAACCAAGTCCTCACGGACTTCCATCGCACTGGCAAACCCATGCTCGGCATCTGCATCGGTATCCAAATCCTCTTTGAACACAGCGAAGAAGAGGATGCCGAATGTCTGGGGCTCCTACGAGGACGCGTAAAGAAATATCCTACGGTAGGGGTTGGGTCACCCAACGCCTACAAAATCCCACAAATCGGCTGGAACGAAGTATATCAGACAAAACCGCACGCAATCTTCAAAGACGTTCCGAATCCCGCACACTTCTATTTCGTCAATTCCTACTATCCTGAACCAGAGAAAACGGACGTTGTAATCGGAAAGACGACGTACGGACTTGAGTTCTGTAGTGCGATTGCCCAAGACAACCTCATCGCAACACAGTTCCACCTCGAAAAAAGTGGGCGTGTCGGGCTAAAAATGCTCAACAATTTTCTAAATCTTTAACGAAAGAACATGGGTTCAATAATACAAGTGTGGACGTAGGTTGGGTTGAGCGGTAAAAGGGCAGGAACTATTTCATTTATACGAATGATTCTGATTTTCGATGATCCATTCATATAAATAGACATAGCGAAACCCAACAAACCAAACGCTGTCTGTGTAATAATACGTTGGGTTTCACTCGTCCTTTGATGGTTTCGAGTTTCTGAAAGAACTTGAAAGTTATCTTCTGTGTGCGATTTTTAGTAGGTTTCCGTTCAACTCAACCTACGTGCTCACTGAGTACTGATAACTGAAAACGGGGTACTCAAAACTAATAACTGAAAGGCGACGCAGTCGCCGTACTGACAACCGATAACTAAAAAATGCTAACGTTTTTTTTGGCACTTTTTGTGCTCCTCATCAACGTCAGCACGCATCTGTTCCAGATGCAAGAATACTATCCAGCAATAAGCCACTGCTACTACGGGGTGATGATTTTCTCAGTCCTCTACGTGAAACCTCGCGGGCAGAACGTTTTGTTCGCTATTACGGCAGTAGCCAACTGGATTTATGTCTTCCGCTATCCGAATCAAGTCGAGAGTATTATTATAGCACTCCTCTATCCGTTTGTTGTATTCGGTGTTATCCGCGTCATTCGTCACTTCCAAACGCAGCGGCTGAGCGGGGCTGAAGAGATAGAGGAGATACACAGTGTCAATGCGAATTTAGAGAAGCAAGTTCGGGACATCTCCACGCTTTTTGAGGTAAGCAAAGCGGCAAACGCAAATCTTGAGTTAGAGGGATTATTTCAGCGCATCATTGAGATTCTATCCAAGCGACTCGGCATATATCGCGGGGCTTTACATCTCTACGAAAACGGGGAGGTCATCACTGAGGTCGAAACCGTTTTGGGACTCACACCCGCCGAGATGAAACGCGGCACCGACAATCAGATGGAAGACATTCAGAAACAGGTACTCGCAACAGGGAAAGCGATCGGCGTTCCACAAACTCGAAATCCGCTCAGTTATGTTAAACTCTTTGAATCCGAACGCGTCGAATCCAAAGACAGAATCGCGTTCTGGTGTATCCCGATTGTTGTCGAAGAGAACGTCATCGGTACATTGACGATCGACAAAGCATCCGATGAATTTTCAGCAGAGGATGATCGGAGGCTTTTAACAATTATCGCCTCTACCATTGCCCAAGGCGTTAAAATCCAGCAGACAATTGACGCGCTCGTCGAATCAGAACGGATGGCAACACTCGGAAGACTCGTCCGAACGATCGCACACGAGGTACGAAACCCACTCGGTAGTATCCGACTCGGTACACAATTGCTACAAAGCTCAGACGTGGATGGATTTTCACAGACTTCCGAAATCCGCTCAGAAAACGTCCAACTCTCTCAAGACGAGATTCAGGAATACACCGCAATCATTATCAAAGAGGTAGACAGACTGAATCGGTTCATTGAGCAATTGTTGGCTTTCAGCAAACCCGCAATGAGTGCTGCGAAGCGGACAGACATTCACCGACTCCTTGATAACAGCCTCGCAATCTGCCGTCCGGAATTGGAGCATCAAGCCATCACGGTAATCACGCAATATGGCACTTGTCCGGAAGTTAATGTTAACGAAGACGGTATAACACAGGTTATTCTCAATCTATTTTATAACGCCATTGAAGCGATGGATACAGAAGGAACGTTGACAATTCAGACAGAATATATGCCAGAGACAGAAATCGTCCTTATGCGCGTTCAGGACGACGGACCCGGGATTCCGCCTGAAGATATACCGATGCTGTTCGATCCGTTTTACACCACCAAACAGAAAGGCACCGGCTTGGGACTCCACATCAGTCAAAGAATTCTTGCTGAACATCAAGGCAGCATTCGAGTCGACGAGAACCTCGAAGTCGGTACAGCGTTTGTCATGTCCCTTCCTGTGCATTGAGAAAAATAAAGGATCGTAGTCCGAAGCAACGCGCCGGGACGGATATACGGAGAGAAATATTCGCGTAGAATCAACCTAACCGAACCGCAAGGTAAGATAAAAAAGCTGCAAGGAAAACTAAAAAAATGTCGAATTTAGTGCTTATTGCTGACGACGACGACAGCCTCCGACAAATACTCGCCGCCACCCTTAAGAAAGCAGGTTATCAGACCCTTACAGCCCGAAACGGCGCAGAGACCTTAGCCTGTGTCAAGGAAACGAACGTCGATGTTATCCTGCTCGATATTTGGTTAGGTGATGCCAACGGCATCGAACTCATTGAAGATATTCAGCAATACAACAACACCGCCTCAATTATTATAATCACAGCACACGGAACGACACAGACCGCCATTGATGCAGCGAAACAACGGGCGTATGGATACCTCACAAAACCTATTGACCAGCGGCAGTTGTTGGACCTCGTATTGCGCGCTGCCGCCGCTACCACTCAAACGAAGAACGTCAAAACGTCAACAACCGCCATTGATGTTGATGGACAGGGGAGGATGGTTGGACAGAGTCCGGCAATGCAAGAGGTGTACCATAAAATTGGACGCGCAGCTGTCAGTGACGAAACTGTCCTCGTTTTAGGCGAGAGTGGCACCGGTAAAGAACTCGTCGCCCAATTAATCCACCAAAATAGCCACCGCTCTCATAATCCCTTCATCGTTGTCGATTGTGGTGCGATGCCGTCCAGTCTCATTGAAAGCGCACTCTTCGGGCACGTGAAAGGCGCGTATACCGATGCACACACCGCAAGGAAAGGTAAATTTCAACAGGCAGACAGCGGGACTATCTTCCTCGACGAAATCGGAGAATTGCCGATTGACGTTCAGATGAAATTGTTGCGGGTGCTACAAGAGCGAGAAGTTGAACCGATGGGCGGTACCGAGACTCACGCTGTTGATGTTCGGATCATTGCTGCAACTAACCGACGGCTTGAAACTGCAATCGCACAGAAATCCTTCAGGGAAGACCTCTATTATCGGCTTAACGTCATCCCCATTTCTCTCCCACCGCTCCGAGAGCGGAAAGAGGATATACCGGAACTCATAGACCTCTTCACACACCGGTTTGTAGAAGAATACCAATTGCCTGAAATCGGTATCTCTCCAGAGGTCGTAAAACGCCTCACGGCGCATGAGTGGCCCGGGAACGTGCGTGAATTAGAAAACGCCATCAAGCGGGCACTCGTGATGTGTTCCGGACAAATGCTATTATCTGAACATTTTGATCCGATTCTTGATCAACCGGATCCCACCAGTGAGTCAGGAAACCTTGACACACAAATTTATAGTCTACTCCAAGCGCATATTCAACAGTATATGGACTCCGAAACAGCACCGGACGAACTCTACGCTGAAATCCGGGCGATCTTTGAGAAACCGCTCTTTAAAATCGTGCTTGAGTACACCAACGGAAACCGGAGTAAAGCCTCAGATATCCTCGGTATTAACCGAAATACGCTCCACACAAAACTTATTGAGTACAAACTTGTCTCTTAGGAGTTGTCAGTCGTCAGTTAACAGTGATCAGTTAAGAGATGGTTGAGTTAAATCATATCCCTCCTTAACTGATAACTCTCACTGCGAGGCAAACTGAAAACTGAAAACTATTAAAAAATGGATTTAGCAAAAGTTATTGGAACTGTCGTCGCAACTCGAAAAGACCCGAGCTTAGAAGGCACGCGTCTCCTCATCGTCCAACCTTTGGACGAGAAACATAACCCCATCTCCGAGCCGATCGTCGCAGTTGATACACTGCACGACGCAGGTGCCGGCGAAATTGTCTACATCGTCACGGGAGGCGATGCCGTAAGCGTGGTACCCGGAAAACGGATGCCCGTCGATGTCGCTATCGTTGGTATTGTCGATTCTCTCTCTCTTGTTGATACGCCGAACACGTCAGCAGAAGCACCTTCCGAAACGGAGTCTTGAAAAATGTACATCGCTAAAGTAATCGGAAAAGCCGTTTCTATCGTTAAACATCCTGCATACAAAAATCGCACACTGCTGCTCATCCAACCGTTGAGCGTCAGATCCGAACTCGTTCGCACCCCAACGATTGCTGTCGATTATGTCGGCGCAGGCGAAGGAGACACGGTAATTGTCGGTGCAGGTCCGGGCGTTGCACAAGAAGTATTCGGTATTGAGGATGCACCTATCCGTGAACTCGTCATGGGGATTGTTGATCGGGTCGATATAACACTCCAGGAGGAAAAATAATGAAGCGCATCACTTTATCTATTTGCTGCCTCATCGCCATCGGCTTACATCTCAATGCTTGCAGAGTTGCCCAAGTGTTATCCACACAGTACAGCCAAAACATCGCAAGTGCCACTTACGGCACGGAAGCAAATCATCCGGGTATAAACGACGGAAATCTCGAAACGCTGGCAACACTTCCAGCACAAAATGAACGGAACTTCATCGTCAGATTCGCCGAGATCCATCCCGTCCGAAAAATCGTCATTCACAATGGCAACCTCTTCCGATTTGAGATGGACTACCTGGACGATGAAACCGGCGAATGGGAAACTTTTGACACAGTCATTCAGCGACGCAATATCGGCGATGAACGCGCACAAGCCGAGTTTGTTTTCGATAGATTGGACTTTCAGACGAAGATGATCCGTGTCCATGTTACTCGAACTGTCGATGATGTCATTGTAAACAAAATACTGGCAGAACCGGGAGACAAAGTCATCGACCAGCGGAAAACCCTTGCAGGCAGATATTTCCCACACTATCGCATCATGCAACCCGCAATCGCCCAAATCCGGGAAATTGAGATTTACCACCTTGCTGAAAACAATTAGATGTAATCTCCATAAGGGCTATCGGAAACCATCGGCTTTCAGCAGTCAGAAGAATGGCTATCGGAAACTATCGGAAACCTTCAGCAAGAGAATCTCTTTGCTGATGGCTGACCGCTGACGGCTGATGGCTATTCCGCTGATGGCTGATGGCTGACGGCTTCTTTTCTTAAAGAAAAGGGAAACAACCTACAACAAATACCATAAACAGCTTTCATTTGATTACATAGGACTTACGCACCTTCCATTGCTGGTGAGGTGTTTTTGCTTGGGTATTTCTGCTGATTTCTCCAGAAACCTCGCCCGCGGTATATGGTAGTGGTTATTCTTAAGAAAATTGAGTAAGTCCTATTACAGACACGTTTATCAATTATAAGTTATCGGTTAAGAGCATGCTGTGGCAGTAACACTATATTTACCTGCCCACAAGTGGTTAACTGACAACTGACAACTGAGAACTATAGAATAATGCAAACTCGCCTCACGAAGACGTGCACACGGTTACCCATACTATTCATAACACTTTTCCTCTATGCGGAAGTAGGCAATCTGCCTATCATGCTCCCTATCGACTCGAATAACGTCGCCGTAGCGGCACCAATCTCATCAAAGCAACGTCCCCGCGCTGCCACAAGGAACAAGGCAAAAACCCAAAGAGAGGTTGAATTAGTGCGTAGCACCTCGCAGGGTGTAACAATGCAGCTCGTCATCCCCAAATCCGATTTTTCATTCGATAATAAACCTGAATTTTTCAGCAGCACCGAAACAGGAACAGACACACAATTAGGGCGGGACGCACAGATTCCCGATTTTGAAAGTCCAACCATCTCTTTCCCCGGATGCCGCTTCACGACTGAATTAGGGATGCTACGTCTTCCCATCCAATCCACGCTCATCGGTGTTCCCCCTGACATCCAGTTTCAACTACGGATTGTTGAAAAGGATTTCAGTACACATAAGGCGGAAGACCTTATGTCTCCCCCAAATTTCTCGTCGCAGTCAGACACCACACGGAAAAAAGATAGTTTCTTCCCAGAAAATCTTGTAGAAATCAGAGAAGCCGCTTGGATTCGGGAGAATCGTGTTCTTCCTATTCAATTTAATCCTGTCCAATACAATCCTGTTCGTCGTGAAGTCCGACTCTACCACCGACTTGTGGTAGAGGTTCGCTTCAGCAGCACCGTCACGCGTGGGCAATCTACCGTCCTATCTACAATACCACGCGGTTTACATACCGAATCCACTGTGTACGACGCAATCTTTGATGATATGCTCATCAACCCACAGAGCGCGGATCGGTGGCGTTCTCCTATCCAACGAGCACCAGCAGCACCGAGTATCCCATCTACAGGTCCGCGTTACAAAATTAGTGTAACCGAATCTGGAATGTATCGCATCACAGCGCAAGATCTCGCCGCTGCTGGTGCCAATTTAGAGACGATTACCCCTACAACACTGACGTTGACAAACAAAGGGAAACAGGTACCGATCTTTGTCCGTGGCGAAAACGACCAAAGATTCGGTCCAACAGACGAGATCATTTTCTACGGTGAACGCCAACGCGGCGAAACCAGTTATATTGACCCTTACTCTGCTGAGAATATCTACTGGCTCTCTTGGAATACCGGACGAGGCATCCGGATGGTAACGAAAACCCCTCTTGAAAATGCAGACAACGCGCAGCTTTACACACACTTCCTCACACGTGCACATTTCGAGAAAGACCGAGAGTTCAGACGCTTCCGTAGTGCAAATCTCACGGAAAACCAAACATACACGGAATTCAGTCAAGGACTCCAACAACGTTTTTTCACGCTGACAGAACTACCGCCGCTCCCAAACGACAGTTGGTTCTGGGCACAGCTGTCCGCGCCAGCGTCAAAGCCTTTTTCCTTCATGCTGCCCGGTGTCGAAGCAACTGCTCGACCGGCAACGGTCCGTGTCAGCCTTCACGGTAGATCCAATACAGAACACGATTGCAATGTCTGGCTAAACGACAAAATCGAACTCGGAGAGGCACGCTGGGACGGTGAAACCGAATATCAACTCCAGAATCAGGAAGTTTTCCAATCCTTTCTCAACAACGGACGAAACACAATTCGGATTACAAATCCCACAAGCGCGGGAGCATTTATAGACATCCTCATGCTCAATTGGATTCAGATTGATTATTGGCGAAATTTCAACGCGGACACCGATGTGCTTCCCTTTGCAATCACCCCGCTTCTCGATGAAACTGGCACCGTAAATCCAAACTTCGCAGTCCAATTAAAGAATTTCTCTACGCCCGACATCGAAATTTACGGTATTGACGGCACCCGTTACGTCGGTTTATCCCCCCTTGCTGACGATAAGGCTCCCGGAACTTATAAGGTCCTGTTCCAATCGAGCCAAATTCAGCCTAAAGCTGTGAACGACCCGACCATTCAATACATCGCACTGACCCGTAACCAATTCCGAAAACCGAAAATCTCCGTAGACGCACCATCAGATTTGCGTAGCACGCAGAATGGCGCAGACTACATCATTATCACACATCATCACTTCCTTCAGGACGTTCAACCCCTCGCCGACTTCCGCGGTCAACAAGGGATGCGTACCAAAATCGTTGAGGTTCAAAACATCTATGACGAATTTAACCACGGCATCCTCAATCCTAAGGCTATCCGTGAATTCCTTAGTTACGCCTACCACAATTGGCAACCACCCGCCCCAACCTACGTCCTTCTCGTGGGTGATACCGACCTGAAAAACAAAATCGATTTTGTCCCCACGATGCAAGTGCAAGTCCCCGGCTACGGGTCAAGCGCGAGTGATCATCAGTTCGTCACATTTCGCGGTGAAGACAGCTTCCCAGACATGCTGATCGGAAGAATGCCCGCCAACAATCGCGTCGATGCCCGTATATTCGTTGAGCGCGCCATTAACTATGAAACCGCTCCCAAAGTCGGTCCATGGCACAAACGATTCCTCATGCTCGCAGGTTCAGATTTTAGATTCCACTGGCAAACCAATGGACTCATTTCCAGCAATCAGCTCAGTGGTAGATACGAGACCCAACGTATCTATGCGCCCCATACAGATGGCGAACTGACTTTAACAAGCGACGATGCACTCACGCCTATCGGGAGACGCGTCATCGACGGCTTCAATGACGGTGCCAGTATCGTCAACTACATTGGGCACGGTGGCGGTGGTAGATGGGCTTCAAGTCGGATGCTCGACTTTAAAGACCCAGAACAGAACTTAACCAACATCTCACAACTCCCCTTCGTTATCAGTATGACCTGTTACACAGGCTCGTTTGACGGCATCAAAAACAGTCTCGCTGAAGAACTCCTACGTTCCGAAAACGGCGGTGCCATCGCAGTTATCGGAGCAACCAGTATCGGACTCTTAGATGGGGACTTTATACTTAATCTCGAAATTTTTGATGTTATCTTCAACCAGCAGACGCGGAATGTCGGTGCCATCGTTGCCCAAGCCAAAACTCAGTTTCTTATTAACGCCCCCGAATTTCTTGATCTTGCTGAAGTTTTCACTCTTTTTGGGGACCCAGCAACAAATTTGAGAATACCACGCGACGAGATACAGGTCACAGCGGACATGCGTCCGTTTCCAGGAAGAAACGCATCTCAAGGAGATACGCTGCTCTCTGTTTCTGCGACGTTGCCTGATCGTCTCTCCGATGCGAACATCCAAATTACCCTTGTTCCCACAACCGAAACCGCAGTCGCCAACAATATAATCCTCGAGCAGGAACCCGTTACCATCGTTAACGGGCAGATCAACACACAAATACGGGTTCCATCTGATCCCGAATTCGATGTTGGTACCGTCCAGGTCTACGCATGGAATGCAGACGAAGATGCTATCGGACACGCAACCTACGATATCCTATCTCGATACGTTAAGAACGTCCGCCTTGTTCCCTTTCCCGTTCCATTAAATCAACCCGCATACCTCTACGCAGAAGTCGTTGACAAAAATGCGATTGATGAAATGACCCTGTTTTGGTACGATTGGATCGCGGGAGACAACAAGTTTTTCACTATTCCGGTGGTGCCACATACTGGCACTACCTATAGGAGCGAACGCCCCATTCCCGGGTATCCGGATGCGCAACCTATTGATTATTACTTAGAGGTTAAAGTCAAAACTGGGCGGACGTTCCAAACAGAGACGTTCGCTTACGATGTAGGAAATGTTGAAATTGAAATCGATCTCGCGCTTCTGAGTCAAACCTTTACATGGGACACCACACCGCCCTTTACACTCTCAGCACAAATCCGAAACATAGAAACCCAACCAGTGCGAAACGTACCGGTCCAGTTCTTTGTAAAAGCGGTGAACGGCGAGACAGATACCGCCAGTGTAAACACTACGACGACACCTATACTCGAACAACTGAAGGACGCGACACCCATCGGAAATCTGCAAATAATTCCTGAAATTCTCCCGGGTAGCCAAGTTGTTGTAAGCGTTCCGTGGCAACCACCACCCGGAGACTATCTGGTCACAGTCTACGTAGACCCGCCATCCGCCGAACTACCGAAGGGGAGTATCATCGAAAGACGCGAAAGGAATAACTGGGCATCGAAACGGTTTTCGGGCAACCGCATTATCCTGACACCTGAAACCCTCAACCAACCCATTCAGAGTCCAGATGGCATCTTCCAAGTCACAATTCCACCCGGTAGTATTCAAACCAGCACTGTTCTGACTTACACCGAAGAAGCCCTTACTATCACAAATCAACCCGACATTGCGATGGCAATCCCTACATCGGCTGTCGCCTACCAACTCGGGTTCACAGGACAAACCGAATTGACAGCAAACGCGACCTTCCGAAAAGAAGGGAGCAACGATGCCTACATTTATCGGCGTGATGAAGATAACGGAAACTGGATTCGGGTTGGTGGAGAAACCGTGAGTGAAAAAACTGTCTCCGCGGCGGTTAAACTGCCCGGAACATTCGCGTTGCTTTCACACAGCGATCCAAGCCCACCTGCCGTTGAACTAACGTTTGAACATCAAGGCTTCGTTGACGGCGATTATGTCTCCGATACGCCAACCATCTCAGCACGGATTGAGGATGCAAACGGCATTGACTCGCGCGTGGAAAGCATAGTACTCACCAAAAACGGCGAGAGCGTACCGCAAGATGAATATGTGATTGCCGTATCGCCTACCAACAACAATCTACTTTTAATAACCTATACCCCTGTCTTAGACCCTGGTGAATACCGCATCCGATTGCAGGCACAAGACGCGAACGGGAATGTATCAGACGCGGAGCGCAATGCGACCGTCGCCGGTGAATTTGAAATTACGAACATCGCCAACTTCCCAAATCCATTTGTACCGAGAAGCGGCACCCATTTCGCCTATTACCTCACAGAGAGTGCCGATGAGGTCAGCCTAAAAATCTATACCATAACGGGTCGTCGCATCATCGCTATTGACACACTTGATGCATCCGTCTCTTACAACGAATTCCACTACGACGGCCGCGATGCCGACGGTGAACCATTGGCAAACGGGGTCTATCTCTACAAATTCACCGCTCGTAAAGGGGATATCCGCAAACAGAAGGTCGGAAAAATCGCCGTACGGAAGTAGTTACCAGTCGTCAGTTGTCAGTAGTCAGTCAAAGAGGGCTTTGGATTAATCAAGTACCTCTTATAAAACCGACAGGACTCTTTCGTGTAGCATAGACTGTGAGTCTGTGCATGTATAGGACGTAAACTAAAAATTTACGCTGTCAGCGAATGACGGAAGTCCCAAGCAAAACATTCTACCGCCGCTGGCGAGGGTGTTTTTGCTTGGGGTATTTGCTTGGGTGTTTCTGCGGATTTCCCCCCTAGTATCCTCGCCACTTTAGAATCTCCACTTAAAATTGTGGATTTTACCATAATTACCGATCACGGAGGAGAACTTCTGTGACCTTGTTAAATGGCTTATCAGGGAACAGATACGCAAGCTTCTGCGTATACGTCAGCGGCGTGAGTTCCAAAACCTCACCGTCTATATCCACCCTATAACGCCGATGCACATCTGCCCCGGCATCAAGGAGTGCTTCAACAACCTCTAAGCATTCGTCAAGTGCTTCTGGTGCCTCCCTCACCCCATACCACGTCCCAATCGCCACAAGGAGCGGAGACATCTCATAAGTGTGAGAGACGGTTTCGGACGCAAGTGTGTTTGTGCCTGGTAAGAAAAGCGGGGATCTCTCACAGGTATGGGAGTCATCGTCCCCTACTTTCAGATTCTGCACGACATCGTAGCGAAACTTCGCCTTAAAGGACGCGCTCGGATCGGCACCGTATTTGAGCAGCAGACACACCTTTTCGGGTTGATACACCTCACACGCGAAGGCAAGGGCGTTCGTCAAAACTGCAGCAGATGGTTTGGTAGTTTCAAGCAGTCGTTCCGTTACGTCCAAAGCGAAGGTTTGCGTCAACGCAGATGCTAAATCCTGCGTAATGTCTACTTCCTCCACTGTAGCGAACTCACACAAGATGCCAAGGATAACGTCGCGTCCATAAGCCGCCGCAATTTCAATAGGACGAAATAGCATCTGATTGCCACAGACGAACTGCTGCTCTAATATCTTGGGGGCTGCCCGGACGTATTTCACAACCCTGACCTCATCGCCCATTATGATTGCGGCACCTAAATCAGGCACTGCCCCACTTTCAATCAGTAAGTGGTAGAAAGACATTCGCTGTTCAGCTTCAAAAGCGGAATGATGCCACGGTTTCACAAGTAAATCCATTGGTGCTTTGCCTTCAGTCTGCCCTTCCGTTACTAACGAAGGATCTGCATCAATCAAGGCTTTGGCAATCTCTAACCGATTGCACCCTGCGGCAATTGCGAGCAGGCTGATACCGCCTCTCCACTTCCTCGATATGTCAAAACGTTGTTTAAGCACCTCCGGGTTGTTACGGATAGAGGTCTCAACGTATTCACGGTCGTCCATGAGAACCGCAGCGACGACATTCGTTGCCGCCCCGTATTCCCTGAAGAGGTCATAGAGGTGCCGTATCGGTCTGTACCATCGTTCTTTACCGAACTTTATCAAGCCTCTTGAAGCGAGTGCTTCGATAGGTGTTCGCCCATTCTCGTCCCTTACAGACACAAGCGAAGGATCAGCCGTTAGTAGATCTTCTACGCGTTGAATATCGGATTGCGTAAGATCAGGCGTACGGAGTATTTGGAATAGGACATCTTTGGCGGGTGCTGATGCAGTATCCCTTTCCCGATGCAGCACCTCTGCCTTCAACCGTGTCCAACTCGCAAATCCGTATTCACGGGCAATAACGAGTTGCGCGTCCTGCAAGCTGAATGTAGCACTTTGAATCTCTACATCGGTCGCATCGGAGAGTTTTGGAAAAAATGAACGAATACGCTGGAAAGTGTCAAGAGAACCTTCTTTATGTGCCTTAAGTAGCTGCTTCGCTTGGGACTTAAGGTGTTCGAGGCTTGGGGAGGCGGGCAATTGTTTCTGTTGCATGAGAATCTCCTCTCGTTACACCTGTCGTCCGCATATACAGGCAAAGAAAGAAGATGTTAGTTGTTCAGAAGAAACAAGGCAGGTTGGACCCTTCCCGCGGACTGGAGGCTTCCTTGTGAACCTAAAAATAGGATACCACAAGTCTTAATGGTTTGTCAAATTAAAATAGGAAAATGAACAGGGCTATTTGGTTGTCGAGTTTGGGAACTCATTTTCAATAGTCACGCTGCTGCCGATACACTGAGAACCCTTGTAGCATAGACTGTTAGTCTGTGCGTATATAGGAGGCAAACTAAAAGTTTTGTGGCGTACTCGCCCAGAGGCAACGTGCATCACGCTACAAAGAAAAAACCAAATGGTGCTGATTTTTCAGAAGGTTTGTGTTGAAAGGTTTCTCATAGAAGTAGTATAATAGTCTATCAAAGCGTATTGAGAATAAAACGATTAGGCACATCCAACACATTGTAGGCGTAGCTCCGCGCGGCATTCTCAGTAGATATGCCAACTTAAACATTCATATCCTTCATCGTTTTAAAATTGCAGATACGCGTAAAACATACAAGGAGGAACAAAAATTTGCACTACCAAAACAGAATGAACGACCTTGACATCACCGACTGCATCAACGAAACCTGCCCCTGGTCCGGCAAGCCGGTACAAGCCGACTCGCTAACCGAGTACGACGGCCACGTCGTCGGGTTCTGCAACACGGGATGTCGAGATAAGTTTGAAACGGCGGTCCACCACTTCGAGGAGGCGAAGGCGGCGAAAGTGGGAAAGTTATCCGTTTGATTATAGACAATTTCACGGGATCGACCATAACATCAACGATGTCTTGAAGCGATAACCGACCTCAACCGCCTCAAGGCACTCAACCTAAACGCGTCCTTGGTAACCTCGACCACAAAACACACAAGATAGCCAAAATCCGCGAAATCCGTGTCATCCGCGATAATTCGCGATTCAGACAGCTACCCTCGCGCAAACACCAAAACATCGTAATCCTGTCCACCATACGCAAACTGATCCTTGAACCGACCCTCACAAGTAAATCCTGCCTCTTCCAAAACCGCCGCCTTCTTCTCAGCACCGCTATCGACATAACACTGAACCTTCACATCAGGAAACGTTACCACGGAAAGCAACGTCGGAACAGCGTCCGCAAAATTCGGATGAAAAAACAGATCTAACACCCCAGTCGTAGGTTGCCAACGCGTATCGTGACTCACAGTTGCCCAGCCGACGATTGCCCCACCCGACGAAATCAGCAACTTCGCATTATCATAGACATCCTCCGTTTCCAAGTCATGCTTAAAACTCAGAAAACCGCCTTCCATATTTGTGGGACCATAAACACCCCATTTAAGGCTCCGCAAGGTATCCCATCCGACAATACCCGACAACGCAGTGACTTTCGGCCAATCGTGCCATTCAATGGACTTCGGCTCCGCTCCTACATCTTCTGTAGGCGCGCTTTCCAGGCGCGCAAAATAGCGTTCTTCAAAATCCGAGTTCACATGATACTTCATAAAACCGGATTCTGGAAATACGCTCTCAAATCCAAAACTATGGTAGATATAATACGGATGGCTATTGTATCCAGTGCCGAGATAAAGCGCGCGACCTTCACGCTGCCGAAAATCCTCCATCTGATACGCCATTACGCCTTTACACGCACCTTTCCTACGTTGGTTGGGGAGCGTGAAGACGTGCCCTAAAATGCCGACACCTTCATGCTCGACCGTCATGATATTGGTAATCACACGTCCGTCAAGCTTGCCGACATAGAAACGCGTCTCCAAAGCGTCAAGCCCTTCTGTAACGCACCGCTCAATATGCCATTTATAGTTGCCCGGCTTATGTCCGAGGAATTGTTTAACCTCTTCGGCGTGGCGTTCATCCGGTGCGGTAATCACACCTACTTCCATCTGTTCTTCTGTCTTGAGTACTACTTCTCCCAGTTTATCGTACATAGCCATCTCCATTACGTGAGGTTTAGGAAAATAAAATTAGCAAATATCCTGAAAAATATGGTATACTTAAAATGGCTTGATGTCAAGCCTGAATGCTTGGTATTGCAAAGCCTCAATATAGGCGTGCTGTGTAGGCGCGCACAAAGGTCAAAATGGAGGGACCATGGAGACAGAACAGACATTGGTTCTAATTAAACCGGACGGTGTTCAACGTGGGCTCATCGGTGAAGTCATTGCTCGCTATGAACATAAAGGACTCAAAATCGTTGGGATGAAACTACAACAGCTCCCGCGCGACACCGCAGAAACACTATACGCTATCCATCACGGAAAACCCTTTTACGATGTACTTATCGAATTCATAATCTCGGCACCTATTGTAGCTTTAGCCATTGAAGGACGGGACGCAATAGAATTAGTACGTATCCTCAATGGAGAGACCGACCCAAGAGAATCACAACCGGGAACCATCCGAGGCGATTTCTCAATCAATATAACGCACAACATCGTACACGCATCGGACTCTCCACAGAGTGCCCAACGCGAATTAGAGATAGTGTTCACACCTGAAGAACGCTACAAGTATCACCGAATGGATGAAGCAATCCTGCATCCCTCGGTGGTGTAATGTATACGCATCTAACTGCGTTTTTATTTCGGACGCACAATTACTCAAAATTTTGTTCGAGTATTTTTGTGCAAAAATATGAAAAACAACAGGAGGTCAAAAATAAGTGAAAGTTCTTAACGTATGCGCGTTAATCATCATGCTTACCCTTGGACTCGCATTTAGTGTCCACGCCGGTAAAGCCGACTGTGAAAATATAGATGGGAAAGGCGCGAAGCCTGTTAAAGAGGTCGGCAAAGAAGCAGACGCTGTTCAGAACGATTACGACGAGGTCGTCGAAGAAGATGACAGGAACGGTGTCACCTACCTCTCCTTCATTGGTGGTAGCACACCCAAACCGAATAAGTGCGGACTTAACCCAAAGAACCCTGAAGCTGAATGGACGGGTTGGGGTGGTCCGCTTGATGTAGACAATGCGACGATCGGCGAAGGCGCAGGCACCCGTAATGAAATCGTCATCGGCGGTATCTATTTTGAGCGCGGTATTGGGACACATACTATCGGCAAAGTCGTCTACGATTTAGGTGGCGGCGACTACCTCAAATTTGAAGGTTATGTTGGTATGGCAGATGAGAAAGACCCCGCAGAATGTGGTCACGGTGGTAGCGGTGATTTCACCTTTAGCGTCGATGGCAAACAGGTTTTCAAATCTGAAAAACTCTTAGGAACAGACGGCGGTAAGAATGTTGACGCTGTCAAAGTCGAGTTTGACATTTCCGCAAATGCCAAAGAACTCGAAATCATCATGGGTGACGGTGGTGATGGACTCGGTTGCGATCACTCCGCAATTGGTGATGCTAAACTCCTCAATGCGCAAGCTCTCGCTGTTGAACCCGCTAACAAGCTCCCGACAATCTGGGGACATCTGAAAGATAGTTATTAGACATTGAGAATCCTTTTATCGTTGCGGTAGAAGGAAATTCTCAAACAACATTCTTAAACCTGATTTGGAAAAAGCATATTGTGTACAAACACAGCAGGCTTTGCTGAATCAGGTTTTCTCTTGCAATTTTGTGCTATATACGCTATTATAATTGAACGTTAAAAAACGAATCTCAACGCCGTAGGTGCGCTTTTCACGCATGCCTATGGTAACCATTGAAAGGAAAAAATATGAAAAGGGTTCTACTAACCCTCGGCGTGGTGTGTCTCAGTTTCATTACTGTTCACGTTAGCACCGCCGAGATTGATTTTGAGACTGCAGTCGGTATCTGGCTGTTTGATGAAGGCAAAGGGGGTGTTGCTAAAGACTCATCTGGTGAGGGAAACGACGGTGAAGTCGTCAAAGCCCCATGGGTAGATGGAAAATTTGGCAAAGCACTCGAATTTGATGGAAAAGCCGGGTGTGTCAAGACTGACCAGAAACTTCTTGAGGCACTCGAAGAATTCACTATTCTCGCATCGATACAAAGCACGGACGATCCACCCGCTCGGACTGGACTCGTTGGACAGAACAATGCACCTGAGTTCGGCTTTATTACCACAAATGAACTTAGCCTCTGGACCCCTGCAGCCGGTCTGACGAATAATCCTTGGAAACACAAACATGGTGATGGTGAATGGCATCACGTCGGGTGTGTCGCTACAACGGAATACGTCCATACTTATATTGATGGTGAATACGCTGAGAAAAAAGGGAAGTGGGCAAACCACGGAGCAGCTAACTTTAACGTCAATATCGGGGGTTGTGGTGTCTGAGATGCAGGTGGAAACTTTTTCCCAGGTCTAATGGACGAAGTCATGATTTTCCACTCGGCACTGGAACAAGAAGATATTCAAGAGCTAATGGACAAAGGCTATGTAAATTATTTAGCTGTTGACCCCGAAGGTAAACTCGGTACAACCTGGGGACATATTAAAGCAACACATTATCTCAGAGAATAGCCTCTCCTTTTTTTAACGCTCGTAGACGTACTGGGTTATAGTAAATTCCGCAGTGCGTCTATGAGTAACCTTCCGGTTCATATCCGCATTCCTCACACATACCGGCACCTCTATTTTAATTCATGCAGTTCCCTGAGTTTGTCTAACGCAGCCTTATTCCTCGGTTCTAATTCTAAAACTCGTTCAAAGGTACCAATCGCCTCTGGAATATTCCCAAGTTCTTGATAAGCAACACCTAATGCCCCGTATGCCCGAACATGCCTCGCCTCAATTGCGATAACCTTTTTAAACAGTGAGACGGCTTCGAGATAGTCCTCCTTCATCAGAGAAACTAAGCCGAGTCTATAAATCGCTTGGGCATCCGTTGTGTCATGGGTGATGACCTGTTTGTAGTGTGGCTCAGCTGCTGTATAACGCCGTTCTTTCCAATAGGCACCAGCAAGATCGCGATGCACGGGTAGATGAGATGGCACGAGTTCAAGTGCCTTTTGATAATGCTGAATTGCCTCTCCAAGCTGTCCCGTGTTCTCATACACCGTCGCAAGATTCGCGTGTACATTTGAGAAAAAAGTGTCGTAATCTGAAGAGTTCAATTGTCCTTGAGATTTGTTATCTGTTTTATTTTTTTTTAACTGAAGTGCCATTCGACAGGCACGGATCGCTGCAGCCGTCTGTCCGATTTCATAATAGATCTGTCCTATATAGTTATAAGCCTGCGCTTTCAAGTAGGCTATCTCGTCTATACTTTTCGCCTTCTGAACCTCTATGTCCTTGTCGAGTAGCGAGAGGATGCGCTCTAATACGGCTAAGGCTTCGCGGTGCCGTGCCGTATAGAGGAGTGAAACGCTATAGTCGAACCAGACCTTTATATCTTTCTGGGTGTCTGAGATAAGCGGTTCAAATTCAGCGACAGCACTCGCGTAATTCCCTTCCGACATATAACGCCTACCACGTTCCGCATACAGCGGCGCAGTAACACCCGCCCGAAGCACGTCCCACCATAAAGGGTCTACTAATTCATTGTATTGACTCGGATGTCGCGCTGCCTGCGCGTGCTGCTTCGCCGCCTGTTTATCCCCGAGTGCGATAGCAACTTGCGTCATTAGGGCGTGTGCCTCACTCTGTCTCGGGTTCAAGCGGAGTGCGTTCTCTAAATGTGTCCGAGCAAGTTTCATCTGCTGCTTCGCAAGCGCAATCTCGCCGAGCCAGAGTTCAGAAAATGGATTGTCCGGTTGGAAATGTTTCGCACGCGCCAAATGGTGTTGTGCGTCATCAAGCTTCCCTAAAATGCGGAGCGCGGAAGCGAGGTAAAGATGCGCGGGCGTGTATCCAGGTCTCAATACAAGGGCACGGGTGAGATGTTTCACAGCATCTTCAGGCTGACGCTGCTTCGTCAAACGTCCAAGAAAATAGAGCCATCTGAATTCATCGGGCGCGAGTACACTCGCTTGACGATAACACAGTATCGCTGGTATTTCCCACCCGTGGCTGAGATAGACATGTCCCAATTGCCCCCAAACATCGGCATCGTTAGGGGAAGTCCGAACCGCCGCTTGTGCATCCTCAATCGCCTTCAGAAGCAGTTTTTCCTCAACCAAGTCAAGATCAGCAGGTTGTGGAATGTCAATGTCACCGTCAGCGAACACGGAGATGTGAATCAGAATTAAGAAAAGAGAGAGAATCAATTTCTTCAAAAAGACACCCCCTTCCCCTGATAAACCGTCACACGCTGATTGGCAGATGCCCCCGGAAATTTCTCACGACTTCCGTCGGACCAACGCACCTCAATCGCCTGAACTGCCTCAATTACCCCCAATCCGAAATGCACGCTCGGTTCACTACTACTGAGATAACTCGTTCCAGGTAACACATAACCTGTCAATGTGCTTGATTCAGTTCGGAGTGTCACTTGCGCCCCGAGCGCGTCGCGGTTTTGGGTAATGGCTCGCACGAAAAGCCAGTGATGTTGCGGTGGAGGCGCGTCGTTTCGGAAAAAGCGGAGCCGATTGTCGAGACCACTCACCACCATATCAATATCGCCATCCGTATCTATATCACCGAAAGCCATCCCACGGCTTATCTCAACCCATCTCGCAAAATCAGGCGCACGAGAACTAACATCGGTGAAATGGGCTGTCGGCTGTCGGAAACCATCGGAAACCTTCAGTAAAGAGGTTTCTGATGAGATAGAGTTCTCTTGCTGATGGCTGACTGCTGACTGCTGATTGCTATTTTGAAAGAGAAGATTCGGTTCAGCGTAGAAGTTCCAGAACTCACCAGCGTTTGCCCCCTCAAGCACAGCACCGCGCTTCACCCGACCATTGACGAGTGCGATGTCGAGATTCGCGTCGTTGTCAAAATCCAGGAAACCGCATCCAAACCCTGTGTAAGGTAGGTCGCGTCCGGCAAACCCTGCAACCTCGGTCATATCACCAAACACAGCGTAGTTAGAAGCGACATAAAGCGTATTCGTCTCACCTGACAAATGGGTCACAAACATGTCCGGGCGCATATCCCTGTTGACATCACCGACAGCGATACCCATGCTCCCTTCAGGTTGCCCGTAAGCATTAAACGCCAGTCCGTGTAATATGGCTTCCTCGACAAAAGTGCCATCCGTCTGATTTACCCATAACTGGTTGGCTTCCCCATCGTTCGCGACATAAAAATCCGCCCAACCATCGGCAGTGAGATCGAGGCACACAACACCGAGACCTCTACCGGGCATTGCAGCGATTCCCGCTCGGTGCGTTACATCTGTGAAAGTGCCATCGCCGTTGTTTCGGAATAATCGATCGCCTGCTGGCTCAAAAACTTGGGGATTGCAATAATCCAGGGCACTGTGCTTACCTCGGCACACCGCCTCCGGATCAAATTGAACGTAGTTCACGACATAGAGATCAAGATATCCGTCCCTATCGTAATCACCGAAAGTTGCGGAGGTGCCCCACGCTTCATTCGAGAGTCCAGCATCCTCCAAAGCAAAGGTCCCATCACCGTTATTCCGATAGAAAACATCAGCACCGTAGTTTGTTACATAGACATCCACATCACCATCGTTATCCACATCACCGATTGCGACACCTTGTCCATACCCCTCGTGTCCAATGCCAGTCGCTTCCGTAACATCAACAAACGTTCCGTCAGGTTGTTGCCGAAAAAGCCGATTCGGGGCAGGGGCATCCTCACCCGGCGGCGGAAATCGGATATGTAAGACATCAAGCGCAGCATCATTATCGTAATCAAACAGGGCAACACCACTCCCGATCACCTCCGGCAAGGCATAAGTTCCCGCGCGCCAAGGTGTTTTCGGCTGTTCAAAACCGATCGCGGAGGTCACTTCTGTGAATAACGGAGCATCCGTTTCCGCTTGTGCTGTTTGCAAACACAGCATAATAATGATGAATGTCGCAGCATACAATCTAATAAACATTTCATCCCTATGCCAGAATTACAAACTCCAATCGCCGATGCGCTTCACGCAACGCCTTTTCTACTGTCTCCGGTGTTTCGGCTGATGCGACAACCACCTCTACATTTAACTTCAGGGCTGCTTGAAGGAAATCCGTGGCTCGGTAAGTGCGCGTTGGAAGGAGCAGGAGGATACGCTTCTTTTCCAAAGGTTGACGCTGCATGCGGACCTCCCGCTTCATTGTGGGAGTGGAAGAAAGTTTAAAAATGCCTAAAGTGTGCTAAAGTTGAAACTTCTCAACTTTACGGACTTCTTTTAAGGTGTGTCACTAATTAACACGGGAACCGCGTAACAACTTCTGATACTCCGCATGTGCGTTCTGTGGATCGTCCTCACCATCAAGGACACGCCGCAGGCATTGCACGAAACCTATCGGAGCATCTTCACCGAAGATAGTCCGCCCGAATAGGATAGCGCGTCCACCATTGCTGACGACGTTATGCGCAAGTGCAAAGGTGCTACGCGCATTCTGACGAGGACCGCCCAACGCTCCGATTACCAACGTCGTGTCGAATTGACACAACTCGCTCCAGACTTCGGCAGTCGTATATGCCGTCTTGATGAAGCGTGGACGCTGGTGTTTCCGCAGATAACTCATCGTCCGAACGATAGAATCGGCGACATACATGCCACGTTTCTCCTCATCCATCCCCGGCAGCTTAACATTCGGCAAAAACACCTCTAAGAGATGGTCAAATCCTTCAATTTCACCAACAACGTGCGCGAACTGCACATACGCTTGCAACATCCGTTCATCAGCGATTGGGTCATTGTTGAGCGTAATGGAATACAAGCCAAGATTCACACGACATTCAAGTGCTGGACCGATGAGTGCCTCACAATAACGTTGCATATCTTCTGGAAACACCGTCTGAAACGGCATTGACGGACTCGAAGTGTAAACCCCGAACCTCGGGTTCCAGATAGCCGTTTCCGAGTTCATACGGACAATCGGTGTAATTGGTGTGTTTTCAAACAGATTCTCATCAAGGGCAAGGATTTCTGCATCGGCAGGTGTCATCAGAAGTCCATCTAACTGCCCATCAGTAACGAGGTCGCGTTGTAGTTGCAAAAACTCTGCGTGTGTTCGGTAGTGCGGTTTTGGATGCTGCACCTGCCCAAGTCCTTTAATCCCCGCGGATGCGAGTGGATCCGCAGCAAAAACCAGAATCGGACTACGTGCAAGTAAGTCAGTATCAGCGAGTTTATCAAATATCCGGTTACCCATGTATAATTAATTCCTTGTAATTATGGTGAATTATGAAAATAAGTTTACATTCCAATAGAAGCGAGACTTGAACCCCGCTGGCGAGGATTGTATCCTCGCCCTCTTTTGGTGTATACATAATTGTATATTTCACTATAGTGGTCAGTTGTCAGTTTGCCTCGCAGTGAGAGTTGCAAGATGTTTTTAATAATCCTAACATCTCTTGTGACTGATAACTGAAAGGATTTTTGGAAAAAATCCGTACTGATGGCTGACAACTACTTTTAGAGTGTACTCGTTGGATCAATATCTATCACAAATTCGACAGCATTCGATTTTATTGCAGCCGGTGGCTCGTCAGTGAAGTGCTTAAGGAGTTGACCGATTTTTCCAACAGCGTTGCTTCGGAGCAAGAAATGCCACCGAAATTTCCCCTCAATTTTCGAGAGCGGTGCTGGCGCGGGACCGAGGATTTCTACTGTTGCCACCTCATTCTCGGAAACCTCTGAGGTGCGTCCTTGATCCGTTGGTTTCCAATGCTCGAGCTGATCCCGCACGGCGTGTGCAGTCTGTATAACTTCTTTCTCATCTCTACCGCGGAGCAACAACGTCGCAACGTGTGAGAAGGGCGGATAGCGTAACGCACCCCGCGCTTCAACTTCCTGCGTATAGAAATCGAGATAGTCGTGTTTCTGTGCAGCCAAAATGCAGTAATGCTCAGGCATATAGGTTTGAATTACGACCTTACCCTCAAGCTCAGCACGACCAGATCGTCCCGCGACCTGCGTCAGTAGGCTAAACGTCTGTTCACTTGCTCGAAAATCCGGAAGGTTCAAAGCCGTGTCTGCTGCAATAACACCTACAAGAGTGACATTCGGGAAGTCCAACCCTTTTGACACCATTTGGGTGCCTATTAGAATATCAATCTGCTGTTGCTCAAACGCCTCCAAAATCTGCTGATGCGCGTTCTTCCGTGACGTTGAATCGGCATCAAATCGTTTCGCATTCGCTTTCGGAAACGCCTTGTGGACCTCCTGTTCAACGGCTTCTGTTCCTGCACCAAAAAATCGGATAGCCTCACTACCACACTGTGGACATGCAGGGTGCGTCGGACGGTTGTTACCACAATGGTGACAAACGAGCCGCTTCGTTTCACGGTGATAGGTGAGCGAAATAGAGCAGTTGTCACATCGCTCAACATATCCACAGGTGCGGCAAAAAACATAAGTTGAGTGTCCACGCCGGTTGAGAAACAGGATAATTTGTTCATGCCGGACAAGCCGTTCTTCAATCGAACTTCGGAGCACTTCAGAGAAGATAGTCCGGTTGCCTTTTTTGAATTCGGCTCGCATATCAACGATGTGAACATCAGGCATCTTTCTGTCGAGAACACGCTCAGGCATCTCAAGAAGCCGGTAACTCCCGTTCTTTGCACGATGAAAACTCTCAAGTGATGGGGTCGCGCTTCCAAGCAGGACGGGACAGTTTGCAAGTTCACTCCGCTTCTGTGCCACTTCTCGCGCGTGGTAACGTGGAGCGGTGTCCGACTTATAGGAATCCGAGTGCTCTTCATCTATAATCAGCATTCCAAGTTCTTTCACAGGAGCGAAGATAGCAGAACGCGGTCCAATCACAATATCCGCTTCACCCTTTTGGATACGATGCCACTGGTCGTAGCGTTCTCCGTCACTCAACCGGCTATGCAGCAACGCAACACGATCCCCAAATCTTCCAACAAACCGCGAAGCCGTCTGAGGTGTGAGCGAAATCTCTGGCACTAATACAATGACAGATTTTCCGTGTGCAAGGATTTCTGCCATTGCCTGCATGTAAACCTCAGTTTTTCCGCTCCCCGTCACGCCATGCAGTAGGAAAGTTGGTGCCTGCTCAACAGTGCCACAAGATGAAGGTGCTGTCGCGTTCCGAATCTCCGCAAATGCCATTGATTGCGCCGAATTCAGGTGAAGCGGTTGTGTCGCCGCGACCGGTTCAGAACTCAGTGGATTACGAACCGCCTGCGTACGGGCAATATGAATAAACCCACGCCTTTCAAGTGTGCGGAGCAGTGAAAGGCTGGTCCCTACCCGTTTCGTCAGGTCGATTGTCCCTACTGGAACACCTGCGTCAAGCAAAATCTGCAGAATTTCGGCATGTTTAGCAGCGGCAGCATGTTGACGCTTGCTCGTGCGCTGTTCAAACAGATTTCCGAGACCATCGGCATCACTCTTGAGTTGAGCAATCTCCGCCTCAATTTCAGCAGACGACAAAGCTAAAGTTGCTACAGTGGTTTCCTGTGTGTTGGCTTTAGGTTTGTGGGTGGTATCAAGTTCAACAATACCTTTTTCTCGGAGCGCAGAAATCTTCGGACGGAGATTCTGATAACTCGCCCCAATACGTCGGGTAAGTTGATTGAGAGAAAGCTCTCCTTCCGCCTCTAAAAGTGCAACGATCTCCTTTTGGACTTTCCCTCGCGGTGTGGGTGCGTCTGATAAGAGACGTACCTTCTGTTTTTTCTGCGTTCGCACAGCAGCTGGCACTGCACAAAAGAGAGCGATACCCCACGGGCAGACATAATATTCCGCCATCCATTTAGTGAGAGCGAGCAGTTCAGCCGAGAACGTCGGGGTTTCCTCATCAAGACATTCGGAAATATTCTTGATGAGGTCAGGCGCGAGATCGGTCTCATCGACTCGTTCAACGACAACGCCTTCCTGACGCGCCCTTCGAAAAGGTGCTAATACACGGGTCCCAGGTTGCAAAACTGCGTCCAGCTTGGGAGGCACGCCGTACGTAAACACTTGATCAACCGATAGCGGAAAAGCGACATTTGCATAACGCATAATTAGTTGTCAGTAAGATGGTTATCAGTTTTCAGTACGGTTTTCTTTATGAAGTTTAATTATTTAAATCGATAATTCTAATTTCCTCCCAGGACCGGTAAGTGCCGTTTCCCAACCGTACCGGGCTTCCCTAAGAAATTACCGAATTATTTTATTAATCTTCATTCAGAAACCTTTCAGTTGTCATCAGTAAAGCGGGGTTTAATTAAATCCAAAACCTCTTAACCGATAACTGATAACTGAGTACTGGTAACTATTCCTCCGTTCTATGCTTCGGACAAACGAGCCAGCACCTTTTTAACATCTTCCCATACCTCACGCTTGGCACCCGGGTTCCTGAGTAGGTATGCGGGATGATACGTCGGCATCACAACCGGAGGTTGCTTATGTGATGGGACGCGTAGTCCCGCTACATTACACGGATGGAACTCCCCGCGAAGTTTTGTAATACCTATTTTCGTCCCAAGCATCATCTGTGCGGCAAAACTCCCCAGTGCTACAATCACCTTCGGTTGAATGAGTTCTATCTGACGCACCAAATAAGGACTACACGTTTCAACTTCATCTGGGGCAGGGTTTCTGTTGCCCGGAGGACGGCATTTAAGCACATTGGCGATGTAAACATCCCCGCGCTTGAGTTTCATTCCAGCCTCAATGATTTGTGTTAGTAATTGACCTGCTCTCCCGACAAAAGGTTCGCCTTGCCGGTCCTCGTCAGCCCCTGGTGCTTCACCGATGAACATAAGGTCGGCACTCGTATCTCCGACACCAAAGACAACACTATTCCGCGTTTCATGTAATGGACATTTGGTACAACTCGCGGCATCAGTAGCTAAAGTAGGCAGGTCGAAGTCTGAATAAGGGGACGACTCCGCAGACTCTTGTGATGCTGCTTCTATGAAACCGAATTGAAGTTGTTCTTCCATATATTCCCTCACACTCGCTACAAGTTCAATGTAATCTTTTCTGAGGCTATCTCTATCCATCTTACAAGTTACCAATTATCAGTTCGGTTTTCTACATGGTTTTCGGCTATCAGCAGTCAGCAATCAGGAACCCACTTGTAGAAGTTGTTTTGTCAGTTACTGCCACAGGTGCGCTCTTAACTGAGAGCCGATGGCTGATGGCTGATTGCTACTGACAACTGACAACTGATAACTGACAACTATTCTACTAATTCCGTAGATCGTAAATCAGGGACATACCATCGAACCAAGTGATGTACAAGAAGAGCGCAATTAGGAAAACAATGCAGACCTGTTGGACAACCTCTTGCGCTTTTCGTGGCATCGGTCTGCCGCGGATTTTCTCAACAGCGAAAAACAGTAGATGGCCACCATCAGCAATCGGAATCGGCAACAGATTCACGATGCAAAGGTTGATACTAATAAACCCAATGAAAAAGAGCACACTGCTCAATCCAACCCGATCGAACATACGACTCGTCGCGTTTGCAATACCGATTGGACCGGCGAGATGCTTCGGGGATACCTCTCCACCCACCAATTGTTGCAACGTTTTGCCAACAATTGTAAACGTCAACCATGTCGCTTCGACCCCTTTTCCGAACCCTGTGAGCAGGTTATACTCCGGTAGAGGTGCTGCTTTCTCCGAAAATTCTATTCCACTCAGGGAGACCTGCCATGCCAAGCCGAAGAAGAGTCCGTCAGTCTTGGTTTCCTCTGGACTTTGATTTTCCGCTGCAAGGATGACCTTTTGCAGATTTCCATCTCGCATCAAACCGATCTCAATCGGCTCGTTTGCCATCGCCTCAAGTTGTGCGTAGAGGGTCGTCTTGTCTATTTCCTCTCCGTTAAGTGTAACAAGCACATCCCCATTCTGAATGCCGGCCTCTTCAGCGACGCTCCCTTTCTGAACAGCTGCCATCACACGCCAGTTGACTGGCATTTCAAGCGTGAATGTCTCATCATCACGGCGGATGCCGAGGACCAATGCTTCTTGATTTGCATTAATGCGCTCATAAAATGCCTTATATTTCTCATCAATCCAGTTTGCCGAAGGATGCCACACGCCATAACCAAAGTATGGAACATTATACAACCACTCGCCATTGATACTCTCAACCTGGTCTCCCGCTTGGATTCCGGCTTCTGCAGCGAGACTACCCTCTTTGACGTGACCGACGGCTGTCTCCATTTTACTACTCACCGAAAGTACACCTATATCTCCCCTAACACTCGGTTCAGCATCAGGTTTAACCAACAGAGTTTCGCGTTTACCATCCCGCTCTACAACTAATTCAAGCACTCTATTAGCACTCGTATAAATCCGGGTCTGGAACATCCCCCAATGACTCACCGAGTCGCCATTGATAGAAACAATTGTGTCGCCGGGCATCAACCCGCCCCTGGCACCAGCACCATCTTCAGCGATCAAGCCTATCTGAATTGGTCCCTTTTCACCGAGTGGTAAACCCGTCAATCCACCAATTAACCGAGAGGAATCGGCGTTAAGTCCACTCGCAAACACAAGCCAATATACCAATACACCAAACAGAAGATTAACGGCAGGACCCGCGGCAACAACAAACGCGCGACTCCCAAGTGGCGCACTCGCAAATTCACCCGGTGCACCGGTTTGTTCGCTTGGGTTTTCACCCTCCATCTGAACATATCCACCAAATGGCAATAGAGAGATTTTATATTCTGTCTCACCCCGTTGGAACCCGATAAGTTTAGGACCGAAACCGAGAGAGAAGGTATTTACCTTAATACCGCACCGTTTTGCCGCATAAAAATGGCCCAACTCATGTATAAAGATAATAAACCCGAGAGGAATAATCGCGAGGATCGCCGTTTTAATGTACGGAATGATGGAACTGATTAAGTCAACCAAGAATTCCATAGTGTTTATTACTCCTTTATTTGATGTTTCTTTTTATTCGTTGTTTTTAATAGGTGTCAGTTAACTGAAAACTGAAAGGGGTGTGTAGCAACCCGCACTGACAACTGATAACTATTCTGATTATGTTTTATTTTTTATTATCGAACGTGCTGTTGATTTTGCCCACCGATCAACCTCCAGGATATCCGAGAGCGTTGGATCGGCAATCACCACATGCTTATCCATCACACTCGCAAGGATCGCCGGGATATCCATAAATCCGATGCAAGCGTTCAGAAAAGCCTCTACTACCACTTCATCAGCACTACTGAGAACCACTGGTAGTGTGCCACCGACTTCTGCAGCGGTATACGCAAGCGATAGACACGGAAACTTCTCGAAGTCAGCCGGTTCAAAGTGTAGCGCGCGAGACTCCATCAAATCCAAACGCGGCACTGGTGTAGAGAGTCTACGAGGGTAGGTTAACGCGTATTGGATCATAATACGCATATCTGTAGGTCCCAACTGGGCAAGCGTAGAACCATCTGTCCATTCCACCATGGAATGAACAATACTCTCTGGATGAACAACGATGTCAATCTTTGAAAGTTCTATATCAAACAACCACTTCGCCTCAATGACCTCCAGCCCCTTGTTCATCATCGTCGCGGAGTCGATTGTGATCTTCTGTCCCATCTTCCAATTCGGATGTTGGAGTGCCTGTTGCGGCGTGACGGAATAGAGTGCCTCTTTTGGCACCTCTCGGAACGGGCCGCCTGACGCAGTAATCAAGAGTCGATGGATATCCGCTTGTCGGTCGCGTGCCCCTTCCAGGCATTGGAAAATGGCGCTCATCTCACCATCTATCGGTATCAGGGTAATGCCGTTTTCTTGAACCGCTGCATTCACAAGAGATCCCGCCATCACCATGACCTCTTTGTTGACGAAAGCAATATCTTTACCAGCATTAATCGCTGCCAAAGTCGGTAACAAGCCTGCACTTCCACCCATTCCGTCCAAGACTTGGGACGCTTCAGGCATTGTAGCTACCGCTTGAAGTCCCTCGGTACCAGCAAGAACTTGTGGGTTTCCGTTGAGGTCTCGAATCCGTTCACGGAGTTGGCACGCCGCTGTGGGGTCATTTAGAGCCACCAACGCAGGACGATACCGCCGAATCTGTTGCTCAAGGGCATCAACGTCTCGGTTCGCTGCAAGACCAACAACCTTAAATTCGTCAGCATGCGTGTCAACAACGCTGAGGGCATTCTTCCCAATAGAACCCGTGCTACCAAGTATGGCGATGTGCTTCATAGTTTTCAGAGTATCAGTTACCAGTCACCAGTTACCGGTTACCAGTTACAAGAGGTTTCTGTGGCTGTTACAGGAGACTCTGTAACTGAAAACTGATAACTGAAAACTATTAACTATTCACGCTATCCCAGATTTCCGGTCAATTCCAGATAGTAATAGAGAACCGGTGTGCTAAAAATTAGGCTATCGCACCTATCAATAAATCCACCGTGCCCCGGAATCACTTGTCCAGAGTCCTTAACACCGGCAGTTCGTTTCATCAGTGAGGCACTCAGATCCCCAAGTTGTCCCAATACACTCAATAGCAATCCAATAAAGATGGCATTCACCCAAGTGAGCGTTCCGTTCAGGAGAATCACACTCAGGACAAAACTCGTCAAAGTACCTATAACCAATCCACCGATAGTCCCTTCGACCGTTTTTCGCGGACTCACTGGTGTACCGAGTTTGTGTTTGCCGAATGCTCTCCCTACGAGATACGCACCGGTGTCACTACACCAAATTATTCCAGCCAACAGAAAGATAAACTCCCTGCCATCCGGCTCCGCATTTCGTAGCAAGGTAAGGTGGTAGCCGAGCGCCCAACCGATCGTTAAAATACCGGTTAATTTGAGAGTCGCAGCGAGCAATTCACCAGCGACCTTCCCTCTAAAAATACTTTCTGCGAAAACGTAGATGAAGACGAAGATGAAGAAACTAAATATTACCGTTGAGGCAGATACGGTCTCTGTAAGTGTAGGCAAAAAATACGCGAACAAACAGAACGCACCTGTTAAGAGTACCGGCATCACCGGATTCATTTTTTCCGTGAAGTGCTGTGCTAAGCGACAGTACTCAACCTGCATCATCACAACCGCAATGGACACAAGTAGCAGATAGAGCCAATTTCCCCAATAGATAATCAGGAGAACTAACGGTACCAGCACAACCACACTCAAGGCTCTCCGCCAAAACATAGGTTCTGTATCCCGCTCATTAGTAGTCGTCAGTTATCAGCTAAGAGGCGTCTTGTGGCAGTAACAATAAAAGTAACCGACACAGGCGTTTAACTCTCACTGCGAGGCAAACTGAAAACTGACGACTGATAACTATTCTTAAGTCTCTAATAACTCAGATTCTTTTGCCTCCGTCAACTCGCTAATCTGGTCGATGTATGCATCCGTAAGCTGCTGAACAGGGTCGTTACTTCCTTTTCCGCGTTTCTTATTCCCACCGCGGCTCCTACTTTTACCACCGCCACCGCCGTCACCACCTTCAAGATCTTTGACAGCTTCATTGGCATCGCGGCGAATATTCCGAATCGCCACTTTACCCTCTTCAGCGAGTTTACGGACGACTTTCGTCAACTCGGTTCGGCGTTCCATTGTGAGTTCGGGGACCAAGATCCTAATAACGTTCCCGTCGTTACTCGTTGAGAATCCCAGATCCGAAAGGGCTATTGCTTTCTCAATTTCTGTAATTAGCGTTTTGTCCCAAGGTTGAATGACGAGCAGACGAGGCTCAGGAGTCGTAATCGTGCCGACCTGACTCAGCGGGCTTTTGCTACCGTAATACGTAACGCTGACCTGGTCCAAGAGTGCCGTTGTCGCACGCCCTGTTTGCACGTGCGACAACTTCGTCGCCGTTGCTTCGACCGTTTTCTTCATTCGGGACTCAGCCTGTTGAAGAATTTGTTGCATCTGATTTTTCCCCAGAGTAGTTGTCAGTCGTAAGAGTTATCAGTACGATTTTTCTGCGAAAAATCTTTCATTCAGTACGCAGTTAACACATTATGGCGGTTCCATTTCCTGCTACTACCACAAGATACCTCTTTAACTGAAAACTGAAAGCGCAGTGTACTGACAACTGACTGCTATTCCATTATCTTTACTGTCCAAGGACATAGAGCACAAAACGTTTGATGACGATATTCTCGCCTAATTGGGCTATAGCGTCCTTTACAAGGGTTTCAATAGTTTGGTCTGTATCGCGAATATAGGCTTGCTGTAGGAGGCACGTTTCTGAGTAAAACTTAGACATCCGTCCTTCAACAATCCGGTCAGCGATGTGGGCAGGTTTACCTTCTTGCTCCGCTTGGGCTTTCAAAATCGATTTTTCAGCCTCAAGATCCTCGGCGGGGACATCCTCCGGCTTAAGGTATTTCGGTTTAGCGGCTGCGACCTGCATCGCAATCTCTTTCCCTAACGCTTGGAATTGTTCCGTTCGCGCGACAAAATCGGTTTCGCAATTCAGTTCAACTAATGTACCAACACGGCTGCCGGGGTGGATATACGAAATAATCAATCCCTCTTCTGTCGCCCTGCCACCTTTCACTTCGGAAGCCTTCAAGCCTTGCTCCCGCAACTTCTGAATCGCTTCGTCAATATTTCCATTCGTCTCTGTTAGCGCCTTTTTGCAGTCCATAATCCCCGCCCCCGTGCGCGAACGGAGGTCGCTAACGAGCTTTGCTGTAATTGCCATTTATCCTCCTTTTATTTTTCTTTCGGCTTTCTTCACACAAGCCGTCAGCTGTCAGCAAGAGAACTCTCCTTTATTATGAAGAAATCTCTTTACTGACTGCTGATGGTTTCCGATAGCCCTTCTTGCTGATAGCCAATTTATTGAGACTGTTGTCGGCGAGGCGGTCTTCCTCTCCGTCGCTGACGTGGTGCACGTGCTTGACGCTGCTCACCGTCACCGATTGCCTCTGGTTCCGCAGACAACTCTTCATCCGTCAGAAGTGCTGCACTCTCTTCTTCGTGTCGCACCGTTTCAAGCATAGCATCTACCTGCGGTGCTGCCTCGGATCGCTCTGTATCTTCAGCAACCTCTGCACCTTCAAATGCTTCCCCGCGTCCCTCAATTACCGCATCAGCCAAAACTGAGCTGATAAGTCGAATCGAACGGATCGCATCGTCGTTACCCGGAACGGGCAAATCAATCGGATCCGGATCGCAGTTTGTATCAACAATAGCAATAATCGGAATGCCTAACTTATTCGCCTCTGCGATAGCCGTATGCTCCTTACGCGTGTCCGTCACGACAACCACTTCGGGGAGTTTTTTCATCTCTCTGACACCGCTAAGGTTATTACCCAGTTTGCCTTTTTCGCGTCGTAGGCGCATAACCTCTTTTTTCGGCATCTGATCAAAAATCCCATTCGTTTCATCAGCATCCAGCTTATCTAATCGGTTGACGCTTCGGCGGATCGTTTGGAAATTCGTCAGCATACCGCCGAGCCAGCGATGATTCACGTGATACATCCCACAGCGCACCGCTTCAACTCGCACCGCTTCTTGCGATTGCCGTTTCGTACCCACAAACAGCACCCCGCCGCCTTTCGATGCTGCATCTTGAACGAAATCAGCGGCGGTCTGGAGCATCCGTAAGGTCTGTTGCAAGTCAATAATATAAATCCCGTTCCGCTCAGCGAAGATGTATTCTGCCATCTTCGGATTCCAGCGACGGGTTTGATGTCCGAAGTGAACTCCACATTCAAGGAGTTCTTTCATTGTAACTGCCAAAAAAAACCTCCTAAGTTTGCAGGGGCGACACTGCCCCTACCGGGTTTCCGCGTCCACCTCCTTCACATCTGCATCAGACTCTCAACATGAGAGAACCCGCTGTGCAAATCGAGAGGTGTGTCGTATTCAATATTGAAGTCTAACCCCTGATGAACGTTTTTCATCAGATTTAATATAAATATTTTACCACAGAAACAATCGAATTTCAAGTTTAACTAACAATAACACGCATCTGAGGTAAGCGTCAAGGAAAATTATAGCATTCGCATGCGTTCTGTGATATAAGATAATAGGAGATCATAAAGATGGAACATCTCATTGAATCAATCGCCGCACACTTCAAAACAGACGCAGACGCTCTGGAACTTGCCCCTATTCGGCACGGCACTCAGCAAAAACACAATGTCTGTCGCCTAAACTTCCGTAACACGGACTACCTACTTAAGCAGCACGACATCACCACACCTACGGTTAAAGCAGGCTACACCCCCTTTCAGATTGAAGACACCGTCCTCTCAACATTACACCGCAACGGATGCCGTGTTCCTAAAATTATCTGGAAATCAGAAAACCGCCACGCCCTACTGCTGGAATGGTGCGGAAAATTGACACTTGATGAAATGGCACAAAGCAGACCGGTATCCAACCTCAAACCCATTCTGCATACTATACTCATGGAACTCTGTCGGGTTGAAACCGTTTTCGCAGAAAACCTAAAACACTTCACACCCTATACTTTTCGCTTTGATTTAGACGCGACCTTACAGCATCTACTTGAACAAGCCAGAAAAACCCTCGATTACCTTTCACATCTCAACGAAGACCTTATGACTTCATCACAGACGGCACAACTTGATACAGCATGGGATGCCATTTCCGATCGACTTCAGACGGCACCACCTACACTTGATAGCCTTGACTACCAGAGTCGGAATATCGTGGTTTCAGACGAAACCCCTTTTTTGATTGATTTTTCAAGTGTTGGATGGGATTGGCAGGAACGGCGGTTGGTTCAATACTTCAATAGTATCGGCGCACATCAAGATGATGCCAATTTCGTCTCGTTGTTAGATTACGATTTAGTCAATACCTATGCGGAGTGGGTTACCACCCACCGTGAAACTTGTTCACCTGCTGAGATCGCTGCGCGTGTTGACAGCCACCATCTCCTATTCTACCTATCGGTTATCCATCAACTTTTACGCGCCGTTGCACAGCCGGAAGTAGCTGAAAGCAGAGTCCTTCTCAAAGCGTGGGGCGATCCACAAGTGAGATTCCAAAACGCACTCACGCAGCTGACGAACGCCAATTTAAGTGATGATATTTACACAACCCAAATCCGAGAAATGGTAGCCAATTACAATTCACTGTAGGAGGGATCTCCGAATCCCGACATTATCCCGTCTCTGGTAGGGGATCTCCGAATCCCGACCCCTGACAGTAAGCATCATTCCTTAGTTGTCATATCCTTAAGAATCGTCTTCTCAATCTCTCCAAAAAACGCTTGTATTTCGGGGGTTGATGGCTTCGTCGTATGAAACGTCGTCTGATACGATTTCAGCACCGCGTGAAGCGATGCTAAATCGACCTGACGCTGCTGAATCTTCTCACGAATGTTCGCAAATCCTGCAACCACCTGCTTCTCTGAAATTCCGTCGGGTCGATTTTTTGACTTAAGATGGTTCTCTACACCATTCAAGGCACGTTCTGCCATCCAATAGCGGAAACCTTCAGTGCCGCCGAAGTGCCAGTAAGCCAATCCACCCGCAATTAAGCTGACTGCCACAACCGCTAACAAAAAAATTAAAACCCTTCTATAACAGCCGCTTAGTTTTTTACTTACACTTTCCATTTTAATATTTTTTAATTGGGACCCTCATCAAGTCCATTGATTTTTTTTAAATTAACCACTTATATGATATAACGATTAGACTTTTCCCTCACGAACCGTCAGTGTCGTCTTCAATTTCTTATCTCCGATAAACTTTGCTCCGTGCGAATCAAAAAATTCAAATTCTCCTTCAAGCACTTCAAAGACCGCAACATCAGCAACCGTCCCAACTTTCAGATGACCGAGCGTTTCCTCACGCTGGATAGCCTTCGCAGCACTGAAAGTCGCCTTTTCAATCACGTCTTCAAGCGATAAACCCAAGTGCATCAATTTCGACAATGTTGTTGGTAGATCGTAAACGGGTCCATTGATATTTCCCGTGTGGAGATCGGTACTGATAACATCGGAAATGAACCCTTGTTCCATCGCCCGTTGAGCGATTTCATAATGGAAACTCCCGGCACCGTGCCCAACATCAAAGATAATGCCATCCTCGCGTGCCTTCCACGCCTCACGGATAACCCTGCCCTTTTCATCAACGATGTTATCACCGTTCCCCTGAAAGCAGTGCGTAATTACATCGCCCGGACGCAATAAACTCAGAATATCAGGAAGCGGCACCCCGGCACCGATGTGACACATGACAGATGTCCCTGCGCGTTCGGCTGCTTCAATAGCGCATTTCAAGGGTTCAACACCATTATCACCGACCTGACCTTTCCCTTGGCGTACTTTCACCCCAACGGTGATGTCGCTATGCTGTTGTAACGTTTCCGCAACGCGTCCCGGATCGGCATAAGCCATATCAAACATTTCGCCCACAGGTCCGTAGACGAGCCCAATGCCAGAGATATGGATATAGGTGAGAATGTTCGTCCACGCAGGTTCAGCAATGAATTCGCGGAAGCCGGGAAAAGTCACCCAACTCGGACTACCAGCGTCTACAACCGTAGTCGTCCCCGCAGTTGGACAAACCCCATCGGCTCTGATGCCCCACGTCGTTACACCGTAATAGACATGCGTGTGAATATCAACGAGTCCCGGTGTGACGTATTTATCCTTAACAAAAATGGTTTGTGTCGCTGCATCTTCCGAAATATCCGGTTCAATCGCTGCGATGACACCATCAGCAATCGCAACATCGCGCACCCCATTCAAATCCTGCGCGGCATCTATAACGGTACCACCTTTCAATAGGATGTCATAATTCACTTCTATCTCCCGGTTTGGTTTCCGGTTAACGATCAGACCCCGCGTTTATCTCCCCATATATCCACATGCACACGCGGAGAATAGCGATATCCGTTCTCTTTACAGAGTTCAACCAACCACTCCTGCTTCTGTTGTAGCACAGCTGGGGTTGTCCCTTGCGGCATTAAGAGAATCGTCTCAGCAGGAATACCGATTTCCGTTTCTAACGCTTGGATCTCCGCCAAATCTTCCGGTGTATCCACAACAAACTTCACTTGGCACGGATACTGATTCAAAAACTTACGGATAACATCGGGACGGATGCGTTCGCGTTCGTGGCGTTTGAAAAATCGATTGTCCGGTGGTGGGTTGGCGTTACGCAACTTGGGACTCATAGAAATCAGATGCGCCGCAACTTCGGCAAAAAGTGTAGCGTTCGTCTCAATAGTGATGTGGTGCCCCCGCTTATCCAGTTCATAACAAAGTTCTGTCAACTCCTTTGGTTGAATAAACGGTTCTCCACCGGTGATAACGACATGTTTACACCCGTATCGCGAGATCGCAGCCACGCTTTCGGCAACAGAAATGTCCTTATCTTCAGGCTCCCAAGATGTGTAAGGTGTATCACACCAAACACATCTTAGATTGCAATAACTCGTTCGGAAAAAAACAGAGGGGACACCGATAAATTGTCCTTCTCCCTGAATTGTATGGAAGAGTTCACTGAATTTCATGATACCGCCTGCGTGCGGCACTACTTCGCCGACACTAAGCCTCAATCAGTTCAATCTGAACGTTATCGGGGCCCTTGAAGAATGCCATCATCAACCCATTGGGTTTCAAATCTTCGAGTTCAGCGCCTTTCGCTTCGAGTTTCGCGACCTCAGCGTCCAAGTCCTCCACCGTAAAAGCGAGTTGGTACACACCCCAACGTGGATTGCCGCTGGTGTCCTCCACCTCCATATCGCCAAATTTAGGTGAGAGGAAAATACGCTCCCCACCGATTTCCATCCGGACAATCTTTAAGCCGCGGACCTCAACGGTTTCATCAACTTTGCCATCAAACATCTCTTCGTAATAACGAACTGCACCCTCTAAATCTTCACAACGAAGATGAACGTGGTGAAATGTAACTGCCATTGTCAAAATTTCCTTTCTTTGAAAAAGCGCGCCATACAAACGCGCAACGCAAAAGATGATACAAGATATAAAATTATCTCATAATCCCTTGATTGTGTCAAATTGTTTTTCTTTTAATTTTTTTGCAACTTTTTCCAGCCCTCAGGTGTATAAGTAATTGTAGATTTCACTATAAACACTTTCTGACACAGAAAAAACGAACTTTTTGAGTATCAAATCTGACTAAGTGTAAACGAATACCTATATTGAACGTTTAAACAAACAGTATAAAATTGAAAAAAGTAAATTGACACTTTCAATTGTTTTGAGTAAAAAACAAAAGGAGCAAAAAATGACCACCCAAATTCGCCAACAAAACGGTATCTCGATTTTGGAACCCAGTGGAAAGATCGTCGGATCCGCAGTATCAGAATTACGGAAAGCAATTTCCCCACAAATAGCGGATTTCGATGCCCCGCGTATCCTCATTAATTTCGAGAACGTTAATATGATCGACAGTGCTGGACTCGGTGCCCTTATGGAGGCACGCGCGCTCGCAAATCGAAAACAAGGTCGCATCGGTGTCATGAATGTCGGTAAACATATCAAGAACCTGATCGTTCTCAGCCGAATCGTTAGTCTCTTTGAACATTTCGACAGCGAGGATTCTGCAGTTTCGGCATTAGCAGCCTAAAACCCACGAGTCATAAGGAATATGAGATACGCTGAAAAAACAACCTTTTCTCAGCGTATCCGTCTAAAGAAACGAATACCTAAAGCAAACGCTCAAAATAGCATAAAAATTCAAAAAAGCAGTAAAATTCACGGAAAATGAAAAAGGAGCAAAAAATGACCACTAAAATTCGCCAGCAAAACGGCATCTCGATTTTGGAACCCAGTGGAAAAATAATGGGACCCACAGCCTCAGAATTATGGGATGTGATCTCACCGCAGATAGAGTCATCCGATACACCCCGCATCCTTATCAATTTCGAGAACGTCAATAGAGTCGATAGTTCAGGACTTGGTGCTCTCATGATCGCACGTGCTGCTGTAGCACGAAAGAAAGGTCGCGTTGGGGTCATCAATGTCAGCAAACATATCAGCAACCTGGTTGTTCTGAGCAGACTCGCCAGCCTTTTTGAACGATTCGACAACGAGGACGCTGCAGTTTCGGCTTTATCCGCCTAAAATCCACAGGTCAGTGAAATATCAACAGGGAGTGGTTTTACCGCTCCCTTTTTTCTTAGGGGCATTTAGTTCTCCAGAAAAAACACCTCAAGTCCCCCTGATAAGGGGGATTTAGGGGGTTAATGTCAGCTAGAAAACCGAAAACTAAATAGTCCTATTTTTGTTGCTACCGATTGACAAATCCCCCCAATGCTGTTATCATATCCCCAACCATTCATCAGATTATAGTAAAATCCAAAAATATGTTTACAGTTCGTCAGGCAACAAACCGCCTATCCCCGCTGGCGAGGGTGTTTTTGATAGGGTGTTTCTTCTAGTATCCTCGCCAAATCCCTATCCCCGCTGGCGAGGATTCTATCCTCGCCCTTGTGTTGGTGTATAAGGAATTACGGGTTTTACTATAAAACATAGAGGCACAACATGCTGCTGGAAGAATATACCACTCTCCGAATCGAACACATCCAACGACTCGCGCAAGCACTTGCCAAGCAAGAGCTGCCCGTCATCGCACAACTCGAACCAGTAGCCGACTTTGAAGAATTATTCACATTCTCCGAAGCACAACCGACCCCAATCGCGTTCACACCACAGGACCCCGCATGGCGGTTAGAATCGGTAGCGGCACGTATCATTGAGGCGATCGCAATCGCTGCACATGAACCACTCACCGAATTAGGATACCGAGAACTTGCGCGTATCCTGTTAGAACACACTGCGTATCTCTACGCGTATCCAGACGGCGAACCCCGCCCAAAACTCGAAGCCGGAAGCGCACTGGCACTGGCAGGAAGTGTCTGTGCTTCGCTTCCACAATCCGAACTCTGGCGATTTGCTGGATTCGGAAGGATCTCGGCACAGCTCACCGAGGTTGCCCCAGCACCGACAGATTCTCATCTCACCCTACCAATCGACATCGCCTTCTCGCTCGCAAACGCTCAAAACCTCCCGATTCTGGCATCCGTGGTTACCACCTACAACACCGTTCTCAAACGAAATTTCACGCCGCAATATCAATTCCAATTACCCCTAAGCGACAACGCCTTTTTTGACGCACTCAATTTGGATTTTCCGGGAATGGAAGCCGTGAAATCTGCTGTTTCAGCAGACGATATATCCGCCGCAAAATCGGCATACACCACCTTTCGGAGAGATTTTGTAGGAGGGATTTGTAATCCCAATTCCGTTCTATTAGAAAGATCCGATACGTATACCACCGCCAAAACTTATCTCGAATGTCTGCTCCGGTTGTCTATCCATCCGACCCCGGCAATCACAGCAACGACAGAAATTGGCATTGCCGCGTATCTGCTTCCTGAATTTCGTGGAAGCGAACAACTCCGCATACTCGCACTACGCCGTTATAAATGGATAGCGGAGGCATTCTTCCATACTGACGGTTTCCACAAAGACCGGACACTCCGCGCGCAAGTCGAGGCGATCGCTGACTTCGCCAGATTCCTCCGCTTTCAACCCGACACACAAACCGAAGAATTACAAACATTGCTCGAAAAGCTGACAGCGACGTGTATCCATCTGAGCAAACCCGACTGCTCATTTCCACCACTCGGTCCCCTCCCCGCCCCCAACTTTGATGCCGTTGAACTCTGCACCATTACAGATAGCAGCTTCCAGCACCCCGATACGACCTCACACGCGCTCCCTAAGACGGGTTGTTACGTAATGCGAGATAATTGGACACCGGACGCACAATACCTTTTTTTGGATGCGCACCCATCGGAGCCATCAAGTCTCACGTTATACGCTCACGGACGACACCTCACAACAGGTTCAGTCCGCGTCCTTGACACCACACCCGCAGCATCCGATCCGCTTGAAACGCAATGGGTAACAACACCCGAATTTGACTGGCTCGAAAAGTGGGACCACGCATCAGACGCTCATCACAAACGCGCCGTCTTCTACCTCAAAGGCGAATACTTCATCTTGCACGACCTTGTTCTCGGTACCGAAGCACAGACACTGGAACAGACCTTCCGTTTCAATCAAGGGGCAGCGCCTCACATTGCCATCGAGGCAGGACGCGTCCAGACACAGGACCCACGCCTTAGCAATCTCTTCATCGGTGTGCCCGATACGACAGACCTCTCAATAGCGTTAGATGAAGACAGCATTATCTATCGGAGTAACAAGGAATCGCCAGCAGTGCTGAACACCCTCCTGTTCCCGATGAAATCCGGCGTTAAATCTCATCCCACGATTTCCCACCTCAGCGTGAGCACAGATGCGGATGTCTTGGGGACAGGTTTCACGCTTCAGTCGCACGACACAACAGACACATTCCTCATCTCTGACGACGGTTTAGCGGAGATGTCCGCTGCAGATATTACATTTGTCGGAGAATATCTCTTTTTACGAAGGGATGCATCTGGCGCAGGCAGGCAATTCGTGATGCTGAACGGAAGATTCCTGAAGGTCGGTCCAAACGTCCTCGCCGACTTAGAAGAACCCCGCGAAAGTTATATCATTTCTAATTGAATATTTCTCAATCGGAAACCTGTAGCATAAACTTTTAGTTTGTGCCACCGTGGATCCCTTCAGAAAGTCGTCAAGGCGATATTTATAGTAGAACCGGAAAATAAGAGGGCACTTTGGAAACCACAAAACACCTCTCCTTCGCTGGCGAGGTTTGTAACCTCGCCTTCCGATAATCGCCAAATAATGCTGCCCTTTACCATAAACGAATCAGTCCTCAATCACTTCTAACCCCTGCATCCGCTCAAGCGCAAAAACGCGGGTATCCTGCCGTAACTCGCAAAACCCCTCGACACATAACGTCTCACCGGATTCTCGGCTATTTGGAATATTCAGAAACCGCTCCGGTACCACCACACGCGTCATCCATCTTTTATTACTCGGCTTCTTATAGTCAAACTGGATTTTCTGATTGTTATCAATAGCAGACTGGATTGCGGAAAACTGTTCCGAGAATTCCGATTGTGACGGCTTTAGCGTAAAATCACCGAAAAAATCGACTTCACGGTACACACTTCTATAACATTCTGCGCAGATCAGTGCCAGATTATCCAACTCATTCGTCCCACCTTCAAATATCGGGATATCGTGCACCAAATAGACATCCGCTTCCTTGTCACAACGTGAACAGATGGAACCGTTTTCCCGAATAAGCAACCGTTTCCGCTCTTCCCAATCCGGGGGCCAACACGGTAGATAGTCATAAAGTCCGGTTAAAATGGATTCTGACTTCGCGAGTTTCGCGCGTAAGTCTTCAACCTCAGCCTCGGAAGCAATGTCTTGTTGTGCTACCTCAGTCGGCACAAATAGCGACAAAGTGAGTTGTGACTTCTGTAGCCGCAGTGCGGTTTCAATCTCATGTTTTCGCATTTGCAACATGAGGATACACGAATAATGAACGTACTGCCCATTAGAAAGTGCTATATCGTATTCATAATCAGTTTCTATCTTACACACGGTACAATACGACATTTCATACTCCTTCATCCGAAGGTCGTTCTTGCACAACAGGAATAACATAACTCCGAACAGTTACATCATCAATCGTCTCAGTCTCAACACGCTGCTCAGGATCCTGACGATGATCAAATACAACATAGTGTCCCTCTGTTGTGCCTTCTAACTTCAAGTATGCCGCGAGCTGCTTCTTTCCTGCTTGATAGCGACTATCACCTCTCCAAATCTTTGTCTCAACGATGTATTTTCGTTGATTGTGCGTGATAAGAATGTCCATCCTACCACGTCCAGTTTGTACTTCTATGTGCATAACACCGCCGATACGTCTAACAAACTCGTGAAGATAAGCAAGTAAAAGGTGTCGTCCTACCGATTCTTGCGGCGTATTTGGTACCTGCAGAATCCTGAAACCTGTACGTACTATGAAATCTCGAAAATTATCAAGTAACGCCTTCATTTCAATCTGTCCTGTAGGTGTAAGGTACTCACGAAACTCGGTGCTGGTATTTTCTGAAAAATATTCTTGCTCCAACCCGTTTACGAGTGGTTTGAACGTCCTCATGATACGGTAGAGATAGATCGGGTTGAGAATCTCACACATACCGTCATTACTTCTTGTGATGACCCCATAAGTGGCGAGCTCATTGATGATGTCATTGTCCCGATTGAAGTCCACGCCTTCATCACGTTCCATAATCTGCATCAGCATACTTTCAAAACGTGGGTTTTTGCGGATATTGGTAAGTAGATGTGTAATATTAACGTTACTTTCTTCAAGAAGCTGCGCGTGTGCTTGTGCGAAGTGATCGCGGTTAATCGATTCGGTTTTTGGGATGTCCAATTCTTCCGTAAGAATCTGGGCAAATCGGTTGACGAGAACAGGTTGTCCGGCGGTCTGCTTATGAATAGCTTCAATAACCTCTGGAACGAATGCCTGTCCGACTTCTTCTGTATATTGCCCAAGCAGTTCCTGTACCTGTTCAAGTGTGAAGTTTGGTAAGTTGAACTCGTCTTGGATATTGAATGGGGAAATAGTTCTGTCGTAGTTAAGTTGTGTGATGCTTTTCACGCCAACAATGCCGATACTGTGCGGACAACGAGAGAGAGGGTTTGAGACGTAGATACGGCGGAGTGAATGCAGAAAACCTCTCACGGCTTCCTTCGGGATACCATCAAACTCGTCTATGATAAGGATGACGCGCTGATCACCCAAGAGTTTGGAAAAATTTCTAAAGAATCTTCCCATTGAGAGATGATCGGTTATCTCTACATTCTCCAAAAATTCTGTCAATGCTTCAGAAAGAATTTCTCCGCGCCGACTAAAAATGTTTTCTATCTCCTCACGCATATCTTCGTAGAGATCGTTGTAAAAAACGGACGGCGTGCAGTTCTCATATACCTCAAAATTCAATGGGATTGGAAAGTAGGCGGGTTCTTGATTTGCAAATAGGTCTAAGGCACGCTGGAAGAAAGTCGTCTTGCCAGTCTGCCGCGGGGCAAAGATAACGATATAACGTCCCTCTTTGACGCGCATGACAAAATCCGCAAGTTCAGTAGCGCGGCTGACAACATAGTTTTTCTCCGGATGAACAGGACCTTGCGTTCCAAAGCGTCTCATCTCTCTCCCTCACACCGTAGTTCTAATTTTCTATAACGCAAGTTGCTACAAACAAGATTTTAGGTGTACAGACACCGTTTTTCATCAAAAGTGGTTTATTATCCGTAGGGGGTTGTAGCGTAAACTTTCAGTTTGCGCACGCAGCGGCACAATCTAAAAGATTATGCTACAAAGGGGGCAACTTGGATTTCTATAGTGTATCATGAAATAAGGATACCATATAGGAGGCTTACTGTCAAGCAGCTTTGTCCGTGCAAAAAACCTTGCACTCAAGCCGCAGAAAGCATATAATGCAAAAATATCGATTTTCGTACCGACATCATCAACTTAACAAGACTAACTGCAAAATAAAACATGAACTTCCAAACACACTGCGACCGTTATCTACAAAACATCCACCGCACACAAACCAACTCCGAGGCAACCCCAGAACTTTCGTTATTCCCACACCTCCAAGCCTTCCTTGAAGAACTATCCGTTGACCATTTCGGTAGAGATACCATCACATTCACGCAAGAACCGAGACAACTGGATCAGATCGGGAGACCCGACTTCATCGCAATGGACGGTTTGCTACCCATCGGCTATATTGAGGCAGAAAGGTACGGCAGAGACCTCGACAATCTCACGGGGCACGCCGAAACGCAGAATGCACGTTTTATTGAAAACCTTGACAACTTCATCCTCACCAATTTCGTCGAATTCCGGTTGTATACCGATGGAACATTGCGAGCGACAGCAAGCGTTGATGATAACACTGAAAATTTAGAGACGCTATTGGAACGGTTCCTGAACGCCGGACACGTCCAAATTACCTCTCCAGAAACACTCGCAAGATACCTCGCCAGACGAACGCGGGAACTCCAAACACAGATCGCAACCACACTCAGCGATGAAGATAGCGAGATTTATCGGATGTTTTCGGCATTCAAAGAGACGCTTATCTCTACGCTGACACCGGACGATTTCGCCGATATGTACGCCCAAACCCTCGCTTACGGGTTGTTCGCCGCACGTTGCACACTCCCCAACGCGACCAACTTCTCGCGACACACCGCCGCCGAGGCACTTCCAAGATCAAACCCGTTCCTTATCCAACTCTTCTATCACGTCGCCTCACCGACACTTGAGACCAACATCACCTATATTCTGGACGACATCGCAACGCTTCTCCGAAACGTCCCGACAGAGATGCTCCGCACGGCTTTCGCTGCCAAAACACACCTCGAAGACCCAGTGATCCATTTCTACGAAACCTTCCTCGCCGAATACGATCCGCAGCGACGCGTCGATCGCGGAGTCTACTACACACCGCCACAAGTTATCTCCTACATCGTCAAATCTGTCGATAGCCTCCTCAAAACAGACCTAAACAGACCCGACGGTCTCGCCGATGACAACACGCTCATCCTTGACCCCGCGACAGGCACCGGTGGCTTCCTCCTGACAGTGCTGGACCACATCAAAGAATACGTCACAGAGACCTACGGCACCGGAGAGTGGACACAGTATATCAACGCCCAGCTCGTCAAACGGATCTTCGGGTTTGAACTACTCGTCGCCCCGTATACAATCGCGCATCTCAAATTGAGTCTGTTCCTACAAGCACAAGGCTGGCAAGCCGATGAACGCCTCCGCATCTACCTCACGAATACTTTGGAACAACCAGACGAAATGCAGCCTTCTATACCCTTTGCGGGATTCATCTCCGATGAAGCAAACGCAGCCTTGGCAGTGAAACGTGACGAACCGCTCCTCGTCATCCTCGGTAATCCGCCATATCAGCGAAGTTCTGCCAATCCGAGCCGTGACGCTGATAGAAACTTAAATTTCATTGGACGACTAATGGAGAATTACAGAAGCGTTGATGGAACACCAATGGCAGAGCAAAACCTTCAAGCGCTGCAGGGCGACTACGTAAAGTTTGTTCGGTGGGCACAGTGGCGAATTGATCGAAACGGCGAGGGGGTCATTGGTTATATTGTAAACAACGGATTTTTGTACGGTATCATCTTTCGCGGTATGCGACAGAGTTTGATGAACAGTTTCAACGCCATTTATTGTTTTAATTTGCACGGCAGCAGCAGAATCGGAGAAATTGTACCTGACGGTGAAACCGATGAAAATGTCTTTGATATTCAACAAGGTACTGCAATTCTGTTGTGCGTTAAGGAACGTGATAATATTGCTCCAGCTAAAATCTACTATGCTGACCTATGGGGAAGTCGAGAGGAAAAATACGCAACTCTATCGAATACTGATGTTCAGACTACCACGTGGACAGAACTAACCCCTGATTCACCGTTTTATCATTTTGTGCCACGTCACGATCAACATATAGAAGAATACGAAATTGGTTGGGAACTAACCGACATCTTTCAAGCAAGTTCAATTGGGATAATAACAGCACGGGACAGACTAACCATTCATAGCACCCCAGAATCAGTGCGCTCCACTGTTACTGATTTCGTGTCGCTCTCTGAATCTGAGGCACGGGAACAATATAGGCTGCCGAGGGATAGACGTGACTGGCAAATTCGTCTCGCCCAAGAAGATTTGCAAAATCATCCTGAAGCAGAACGACACATTGTACCAATCAATTATCGCCCGTTTGACATACGGTATACCTACTATACAGGACAATCACGTGGGTTTCACTGTATGCCACGATCTGCGATTATGCAGCATCTCCTTACGGATGAAAACCTTGCTCTCTGCACACACCGCATCATTCGGAGTGCTACTACATGGCAGCATATCCTTGTCACCGACAGAATTACCGATGGCAATTGTGTTTCAAATAGAGATGGTCCCACCCATGTTTTCCCGCTCTATTTATACCCAAATCCAGAGGAATTGGGACTGTCAACAGAACGCTCGCTCAACTTCAAACCCGCCTTCCTCACCGCGCTCTCAGAGACGTTAGAACTCCCGCAGACCGCCCCATTTAACCTCCCCGAAGGTATTTCACCAGAGGCAATCCTTGCCTATATCTATGCAATCTTATATAGTCCCACCTACCGCCAACGCTACTATGATTTCCTAAAATACGACTTCCCGCGTATCCCCTTACCACAGGACATTGAACACTTCCGTACCCTCGCAACGTTAGGGCAGCGTCTGATAGATTGGCATCTCCTAAAAGACGTACAGATTCCAGCACTACATCGGTTTGAAGGAGAAGGCGATGGCGTAATCGAAAAAGCGCGCTATCTGGACGGACGCGTTTGGATCAACCCGACCCAATATTTCACAGATGTCCCTGAAGAAGTATGGGAATATGAAATCGGCGCATATCAAGTCTGTGAGAAGTGGCTAAAAGATCGAAAGGGCGGGGTATTGCGTCATGAAGAGGTGCGTCAATACCGTGCAATCTTAGTGGCAATTGCCGAGACGTTACAGGTCATGGCAGAGATTGATGCCGTTTTGTGGTAGATTGTCTGAATCATGAATTGATTTGACAACAGAGAGCAAATATGGTTTACTATACGTAAGATGACTCCGGCATTTGTAACTAAGATAAGGCGGCGAAAATGAAATTAATCCTGATTTCTATCACTACGCTTTTGATTTTTGCAACACCAGTTTTCAGCGAGCTCACTGTAGAGGACCTTGAAAAGATCCGTTCAATCGTCAAAGAGTCCGAGGATCGTTTGAAGGGAGACCTTAAAGCCTCTGAGGAACACTTGAAGGGAGACCTGGAAAAGACCCATTCAAGTATCAAAGCATCCGAAGAACGCTTGATGAAACATGTTGATGACAAATTTTCAGAAATGGACAAACGATTGAATATGCTATCTGGGTTTGTGATCGCTTTAATAAGTCTTATTGTTATAGTTGTCGGCATCCCGCAAGTCCTTATGGTATGGCGTGGCAAGGAGGAACGGACACAAAAGGAGCAGATTCAAGAACTGAAACACGAAATAGAAGCACTCAAACAACATATTGCGAGTCTCTGACCCGAATGCCCGGTAGGTTGGGTTGAGTGGAACACAATATATGCAGTCATGCTCCCAAAGTACCTAATACTCCTCAACAGCACACTTACGAAAAGCCCCTAACGAAACCCAACAAAACATACACACCGAAGAAAAAAGCGTTGGGTTTCTCTCACCTTCCGGGGCTTCAAGTAGACTGGATATCCAAAAATTTCTGCACCAAACACACCTGATTTTACATGTCCCGTTCAACCCAACCTACAGACAGATTTTTCTGTTGAATTCACATCCCGCTAACCCACATACGCAGTAATCACATTCTTCACACCAGCGGCGTGTTATGTCTATAGGTGAGATGTGGGCTATGGGGAGATTGATGGGGTTTTGTGGTAGGTTGTCTGAATCTCGGATTTACAGGATAAGAGGGGATTGGGATTGAATGCCTGTCCTTTATCGTGGGGACTTTCGGATTTGTTGCGTGGTGATACGCAGCAGGAGGTTGAAAAATATATTTAGTAATTGTTATGTCGGATTGAAAAGGCGGCTATTTTCCAGTTAACTGTTTCCAGATGTGCCCATATTTGCGCATGAATTCCAAATAATCTGGCAAATTTTTCATTCGGCCGTGCATAAATTGTTCAGCGTGACAACCAATACAGAGCGCGCGGAGGTCTGTTGGTCTATTATATCGTATTCCGAACTTATGGTGTGCATGGAGAAAGCGTCGCTGGAGCTTTAAATCTATATTACATTCATCACATTTCCACTGTGTTCTTTTACGACACTCCAATGATAGCAGTTTCCAATTTGGTGGATAATTTGATGGAGGCGCGGTTTCAGGAGAAATCTGAGGACCATATAAATTGTCTGTTGGAGGGGGCTTGTAGTCATCATCTACAGCTTCAAACCAACTTGCTAAAGGAAAAGTATACGGAGGACAATTGTACTTCAATTCATGCCAACGACAATTTGTACAGATACCTAATCTATATGTTTCTGGCTCATTGAGATCAAGGTTGCCAGGAGGGAAATTTAGGATGAATTCTCCATCCGTGCGGCGAGTCACAACATAACGGCTATATCTCCCTTCACGTCGCATCTTTTTGAGTGTTCTGCATTCTACGACGTGATACTTAGGCATGCTGCCTTTTGGATCTCGAATATAAAGGATAACCTTTTCATTCTCATACTCAAGCGTTCCATCGGAAGCAATAGTGATCGAATCAAATCCATCAACTATAACATCTAGCGACATATTCAGATCCGGCTCAAATGAACGGAATGGAGCTCCCATTTGAGAACGTAAATCATTTAATCCATCGTGTTTCCGAAAATCTGGTAAATTCAATCGGTCGCCTCCATTTTATTAGAGTTTTCCATAAGCAGCTTAACAACTTTTTCTAAATCCTCTTTCAACTCAGAAAAATCCGAAAAGGTACGTAGAGAACTAACAATATCACCAACCTGAATATCGGGATTATCACTAATATCCTGGCGAATCCACTGGTGCAATTTCTTTACTTTTTCCAGAGGAATGCCCGTTTTTCTCGCTACATCAAATTCCGTCATAAGTTGCGTAATCTCTTCAGTGAGCTTTTCAGATTTTGTAACAACTCGAAACTCAACGCGGCGAGATTCTGCTTTAATATCTGTCTTGTCTTCAGTAAGAAGATCCACTGTTCTTTCCAGTTCTTCTACTTTATGTTTAAACTCAGGATACTCTGGAAGAATAGCCTTAACGATATCTGATCGGGTAATTTTTTTACTGTTCTTCCAATTCCTAATTTCGCTGCAAATTCGCTGATACAACCCTGGAATCCTCCACACATGAATATCTATTTCCTCCGCTATAGACAGGTAAGAATTGGCAGGAGTAGGACAATCTTCTTCTAAATTCAGAATTAACTGACTGGAAGACAATCCATTCGCGGTTAAATGTTTCTTAATCCAAACCCTATTCTCTGTTATTTCGTGTACCTTAATGTTCAGAACATAATCAAGTACGTTTCTCGCCCTATTCTGTGATAGTTCCATGTTCTTAATATAAGCCTCATGAACAGGGACTTGTGATGACCATTCACTAGACGTGTGACCTTCAATCCGTATCTCTGCAATCCTGTCTCTGTATTTGTCTTGTGCTAGGATTGCAATGTATCGAGGAAAGAAATTCTGTAACACCTTGCTTGCAAAATTTTCCGGGATCTCATCAACTCCAATTGGAAAAGGTTGTTTAAAACGAATAGACAGTGTTTCTCTATCCAGATATCCTTTCCACATTCTAAACTGATTCTTTTTACTCGAATTTCCTTCAAACTCCTCTCTCAAGTCGTTGGCTAAATCCACCTGCCAATTCTTGTAGGCATCAAGAAGTTTTTGAAGTTCTGATCGAAGCAAAATCATCTGATCTGCCTCAAGGCGAACGTTCAACATATAACCGATAGCAATAAAGAGAAATATCACCATCAATCCTGTCATTACGTCAGATATAGAAACCCAATGTTCCTCAGTTTCCTGAACTTTCCTATTAAACAAATTTCCTATCATCTATGGATTGTCTCCAGGAATTTGAAGCGAGGGGTTCCCTGCAATTGTTACAATCTCCCGAAGTCTCTCAGTTAGTGGTTCATAGTCCTCAACAAATTTTTCAGAAAGACTTGCCAATTGAGAACCTAACATAGTTAGGGACTTCCTTAGTTCTTTGCCAAGTTCTTCATCCAATTTTTCAACTTGATTAACTATGTGCTGTGTACTTCTACGAAGAGTAGTGTCCAATTCGTTATTGGTTGTTTTAATCACGTTTTCAAGTTGTCCCCGGAGGTCCTTGGTGAGATTTATTAAGGCTTCCCTTTGCTGATTCATGCTTACCTGGGACTGACTAACGGCTGCATCAATGGATGCTGAAAAGTCCGTGCTCGCTTCGGTAAGTTGTTGATCAATCTTTTCCAAAACGGTATTAATAGTAGTTTGCAATTGCTGTAACTGACTCGTCAGTGCATTCCTTTGTTCATCCATACTAGTGTAAGAGCGATCAGTAGCTGCTTCGACGGACTCCGAAAAAGTTGTGGTCATATGAGTAAACTCCTCACTAGCGTTTTGCACTGTAGCCTGAAGACTGTCAATGTGGACAGTTAACGCCTCGCGTTGTTTTTCGATGCTTTCATAGGAATTATTAATCGCTTGTTCAACCACAGATGAAAATTTTTCCGTGAGGTTATTTAAACCCTCTTCAATGCGTGGGAAAACCTCATCTGTCCGCTGACTCAGATCGTCAAAGACTTCTAATTGATTATTCAAAGTATTGAGAATAGGATCCAGCTTTTCAGCAATAGAAACAAGGCTCTTGCTTCGGTTTTCAATTATGGTTAATGCAGATGCAAATCCCTCGGTAAGACTATTTAGACCTTCCTCAATACGAGGGAAAGCCTCATCTGCTTGCTGACCCAACCTGCCGAAAGCCTCTAACTGACTGTTCAAAGTGCCGAGAAGAGGATCCAGCTTTTCAGTAATGGACACGAAATTTTTACTCCGATCCTCAATTGTAGTTAACGCAGATACAAATCCCTCGGTAAGACTATTTAGACCTTCCTCAATACGAGGGAAAGCCTCATCTGCTTGCTGACCCAACCTGCCGAAAGCCTCTAACTGACTGTTCAAAGTGCCGAGAAGAGGATCCAGCTTTTGAGCAACAGCAACAAGACTCTCACTTTGGTCTTCAATTGTCATTAATGACTGGGCAGCCGATGCTAAAGCCACCCGGGACTGTTCAACACTCTGGGCCGCAATCCGAAATTCATTAGCAAGTTCATCCATCTGTTGACGGTATTGTTCCTGCCACACGTTAATTTCCTGAACAGCTTCGTTGAGTCGCTTAAAGTTTTCACCAAATTGTTCGTTGATTTTTTCATTGAACTTATGAACTACCTCTTCAAGAGCTTCAACCAATTTGTCAGTACTAACAGTAACAACTTTCTCGGCAAACTTACGAAATTCATTAATTACTTCAATGTGATTTTCCGAAAGAGAATTCGTCAAAACTTGCAATTGCGGGCTAATTGCGTCTGGACCTTCCAAGAGAGAGGCTTTAAGGCTGTCAAGTGACTTAACGATTTGATCCTGTCCTATTTTTTGTGAATCAATCAATTGATTTTGCTGTGTCGCCAAGTCCAGCAATTGCGTAAAGACCGTGCTTTGATGATCATCTGCGAGGGAGGCTTTTATACTATTGAGCGCGTCCTGAGTTCGCCTACTTTCTTCTGTTTGCAATTTGAGGAGTGCGGTGAGCGGCTTAAGAAGTTCAGTAGTTTGTTGACAGAAAAGTTGAGTAATCGTTTCCTCCGCTGGATCTTTGCCCTTAATCATTTGGTAGACAAGTGCATATGCCTTTAGGATAATTGCCGAGCAAATTCCCACAAGAGAAGTAAGAAAAGCGAGCTTGAGCCCTTCTATTAACGGTGGAATACTACCTTTAATATTCTCCGTGTCAAAAGGTAGAAGTCCAATAAAGATCCCGAGGAAAGTTCCGAAAACACCTATAACAGTGACTATTGAAGCGGCAGTATTCGTATACCCATACCAACCTCTCTGCCACCATAGAACACCAAACACAGTTATTCCGATAACAATCTGGATAGATACGTATGTACGTGTGAACAGATCTGGAATCAAGAGATTGGCTATTAGAAGAAAAATAACGCCAATACCCAAAAGCGTTGAAATGCCCGAAATATTTTTTCTCATAAAACCTCCTTAGTGAATTTTTACAGCTCGCAAGCATAACATGAGAAAGAAAAAAAGACAACAGAATTTTGAGATTCTACTGTCTATCAAACATAGTATTCCTACAAGAAACCGGAAAAATATCGCCCTTACAGGATTGAAAATGGAAACAACATGTTTCTATAAATATATTGTTCCTACGGACCTCAAGAGAGAACACATTGCTATATCCATGGTGTCACGTTTTTAATTTCGCGAGTTGCGGCTGATAGAACTCTTTTATGACGCGTTGCTGTATCCCTGGTACTTTGCTAGGACTAAGAGGCTCTGCCAGCAAAGACCGTATCTAATCCGCGTCATCTGTCTTATCCGCGATAATCTGCGATTCAGACAAAAATAGCACCTATCCCCAAAGATACATTGCTATAAACATATTGCTCCTATGGGGCTTCCTTTATGGTGCATATTGAATTCTACATAGGTGTTGGCCCTACCGGACTGGGAGAGTGTAGGAGTGCCTTCAATAGATAGGTTGGCCCTGTTTACCATTTAAGAGTCCATCTGCACGTGCTATTCAATGTATACCAGTTACGGCTTTTAAGACAGAATCAACCGCGCCAAAAAGCGTTGGCAAATTAGCCAATACAAAGTCCGTTCTGTTTTGTGTGAAGGTATCACCGATAAGTCGTCCGAATTGCCACAGCGTCCCGTCGGTGACAATACCATATACGGGAAAAGCGGCACCGTCATTCATTTTTTCCGAATTTATCTTTTGGGCAGCGACCAATTCCGCCAGACATTGCCCCCACCCCTGCTCAAAATCGTTTTTCTTTGCCTCGACAAGGAGTATCAACGGACTTCCGACAACAGTTTTGCCTAATTCAGATCGGGTAGAGATAAGATAATCTGGCGTTCCGTTCAAGACATCATCGTAAGCGATGGATTGCTTTATCCATAAGGCATACTGATCGGCATAGGCTTTATAAGTTTCCTTTAGAACAGGGAAGATAGTCGTCTCGCGGCGTGTAGCATCGGACGCGAAAATGTGAATATGTTCGCGGGTAAATTCAAAATCTTGCAGAAACTCTGTTGAAGGCATTGAGGCTTCAGCCATAATGAAGTCATCTACAGTGTATGTAATCCCAAATCTTTTTTGCACTTCACTGATTGAGGGTTGTTGGTTATTTGGGACTGGGTATTCATCGGCTTTTTGTTCCTTGTACGCAACAATACATTCATTAAATACATCAGACTTTTCCAATATTTCTAAAAATTGATCAGGAGACATATCGTGTATTTTTCCAAGTTTATCAAGTTTCATCACTAATTCTTCGTTTTGTTTTTTCTTTTCTCTGTCTACTGTACCAAACTCAATTGCTTTGAGCCATTTTTGCCCTGCTTCGTACTGGAAACCTTTGGGAAGATAATCCACTGATGCCTCACGAGGCTTTACGAAACTGTGCTGATCAGAATTTTGTGGAACCCATACTGTCTCTTTTAGCTCTCGGATAGCCGTTACATATAAATCATAACAATCTGGCAATGCCTGTTCTTGTTTATCCAGCAATATCATCGTTTCCCAAACGAGTTTAGCTTTGTCAACTGAAATTCCGTTTTCTAATGGTGGATCATTGAGGAACAAATTGCGGATTGAGATAATATAATCAGCGATGTTAAGTGCGCGGGCTACCGGCGTTTTTGATAGGAAGGATCCAAGTAATTCGTATAGCTCAGCATGCCAATTGGTTGGTTTTTTGTTTAACCAATTATCCACTATATGAGACTGAGTCTTTAGTTCTTTTATAAAATCGTCAATAGTCCATTCAGAAATATCCAACAAGGATAGAAAGTTGTCTTCTCTACTACCTATTTTAGGGGTTTTAATCCATAATAGTGGAGATGCTGCGGATACGTTAACTGAACACTGATTAGCATCAATATAATTTTGGATTGCATTCCGGATATAATGAGTAGCGAAAGTGTTGAATTTATTATGTGAAAGGGTATAGTTATTAGCGGCTTCTTTAAGCCCCTTCACGCCTTCATTGAAGAGATCATCCGCCTCCATCATACATCCGCTAAATTGCCGATGGACGATGGCTGCAACGAGTCTCAAATTTGAATTGATTAACTGTTCTTTTGATTCAGCAGAATTGCTGCGCACCAACGCTCGTTCTTCTTCCTTACTCAACAAACGATAGCGGGAAAAGAGTCGTAGGATTTCATTGCTGACACGCCCTCTTTTTCCGAGAAGCGTTGCCAAATCTTCATCACTAATCAGATTTGATAAATCCTTGCTGTATTTTCCTGCCCGATAACATCCTGAACCTGCGGCATAACCCCCGTGTTTCATTGGAACTAACTTTTGCGTATTGAATTCCTCGATTAACCGTTTTTGGATGGGTTGGTAAAAAGTTGGTAGTTCATCTTTACTATTGGGCAAAACTGCTAAAAAAGTGGTTTCCAACAAACCCTTTTTACGTATAGTATGTATTGATTTTGCAACCAGATTGGCGAGATGATCCCGTAATTCATTGTTAAGAGAACAATCAAGAAGGCTATCCCGTACGGGGGTTGAGGCGAAAGGGGCGTGCAGATGAAAAAACAAGCCGGATCTCTCTTTTGGAGCCGGGAAATAGATAAAAACCTGTCCTGGTTCTAAGGGCTTAATCTTTCCAACCTCGTCCATACCAAACGCAACAGAAATCTGGTAATTTTCACGTTTACCAGTGTTTTCGTCTGTAATGGAAATGTCGTCATCAAACCGTAGGTAGTTGTATTGTCCAGACTTATAATTTCCGGAAACTTTAATTCGGTTCTCATCTCCTATTTTTTCTATTTCCATAGAACCTGAAGTTTCAGGATAAACTTCTTTAGGATTTTTTACCTCTTGTTCATTAGTGTTTATGTATATAATTTTGTCGTTACGGCGAATTTTTTGAGTAAAGCGCGTTTCATAGTGGTATATTTGCCAACTAATTTTTTGAATACTTCGCTTAGAAAAAAATATCTCCCAATCCAGATTTGTTAAAGATGTTTTTATTTGTTCGTATGCTTTTTCCTTTGGCATACGTTCTTCAATGAACTCAGGTCGCTCAGAATCATGATTAAACGGAAGGACAATACGTGTACCAAAATGCAGTGAATGAAGTGCCAACGTTTATTCAGACCACAATTTAGCAAAGTTAAGACAAGTTTTTTCGCTGAAATTCGAGAGGTGTCAGATACCCTAACGCCGAATGCGGGCGTTTTTGGTGATACACCTGTGTGATAAAATGACTGATAC
>JAJECN010000050.1 GCA_022821965.1 Candidatus Poribacteria bacterium
TTTGTGGCGTGTTCAAGCCCAGTGAGGTTTGTTATCCCGAGGTCGTAAGCGTCAAGACTTGTTAGATTCAGGAGCGTTTGCGTTGTAATTGTGTTGCCAATCTCTTGCTGGATTGCTGCTCTTAAGTTCCGATCAGGTATGCGGATGCTTGTCGGCTGAGGTGTAGGGGTAGGGGGCGTGCCGGGGGCAACGCGGTCTGGTGTCGTTTGCCTCGGACGGACTCCTGCAGTTTGGGGCAGGATGCCTAAGTCAATATCCCAAGGGACTCCAACTACGGTGGCAATATCTCGCACATTTGACCCATCCAAGTTTGCACACCAAATTTTATTTGAGCCCCTTCGCGTACTCCCCCAGTACATCTTTCCGCCTGCGATATCTAAGGCGAGACCGCGTGGGAAATTCTCTCCAGTAAAGACGAGGGTGGTGATGTTTGAACCATCCAAGTCCGCACGCCGGATCATACCGTTGCGGTTCTTGCCAATATCTGTCCAGTACATCTTGCCACCTACTACATCTAAAGCGAGACCGCTTACATTAGACATGCCGACACCCGTCAAGTTAGTGGCGACAAGTTGAGTGATATTTGAGCCGTCTAAGTCCGCAGACCGGATTTTATCCGAGTCTGTCCAATACATCTTTCCATTTGCGGCATCTAAAGCGATAGTTCCTGGATATCCTACTTCATCTGTGACGAGGTCTTGCACGTTTGAGCCGTCCAAGTCCGCCCACTGGATTTTATTTCCTTGTGGTACTTGTGGTGATGGTGAAGTTGTCCAATATATCTTTCCACCCACTACATCTAAAGCGATATGACTCGGAAAATGCAACCCAGTAACGAGGGTGCGCACGTTCGACCCGTCCAAGTTCGCACACTGGATTTTACCATTGGGTATCACCGCTTCCCGAACGTACCGAACCCCAGAATTCGTCCAGTATACCTTTCCACCTGCTATATCTACGGCGATACTACTTGGATATCCCGCTCCGAAAACGAGGGTGTTCACGTTTAAGCCATTGAAATGATGAATTGTACCTCTATCCCAGTCCGGCCAGTATATGTCTGGGTGCGTGGAGGGTGTCCCCACATTCGGCTGGGGCGTGGGAACCACAGTTGGCTGGGGTGTAGGCACCACAGGTGTTGTAGCCACGGGGGTCTGTATCCTGTTATTGACTTTCACCCACGCCGAGGTGACATAAATCTGATAACTGCCGTAATAACTCATGAAGCCGTCCGCAAGTATTAACTCATCTCGCGGCTGACTTGAATACGCCACCGACTCCGGGTTCATATCGCCTAGCCCCAGAGAGTCAATGCGAAACCCTTTTGTCGGATGGATCCAAGAAAGAAAAGTTCGTGTCGGACTTTGCGGTTTAATCGCTTCTCCACGTTTCGATATACGGAAACTGATCTGCCTCTCCGAATCCACGTTAAATGTAGGTTGTTCAAATGAACGTTGTTCACCGGGGGCTATCTTATAATATCCACTGGTCTCGAAATAAGACCCATGGGTCTCGAAAAGTACTGAAGTACTTTCTCCCCACCTCCTGTCTATAGAATATATCACATAGATATCTTCTGATGTCTGGTTGACAACCATATTCTCTATAGCATCTGGTCCAGCCGAGCGGAGTGGTGTCCTGTCCGGTGTCGTTTGCGTCGGGGGGGCTGCTACAGTTTGAGGCGGAATACCCAAGGTCATATTAGCCACACTCCCCGCGTCTTTGGGAACCAGGTTAATGACCTTTGCCCCATCCAAGTCCGCACACAAAATCTCACGAGGATCCCATACACCTCTCGCAGGGACCCAGTTCCGACTCTCCCAGTACATCTTTCCCCCTGCGACATCTAAAGCAATATTCTCTGGCAAAGTGTCTCTGATCTGGACGAGTTCAGTGAGGTTTGAGCCATCGAAGTCCGCCCGGTAGACGAATCCTCCCCCTCTGTTGCTATTACCATTTGTCCAGTACATCTTCCGTCCTACGACATCTAAAGCGATACCAAACATATTCGCGAATCCAGAGGCGAGTTCAGCGAGGTTTGAGCCATCGAAGTTCGCAGACTGAATTTTATACCAGTCTATCCAGTATATCTTGCGTCCTACGACATCTAAAGCCATATTTCGTACAGGTCCCAATCCTGTGAGGATGTCGCGCACGTTTGAACCGTCGAGGTTCGCAGACTGAATTTTACTACCGACGCTTACATCGGCCCCGGACATCTTTCCAGTTGCCCAGTATATCTTTCCACTTGCGACATCTAAAGCGATACCCCGTGGACGAAGCAACCCCGTGACGAGGGTTCGCACGTTTGTGCCATCTAAGTTTGCAGACTGAATTTGGCCCGTGTGCGTTTCTGCGCTAAACTCTGACTGTGTCCAATATATCTTTCCACCCGTTATATCTACAGCGATACCGCTTAGAATGAGACGCTTTAGCGGATCTAATCCGGTAACAACGTCGTGCACGTTTGTGCCATCTAAGTCCGCACGCTGAATTTTATCAGAGAAGCCCCAGTATATGCCTGGGTGTGTGGCTGCCGTCCCAACACTTGAGCTGATCGCTTGCATGCCAAACACTAACACCATCATTACCAAAATCAATACAATTCCATTTTGCGTCATGCTTACATTTTTCATGGGTAACCTCTTTTTCATCGGTTTTTGATACTTTTGTAGGATGGGTTTTCAACCCTGATATATCCGCAGTGGTTTGACAGGTGGATGCCTTATGAGAGTGTTGGTTTATTTTCGGGTTTTACTATAAATAGCCCTGGACAAAATACTTGCACATATTTTCTTAACGTGTGATAGTATGTTATAAAAGGCAAAATTAGTAAAGATTTTTATTAATTATTTTTTTGTCGTAATGTAACCATATATTTAAGAAGTAATGATATTATGATGAGCATAACGTTTTCTGAAAAGAAACGAGCCTTAATTTCGAGGTAAAGAGGAAAATGGGAATTTACGTTACGTTTTACGGAATAGTTGCTTCAATAGTCCTATTAATTTTCAGTATGCCACTCGCGGCCTTCGCTCAACAGAATCCCGTCCGGGTTGAGGTCTCCGAAACTCCTGCAGCAGAAAATGCGGACGCTGTCCGTCTTGTAGCACTTGAAGCGAAAGCCGCCGCAGAACAGGACGCAAGTGGTGATACCAACAAACTTTTGTGGTTCGGTGCGGGTGCAGGGGCTTTCTGTGTCGGGGGTGCGATTGGCGCATTCATTGGTGGTGTTGTCGGTAACTACATTGCTCCTCCTACATCGGATTTGGGCTCTATTGCCCCCCTTCTTGACTTCGGGGAGGGGGCGGCAGTTGGAGTTTGCATCGGTTGCCCAGCAGGTGTCTCAATTCCCTTCAATTGGATTCGCAACTATCAGACTGCCCCACCGCCTGAGCGCCTCCTCGGGAAATCACCCGAATATATCGAATTTTACACCCATGTTTATAGGAAGAAAACGCGATCGCTTCGAAAAAGATGGGCAGTCGCAGGGGGCGGCGGGGGTGTAGGTGGGTTATTATTTTCCTGGCTGTTGTTAGTGCAACAATGATGACAGACTTCGCAGGCATCCTTCGTGGATAGGTGTTGGATGTTAATCTTTAATAGTTTAAATGAGGAGAAAACATTATGAAACGGTTTTATACTTATGTGATTTTTATTGTTATCTTTGGCAATTGTCTTAACCTTGCCTCTGCACAGAATGTAAAATTTCCTGATATTAATTTGGCAAGTGAAGTGCGTGAGGCACTCGCCCTCCCCGCAGGTGCGGATATCCCGAAAGCACAGCTGGCAACATTAACGGTTTTGGACGCTTCGTCAGAACAGATACGCGACCTTACGGGTTTAGAACATGCCGAGCAGCTAACGGAGTTGTATCTCAGGGACAATGAAATCAGGGACCTTAGTCCGCTCGCTGGATTGACGAACCTGACAGAGTTATACCTTTTGTTTAATGAAATTCAGGACATCAGTCCGCTCGCTGGGTTGATGAACCTGACAGCGTTAGGCCTCGGGGGTAATGCAATTGTTGACATTAGTCCCCTTGCAGGCCTGACGAACCTGACTGCCTTGGATCTCGGACTCAATAGAATCAGCGACCTGAGTCCACTCGCTGGGTTGACGAACCTGACTGCCTTAGATCTCTGGCCCAATGCGATTGTTGACCTGAGTCCGCTCGCTGGGTTGACGAACCTGACAGCGTTACATCTCCGGGACAATCAAATCGTTGACCTGAGTCCGCTTGCGGGGTTGACGAACCTGACAACGTTAGATCTGGGGCTCAATGAAATCAGCGACATTAGTCCGCTCATAGACTTGGTAAATCTTGAAAATTTGTACCTTGCGGCAAATCCGATTGCGGACGAGGCACAGTTTCAAACCTTACTTGAGAAAAATCCGGGTTTGCAATTGGATGTTGATGTTGATTCGGCAGCTGCATGGATGCCGGATCAGGGTTTACGCGATGCGGTCCGAGAGACACTCGGTTTGACACCACAGGAGACACTCACACAACAAGCACTCCAAGGGTTGACACAGTTAGACGCTGACTGGCGCGAAATAAACTATCTTACCGGTTTGGAACATGCAACCCAGTTGGCAGCGTTAGATCTTAGGTCGAATCTTATCGTTGATATCAGTCCGCTCGCTGGACTGACAAACCTGATGGAATTAAATCTGTCGGATAATGCAATCATCGTTGACATTGGTCCGCTCGCTGGCTTGACAAACCTAACGGTGTTAGGGCTCAGGGGCAATGCGATTGTTGACATCAGTCCCCTCACTGGATTAACGGGGCTGACAGAGTTATCTCTCTCGAACAATGAAATCAGCGGCATTGGTCCGCTCGCTGGATTGACCCAGTTGACCTTGCTGAGTCTTGGATCTAATCAAATCGTTGACATCAGTCCCCTTGCAGGATTGGTGGCGTTAGCACAGTTAGGCATCAACGATAACCAAATCAGTGATGTGACAGCACTCACAGGTTTGATAAATCTTGAAAATTTGTACCTTGAGGGAAATCCCATTACGGATACAGCACCGCTTCAAATCCTACTTCAAGCAAATCCATCTGTACGACTGGATATGGATGTGCCAGGCCCTGCGTGGATGCCAGATTGGAATTTACACGCCGCAGTTCGAGAAGCACTCGATTTGACACCAGGCGATGTCCTCACACCAGAAACGCTGCAAGCGTTGACCCAGCTAGACGCTCCATATCAATGGATAAGTGACATCACTGGCTTGGAACACGCAACACAACTCACAGTATTAGACCTTGTATTCAATAAAATCAGCGACTTCACACCCCTCGCTGCACTCACAAACCTCACAACGTTAGACCTTAGAGATAATGCTATCAGCGACCTCACACCCCTCGCGGGGTTGACGAACCTTACAACGTTAGACCTTAGTGATAATGACATCAGCGACCTCACACCCCTCGCGGGGTTGACGAACCTTACAACGTTAGACCTTGCCGATAATGCTATCAGTGACCTCACACCCCTCGCTGCACTCACAAACCTCATAGCATTAGACCTTGGGTATCGCAATGCTATCAGTGACCTCACACCCCTTGCGGGGTTGACGAACCTTACAACGTTAGACCTTGCCGATAATGCTATCAGTGACCTCACACCCCTTGCGGGGTTAACACAGTTGACAGAATTGTTCCTCTCCAATAATGAAATTAGCGATGTAATGGCACTCGTAGATTTAGTCAATCTTGAAGAGTTATCCCTTTGGCAAAATCCCATTGCCGATAAGGTTCCGCTCCAAACGCTGCTTCAAGCAAATCCTGATTTGCAACTGGATATTGACGTGTCAGGCCCCGCGTGGATGCCCGATGGGGGTTTATATGCCGCAGTCCGAGGAGCACTCGGTTTGACACAGGGCGATGTCCTCACGCCAGAAACATTGCAAGGATTGACACAGTTAGACGCTCCATATCAAGATATAAGCGACCTCACCGGCTTAGAATATGCCACGGAGCTAACAGCGTTATCTCTTGGCTATAATCAAATTCGTGACCTCATTCCGCTTGCAGGGTTAACACAACTAACAGAGTTATCTCTATGGGCCAATGCAATTCGTGACCTCACACCCCTTGCAGGCTTGACGAACCTTAAAACATTAAACCTCAACGGTAATGAAATCAGCGGCCTCACACCCATCGTAGGCTTAACGCAGCTAACGACGTTAGACCTTGGCTCTAATGCAATCAGCGACCTCACACCCCTCACTGGATTGACACAACTGACAGCGTTATCTCTCAGATACAATGAGATCAGCGATTTAATGGTACTCGTAGATTTAGTCAATCTTGAAGAGTTATCTCTTGAGGGGAATCCGATTACGGATAAGGCACCGCTCCAAACGCTACTTCAAGTAAATCCATCTGTGCGACTGGATATTGATATACCAGGCCCTGCGTGGATGCCAGATCCGCGTTTATACGCTGCAGTCCGAGAAACGCTCAGTTTGGCACCGGGTGATGTCTTCACACCACAGGCACTGCAAGGATTGACGCAGTTAGACGCTTCATATCAAAATATAAGCGATCTCACCGGCTTGGAACATGCAACACAACTGATGGAGTTAGACCTTGGCGCTAATGCAATCAGCGACCTCAACCCTCTTACAGGATTGACGCAGTTGACAGAGTTATCTCTCGGGCGTAATGCAATCAGCGACCTCACACCCCTGGTAGAATTGATGCAGTTGACAGAGTTATCTCTCTGGGGCAATGCAATCAGTGACCTCACACCTATCGCAGGATTGACGCAGCTAATGGAATTATCCGTCTCGGGTAATGAAATCAGCGACCTCTCTCCCCTCGCTGGCTTGATGAACCTTACAACGTTAAACCTTGGAGGCAATGCAATCAGTGACCTCACACCTATCGCAGGATTGACGCAGCTAACGACGTTAGACCTTGGGGCTAATGCAATCAGCGACCTCACACCCATCACTGGATTGATACAACTGACAACGTTATCTCTCCGATACAATGAGATCAGCGATGTAACAGCACTGGTAGATTTGGTCAATCTTGAGGAGTTATTTCTTGAAGAGAATCCGATTACGGATAAGGCACCGCTTCAAACCTTACTTGAGAAAAACGCGGGTTTGCAACTGGACATTTATGTGCCAGGACCTTCGTGGATGCCTGATGGGAATTTACACACCGCAGTCCGAGAGGCACTCAGTTTGGTCCCAGGCGACACCTTCACACCAGAAACACTCCAAGGATTGACGCAGCTAAACGCTTTCCAGATAAGCAACCTCACCGGTTTAGAATATGCAACACAACTGACAAGGTTATACCTTAGTCATAATGAAATCAGTGACATCAGTCCCTTGGCAGCATTGACGAACCTAACGGAGTTATCTCTTGGCAATAATCAAATTAGTAACATCAGCCCACTCCAAGGGTTGACGAACCTAACGGAGTTATTTCTTGGCAATAATCAAATTAGCGACATCAGTCCACTCCATGGGTTGACACAACTGACAACATTATGGCTCAGGGATAATGAAATCCGAGACATCAGTCCACTCATGGGACTGACAAACCTTACAGGATTATCTCTTGGCAATAATCAAATTAGTGATATCAGTCCGCTTGCAGGGCTAACGCAGCTAACAAATTTATATCTTAACAATAACCACATTAGTGACATTAGTCCCCTGGCAGGGCTCACAAACCTAACGGAGCTAGATCTAACAGAGAATCCGACTAAGGATGCGTCACCCCTTGAACCCCTTTTACACCAGAATCCGGATATAGAGCTATCTATTGATACAGATAGTATTTTATCAGTATCATTTTCACCGGATGGTGTGTTGCTCGCCGCTGCGTCTTCCGATGGTCCGGTGAAGTTATGGGATGTGGCAACACGCCAAACTATCGCCACACTTGAAGGGCATACAGATGCTGTGAACTCAGTATCATTTTCACCGGATGGTGTATTGCTTGCTTCTGCGTCTTCTGATGGGTCGGTGAGATTGTGGGATGTGGCAACACGCCAAACTATCGCCACACTTGAGGGACATACAGATGCTGTGAACTCAGTGTCATTTTCACCGGATGGTGTATTGCTTGCTTCTGCGTCTTCTGATGGATCGGTGAGGTTGTGGGATGTAGCGACACGTCAGACTATCGCCACACTTGAGGGAATTGTTGCATCGTTTTCGCCCGATGGTGTGTTGCTTGCCTCTGGATTAGCGGATGGCACGGTGAAGCTGTGGGATGTAGCGACACGTCAGGCTATCGCCACACTTGAGGGACACAGGGCGGGTGTTACTTTTGTATCATTTTCTCCGAATGGAACGCTGCTCGCCTCTGGGGATTTTTATGAGGTAGTGAGGTTGTGGGATGTAGCGACAAAAGCAAGGGTCTCTGGATTGAGTGACACCACCTCTTCTGTGTCATTTTCCCCAGATGAAACACTGTTCGCTTATGGAGGAGGAAAATCGCTTGGGGTGAGCTGGGTGATATTATCGGATGCCGAGACATACGAAGGTATCAGTTTGCTTCAGGGACACAAGAAAGCGGTCAGGTCCGTGTCATTTTCATCGGATGGAACGCTGCTCGCTTCCGGATCAGATGATGGCACAGTGAAGTTTTGGAACGTCGCTGAATCAACGTACACGTTAGTTATGATCTCCGGAGCTGAACAGCAAGGTGTATTCGGCTCAGAACTGGTGGAACCTTTGGTTGTTGAGCTGAGAGACCGGGACAATAACCCTGTGCCAAGTGTTCAGGTTACGTTCACGGTCACCGATGGTACAGGAAAACTGAATGGACAATCCACGGTTGCACATGTAACAACCGATACCAACGGCAGAGCGGAGAGCACGTTTGCCCTTGGTCAGACATTGATAAACACCGTCGGTGTATCTATCGGTGGGCGCGAGTTAGTGACGTTTGACGCTCTGGGCACCTCACCACACCAGATTGCTTCCCTTGAAGGATTGGCAGCAGCATTTTCACCGGATGGGAGTTTGCTCGCTTTCGGAGAGGTTGATGGGGCAGTCAACCTTCGGAATGTGGCAACACAAGAAACTATCGCTACACTTGAAGGACATACGGATACTGTTACTTCTGTCTTATTTTCACCGGATGGCGCACTGCTCGTCTCCGGGGCGGTTGATAACACAGTAAATTTGTGGGGTGTGGCGACACAAGAAAACATCGCTACATTTGAAGGGGTGCCGCTGTCGTTTTCGCCCGATGGAACACTTATTGCTAACGCGACCGTTGATGAGACCGTGGAGTTGTGGGAGGTGGCGACACGAGAAACTATCGCTACCCTTGAAGGACGCGTGGGGGGTGTTAATGCAGTGTCGTTTTCACCCGATGGGACGCTGCTCGCCGCCGGGGACTCTGATGGCATAGTCCGACTGTGGGATGTGGCAACCCGCCAAACTATCGACACACTTAAGGGACATAAAGATGGGGTCACTTCTGTGTCATTTTCACCAAATAGTACGTTGCTCACTTCTGTGTCTTTTGATGGGACAATAAAGTTGTGGGATATGGCGACAAGAAAAACGATCACCACATTTGAAGGCAATAGGCGTTTGGATTTTTCTGTGTTTTCGCCGGACGGGAGTTTGCTCGCGTACTCGTCTCCGTATGGTATTGGGGTGTGGGATGTGGCAACAAGCAAAACTGTTGCTACACTTGTCAGAGATCGGGTTTTTGTCTGGTCTGTGGTGTTTTCGCCGGACGGGAGTTTGCTCGCTTTCGTGGAGACTCCCGCTTCGTTCGACGGAATTGATACAGTGAAACTGTGGGATGTGACAAAAAAAGAAAGCATCACTACAGTTGGACCCCATGTAGGTCTTCTTCCTTTGCTGTTGTTAGAGTATTTTGGAGTGTTAAAGAATCCTGTATTGTTTTCGCCGGATGGAACTTCGCTCGCTTACACGTCTCCTGATGGTATTACATTGTGGGATGTGGCATCCGCTATTACACAACTTGAACCCGAAAAAGTTGCAGGGGACGCGAATGGAGATGGTGTAGTGAACATCCAAGATTTGGTGTTGGTGGCTTCAGTTTTGGGCAAAACTGGACAAAGTACAGCGGATGTCAACGCAGATGGTGTTGTGGATATCAGGGATCTCGTCAAGGTTGCTGGTGAACTCGGCAACGCCGCAGCCGCGCCCTCTTTACATCCACAGGCACTTGCGCTGTTCACCGCTGCAGACGTGCAACAGTGGATAGCCCAAGCACAGCATCTAAACTTGACAGACCTAACCTCACAACGGGGTATCCACTTCTTACAGCAACTCTTGTCAGCACTGATACCCAAAGAGACTGCGCTCTTGCCTAACTATCCGAACCCGTTCAACCCTGAGACATGGATACCGTATCAGTTGACAAAACCCGCCGATGTTACGCTCACTATTTATACGGTGAACGGGCAGGTCGTTCGGCGGTTGGCACTTGGACATCAAGCTCCAGGCATGTATCACAGCAAAAGCCGTGCGGCGTATTGGGACGGCAGAAACGCAGTCGGTGAATCTGTCGCAAGCGGTATCTATTTCTATACGTTCACAGCAGGCGACTTTACTGCTACACGAAAGCTGTTAATCCGGAAGTAATTAGACAAAACGCTATATGGGGCGGTGCCGCAGGGACCGCCCATAAATCTGAAAAGGAGAAAAAATGAGAACTCATTTTACGTTTCGCGCATTCGTTGCTTTAATAGCAATGCTGACTGTCAGCGTGCCTTTTAGTGCCTTCGCCCAGCAGAACCCTACACAGACTACAGCAGAAATCGATGCAGGACTTCTTGCGGCAAAAGCCGCTGCTGAAAAAGACGCAAGTAACGATGTCAATAAACTTTTATGGTTCGGTGCAGGTATAGGGATTTGTTGTGTTGGGGGTGCAATCGGTGCTCTCATTGGAGGTAGTGTAGGTTTCTTAATTGATCCCATAAGAGTGGATGAGTCGCGAGACTTAGGTTTTGCGCCTGATTTTGTTCCCGACACCAGCGGCGGCGGGGCGTTGGCGATTGGAGGTGGCATTGGTTTAGTGGCTGGTGTCTTAGTCCCATTTATTAGGATCTCGCGCTATCGGTCAAATCCACCAGCTGAACGGCTCCTTGGGAAATCACCAGAATATGTTGAATCTTACACCAATGCCTATAAGGTGAAAGCTCGATCCCTTCGGATCTCTATGGCAGCAGCGGGTGCTGCTACCGCCGCTGGAGGTGGGTTAGGGTTATGTTTATTCGGATCTCTACAATAAGATTTACCTTGCTAACGGTGTGCAGGACGTAGGTGTTCATCAGCAAATTGTGTAAGTCCTATGAAAAAATGTTGACTGGGCGGTGCCGCAGCACCTGCCCACAAATTTGAAAAGGAGAAAAAATGGGAACTCGTTTTATGTTTCACACATTAGTCCTTTTTATGGCGGTGCTGACCTTTAGCGCGCCTTTTTTTGCCTTCGCTCAACAGAATTTTATGCAGCTTGAGGTTTCCAAAGCCGGTGCAGCGCAGGATGCCAACGCTGTGAGTTTTGAAGCAAAAGATGCTGCGGAACGGGATGCGAGTAACGCTGTCAATAAAAGGTCACCGGGTTGTGTGGCCGGTTATGCAGTTGCGGGTTGTATCCTTGGGGCACTCGTCGGATGTGCTGTGGGTTCGCTTTTCCCTGATACTTCGGCTTATTCCTCCATGACTTGGACTATACCCGACGGAGTGGCAGCTGGAACAATTATAGGGGGTGTAATAGGCTTTATAGTCTCATCCACTTTGGCTTCTTCTGGCTCTCCGTCAAATCCACAGCCGAAGCAGCTCCTGGGAAAATCGCCTGAATATGTCGAATCCTACGCCAATGCCTATAAGGTAAAAGTTCTATCACTTCGGGCAAAATAGGAGGCAGCGGGGGCTGCTACCGCCGCTGGAGGTGGGTTAGGGTTATGTTTATTCGGATCTATACAATAAGATTCATCCAATTGAGTTTTCAGTTGCCGTAAAGAGGCGCAACCACGTCCACAACAATTAAAGGCATTTATCCCAATGGATTGAGTGCAACAATCGTCTGATGCGTTTACGTTCGGGCGTTTTAAGGGCAAATCGTTATTGCTTCAAAATCGGGCGGTGTGGGTCAATAAACCTGTTGTTCTCATCTTTCCGGCGGGGCTCAGGTAAGGCATCGGCTTTGGCGCGCAACTTCGAGAGCGCATCGGCGTATGCAGGTGCGTCAATCAGGTTGTTTCGTTCATCTGGGTCTTTGGAGAGATCAAAGAGTTGTTCGGGCCACCCCTTATCGTTGTCAAATCGGAAATACTTTAAACTGCCCTCCTTGACCATCACAGAGGGACCGTTCTGGGCACGCCACAGTTCGCTGTAAACGGTATCATGCCACCCTGTCGTATCACCTTCAATCAGCGGTATGAGCGAATGTCCATCGAGTTCATCAGGCGCAGGGATTTCTGCTAACTCGCATATAGTCGGGAACAGATCTACCAACGACACGTTCTTCTCAATGATTTTGGGTTCTCGTCCAAACCGCTTCGGATACCAGATAGAAAGCGGCACCCGCGCCGAAGCCTCAAAGTAGCTCTGTTTCTCCCAAAGCCCTTTCGTGCCGAGCATCTCACCGTGGTCAGAGAGGAAAACGATGATAAAATCGTCCAAGACGTTCAAATGTTCCAACTTTTCAATAACCCGACCGAATTGTGCATCCATCCACTCAATCATTCCGTAGTACGCTGCGGTTGCCCGGTGTGCCTGACGGTAAGTAACGTCTTCACCGACTCGGACCCGGAAAAAATCGTCGTATCCAAATTGTTCGTTGGGTTCCTCAACGATCGGTTCCACCCGCTGCATGTAATAAGTAAACAGGTCAAGTGGACATTGATACGGGTAATGTGGTGCTATGAGGCTCACCGCCATACAAAGTGGATTGAATTTGGGACGGTCATAAGAGGCGTTGACGAAATACTCCTCAAGGAATAGCAGCGCGCCGTCTACATTGTATTGGTCGTGGAGCATCCATTGTCCCAAGCCAGGTTGGGCATCGCGCACCTCTTGAATCACCTTGTTCTGCTTCGGTCCAGTACCTGGTTCTCGTTCGTTCTGCGCGTAGTGTTCATCCTTTACCGTAGGATATGGATAACCGTTATTACCGATGATGTCGCGTCCCACTCGCTCCTGCCAACCGTGCATAACATCTGTCCCAACGAAGTGCATTTTGCCTGCACAACAGGAATAGTAACCGTAATTTCCTAACTGTCCGGGAATCGTTCGGACCTCTGTTGGCATCGGATCGCCAAAGTTGAGGCTTCCACAGTTACGGGGATAGAGTCCTGAAAGAAAACTCTGTCGGGCGGGCACACAAATCGGGGAAGGCGTATAGGCGTTGCGGAAATAGATTCCCTCATCCATAAATCGAGAGAGTGTCGGCGTGCGGATAGCCGTGTCCCCCTCGATGGGCAGGACATCGGGCCGATGTTCGTCGTTGATAAGGAATAGAATGTGCGGTTTATTTTGTGGCATGGATAATTTGGGGTTACGGCATACGGAATATGCCTACTACTTTAATAAGGAGACATCAATCCTTCTGCCCCGGGTATCAATTTTCGTTCAAATTCAGGCGTAATCCACCTTTCACCTGGGTCTTTACCTGGTTTATAATATCCATAAACGACTGTCCATCTGGTGTCACTCTCCTGTTTTCTTGGGGTTACTGCATGTGCTGCATGCGTCCACATCAGGACGACTGTTCCTGGCGTCACCGATAACGCCTCAATTTCTAACGGCTCACCCGTCTCAGGGTGAGTTCTTCCTGTCAACCAACCTTCTCGTAACGCTTCATCCGTTGCCGCCTGAATTTTGGGATCGCGGTATAGATGGCTTCCCGGAACAGCCTTCAAACCACCGTCATCTGCCGCAAATCCGTTGACATAAAAGAAGATACGGACAAAACCGTAGTGCGGGTCGTCTTCAGAGTATGCGTGGCTGTGCCATTCAGCGCCATTATTGCCGCCTTGACGATTGAGACTCACGCAGTGGTCGTATCGGATATCTTCACCAAGCACTTCACGCGCGAGTTTAAGCATTTGGGGGTGTCCGATCAGACTTTCGAGATAACTATCATATTCCGCTGCAAACCTGTTCGGTTCATACCCTTTTTTACAACCCGGTATAAGCGATTCAACCCGAGCCAACGATTCTGTCAATCGTTCCTGAGCATCAGTCGTAAGGAGTTTAGGCAGCACATAATGACCAATATGATCTAATTCTTTGCGCTCTTGATCCCCGAAGGCGTAGGCATGAAAAATTGGGTTTGGTGACATTAAAAGTCCCTACATTACATTTTTTATGGTAGGTTTTGGAATTACTTGGACACTGTGCACTCGCGGGGTTAGGAACCCTTAGATCAACGCCGAATGCACGTGGCAGGATATACGTTTGGTATTTTGCATAATTCGCCGTCTATTATTTTAATAAAGAGACATTAACCCTTCTGCGCCGGAGATCGGTTTTCGCTCAAATTCGGGTGTAATCCAACGGGCACCAGAGGGTCTACCGGGATTCCGATAGGCATAGACCACACACCACCGCGTATCACTATCCTCTTTTCTTGGCGACACGGCATGTGCTGCATGCGTCCACATCAATGCAACCGTGCCGGGGGGGGCGGATAACGCTTCAATCTCAAGCAGTTCTCCGGTCTCTGGGTGCTTTCTTCCGACGAGCCAATCTTCGCGCAGTGCCTCATCCGTCCGGGCGTGGATCCTCGCATCCCGATAGAGATGGCTTCCCGGAACCGCCTTCAAACCGCCATCGTCTGGTTTAAATCCGTTGACATAGAAGAAAATACGGACGAACCCCAAACTCGGATCGTCATCGGCATATCCGTGGCTGTGCCATCCGATACCGCCATTACCCCCAGGTCGATTTAGACTCACACAGTGGTCGTATCGGATATCTTCACCCAAAACCTTCCGGGCAAGTTCAAGCATCTGCGGGTGTGCAATCAGGCTTTCGAGATAACTGTCATATTCTGCAGAGAATCGGTTCGGTTCATGTCCTTCCTTCGACATGCGTGAGAGTTCAAGAATGTACGACAGTGAGCAGGTCAATTTTTCTTGTGCATCCGGCGTGAGCACGCCAGGAAGAACGAAATGCCCATCGCTATCTAACGTTCTTCGTTCCTCTTCACCAAATGTGTAGGAATGAAAAATCGGGCTTTGTGGCATGGCACGCTCCTTTCGTTTAGGTATCCTTTCCAGATTTTTCTGGCGGCTTATAGTGCGAAACGTATTTCCATCCCTGTTTTTTGAACTTTTCATTTTCCAATTTCAAATACGCGGAGAGTTCCTCCATAGAGTTAAATTGGGCGTTGAACTCCGCTTTCATGCGATAGCATTCCTCAAGGATGGGATCCGTGTAGTTTTCAAGATCTTCTTTCATCTGCAGCTCCCCTATTATGGTGGTTTTACAACTATAAATAAGCGAGGTTTCAAACCTCGCCAGCGGCAGTAGTGCAGGTTTCTGTTCTCATTATAATATATCATGGAATTCAGTTTCGGCAAAATAAAATTCGATCTACGTTGAAATACGACTATCTCAGTTCAGGTCCGGGGTTCCGGTTCCATTTTAGCGGTTCAACGTCGCTTTCACAGATTGGAGCGAGTTCAGCGATCCGTTTCCAATCCGCCTCCGACCAAGCCAAACTTTGCCGAAGTCTTCCGATATGTGCCTGCATCGGTGCTGGCAACAACGCAAAAAATGGGTGATACCAGAGTGTAATCACAGTCCGGCGTTCATCCGATTGATTGCCGTGTGAAGCGTGTAGCAGCCGAGAATCCCCGATAACCAAATCTCCCGCTTTCACAGGTATGTCAACTTCACCCGGAAAATGCTGATATGCAGGATGGTTAGCATCATCAACGCGCTGGAGTGCGTCACCGTGAGCACTGGGCAATATATCGTGCAGTGAATGCCGATTCAGATGCGAGCCTTTAATCACACGTAGGCAACCGTTATAGGGTGTTGTGTCAACCAAATAATACATGAGAAACAGCTGCTGGGGTAGTGCCGTGTAGCTGCACGGATCGTTCCAACCCCACCAGTCCTGATGCCAAAATAGGGGTGGACTTTGAGACGGTTTGCTGATGACATATCCCGACGACCACTTCGGTCTCAGGAACCCCAAAGCCTCAAGAGCCTGCAGTGTCCGCGGATAAACGACAAGTTCCGCGAACAGCGGATGCATATACACGCTAATCATGCTACCAGCGGAGCGATGGGCGGCACGCTCATCCTCTGTCTGTGCATCGAGCAGTTCGTCAGTCACTGTCCGAAGTTGAGTGAGCATCTCTTCCTTTAAGACATCTTCAACGACACAATAACCGTCAGCAATTAATCGATCATATTTCTCTTTCAGTTTTTCGACTTTCATAACGATAATCTCTAACTATCCGTTTGACCGGTGCGACTCTCCTTTAATACAGGTGATAAATCTTTGTTGGCGTTGACGAATTAAATTACTTCCGCGAAATGATAAAATGCTCCATAAAAAGGTGCCAGATATGGTCTATCGAACGAAAACCTGCGTCCTTCAGCCATTCAATATGCTGAGTGAAACGAGCGATCCGGTCCTTTTCAGGACTGTCATCGCTGATCTGAGACACCATAGTATTGATTCGTTCAGCGTCTTTAATATCAGCGCCTGCACGTTTAAAACGAGAATCTAAGCGGAGATGTTGCCTGCGTCTAAATTGCCTGAATACATCCTCATCAAAACGAGTAGACATCGGATCTATCAGGAAGAACCAACCATCTGACCGAAGCACATCGTAAATCTCTCTGAACAACCGGATTTTGTTATCGTCAAAGAGGTGATGAATTGTTGAAAATGACGAGACCAGATCAAACGATTCAAGTTCTGATGGAAGACCGTCGTGCAAATCCCTCTGATAAAACTCAGTCCGATCTGAGTAGTTCGCGAGTTTCTGAGAAGCATGTTCCAACATTTCAATTGAGTAATCGAAAGAGACACAACGCGCCTTGGGAAATTTTTCAAGAACGCGCTGTAGAAAATTTCCCGTGCCACATCCAAGTTCAAGCACCCGAAACTCATCGTCGGTATCAAAAGGCACCATATCTAAGGCTAATTCGTGATAAAACTGGTACATTTCCACTCGAAGTGGCTGAAGTCGGTCATAATCTTGGGCATAAGTGGAGAACAGTGTGCTGTTCATAAGATCACTTCTTTGCCACTAAAGAAAACCCATTATCCTTCTCTGGATGGAAGTCTTCCAGACTACGTTTCTTATAAAAATGGAAATCCTTAAATCCTGCTTCCATAAGGCAGTTTTTAATGTCGTCTGGAGGGAGGTGCATGATAGAGAAATCGCACTTATAGTGTTTATGCGTTTCTAAATCTATCTTAAGCCAAGAGCATCTTTCAATATCATTACTTTCGTTGTACTCACCCCTCTGCACGACAAACACATTTTTCTTAATTTCACTCAAATTATCCATTGGAAATTGCTTTTTTAGTATTGAGTGATTTGAATGTACAAAGTAAAATCTACCATTAGGTGTAAGTGCTTTATGGATTCGATTTAAGAGCGATATCAACCCCTCCTTGGAACGGTAAAAAAATGAGCCTTCAAAGAAAATGACAGAAAACTTCTCTTCAAAGTTCATTTCATTATAGTCTCCTAAAATAAATTCTATCTCCAAATTTTCACGTTGCGTGATTTTCTGCGCTTCAGATAGAAAGTTGGGTGATAGGTCCATGCCAATAACATGATAGCCGCGCCGAGCAAATTCACGCGAATAACTTCCTGTTCCGCAACCTGCCTCTAATATATTGTCACTTTTAGAGAGTTGTAGTGCCTTTTCATAGAAAGGGAAATGCCTTTCTACAAACTCTGGTGTCTCAAAATTGTAGCTGCCTTGCTCAAGATACCATTCGTCATATACTTCGTGCCCGAAATCTGTTCTAAGAAATTCATTAGGGAGCGTGTTCATGTTTTCCTCCGAAAATGCGCAGAAAAATAGCACAAACTAAAAGTTTTGCGGCGTACTCGCCCAGATGCGACGTGCATCATGCTACAAGGGACTTTTATTAAACTCATATTACCCTCTTAATTAAACCGCATCTACAAACAAATGTCAAATGAATTTCAGACTCATAAATCAGAGGCATTCAATTGTCGAGTATTGGGTTTTGAATGATTTTGAGTGCTTCAGTGGGACGTGCGGCGAAAAATCGGAATGCCTGTGCTATTTTTGTATACCCTGATATGCGGAGCAGCGTTAGCACAGTATTACGCAGG
>JAJECN010000058.1 GCA_022821965.1 Candidatus Poribacteria bacterium
AGAACTAATTCTTTAACCTTTCTTGCGGTTCGATTTCTTAATTATACTTTGCGGTTCGGTTAGGAGGGTTGAGTCAAGAACGATCTTCTCCGTATATCCAACCCGCCCGTTGGTTGGGTTTACGCGCTTTGGCAAAAAATCAATAACAGATTCTTTACTTTTCCTTGCGGTTCGGTTAGGAAACCGAACCTACCGGGCCTGGGGGTGAAAATTCGATCGAAAAATGGACAATTGAATGACCTTGGGTTAAGACAAGGATCGTGATTCTATCTGCTCAACCGCCGTTTTAGCACCTTCTCGTACGAGTGCGGAAGCATCGTCTCGGGCAAGCTGCTTGAGTTTACCGAGGCTAAGGCTTGCCTCCAGTTTACCGAGAGCAATGGCAACGAAGTAGCGCACATCCGCATCTTCATCGTCCAACGCTTCCAGCAGTGCTTGTGTATCCGTCAAGGTGGCGAGGTGGCGATCCGCATCGCCCATATTAATCAATGCTTGCGCGGCGATACGCCGAGAATGGATGTCTCCGTGACGGAGAGAGGCGATCAATTCGTCGTTACCTTTCGGAATAACCGCGAGATTATCCCAGTCACAATCCAAGCAGAACCATGAATTTCCATCTAATTGTCGGAGGTTCGCACTTCTACACGAGGGACATTCCTCAAAAATCTGTTGCTGACTCATGATCTCGTCCATTGTCTCTGATTACGGCACACAACGTGCGCTTCAGTTTCCGTTTCCAGTGGTTGTTCCAGCTCCTTCAACCGTAGGATTGGTTTCCATTTCTGGTAGTTCGCGCCAGATTTCAGGACCCTCTGGTTTGAAGTTAATGGTCGCGATGAACTGCATGCCGTGATAGAAGTTGATTTTGAATTTGCCGCCCCCGAAATTCTGTCTAAGATACACCAGTGGGGCTTCAATCAAGGGACCCATTTCGTCCGCGTGATAGAACGCGAGCGGTTTAAATCGCACCGTATTGCCGACCGGTTCCTGCACGAGGAGCTGCGCCGATGTCGCAGGGAAGAGGACTTGAAATGCTTCCCAAAGGTCAGCAACGGTGGGATTTGAGTTCCCGATTCGTTTTTTGAAGTCGTTCTCAAGATATTCCGAGAACGTGTTGAAAACCCATTCCATAGTACGTAGTTGTCAGTTATTAGTTGTCGGTTTTAGAAGAATGGCTGTTAGCCATCAGCAGTCAGTCGCTTCGCTTGCAGCGAAAACTTAGACAAACATCTGCTATAAGGGATGTCAATCGCATGTGGCAGTGAAAGCGTCGGCAAATACCACACGCCCTCTTAACTCTCACTGCGAGGCAAACTGAAAACTGACGACTGATAACTATTACAACCTAAGTTGCGACCTATTACTTACATAGCACTCCGCTGGAGTGCAGGACGTTGATATACCTTTTTCTATAGACATGTCACCCCTCTGGGGTGGGGAAAGTGTCTCAAAAACGCTGTAGAAACGTCCAAAATTTGTTAGTAGCAACTTGGGTTATTACATTGGAGCCTTTAAGAAGTCCTTCCAATCAAAATTGGGCAGAGGAAACTCCTCTGTGGCTTTGCATTGTCAAAAAGTTGCTGCTTTCTCGAAGAACTCAATATCTACACGTTCAACACCGGCTTGCCGGGCATTGTCAGCGACGCGCTGAACAACCATCTCACGAACAAACGGAATCGGTATCCGCTTGACCCGATGCTCGACTTCCTCAGTACAAGGCACCGTGGTGTTGTCAAGATAGGGACCGTCCTGAAGGGCAACCGCATTAGGATGATCGCACGTCTCTGGCACTAACTGCTGTAAACGCATTGAGACGTAATCGGTTACCCACTGTTTAAGTCCCTCTGCCTTTCCGGTATCAACTTGACCGACATCAGAACGTTGTCCCAACTTTTCGTTGATACTGACGAGTAGATTTTCCACACGTGTCAAGCGTTCTTCTACATCTGTAAGCCGTTCGTTTGCACTGTCTTGTTCGTTCATGTTTCTCCTCTTTTTAATTTTCCTTGCGGTTCAGTGCTGATGGAAACCGATAGCCATTCCCTAAATGACCCAATATTTCCAAAGATCCTCTGGAATTTCGTATTTAATCTCTTCCCGTTTTTTATGGGAATAGCGTGCAAAGATACCAAAACGTGGAATGTCTTTCACATTCGCTGACCCGGTATGGCACAAAAACGCGTGCCAGAGGACAACATCACCCGCAGCACCTGTAAATTCACGAGGTCCATCCGGTGATAAATCCGAAAGCACATGCCATCCCCAGTCTTCAATATCGTAGAAACTGCCATCAATCTGCTCTGGATATTGCAGGAAGTATTTGTGCGTTGAATAGTGACTTTGGGGCCAAAAAACAAACGCACCGCCGCCGGGTTTGACATCATAGAGATAGGTCGTCGCACCGAGCATAAACGGGCTCCAGCCACCGGGACCGTAGGCATCAATGTGTCCACTACCGGGCATCGACCACTCTTCCTCTGGATTGGGCCATTTGACGAGTGGTGAACCGCCACCACCGGTAAATTGCCCGCCGCCGAGCTGCTCGGTAATCTCTTGCATCGCAGGCAGTTGCCCAAACAGCGGCGAGAAACTGAAGTTCTGCACCACATAGTCGTTGGGCCATGTTTGCGGTGTCTCTAAGCTGGAATCAAAATGCTTCCAGATTTGTTCCCGCCACCCGTCAATTATCTCCGAATCAATAAAATTTTCAAGAATAAGGTATCCATGTTCCTGAAAAAATGCAATCTGTTCTGTTGTAAGCATCTAAGTTCCCTCTATCGGTAAAGGACTGATAGCCATTTCTTAAATTGCCCAATATTTCCAGAGATCCTCTGGAATTTCGTATTTAATCTCCTCCTGCTGTTTGTGGGCATAGCGAGCGAAAAGACCAAAACGAGGAACATCCCTCACATTTTCCGATCCGGTGTGGCAGAGAAACGCGTGCCAGAGGACAACATCACCCGCAGCACCTATAAACTCACGGGGACCCTCTGGCGATAAATCCGAGAGTACGTGCCAATTCCAACCTTCAATATCGTAGAAACTGCCATCAATCTGCTCTGGATATTGAAGGAAGTATTTGTGCGTTGACTGGTGACTTCGGGGCCAAAAAATGAAAGCACCCCCCTTGGGTTCAGCATCATAAAGGTAGGTTGTTGCCCCCACCATAAAAGGGCTCCAGCCAGCAACAGCACCATACGCGTCAATGTGTCCATCCTTGGGCATTGACCACGCTTCTTCAGGCTTGGGCCATTTGATAATTGGTGAGCCGCCACCGCCTGTAAAAAATTGTCCGCCCCCAAGCTGCTCAGTAATCTCTTGCATCACAGGCAAATGCCCAAATAACGGTGAGAAGGTGAAACCTTGAATCTCATAGTCGTTGGGCCACGTCTCTGGTGTTTCAAAACTGGAACCGAAATGCTCCCATACCTGTGTTCGCCACTCGTCGATTATCTCCGAATCAATGAGATTTTTAAGAACCAGGTATCCGTGTTCCTGAAAAAATGTTATCTGTTCTGTTGTCAGCATACGAGTTTCTTCTTTGGTTGTTACGGCACAACGGAGTGTGCCTACTACGTCACATTAGCGTTTTGGTCTGAAGGACGGAATACCGGTTTTATCGAAACGTTTTTTGACAGCCTGCATCAACTCAGGCGTAACCTCACGATAACCGTGTTCGCGTGCATATTTTTCAACGCTTTTGATGACCATACCACGCGCAAATGACGGCACGCGCTTCAACCGCTTTTCTGCCGCTGGTGTCCACTGCAAATCATAATCGGTTTCCGTTGCAAAAGCAATCTTCTTCTCAATCTGAACGGGCGGTGCGCCGCTGGTGAGGTGTTTTTGCTTGGGTATTTCTGCAGCAACCTCGCTTCTTTGTCCCCGCTTCCCAGTAACGGGTGAGGACCCCGGTTCATAGTCACACGATGCATCTTCAGCAAGATAGTTACCGGTTGTTGCATAGGCTCGCGCACGGCAACCACCACATACCTCCTTGAATTCACACACGCCGCATTTCCCCTCAAGCAGATCTCGATTTCGTAAGTCCTGAAAGGTTTTCGATTCATTCCAGAGCGTGCCAAAACTCTCTTCTTTGAGGTTACCAACGCTAACGGGTAGATAGGGACAAGGTGTTAGATCGCCCTCAGGTGTGATGCGGCAGTAGTAGATCCCACACGGACAGGTACCACTCGGATACCCCTGAAGGAAAGCAGAGTCAGACTGTTGTTCATAGATAACGCGCTTATAATGTGGTGCACATTTTGCAGCGATGAGCATCTTCCCCGCATAAGCCGCCTGCAACTCGAAAAACGTTTCAAACGCCTTTTCATACTGCTCAGGCGTAATATCCATCACCGTCTTACCCCTTCCTGTCCGGACGAGAAAATAGAGATTCAGCACCTTCGCACCGAGCTGATATGCGAACTCTACAATCTTCGGAATTTCGTCGTAATTCCACTGCGTCACGGAGGTTTGAACGAGGAAATCAAGTTGCGCGCGTTTGAGTGCCTCTACACCGTTCATCGTTGCCTTCCACGCGCCTTCCATGCCTCGAAACCGATCATGGTTTGTGGGTTGGACAGAGTCGAGACTGATGCCCGCACCGGTAACACCGTGCTGTTGCATTTTCTCAACGACGCTATCGTTCAACAGTACACCGTTCGTGCCCATGACAACAAGAAACCCGGTATCGGAGGCATACTTTGATATCTCCAAGATATCCGGGCGTAATAAGGGTTCTCCACCGGTGAGAATGAGGAGGATGTGTGGATTGATTTCGGCGATTTCATCGATGACACGAAAACATTGTGATTGGCTTAATTCTGCATCCCTCGAATATTCCTGCGAACCTTGAATATCGGATATTTGAAAGGTTCCATCCGCTAATTCGTTTGTGTCAACAAAGCCTGCGGGGAGATAACAGTGTGTGCATTTCAGATTACACAATCGGGTGATATTCCACGAAACTGCTTGGACTTTTGTATTTTCCATATTCTTGAGAGTATTTTCGCTCTGTGCCTGTCTATAGCCGGACAGATGGCGTGATGTCCGCCGCAAGTGTTTTAGCGACTGTCAAGTCAGCATTGGCTTTTTCCGTCTCTTTAAGGTGTCGCCACGCTTCGCCGCGGCTGCGATAGGCCTCAGCATGCTCAGGATCGCGTTGGATGACCTGGTTATAGTCAGCGATGGCTTTCGCATACTCGGCATTTTTGGCGTAAGCCACACCTCGCCGGTAATAGGCTTTAGGGTACTCTGGCTTGAGTTCTATCGCAGTGTTATAGTCAGCGATGGCTTTCGCATGATTCCCGATGTAGCTGTAAGCGTTACCGCGCTTGATGTAATCCTCAACCACTTTCGGATTGAGTCTCAGGGTTGCCGTGTAGAACTTAATGTTTTCTTTAGCGTCTTCCATGCTCTCAATTTGGTCGGAGGGATAACCGCCATTGAGTTCCTGACACTGCCGTAGAAAGTTCATCGACCCAGCGACTCCGAGTGTTTTGGTAAGGACTCGACTGCCAATTTCATAGATTTCGAGATCCGTCATTTTCTGGATTTCGCTTTGACTCGCTGCAAATCGACGGGCACGGGCGCGTTCTTCAACTTCTCTGGTGGCCTCACGCTCTTGAATGTGCTTGACAATAGTGTCAATATCCGGTAAATTCGCTAACAATTGGTGTCGATCAACAGAATAATCACCCGTACCAGGTTGACATTGCTGAATAAACCACTGCGTTTTGGCGGCACCGAGTTTAGCTAATAGGGCTTTGAACCCAAGTTCATAAATTTCACCATCAGTCATTTCCAATATATTCATTTTCCTCTCCCCCCTGTAACCATGTATAAGGGTTGGCAACTTGGACGTAAAGGTTTAAACTACTACGCTTCGCCCTTCTGAGGATTCCATCATCTGTTGTTAGGAAAATATCCGCTTCGCCACTTTCTGAACAAGCAATATGCAAAGCATCCAATTCCTTAAACCCCAATGCCTCTAATTGTTTACCTCTTGTGATTTCCGGTGATCCAACTGCAACAGTCTGATGAGCAATAGTTAACCAATTCATGATCTGGGAACGTTGCCCTGGATCTGGCACCCGTTCTACTTCCTCCACCAAAACATTGCTAGATATCCAATGCCAGTATCCCATGCGTATCTGATCGAGAATTCGACTAATCGCTTGGGCTTCTCGACGAATCCGAGGTTGCCTTTGTTTATCAAAAAGCCTGCTCAAACAACAGGTATCGAAATAAATCCTCCAGCCTTGCAAATCAGTTTGCACGCGTGTCCGCCTACTCCGTTTTTTAATTCTGTGGGTTGTTCCACAAAGGCTGCGGTTGAAAACCTTATCGATAAAGTAGAGTTACAGTAACATTGTAAGTGCGAAAACAATTAATCCTGCCACCAGCATCAAGCCTCTCCACACATTGATATACGGGCTTGGACTGCGATATATTTTGTCATCGGGTGGGATTGCCTCAAGGTGTCGCCGATAGAGCGAACTGTACAGCCCCCAGAAGAGTGTCATTACACCGAATGCCCCAAGTTTCGCTACAAACGTTAGCATATAGGCTTTGAAATTCTGGTTTCCACTACTTTCTGTAAAAAAGCCGCTATCCCATGCCACGATAAAGAATACCATCGCACCTGTCGTCAGAAGGATATGAATCATCAATCGTATCCAGGTGCGAAAACGGTTGTGAACCGCCAAAAGGCTTTGCGGTGGCAAACTTTGCTGCAGGATGGGCATTGCAATAAAAGTAGAAAAGATGACCCCTCCGAACCAGACTATTGCCGCGATTAGGTGGACGCTTCGGATGAAAAGTTCTACGCTTTCCCGCATTCTTCTTTAGAATTCCATTTTTCATAAATGATACCATATTCTGCACACAAAGTCAAATTTGATTTGGAGTGAGGTCGCGTCATTTAACTCTCCCAACTTATCCCATAGAATCAACAGAAAGTCTAAAGATAAATAACCTTACAACATCACGTTTTCAGATTGACGAAAATCAGTGCAATCACTGCCAACAGTGCCCCGATGAGAGAGGTACGACTCAGTCGTTCATGGAGGAATACCATGCCAACGAACATCGTGAACAGTACGCCCCCAGAACTTGACATCGGAAAGGCGATTAAGGCACTCACCTGATCCAACGCGATAAGGAGTGCCCAACTGCCCCCGACATTACAGACACCTATCAGCACGCCATAGAAAACTTCCCACCAATTCGGCCACGTTCTCTGATAGAGGCATATCCCCAAATAGATAACCGTGGCGACACCGAACAGCAGGCTCATATAGAGCGATTTTTCATCAATAGGACACATTTCGTTGAAGGCTTTCATGGTGAGGCGCGAGATACCGGTAACCAGCAGAATCGTAATAGCAATAGCGAATCCCAACCCTTGAGGCACTTCCGGCTTGTCAGGTGTGAATGCATACGTCGGCTCTTTTTCCCGCTGGCTGAGGAGTGGAATCGCTACGAAGGTTAAGAGAAGCCCTATGGTTTGCCACAAGTTTGGAATCTCTTGCCAGAATATCATCGCCACCAGAATCGGTAGCACGATCGACAGTCTGACGAGTGCAGCCGTGACGACTATCCCGCTGAGCTGGATACCGATAGTGAACAGCTCAAACCCGAGTGCATACGTCACACCGTTTGATATACCTAACGCGAAGGTCAGCTTTGAGAATTCAAAATCTTGTTCTTGTGAGAGGACCCAAACACTGATGAAGAACGCACTGAGATAGTTGATAAAGCCGATAGGGTTTAAGCGTTGTTGGTTGTTTTTGGCGTGTTTGAGGAAAAGCCCGAAGCCAGAAAGCAGGATGATATTGAGTGCAAGAAAAAGCATAAGCTTTAAAGATTGGAAGGTTGGAGGGTTGGAAAGTTGGAAAGTTGGAAGGTTAGAAAGTTGGGCTCTTTTCCATCCTTCCTCCCTTCCATTCTTCCAGCCAAGCCCTTCTATTCCTCCATAGGCAGGGCGACTTTGGTTTTCTCTTTCGCAGATTGATAGGTTGCTAAAACAACCTCTACGGCGTGTTTTCCACCCCTACCGTCAATCATTGGGGTTCTGTTCTCCCGGACGCAGTCAACAAAATGGGTTAGTTCACCAACAACCCCGTGCGGTCCCTCACGATCTGGAACGATCTCTTCCCAGTCACCACCGCGCTTTTTGAGATAGGCGAGATCGGCTGACATATTTAAACGGAGTGACCCCTCGGTTCCGTCAATAATTGTATCGTTGGTGCCGCGTGCGCCGAGGAAACCGCCCCACCGCAAAATACCGACCGCACCCGAATCGTAGCGGATGAGAGAGATCGTATAATCCTCCCAATCATCATGCCCGGAGAAACTTCCGACCTCGGCGGCGACAGTCAGAGCCGTGCCCCCGAACCAGTTAATCAGATCGGATTTGTGGATACCGTTTTCCAAAAGTCCACCGACGGTGCCGTACCAACTATCGGGTCGCCCTCGCGGGGCGTTATAAGGACCCGAGTAGTCGGTTTCGATGTAGGTAATGTCGCCGATGTCACCATTGTCCACCATTTGTCTACCGAGTTCATGGACAGGATAGAAGCGTAATACCTGACCTACCATCAGATGTGTCCCCGCCTTATCCGATGCTTCAATCATCGTGTCTGCCTCGGCAAGGGTCAAGGAGAGCGGTTTTTCACAGAACGCATGCACACCCGCCTCCGCGGCATCAACGACGACCTGTGTATGTGCCACAGGCGGTGTCGCAACGACGACAGCATCCACAACAGCAAATAATTCCTGATAGTCTTGGAAGGCACGGATCTGATGCTGTTCAGCGACGGCTTCCGCCGCATCCAAACGAAGGTCAGCCACGCCTACAAATTCACAATTTTCAACGTTAGGGAGCGCGTTGCAATGGCCATTTCCCATGCCGCCTACTCCGACTACACCTATACGAACCATTTTGTATCTCCTTTATTCTTCAAACTGATACATGCCCTGTTGATTGACTGAGATTGTCGGTAATCTCCGGAACCTTTCAAACCAATTATACCCGATTTGTAGGTTTCGCCAAAAGTTTATCCGTAAGTCGTCATTCGGAAACGCACTTTTTAGCTGCGCTATTGCTTGAGTGTCCAATTTTGTTGGGAAAATGTGCACAGGGATTTTTGCGTGTCCGTTCGATTTTGCTTGCACTGCTACCCAATAGACCTCTTTGATATATTCATCGGTGATCGGAATACACCCGACAGTCACGCACCCGCCGTGTATGAATATATCGCCACCTGGCTCGTCTTTGTCGCCCAGAATTTGATCTGATCGGTTCGGATAATTAATGCCAAGCGACAGATAAAAATTGCTTCTCGGATTAAATTTGTCGATAAAATAAAAGCCCTCTGGAATCTGAAAATCGCCTTCGCGTCTTTTGGGACCTAAGTTTCCTGAAGTGCGGCAGACAGCATAGTGTTTCACGAGTTTGAAGACATCCTCGGATGCCGAAAACGCCCAGAGCTCCAAAATTTTTTCCTGTTTGAAGATCCGAATAAATATTTTTTCCGGTGGATAGGCAAGCCCACGGTCTGCAAACAGTTGGCGGAGCAAGGAATCTTTTTCTTGAATCGCTGTCCGGACGCGAGGGTATCTTCGCTGTTTGTCTGTAAAATTTTGCGTGCCCGTTGATTGGCAGGAAAAGGTCATCATCGCAAGTGTGAGGGAAAGAACAAGATGTGGCTTCATGATGTTACCCGTTTTGGGTTACGGCACAGGGACTGGACTTACTCCTTTGTCTGTTTTACTATTCCGATTATTATTGAAACCGCTATGACGATCCCGAACCCCCAAAACAGTGCCTTGATACTTCCAGTCACGCGATCACCGAGGTAGGAATAAAGTAACGTCGCTGGCAGTTGTCCGATTCCAGTGGCAATAGCAAACCCCAAAAATCGCATGCCGGTAAGTCCTGCCCCATAACTGATAACGTCAAAAGAGATGACTGGAACCAAACGCGCGATGAGCACTGCATGTTTGCCGTATCGTTGAAAAAACTGATCAGACGTGTTGACAGCGGCTTCACTTAACAACTTGACAATGACCGGGCGTCCGAGGACGCGGGCAATAAAAAAACAGAGGGCAGCCCCGAGCATCGCACTGCTCCAAGACAACGCTGCACCCCACCAAACGCCAAACAACAATCCGTTTGCAAAGGTAATCAGAAACGCCGGCAGCGGCGCGATCACGCTCTGAAAGATCATTAGTATCGCTGACACAATAGGGGCAAGCACGCCATAACTCGCGATGTACTCCCGTGCTGTTTCGAGGCTCTGAAAAGCTGCAGTGAGTTCACGCAGATATTCCCAAACGTGTTTGTGGTAGATCCCAAGAAGGACTAAACCAACCAGTATCACAGGCAAAAACACAAGGAGACGTTTCCTGTGGACGGAAACCGAACGGAGTCCGTCTACTATTTTACACATCTTTCGCCTGCTGTATCAATGCCTGATTCATTTTGTCCCGAAGCACTTGTACCTTCTCATCTGTCCACTCGTAGAAGCCCTCCTTAGACTTTACGCCGAGTTTACCGGATTCAACCATTTGTCGGAGAAGCGGATTGATGTCAGACGAACTGTTGAGGTCTTTATAAAGTTCTTCAAAGGCGGCAAGCACAAGGTCCCAGCCTGCGAGTTCAAAGACTTCAAAGGGACCAGCGACACTGAGCCTCCGCCCGAAACTGTTCCGGACGACGAGATCCACGGTTTCTGCGCTGGCAATGCCCCGCTCGACAATAGCGAACGCTTCACGAATTAGGGCGGCTTGCAACCGCGGACCGACAAAACCGAGTGCCTCTTTCTCAATAATTGCGGGGGTCTTACCGATAGCCGTCAGGAGTTCAAACGCCACCGAAACTGTTTCATCAGAAGTATCAGGACTGCGAATGAGTTCAACCAACGGAATGAGATAGGGTGGATTAAAATAGTGCGTATTGAGTATCTTATCCTTGCGTTTCGCGTTTACGCCGATTTGGCTCGGCATTAATGCTGTTGTATTGCTTGCCAGAATCGTGTGGGGTGGGCATATTGCATCTAACTCCTCGAATATCTGCTGCTTGAGTGGCAGATTCTCAGTAACGGCTTCAACAACAAAGTCGGCATTTTCGACGACTATTGCGAGTTCGGTGGCAGTCTGAATCCGCTGCAGCGTTGCGGGGATATTTTCTTCTTCAATAATGGCATTTTCTGCAAGTACCTTGAGATTTTTCTCAACCTGCGTGCGTGCCGTTTGAAGGTGTTCGTCGGTGACATCGTGCATAAGGACCTGATAACCTGCACTTGCAAACTCTTGTGCGATGCCGTGCCCCATCAGTCCCGCGCCAATGACAGCGATGTGGGAAATGTTATGAATTGTCACTTTTTCTCCTTTCACCGGCAATAACGACCGTAAATTCGCCCCGCGGTGTGGTACGCTGAAACTTTTCCAATGCGGCACTGACCTGTCCGCGGAAGATCTCCTCAAACTGTTTCGTCAACTCACGCGTAACAACGATGTCGCGTTCGCCCATCACCTCAAGGACATCTTCAAGAAAACGGCAGAGTCGATGCGGGGACTCAAAAAGAATTAACGTTCGTCCTTCAACAGCGAGGGTACTCAATTGACGTTTTCTTTTCGCTGATTTTGGAGAGAGAAAACCTTCAAAAGTGAAGTTATGAAGAGGCAATCCAGAAATGGATGCCGCGGCGATGGCTGCTGATGCACCCGGAATGGGAACGATTGGGATTTCTGCGGCAATGCATCCGCGTAGGAGCGGATATCCTGGATCGGAAATAATAGGCGTGCCAGCATCTGAAACAAGTGCAATTGTCTCACCTGTTCGTAGACGTTCAATCAGTTTATCACACTTAGATTGTTCGTTACCTTCAAAGTAGCTTGTCAGCGGCGTTTGGATGTTGTAATGCGTTAGTAGACGGCGGGTTTGACGTGTATCCTCAGCAGCGATGAGGTCTACCTCTTCAAGGATACGTAGCGCACGCAAGGTAATATCCTCTAAATTCCCGATGGGTGTACTCACGAGGTAAAGTGTGCCGGGTGGCGTGTTCATTTTATTATTGGCTTTCGGCTATCAGCCATCGGCTTTCGGTTTCCAGAGAGCACTTGTGGCAGATCCCTAATCGGTAACCACCACAAGTACCCTGCTGACTGCCGACTGCTGAAAGCCATTCCCCTTGCTATATTGGACATTTCCTGCTAAACTACCGATAATGAAAACGACTTATGCTATCCTCTGTCTTCTGTGGTTGATAACGCCGGTATGTGCAAAGACGGAACTCCCATTTGAATCGGCGCGCCCGCTCTACGTTGGTGTACGGGCTTTAGGTATGGGCAATGCCTTCACCGCTGTCGCCGATGATGCCAGTGCAGGTTTTTGGAACCCTGCCGGGCTAATTCAGTGGCAAGGCGTGAAACTCTTTGCTGTCAATAAGTTTCATGACCGAAGCGATTACCGCTTCGACCCAAAAGGTATCGGCTATAGCTACCGCGGCTACAGCCTTTTTTGGGGGAACAAAATCGCGCTCGGTGTTGACAGCGGCGTTCCCGATTTCAATTATTACGGCATTGCTCGCCAACTCGGTCCGTATACTGCAGCAGGATTGAGTCTTAAATTCAAGCGAAGACACCCCTCCGATGTTTATCAATTCTTCGGCTACGAGACGACGTACGATCTCGGAGTCCTTTTCAAACCGCGTCCAGATTTCAAGTTCGGGTGTCTCGCACAGAACCTGGAAGGCTACGGCATCCAATGGCTGACGCTCGGTATCGCCTATCGTTACGCGAGACACTGGTTGGAAAGTGCCCCTTGCGAATTTTCGGTCGATGTCGCTGTCCCCACAGCAGGCAAAACACCAGAATTGTACATCGGTGCAGAGTGGTTTCCGTTTCAGTTCCTCGGTATTCGCCTCGGCAGTTCAAATGGTGCCTTGACAACTGGAGTAGGCGTTGCGTGGAAAGGAATTGGTATCAACTACGCCCGAATTGTTGAGAAACCCTCCGCGTCAGATTTCATCGGAATCGCCATCAGCTTTTAGTAGTCAAATAGCCGTCGGCTGTTGGCTGTCAGCCTTCAGCAAGAAACACTTGTAGAGGTTATACGCACTTTATCTGCCATACACCGATGGCTGACTGCTGAACGCCAATAAACTGAAAACTATCTATCACCTACCTCTTTCCAGTCTAATACCTCTTGACTCCACTCAAACTGTTGCAATGGACCAAATTTGAGATTGACCGTTAGACTCTTGGGTGTCGGCGAACTGTCAAACAGATTGAAATCTCGAACAACAACATAAGTGTGCTGCCCATCCATAATTGTTTTGCACGCCTCAATGAAGTCATCAAGATTGCGAATTTGTTTCCCGTTTATATCAAGAATAACGACCTTGGAGTTCCCATTCCGTTCTTGCAAACCGACCCGCGAGAAACTACTACCAGCAACGGCATGGGGTAAATAGACACCGTCAGCTTCAAGGAAGAGTATACGGCGCAATTGTGGTGTAATATCGTGAAAGATTGCACCGCCAAACCTAACGAATCGCGTCACTTTTTTTGCCTCTAAATCCTCCACAGGCACATCAATACGCAGGTTTTCTCCGTTCCGATAGAGGTCCAAATTGACGCTTTTCCCAACGTTCTGATTCAGGACAGCATCGAAGGTATAGAGGTCGTCCTTGATGAGTTCGTTATTGATGCGATAGATAATATCAGATGCGCGAAGGTCGGTTTCACCGGTCGTTCTCGGGACAATAGATTCAATTTGGATGACTTTCGGTGTCCCAGCTTTGGAGGGTCCAATCTCTTTTCGTAGTGCCGCGGGGAAATTAAAGTGTTTGATGGCTTCACCGATAGAGATGAGTTCCAGATCCACACCGATTTCGCCGCGTTGGATCGATGTCTTGTTCCGAATCAACTCAAGCGCATCGTAGAGATAATCGATCGGCAGTTCAAAACTGGAGGTATCCGTGCCGCGTGCATGAATCGCGATAACTTTGCCTTCGGTATTCCAGACAGGGCTTCCACTTGAGCCGCCGGTCCGGTCAAACGTGGTATGAATGTAACTGGAATGCCGGTCTCCTTTGTTAACATTGAGGTTCGTAATTCTTCCGAATTTGATTGTATATTCCTCTTTCTCGTTGTTCCCAATGAGTAAAAGTTCATCGCCAAGGGAGAGCGAACCCCATTCGCCAAGTTCAACCGCCTTGAGTTCAAAATCGACCTCGGCGGGATCAATCTGATAAAACCCGAAGTCGTGTGTCGGATCGTAGTAGAGAATGCGTGCTTCTGTAAAACTACCGTCGTGGAAGTTAATTTTGACGTAAGAAGGGCTGCTGCCGGTGACATGACGGTTCGTGGCGATAATGCCGTGCTCCGCATCTACAACAAAACCGGTGGCAAAATTTGTGCCTTTCACTTCCGTTTCAAAGACAACCTCTGAAGAGGTTTCGACATTTACCACCATCGGCTTGTAGGCGGCAACTTGTTCTGTCCAGTCGTGTTGGGCGTTGGCACCCGTAACCAGCGTAAAAAGCAGGCAAATTGCCAAAATTGTAACGTTTGTGTAGTCTTTAACCACACTTCCAAAAATCTTTTTCATGATTATCCTTTTGCTTTGGAATGTATTTTTAATTTTTAAGAGTTTAGCACAGAGACTTAGGGATGTCAAACCATTTTTCAAAACCTATCAAACATAAGATAGGAAAGGATTACGGTTACGGCACACGGCGTGTGCCTACTACTTTTAAATATTCCTATCTTGACGGTGCATTTCAAACGTGGTATATTATTCACATTGCTTTTTAATTTATTGTTCCTGGGCTAAAGAACGCCCAAGCAAAAATCCTTCCATTCCATTACGGGCAGGTTTCTGATTACGTCTCAACGATGCCTCGGAATTTTGGAGTTTCTTTCATCTTGGAAAAAATAAAGCAAAATTGTAGCCTGCATTCTCACTGCGAAGCAGGCGCAGGCGGATATACGGCGGGTAACGTTATTTATCCAACCCACTTGAACGAACCGCAAGGAAAAATTAAAAAATGGCGACACATCACTTTGAACCGACAGTCTATTACACAGCGATTGGCGCGTATGAACCGGTGCTTCATATAGAGAGTGGCGACACCGTCTTCACAACAACCGTGGACAACGCAGGGTACGATGCCAACGATACACAGGTAACCGAGAGAGGCAACCCACAAACAGGTCCTTTTTATATTGAATCGGCAGAACCGGGGGATACACTATCAGTTCATTTCGATCGGATCGTCCCGAATCGTTCGATCGGACGCACGGCTATGGTCGTCGCGCCGAATGTTTTGGATCCGCACTATGTCGCATCCGAGATGCCGGAAGGCGGTCTTGCGGAGTGGCATGTTGATGTGGAGAAGTGGACAGCAACATTGATGACCCCAGAGACACAGTTGGGTAAACTCACGCTGCCGCTTGAACCGATGGTCGGATGTTTCGGTGTTGCACCACCCCGTGGACAGGCGATTTCGACAGCGACCTCCTCTACACACGGCGGAAACATGGATTATCGCGGTTTTCAGGAGGGTGTCACCGTCTACTTTCCCGTTTTTGTCTCCGGTGGGCTCTTTTTTCTCGGCGATGGACACGCTGTACAGGGTGATGGTGAAATCGTCGGTACCGGCATCGAAATCTCTTTCGACGTTCAGTTTACGGTTGAAGTGCTTAAAGGGAAAGGCATCAACTGGCCCCGCGCCGAAAACAACGATTATATTTTAACAGCAGGCAATGCGCGTCCGTTGGATCAGGCGGTGCAACATGCGACGACGGAACTGCTTCGGTGGTTGAGTGAACTCGGTTTGGAAAAACAGGCAGCACACATCCTTTTAGGGCAAGCGGTAGAGTACGATATGGGCAATGTGTTCGATCCGGCGTACACGATGGTCTGTAAAATCAAAAAGTCGATACTGCGTGATATTGGGATTATGTAATGTGTGGTGTGATATTTATCTGACTAAAGAAGCTTAGCGTTCGCAGTGAGAATAGGTATTTCCTGAGTTTTGAAATCGCCATCGTTTGTTATTAAAGTGAATCCATTGTTTTTGCAGATTTCTGTTATGACTTGATCATTGAAGTCGTAATCACCAGTGGCATAATCATTGAGCAGATTGTCCATGCCGAGCGTTTCAAAGTCGCTTTCAATCCGTGAACAGTGCTTCATAATTTGTTTGACATCATCAACAATATTCTTAGCGACGGGTTTGAAACCTTGGCTATTGCGAAAATCTTTAAATTGATTGATGCGCGGTGCAATAAGTTTCCATCTCACTCGAGCGTAGCTGTTGATAAACTCTGAAACAACAAGAACATCAATGTAAATTCGGCTTTTTGCTTGCAGAATGCGGTTAAAAGCGTTGGTGTAGATAGACCTCCAATAAGTGCTCAGTTCCAGCGAACCTGACACATACAACCAGATATTAGCATCCAAAAATAGTCTGTCTTGGGAGGTAAAGGGGTAGTGCTGCACCGCTGCAGCTTTATGGTTCATAGCTCTCCTCCTCCAAGACTTCTTGAATTATTTGTTTATATCTCTCGGGGTCTTTGAAGTATAACTTGGCATCGTCAACAACGCGCCCTAACAGCGAGATATCGTCGGGTACCGCGTCCTTAATTTTCAACAAGGAACGAATGTGTTCTTCATTGAACGTGCCATACAACTGACCTACGGCGGCATTGAGGAAAGCAGCTGTTAGTGCCGTGACATTTTGAAATGAAAGGACGACCTCTTGGTTCGCCCTCAGAGCAGCGTCAAGGTGTTTATGAACCTTCTGCCCATCGTCGAAGGCGACGCAAAAAGGACTGCCCACAACTTCAAACATGGATATTCTAATATTTTCTGACACGGTTACCTCCTTAAAAAATGTGTAAGTCTTAATAGATGTAAATTGTCCAAACTTCAGTAATATCATATCACAAAAAATCGCGAAATTCAAAAAAATAAAGAAGAAAAACTTTAGTAATCATAAGTATTTTTGGTATTCGTTAAATCCTACCGATCCTTCCACGTCTCTACAATTATCCTACAGTCGTTATCACAACCATTCTAAGATTTATTCATATCCAATTCCGCCATAGATCTAAGGTTCAATAGCGGTGTCATCACACCGCCAGCAGCGGGGAGGACGACTCCCGTATCGTAAAGTTTCATAGCAGAAATCGTAGCGTGTGCGACATCTTCAGGAGCACCTGCACGGACCATAAAGATGTAGCCTTTCTCCGCCGCTTCTTCATAATCGGGAATACGGACGCGCGATAGATCTGTATCAATCACACCGGCCGCGATGCCGTTTACCTTAATCCCGTGCGCTGCCAATCGTCCAGCGTAGGCGCGCATGCTCATCTCCAACCCTGCTTTTGAGATACAGTAGGCTGTCCGGTTGTCGGATGCCATTATGTCGGAAATTGAGAGCGTGTAGATGATGCACCCGCGGACCTCGTTTGCTACCATGTAATTCGCGACGCGCTGCGTGAGGAAATGGGTTGCCTTAAGGTTCGTATTGACGATTAGATCAAACTGCTCTGGTGTCTCCTCAAGAATGTCAGCGATACGGGTGATGCCAGCGTTATTGATGAGGATGTCTACCTTTCCGAAGGCATCGTGTGCGGTGTCAAGCAATCTTTCGTGTGCATCAAGGTCGCTAATGTCGGCTTGGATGATAACGGCTTTCCTGCCGAGTGCTTCCACCTCTTGTTGCACAGATTCAGCAGCATCACGGTTTTGGTTGTAGTTGATTAGCACGTCAGCACCTTGGCGTGCCAATTCGATTGCGATTGCACGTCCGATGCCGCGACTGGAACCTGTTACGATTGCGGATTTGTCTGTGAATGAAACGTCTGTTGCAAAGAATCCAAGATCTGTATCTGTTGGCATATTTTTCTCCTTAGGTGTCAATAAGTCCGGTGCGGTTAGGAATGCAGATCGCAAATGTAAAGCAAAGACAAATTTTACCGCGTGTGGGTAAAATTTGGGTGAGTACACCGCAAAACCGCACCTACCGAGCCTGGGGAATCTTTTAATCTGAATATGGATCCGCGGCATCGCGGAGGGCATCCCCTAAGAAGTTGAAAGCGATGACGACGATGAGTACTGGAACAGCAGGAAAAATGAGCCAGGGGTAATGGAGCAGGACAGTAACACGCTGTGCCTCTTCTAACAATACTCCCCAACTCGTCATCGGGGGACGGATGCCCAATCCCAAGAAACTGAGTGCGGTCTCTCCCAGAATCATGCCGGGGATAGCGAGTGTAGCGATAACGATGATATGACTATAACATCCGGGTAGCAAGTGTCGTGTGATAATGTGCCACTGTCCTGCGCCCGCAGCACGCGCTGCCATCACGAAATCGCTCTCCCGATACGCCAAAACCTTTCCGCGCACTTGTCGCGCCAAACCACCCCAACGTATAATTGACAAAATAATCGTAATTCCGAAGTAGATTTGGATGCTCGACCAACCGGGTGGCAGTGCGGCACCGAGTGCCATCCAGAGTGGGATGTCCGGGAATGCTGAAAGGATTTCAATAATACGTTGGATTAGATTGTCTACCCATCCGCCCCAGTATCCAGATATTGTGCCGAGGATAGAACCAAGAACGATGCTCAGAAGAACGCCGACTAAGCCAAGCGTCATTGAGACGCGTGCACCGTACATAATTCGCGAAAGCAGATCGCGTCCCATCCGGTCAGTGCCTAATAGGAACATGGGACCGGCGGAACTAAAAAAATGTCTTCTGCCATCCGCATCCTTAAAGAAGAATACGACGGGATGCCGTTGTGTCATATCCTTGGTGAATTCTAACTCAAGACTTTCTGGGTTACGGACAGATTTTAACCCGTGAACATAAAATCCATCTTCAACCGAGAAATGGAGGCGTTGGGGCGGTACATGCCGCAGTCGCATGTTGATTTCGTTGTAGTGATAGGGTGCGAAGAAGTCGGCACCGATGGCAAGGATATAAAACAGAAGCAGAAGAGCACCAGCAATAACCCCCATCCGATTCTTGCGAAACCTTCGCCAGATGAGTTGACGGTAACTCAATTGTCCTACTTCCGCTGCATCTTTAACTTCTTCCCCAGTCTCAATTGTAGGTTTCATATATTAATCCAAATTGTGTAGCCCGTAATGTAATGGAGGGCGGATAGGTGAAATGCACGTCATAGACTTAACAGACGTTATTACTCCGCAAGGTAAAATTAAAAATCATTCATAGCGAATCCTCGGATCCACCCAAGCGAGGGCTATGTCTGCAAGTAGGTTGCCGATAACTAAAAGGAGACTCAACATCATAATCAACGTCCCCGCAAGATAGATGTCCTCGTTCAACAAACTGCGTAAGAGAATCGGTCCGACTGTCGGTAAGCCCAAGACAATTGAGACAATCGCTGAACCGGAGAGAATGCCGGGTAGACTCATTCCTAAAATACTGATGAGCGGGTTGATGGCAATACGCACGGCATGCTTCCCGACCACGACAATTTCTTTCAGCCCTTTTGCACGTGCCGTTTGAACAAAGGGCTGCCCTAACACATCAAGCAGGTTACCGCGCATGATCCGCATCAGACTGGCGGTTCCGTTAATACCGACGACAATCACTGGAATCCAGAGATGTTTGAAAAGATCGCCGAGTTTGCCCCATGTCCATGGCGCGCCTTCATAGTAAGCCGAAAATAACCCAAATAGCGGAACGCCAAAGATGTCAAACGCAAACACCATCAACGAGAGTGCCAAGAGAAACGCCGGTATGGACATTCCGACAAAACTAAGGAAGGTAAGGAAGTGATCTGACCATTTGTATTGATGCGTGGCTGAATAAATCCCAAGTGGGATAGCAACGACATAAGTGAAAATAAGCGATCCGACAGAAATAAGGAGCGTAAAGGCGATCCGATCCCATATCAGTTCATCGACTTCGCGCTTATACTCAAACGACTCACCGAAGTTGCCGCGTACAAAACCGCTTATCCAGATGAAGTAACGTTTCCATAAGGGGTCATTCAGCCCGTAGCGTTCGCGCAATTCCTCAACTTGTGCGAGCGAGCTGCTATCGCCAAACTCCTCTTCTAAGCGTTGAATTTCGCGGTCGAGGTAATCGCCTTGCGGGAGTTGGATAATAATAAAAGAGATAATGGAAATCGCCAAAAGTGTCGGAATAGCAATCAGACATCGGCGAATGATATAGGTAATTATGGGTGTATCTCCTTGTTATTGGTTGTCAGTTGTCGGTTATCAGTTTTCAGTTAAGGCACTTATATCTAATCGAATCCGTTTGATATGCAGAGAGTCCCTCTTAACTGACCACTGAAAGGCTAACCTGCGAAGCAGGTTAGCCGAACTGACAACTGATAACTATTTCTTAGATATCCAACACTGTTCAGGATAATGTGTTGCTGGTGTAACAATTGCCCACGGACCTAAAATGCCATCATTTGGCACATTGTGAAAATGGTCCGCTACAACCAAGAGCGATGGCGAACGTGCTGCGGAACCGAGGTGAAAGGGTCCCTCGTCAATGTGAATCCTGACCGCGTCACGAACATATTGATGTCGCTGTTTCTCGTCGGGTTCCCGCTTAATCTCATCGTATAAGTCAAGCAATTTCTTTAGCGGTCCGGTGGGCGGTTCACCTTTTTCACCGCCAGTCTCATACCATTTCCCGACCTTCGGGTGCCAGTACTTCGCGAGTGTGGGAAATACCCAATCCGGATACGTAAAGAGATCCATTTCTGCTTCACCATGCATACTGATTGTAAATTTGCCGAGTGTGCGGCGGAGACTCAATTCGGCACCGGGTGGTGTATAGAGCAGCGTTTTCAAGCCGAGTTCTTCCCACCCCTCTTGAATAATTAATCCAATGTCGTTTTCCTGACTATTGAGATTGGAACTCGGAACATCCATGAGTATCTCAATACGCTCGCCATCTGGACGTAGTCTATAGCCGTCTTTATCCCGTGCTGTGAGTCCCATTTCATCTAAGAGGCGATTTCCCGCAGCGATATCGAAATCCGCATCAGCGCGTTTCCACTCCTCAAAGAGAGTTTGCCCATCCTCGTCAGCGAAATGCCATCCCTCTTGGCTAACTGTCGCTGCCTGCGGTTCTAACAACCCGCGCCATGCGATTTCGTTACATTTCACGCGGTCAATGCCATAAGCGAGTGCCTTTCGGAATCGTTGGTCGCGGATGAGTTTTCTTAGCACTGGATCGGGCGCGGTCCAGTTAATCAGGATAGCAGGTTGCGCGCCAGCCGTGCTTTTCCAGCGACGTACTTTATAGCTACCCTTCTCTTGTCCTTTCAGATAAAGGGCAAGATCCCGGAGTTCCATTCCACGGTATTGGCAATCGATTTCCCCAGCGAGGATTTTGAGGACGCGTACCTGTGGTTCGGGTACTAAACTGGTCTTGACTCTGTCAATGTACGGAAGCTGCCTACCAAGTTCATCAACGACGTAATAATATGGATTGCGTTCTAATTCAACACGGAAGCCGCCCTTTTCATATTTCGTTACTCGCCAGGGCCACAACGTTGGACGTCCTGGGTTCTGGTGTGGGATGTTTTCTTTCTCGAATCGAATGAAATCGTCATATTCGGGGTTGTGGTCGGGATGGAACTGCTTCATGTAGTGCTGTGGAATATTGTATTGGTTGCACCACCAAAATCCGGTTGCCAACCAAAGCGGCACGAGCCAGTTGGGACCCGCAAATTTCATTACAATCGTGTAATCATCTGGTGTCTCAACTTCCATTGGGATGCCGTTTACTTTGCACCAAACGGGCGCGCCGTACTTATGCCGTTCATCAAGACAGAGGTCATAATAAAAGGCAAATGAGGCAGAAGTATACGGATGCCCATCTGACCATTTGACCCCCTTGCGGAGATGCAACGTCAACATACTGCCATCTTCGTTAAACTCCCACGATTCTGCTAAACCGGGTTCCAAACCGGATGCATCAAATTTCCAACGGATGAGGGGGGCATACCCCGCTGTCATCTTCCACGTCCCTAAATCTGGATGTGTGTGAAACCGGTGCCATGTCCCGCCGTAGGGACCGGGACGTTCATATCCGTCGAAATCGGTTTTAGCAACGAGCGGATTTTCTGGAAGCCGCTCTGAAAGCAGCGGAAGTTTACCCTCCGCGACCTGTTTTGCCCACATCGGCGCCTCTTTCGCCTCAACTCCACTCGGAAAATCAGAGGTATCCTCTAATTGACCGCTCGAACACCCAACAATAAGAATGGATAAGATGAACAGTAGTTTAATACAATTCAGGGTAGGTTGGAAAGTTCGCGTTGTTTCGTGCATCTCAAACGTCCTCCTCGCGTCTGACGAGGGAATCTGTGAATCTGTTCATATCTTCAGAGACATGTTCAAAAAGTTCGCCAATGGATTTCGCATGCGGTATGGTCTTTTCATATTTCAATTCCCTGCCGTAAATGTTGTTCACCTTGTGACGGAATTCTAAAAGTTCTTCCAGTTCGCGACGTGTATTTTCGGAAATCACTGGACGGCGTTCCGGTCGCTTTTCTGCCATTTGCGCAAGTAGGTTTTTATGCCATCTACTCCCCGTCGGCATAAGCGTATCAACTTCACGCGCAATCCGTTCAAAAATCCGCTCTATGCCATTATAGACATCAGCAAGATCTGTAGCGATTGTATTTTCAATAAATTCCGTGACATCAGTGGGAACCTCCTCAATATTATCCAATCCTCTTTGAATTCTTTCAAGCGTTCCATTTATTTTATCAAGTTCATCATTGATGCGTTGTGTGAGTCTTTTGCGGTTTATTTCGTAAATGTCTCCATCCTCAGTAGGAAAAACCTGTCGCTGTAAGTGTTTGTAAAGTGTCTGCCATAATCCTGGGTGGGCTCCTTTTTCAATAGGAATCGCTTGGTATTTTATTCGCTCCCGGAAGTGCCCTTTCGACGTATCGAAGTTAATGAAGTCTATTTTAAATCCTGATTTGAAGTCCATAACCCTTCTCCACGCTTTATCATAATCATCCGTGGAGAGTCCGGACACAGCGATATCAATATCTGATCTGCTTGTGAACGCTATCGGTTCTGTGAGTGAACCGAAGACAGTGACTTGGGTTGCACCGAACTCTTCATAAAGCAGTGTCGCTACTTGATATGCAGTGTCCCATGCCCGACGGAGCAAACTTTCGTCCATTACTCGGCTCTTCCACTGCCGTGCCAGCTGCTTCCTACACGCTGAGAGTTCATCTGGAGACATCTTTTGTTTTGACATCACTAAACCCCCTGTAATTCCAAAGTATCGCTGTGGTGACATGCTACCCGAACGCCCTGTGCTACCTGACGGAGTTCTGGTGTTTCCTGTTTGCATATATCCGTCGCATAACGACACCGCGGGTGGAAATAGCATCCAGTCGGTGGCTGTGAAGGATCCGGGACATCTCCCTCAAGGCGGATATGTTCCCGTCTCCGCTGTGCATTCGGATCTGGGAGCGGCACGGCAGATATCAACGCTTCGGTGTAGGGATGTTTCGGGGATTGATAAAGGGTTTCAGCGTCGCTGATCTCCACAATTTTGCCGAGATACATGACTGCAACACGGTCGCTGATATGTTCAACAACGCTCAAGTCGTGTGCAATAAAGATATAAGAGAGATTGAATTCTTCGCGGAGTTCTGCGAGTAGGTTGAGAATCTGTGCTTGGACGGAAACATCCAATGCTGAGACCGGTTCATCTGCGACGATGAGTTCAGGTTGGAGTGCTAACGCCCGCGCAATACCAATGCGTTGGCGTTGTCCACCGCTGAAGGCGTGTGGATAACGGCGTATATCCTGCGATTGCAAGCCTACGGATTCCAGCAGTTCAACAATTCGGTCTTGAAGTGCTGTCCCTTTTTCGGTCTGATTGACGCGCATCGGTTCTCCGACGATATCTCCTACCGTCATCCGTGGATTGAGCGAGGCGTGAGGGTCTTGAAAAATCATCTGGATGCGTCTGCGAAAGGGGCGCATCTCTCGGTGTGTCAATTTCGCCAGATCCACCTGTTCCTCGCCGAAAATGAAACTTCCACTTGTCGGTGGAATTAACCGGAGTAAACATCGACCAGCTGTCGTCTTTCCACAACCACTCTCACCAACAAGACCAAGCGTTTCACCGCTATGCACGTCGAAGCTGATACCATCAACCGCCTTGACATAACCGATGGTACGTTGAAAGATGCCTTTTTGTATAGGAAAGTATTTTCTGAGGTCGTTTACCTCAAGCAATTTCATTTTTAATTATACCTTTCGGCTCGATGAGGTGAGTTCGTGAATAATGTTAATCAACGTATATCTGAAAAAACACCCAAGCAAAAACCCTGCACTAAAGAAATAAATTAAAAATCTGTGTGAAGCCAGCATCGGACAGCATGCCTACAACTTTCCGCTTCCGCATTGACTATCGCGAGTTCCGGCATCTGCTCACATTCCGACATCCGTTCCGAACACCGAGGTTGGAATGAACACCCTACCGGCAGTCCCAACGGATGCGGCACTGTTCCAGGTATAGAGGGCAAGGTTTTCTGCGGTGTTTTCCCGAGGACGGGTATAGATTTTAGCAATCCCTGCGTGTAAGGATGCAGCGGATTATAGAAGATGTCATCAACGGTGCCTCTTTCGACGACACGCCCGGCGTACATGACAACGACTTCATCAGCGAGATCCGCAATCACACCAAGATCATGGGTGATGAGCATAATCGCCATTCCCATTTCCGCCTGCAGTTCCTGCATCAGACCGAGTACCTGTGCCTGGATCGTCACATCAAGTGCTGTTGTCGGTTCATCAGCGATGAGTAACATGGGAGAACAACAGAGTGCCATCGCAATCATGATACGTTGACGCATACCACCGGAGAGTTGGTGCGGATATTCATCAACGCGTTGCGCAGGGGCAGGTATGCCGACGCGTGCGATCATCTCAATTGCACGCTCGCGTGCCGTTTTTTTGTCAACCTGCTCGTGCAACACAATTGCTTCGGCAATCTGGTTCCCGACAGTATAAACTGGATTGAGGGAGGTCATCGGCTCCTGGAAAATGATGGCAATTTCGTTGCCGCGGATTTGGCGCATCAATTCACTTTTCGGGGACACCTGAGCGATATCCAGTGGTTCATCATCACCATTGCGACGAAACAGGATCTCGCCCGCTTCGATTCGTCCGGGCGATGGGACGAGTTGAAGCAGGGATAGCCCAGTGATGCTTTTCCCACAGCCACTTTCGCCGACAACGCCGACGGTCTGTCCGGGACCGATTTCAAAACTAACATCACTTACAGCGTTCACGATGCCATCGTCTGTTGGAAAGACCGTTTTTAAACCAGAAATTTCCAGGAGCGGTTTTTCGTGAGATGTTTTTTCTACTGAAGCCATTCTCTTGGATTACCTTAGAGGGTACGCTAAACTTTAGGCAATTATACACAAAAAGCAGTCGCGTGTCAATTCTTAAATTTTGGCAAGGGTATTAAAAAAACTAAAGGAGGGTATAGGCGCGGTCGCTAAACCGCGCCGGGGCAAAAGGAAGGATTTCGAGAGTCCCCGTCGAAAATGAATGCGCTCACAAACCGGAACTATAATCTTACAACGCCGTTTTAATATGATTCCAAAATACAGTAAGTTTCTCGCTCGCACCATCTTGCGAATAGTTGACGACGCTGGCTTCACCTGTCTGCTTTTCGTAACCTGGGGTATCGGTGTGCCACATCCTCGACGCATCTGGCGTTGCACTGAAGAAATAATCAGGATCGTGTTGAACAGTAGTTATCGATTGCTGTTGCGTGTGTATGTCCTCCACTTTTGTATTGGTGTCTTTAATCACTGCCCATGGAGACGGTGAGATTTTGACGTATTGGAGCCGTGTTTTTTCCATCGCAGTTAAGTCGAACTCTGGTTCTATTGGGTCTGTAAAGAACGCAACTTTGAGGACAAAACCGGAAGCAACGAGATAGAAAAGCGGGGCAATAGCGTTGACAAATTTCGGAGAAAGTTCCAACTTCAAGCGGTCAAAACACCACGCTAACGGATTCGCGAAGAACGCGAGTTGTCGTCGTCGGTGGAGTTGCCGGACGCGTTGTTGAATGTTCCCTACTAATTCTGGCGGTGGAATCGGTGCCTCTGCGTTCTCCAATATATTCGCGGTGTTCCACAACGCTTCGTATTCCATCTGGCATTCTGGACAGGTCCGTAGATGTTCCAAAAGCGCCCGCCGTGAAACTTCCTCAGAAATTGGATCTGCCATCTGAGCATCCTTTTTCACGACAAGATGCGGTAGATTGTTAAGAGTTTGTTCGCAATTCATTGAGATACTCCCTTCCTTAGAGATAATATTTGCTCAACTTCCGCTTGAGATTTTTCAGTGCCTGATTCAACCGTGAAGCCACAGTGCCTTCTGAGCACTTTAAGATATCAGCAATTTCCCGGTATTTAAGGTGCTGCATATAATAAAGTGTGACGACCTCGCGTTGCTTTGCTGGTAAACGATTAATAGCACCCTGGACCACCTCGCTCTGCTCGGTCTTAATCACCGACCGTTCAGGTGAGTCCTCTTCAGAAGCTGCGCTATCAATCTCTGTTTCTCTGGTGTAAGCGGTAAGCTTGCGTTCATGCGATTGCGATTTACGAATATGCTGTTGGCACGTATTGATGCCGATACTATATAACCATGTCCCGAACTGCGACTGAAACCGAAACGATTTAATTGATTTGTATGCCTCTAAAAACGTTTCCTGCGTTGCATCAGCGGCATCTTCTGGATTACCAAGCATCCGGTAGGCAAGCCCATAAATCTTTGAATGATGCCGATTGACGAGCTCGTTGAATGCCTCGGCATCGCCTTCTACTGTTTGGTGTACATATACATCATCAGGAATCATATCATACCCGCTTTGTCAGTATCTTATCTGGTTTGTTGCCTCAGGATTGATTTCCCTTCAATTTTTTTAGAAGGGTAGATCGTACATACAAACCGCGATGTTGTTTAGTTTGTTGTATCGGAATCAATTTTCCTTCAAGTTTTTTTATTTTCTCTCGTTTTTGAGGGTGGAGAAAGGAAACTGCGAACTAATTATCTGTATTATCATTAGTTTTCTGGCGAACGCCACGGATGACAGGGTCCAGCAAGCAGCAGTGTCAAACTTCACACGCCGCACAGACCAAGGCAAAGCGTTTGGCACCGTTCGTCTCAAACTCGGTTTCGTAATCGTGACTGACCGGCACATTTGACGCGCCACACCAATCGCATCGCCCAGAAAAGGTGTGCGCTTTCTGTCCCAACAGCATCTCCTTCTGTTCTTCAATTTTTCGGGTCGCAGCGATGAGGTCAAGTGCATTTTGGCGAAGCTTTTCATCGGTCTCCTCTTTGGCGATCTTTTCAAGGAGCGGTTGCAGTCTCGGATCGTTCGGATTCCCGCCGTCCTCGAGTGTATGCCACGCGGCTTTGCGGACACGCAGATCGGAGTCAACCAACCCTTTGTAAAGTGCTACCCAAACTTTGTCAACGCTTTTCCGAACATGACAGGGACAGAGATTATCCATCGCTTCGACGCGATCATCCGGGTTGGAAGAATACGCGAGAGAGAGGTAGTATTCTACCTCATTACCGCGCAACCTATCTTCACGACGACGATGCGCTTTTTTCTGGTACTTGTTCATGCCTCTCATCTTTTTTTGCTTCGGAATTCCATGTTTTGGCATCTGTTTCCTCCGTTATTAGAGCGAATTTCGTCTTTCTCTTCTGCCACGATTTTTTTTACTTCTTCAATCATGACAAAACTCCTTCAAGAAACACCAGCATGGTGTGTGCTTACCACTTTGTCGAGTTTATAAGGTCTTCAACTTCATCAATCTCTTTCGGAACACCGCTTGTTAACACCTCACAACCGGTCTCAGTGACGAGGATATCGTCCTCTATGCGGACACCGATACCTAAGTAGGCTGGCGGAACATTCCCTCTATCTTCAGCGATATAAAGCCCCGGTTCAATCGTCATCACCATCCCGGGTTGGAAGGTTTTGAAATCACCGCTCGATTCGTGGACACAATTGACATCGTGTACATCTAAACCGAGCATGTGTCCGACGCGGTACATGTAAAACTTTCGGTATTTCTCTTTTTCTATTAATTGCTTCGCTTTTCCTTTGAGCAGACCGAGACTGAGCATACCCTCCGTCAACAACTCAATCGATTCTTGGTGTGGTTCGTCAATAGAAACACCGGGACGGATACAGTCAATAATGGCATAATGCGCTTCAAGGACAAGCTGATAGATTTCTCTCTGTGCGTCAGTGAAAGTGCCATTTGCGGGGAAGGTGCGGGTTACATCGCCGGAGTAGCGTTCGTATTCTGCGCCTGCGTCAATAAGTACGAGCGTGTTGTCTTCAATTCGGCAGTCATTCGTTGTGTAGTGGAGCGTCGTCGCGTTTCCGCCACTCGCAACAATAGTAGGAAAAGCTGCACCGTTCGCGCCGTTCATACGGAATGTCGAATCAACGAGAGCCTCCAACTCGTACTCATACAGCCCTGGTCGAATCGCCTTCATTGCCGCAACGTGACCGGCGGCTGTAATTTCCGTCGCCAATCGGAGACGTTGTTGTTCCGTCTCATTTTTGATTAACCGCAGTTCACTGAGAATCGGACTCGGGTCAACCAGCGTGTCAAACCCTTTCCCAGAGCGAATTCGTGACCTGACAGACTGCGTGAAGCGCGTAAGGATTTCGGTATCAACATCTTGATTGGAACCAAGGGTATAGTAAAGTCTTTCAGCACCCTGTAGATACTTCCCGATTTTTTCACTGAATTTCTCTATTGAATAGGCTTTATCCGCCCCATAGTGTCTACGAGCATTCTTAACGCCGACGCGCTTACCATTCCATATCTCCGCCTGTCTGTTTTTTGGGCGGACGAAAAGAATATATTGGTGCTTCGGATGATCAGGCGCGATGACACAGATCGACTCCGGTTCTTCAAACCCCGTCAAGTAATAAAAATTCGGATCCGGACGATACACATATTCGGTGTCGTGATTCCATATTGCCGGTGGTGCACTGGCGAAGATAGCGACCCCTCCAGGTCCCATTTTTTCAATGAAGGCTTTGCGATTCTGCTTATGCAAGCCGTTTCCTCCTATAAAGATGTCGTAATTGTTAGAGATACTCAATGGGTGTCCCGATTTTTCCGATGATGCCCCCGCTCGCTACCATTGGATAGACGGGCTTTGCCCAGAAAACACCATCGACTGGGGCACGGACGGATTCTCGGACATTGCCGAACACGTCACAGATGTCAGCAACATGTTGATACATCGCAAGTTGCTCATACAACTCCGCTTTGTAATAAACAAACCCACCTTCATTGCTGAGGAGCGGTACGAATTTTTTAACAACGATTTGCCGCTCAGGAATCTGCGGTGTTCCAGCAATGAATTTATAGTATTGCAGGACATTGAACACACCACGCACGCCTTTTTCGATGCTCTCCACATCCCATCCGTGGGTTCCTCCCAATTCGGGATCGATGGTGGGAATGCCGAGCTCTGGTGCCGCTTGTGCGAGTTGTCCGTCCGGTCCCTTCTGATTGAGAATATGTCCTATGCCGAAGACACGTGCAAGTTCAAGGCATTCATTATGTAGGGCATGCTTTCCGTCAACACGGACACGTACTTCATCAATCATCGGGTGTACGCCGCCTTGGTGCAGGTCGAGGCAGTAATCGGCTTGTTTAATAGCGCGCTGAAATAGGTGATAGGCTATCCGCTCGCTCGATGTCCCGTCCCGTTTCCCTGGGAAACATCGGTTCATCTTGCGGTTATCCACGGGGTTTAGTGCCTGTTTCGTGTGAAATGCGTGGAAGTTGACGAGCGGAACGGCGATAATCCTGCCGTGCAACTGCTCGGGCGTGATCGTAGAGAGCACCTTGTGAATAACAGCAATTCCATTGAGTTCGTCTCCATCACTGATCGCTTGGATGTAGAGCGTTTTACCGGGGTACCTCCCGTTGATTAGGACAACAGGCAGCCGGACAGCCGTCCCGTCAGGCATGCTGCCGACCTTGATATGTCCTTCCATCCGAGTTCCGGGTTCGGCGACTAATTGCCCAACTACCAGTTGACTATGGCGAATCTTATTCCTCATAGGGGTTATTTTAGCACAATTGGGAAAAAGAATCAAAAGTTTTATTGGCTATCAGTGCTATCAGTTGTCAGTTATTTATAGTTTTCAGTTATCGGTTATCAGTTAAGTAAAACAGTCCTTGGAACAGCTACGTTTTCTGTGAAGGTTCCACGGCAAACCTCTTTAACTGAAAACTGAAAGGTTTTTTCGCAGAAAAATCGAACTCATAACTGATGACCGATAACTACATAAAAACTTGATTTCAAGGGTATCTTCTGGTAAACTAATATACATCATGAACACTGAAAATCAGAAAAAGATTGCTGCAGAAAAAGCGACAGAGAGTATCCAATCGGGCATGGTTGTCGGATTAGGAACGGGTTCCACCGTCTATTACGCGCTCCTGAAACTCGGCACGATGGCGCGAGAAGGACTTGATATTATCGGTATTCCTACTTCCGAGGGGACCGAGAAAATCGCATTAGAACAAAAGATACCACTCACAACGCTCGCGACACACTCTACCATTGATCTGACGATTGACGGTGCCGATGAGGTCGATAAAGACCTCAACCTCATCAAAGGTGGTGGCGCAGCACTCGTCAGGGAAAAGATTATCGCCAACGCGTCGCAAAAAATACTGATTGTCGTTGATGAAAGTAAGGTGTCACGTGTTCTCGGCACGACGTTTCCGCTTCCTGTCGAAATTGTGCGGTTTGGGTGGGAAGCCACGCAAACTGAGGTCAATCGGATTTGTGGAAGGTCAACGTTACGCGTCGCATCCACTCAGGACGGCAAGCAAAACCCGCTAATCACCGACAACAGTAATTATATCCTCGACTGCCATTTTGATGGTATCCTGGCACCGGCAGAGGTTGAACTGCAGCTAAACAATATTCCGGGCGTGGTGGAGAACGGGATTTTCGTCAACCGTGCTGACAAGATTATTATCGGTACGTCCTCCGGTATCCAGTATATGGGGTAACATTAATGGTTCGACACCTGACTTTGCTTTTCCTCCTCATTTCAGCATCCATCACGGTTTCTAACCCAGTCAGGGGTGAAATATTCACGGAAAGTGGGTTGGTGGATATACCAACGGGTAATGTATTGAAACACGGGATATTCGGGGCAAGCACGTATATCGCCTTCCAACATCCTTCTGAAAATACATCCCTAACTAACGAGAATAACGCCCTCGGCGATGCCGTTGCGGTTCGCCTTAATTTTGGGCTGCTCGATCGGGTTGAAATTGGACTGACACATCTGTGGAATGAACACGGTTCTGAACCTTCCACCGAACGGACTGGAAATCTGAAAGTGCAACTCTTAAGGGAACAAGAGGTTGGGGCAATTCCGAGTGTGGCGATAGGGATTGAGAACGTCGGCAATAAACTTCTTCCATGGGACTCGGAAGCGGAAGCAAATGAAACCCCTTCAGCGTTTCTTGCGATCAGTAAAACCTTTAACTTGCCGCGGATTCACCAATTCTCTGGACACATCGGTATGGGGACGCAGCGTTTTGCGCTTGAGGAAAGCCCTATGGGTCTATTTGTTGGGTTGAGCAAGGAATTTCAACCGGCTTTCGCGAGAGGTGATATTACGACGAGTTTGGAATTCGATGGGACAGGTGTGAACGCGGGGCTGCGGTATATCACGTCAAGTGGACTTCAGGTCGCACTCGGTGCCGAGACGTTGAACAACCCAGACGAATTAAACTATCTCGTTGTCGTCTCATGGTCAAATGAGCAGATGCTTGAACAGATCAAGGAAACGAGACGACTCATCACACAAGCAACAAAACTTATAATCGAGGCAAAACGCGCGATTGCTGAGATAAGAAAAGTGGATAAAACTACTGAGACACCTTCGCCTCAATAGATTCCATCACTTTTTGGAGCGATGTCAGCAGTTCAGATAAAAAATCTTGGGGTGGCACGAGTATAATTTCGATCCTCCGATTTTTGGCTTTTGCTTCCGGTGTTTCGGCGGTATCTATGGGTTGATAGAAGGCGTATCCTGTCGCAGCTAAACGTTCCGCACTGACGTTGGCGTGTTCTTGCAAGTATTTTACAGCGGCGATTGCGCGTTCGGTGGAGAGGTTCCAATTCCGCAGTGCCGAGCCGCCGATAGGTGTATTGTCCGTATGTCCCTCAATCCGTATCGCGTAATCCGAATAGTCTGCGTTTAGCAACACTTCTTCCGAAATTGCGTCCAGAAGTTCTTTTCCTTCGGCACTCAGAATCGCGCTGCCTGTTTCAAACAGAATTTTCCCTTTAACATCAAGTGTCAATCGTCCTGCCTCATCTAACACAGCACCCACTGTATCTTTAAACCGCTCTTGGATAGCCGCAATTGAACGTTGCGATTGCTCCCGAATCCTCTGTAATTCAGATTCAATCTCAGTAAGTTTTGCGCGGAGACTTTCTTTCTCTTGCTCAAGTGCGCTTTTGTCCTGCTGGAGTGCGTTCCGTTCAGCTGCGATTTTCCGAGCGGCTTCGCTTGCATTTTGCAATATCTCCTGCGTCTGGCTGAGTTCTGAACGCGTCTCCTCCAGCGTGGCTTGCGTTTCAGCTAACTTCTTTTCCAGATCGACTTTAGCGGTCTCAGTCGTTTGCAAAGTCGCTTTGGTCGTCGCCAATTCCGTCTGTGTCTGTTTGAGTTCGTCCGAAGTTGAATAGAGCATTACTGCCAAAACGATGGCAACAATAGCAGCAATACAGATAGATACGATCGCCAGAATTCCTTTTTTAGACATTTATTTCTCCTTGTAGGCTAAGGATGGCTTCAAAGTTATCATTTTTTGATGTCTTGTTCTTTTTTTCTATGCCGCACGTCGTGCAGCGGTGTGTCAGGATATAATTGCCGTGCCTTACGGTAAACCCTACCGGTTCCATCAACCCTCGACAGGACGCGGACCGGTCACCGGGGTTCACATCAACGTGCTGGCTCCAGAGACATTCTGGACAGTGGTTGGTGTAGCCATCTCCTTTGACAGCGGCACCGCAATGTGCGCAGGTGAAATCTTCAATGTGGCGTTGGAATCTCTTTTTCACTGGCTATCACGCGTCCCAATTACTTGACTGATTCGGTCTAATGTTCGTTTTAAGCTTGGAGAGGCGGTAGCGGCGCGTTCCAAATCCCAGTGGTCTTGAACGAATTCGCTTAAAAGCGTGTTATATTGATTACCAATGCCGAGTGTTGAACCTTGTGTCGGTACTAATGCTTCACGGACCATTTTCTTTTTACTTCTTCGGGCGAGTGACAAAAGAAACTCTTTGGGGTTCAAAATGTTGTCCGTCGACGACGGGATTCGATGCAAGGGGACAGATAGAAAAGCTGCAAATCCCATCCGATCCGCCATCACCCAAGCTTCAACCTCCATAACTGCCACACGAAAGAAAAATTTTGGATTGAGAGGTCCTTTAATCCACGAGCGGATAAGTCTTGGTGGGCACTCCCGGGGCGAGTCTAAATCTGTCAAGAGAAAAATAGCTGCTCCATTAGCAGATCGATTGAGTTCGGGTGCTTTTTGTCGAAGTGGAACATTTCCCTTACCTCGAATCGTGTACCAAATTTCAATGTCAAAATGTCTAAGAATTTGCGTTGAAATTGATTCGCTAAGTTCATCCTCAACCGCCAAGATTACGTTGGTTATGCTCATTCTGGTAAAACCAACCCCCCAATATGCTTAGGGTGGGTTTGCGGGAGTACAACTTCACCTACTGTAAACCCATTCTTAAGAAGCACACATACATCATCAAAATCAGAGGAAGGTTTGACTACCGTTCCTTCTTTGCTGGGTGTGAGCATTAGAACCTCTCTACCATCAATGCCGGGTTCTATAAGCAGGACATCGCTTTGCGTGCTAACCAACACCTGAGATCCTCGATTTCTTTGCAGGCGCGAGATAGAAGGCGCGAGTTTAGAAACGATGCCCATGTTTAAAGAGAGTTCCGGTTCCTCTAATAATATGACTGAGTTGCTTTCAAGAAGAGACCACAAAAGTCCAATAAGACGAAGCATTCCATCCGAAAATTGGTCTTCGTGCTGTTCTTGTTCATTTGAACGCCAGTGTGAGTAATGTGCTTGTAGGTGCGGACGACCTCTGTTGTCACGAATAAATTCCAATTTTTCAAACTGCGGGACAGCGATTTTGAGGGTCCGTTCAATCCTTTTGAGGCGAGCATGACGGGTGCTCGGATGCACACCCGCGACTCTTTCAAGGAAAGCCTGACCAAAAGGGTCGTCTTCAATAATTTTACCTTGTATCGAATCAGCGAAACGAATGAGTTGCGGGACCAGATGGAGATAGGTGACATTCCGAAGAAATCCGCCAATCTCTCGGAACTTCGCATTGGCAGCGATCTGCTCAAGTGCGGTCTGGGTAAGGCGATCTGGATCTTCGTTGTCATCTGCATCCGGTCTATCAAGAAGGAGTTCATCCTCTCTCCAGACGCGCTCATAAGTGAGATGCGTTTGGCAATGTCCAAGATCTGCTTGACGAAACCCGATGCTATATCGCCACATGGCAGAGGCATCTGGCGTGTCCGCGATATGAATTTCGATGGCAATCTCTGGGTCTTGCCCCACGGATAGGCACCGAATTTTGGAAACACCACCTCGGTCATTGATTGCTTTTTGGAGACCGCCACCTTCGGCTTTCGCGATATCGCGGAGAAAACGAAAAATGTCTAACAGGTTAGATTTACCTGACGCATTTGGACCGACAATAAACTGACGCTCCCTGAGAGGAACATTAATCTGTTGAAAATTCCGCCAGTTTTTTGCAATAAGCCGATTGATAATCATAATAGTAAGCTTCCCTACAATAGATAGTTCTGCAAATGTGATATGAAAATGATAACACATCCAAGGCAAGAAATCAAACCGAAACGGACAGCCTATACCGTCCTTAGAAGGGTAAGATAGCAAGGAAATCACACCTAATGAGACTTTAAACGTCTATGAAGGGTTTTAGATCCCACAGCAGGATTGTGCAGTCGTGACTTCCACTTGCGAGAAGCGTGTTGTCTGGCGAAAAGGCGAGCGACTGCACATCCGTTGGATGTCCCCAAAAGGTAGTAATCTCCTCACCAGTAGCAACATCCCACAACCGAATTGTCATCTTCGCCATTCCTTCCTCCCTCCGCCACCAAGTCCCCGATGCGAAATATTTACCACACGGTGAAAAAGCGAGGGCGTACGGCTTCTGTGTCTGTGGCTGCGGTATCTCCAAAAGCGTTGTTAGCGTTTCGGCGCACCATAACCGAAGTTCACCGAACATCCCTGTAGCAATTATGCCGCCACACGGTGAAAACGCTACCTTCATAAATGTACGAGGTTCATCTAAGGGAAATGTCGCAATTTGTTCACCCGATGCAGTATCCCACAACCTGGAGGTTTCATCGCTTGAACTACTGACCAGTCGCTTGCCATCCGGTGAAAACGACACCGACCATACGAAATCTGTATGCCCTGTGAGCGGTTTCAACTTTTCGTTACGTTTGAAATCATATAGATAGATTGTACCTTCTCTACTTCCGACTGCAAGTCGTTCGCCTATCGGGGCAAATGCGGTTTTCCATATCAATTGTGCCTGTTCGGTTTCAGTAAATTCAGCAATCGGTTCGTCAGGTTTCTCAGCATCCCACACCGTAACATTTTCGTCTTGCACATTGGCAGCCAGCATTTTTCCGCACGGCAAAACAGTAAAAGAAGAGATACGTGTGTTCTTTAGTAATGTTTCCCGACTCTGCTTACGTACAACGTCCCATAACACAATACCGGTGCGATATCCTTTTGTCGCCAGCGTCTCTCCGTCTGGTAAAAACAGTACGGGATCTGGATAACAAGCAAACTCACGAAGCGTTGAAGATGTATGAATATTACCAACCTCAGTCTTTTTGTCGGTAATAGCCGAGTGTGGAAATTTTTTAAACCATTTGGCATCAATACTCTTCGGGTGCAATTCGATCGTGTGTAGTTTTTCACGACGTTCCATATTCCAAATCTCAATCGTATCTTGCCTATCAACAGCAGCAAGTAACACACCTTCTGGTGAGTAGAATGGCTCTTTCGAGGATTTACCTGAGTCCGTATAAACCATCTTTTGTACATCCTTTCGGAGTTCCCATACACGCAGTATTTTTTCTTCACCATCTTCACCCCTTGATGCAGATGATGCTAAGAATAGACCACATGGTGAGAAAACAATACGATGACCCCACTTGCTATGTTCTGTGAGGTAAGCGAAGCGTTCACCCGTCGCAATTTCCCATACAGAGATAAAATTGTAAATACTATCGGCAGCCTCAGTTTTGCTTAAGGTTTCATCCGGACACGCACACGCTATCAGACGACTGTCCGGAGAAAAGACAAACTTACTACCCGCAAACTTGATAATCGCTTCGCCTGTTTCCGGGTGCCATACGTAAGTTTGCGTGCCTTCCGTGTCAGGGTTAATGAGTTTACCGTCGTGGACCGAATAAAGTTTAGGATTGTGAACTGTCGCAGCGAGGAATTTGCTGTCTGGCGAAAACTCAAGATGGGAAACATCGTTCGATTCCGTATCACGTTTCCCTCGATCCATCTGTGCGATGCACTCACCTTGATGAATATCCAATACTTCAACATTGCCATCTTGATTCGCGGTGGCAATCCACTTGCGATCTGGAGAAAAGACAACACGTGCATAGATATTCTGCTCTTCCATCCGCTTCATCTGTGCGATGCACTCACCACTCCGAACACCCATCACCTTGAGGATACCATCCCAATTGGCGATAGCGATCCACTCACCATCCGGTGAAAAATCAGCACTGGCGATCAACCCTCGCTCCGTTTCCCATAACGCAATCGGTGACTTTGACGACATTTCATACCACCAGAGTCCTATACGAGTTTGAACGGCGAAATACACACCGCCGGGTGGGAGTGCCAGTTTCGGTCCCGCACCAGATAATACAATTCCTTTTCCCAATCGGGCGATTGCGCCTTCTGGCAATGCCCATGTTGTCCCTTCAGGGTCACCTGGAACAACGTTAAGTGGTGCTGGTCTGCGGCTTTGCATGATATTCACTCCTTAACAGATTTGGCATTCAGCATCCGTTGCTTTAAGAACCGATGAAGGGCTTCACATCCCAGAGCAGAATAGTGCCATCAAAACTTCCACTCGCCAGCAGTGTGCCATTTGGTGAAAAGGCAAGTGACTGCACGTCCGTTGTATGACCCCAGAAGGTATGGATATTCTCACCTGTGGCAACCTCCCACAATCGGATTGCCATCTTCTCCATTCCCCTTTGCCACCAAGTCCCCGATATGAGATACTTACCACACGGCGAAAAAGTAAGGGCATCATACGTCCGTCGGCTGTTCTCAGTTTGCGGTATCGTGCGCAACGTTGTCAGTTGCTCAGCGCACCATAATCGGATTTCATTGTCCATTCCTCCCGCGATTATCTTACCACACGGCGAGAACGCTATCCCTTCAGTGCAGCGAGGTTCATCCAGAGGTAGTGTCCCAATTTGCTCGCCTGATTCAACATCCCACAAGCGAGTGGTGTCATCGCTCGCCCCGCTGGCTAACCGCTTGCCATCTGGCGAAAACGCCAGCGATGTAACGTAATCCGTATGTCCGGTAAGCAGCGTTGGCTCCTCTGGGTTCTGGAAGTTCCATACATAAACCGTGCCTTCTCTGCTCCCCGCTGCGATCCGATCACCAGTGGGAGCGAACACCTCGTGACGCACCCATTCTGAAGGTTCTTTAGGTGCTGTGAACTCAGCGACAGGTTCGTCCGAATTGCTGGCATCCCATACCTTGGTCTCATTGTGGAGGCGGGTGCCCAGTATCCTTCCACAAGGCAAAACAGTGTACGTATAAATATTCTCATCCTTCAACAATGTTTCGCGTGGACACTTCTGGGCAACATCCCATAATTCAATACCTGGATAATCGCGGGTACTTACGAGCGTTTGGTCATCCAACCAAGCTACTTTCGGATAGGGCCATGGGAAATGGGGTTCACGAAGTGTTGGGAATGTTTGTGTTTTGCCATCCGTCCGTTTGTTGGACAGCGCGTAGGCGACAGCCAACTGTGGACATCTGAAAAACCACATCGCACCAACGCTCCCTCTCAAAAGCTCAATTGTTTGTAGTTTTTCACCGGATTCTACACAGCAGATGTCAATGGCTACAGTCGTTTTCTCATAGCGAAATATGGCAGTCAATAACTGCCCCTCTGGTGAGTAGAATGGAAGTCCCCAATCTGTTTCGGAGTTAGTATAAACTTTGTTTTCTATACCCGCTGCGAGGTCCCATACGCGCAAACTTTTATCTCTACTACTCGACACAATAAATTTACCACACGGCGAAAAGGTTATATTCTCCACCCAATCCGTATGCGCTGAGAAGTGCGAGATCCGTTCACCGGTTGTTACATCCCACACTGAGACGCAGCAGTCAACGCGATCAGCAGCACCGGAGGTTTCGTCAGCAGCTGCACCTGCCAACAGACGACTGTCCGGAGAAAAGACAAAATTTCCACCAGCAAACTTGACGATTGCCTCACCTGTCTCTGGATGCCATACGTAAGTTTGTGTGCCTTCCGTGTCAGGATTCAGAACCTGTCCATCACGTGAAAGTTGGGGGTTGTCCACTGTAGCGGCGAGAAGTTTGCCATCGGGCGAAAATTCAAGCTGGTGAATATCATTCGATTCAAATTCGCGCGCGCCTCGGTCCATCTGTGCAACGCATTCACCGGTATGGATATCCAATACCTTCACAACCCCATTCATCACTGCAATAGCAATCCACCTGCCGTTCGATGAGCAGGCAAGCCCACCAAAAGCGTCTTGACCCTCCATCTGCGTGACGCACTCTCCGGTTTGAACGTCCAATACTTTAATGACTTGATCCCAACTGCCAATGACAATCCATTTGCCATCATGAGAAAAATCAACAGAACTAATTAGTCCGCGTTCCGTTTCCCATAACGAAATCGGCGACATTGAGGAGACATCATACCACCAAAGTCCTACTCCTGTTCCAACGGTGAAATACGTGCCATCAGGAGATAGTTTTACATCACCTACGTCCCCTTTTCCGAATCGGGCAATCGCGCCTTCTGGTAATGCCCATGTTGTCCCCATGGTATCCTCTGCCACTACATTGAAGGGTGCAGGTCTTCGGTTTTGCATTGTATTTGCTCTGAGACTATAGTTCCGCGCGTGTCATGAAGGTCGCGTAGATAGTGGAGGTTCTGACCAGATCGGGAATATGCACGCGCTCATTGATGGCATGTCCGCCCTCACCCCGCGGTCCATACCCGACACCGGGCAAGCCTGTATTGACGAAATAGTGTAAGTCTGTAAACCCTGTGGTGCCTTTAAACCGCGGTTGATTGAAACGGACAATACGGACTGCGTCGGCGAACGCCTGTGCTATTGGCGAAGCAGTATCCGTCAAACACGGCTCAATTCGCAAGATTGCGCGTGCTTCTGCGTCCAAATCGGGGTAGTATTGACATGCGCCAGAAATTGCTTCCCGCAATTCAAGCTCAGCAAATTCAAGTTCCTCGTTTGGCGTAATCCGCCGATCGATCGAGAATGTGACGCTTGCTGGGACAGTGTTAACTTTGTCGCCATCGGTGCCACGAAAGGTTCCACCGATGTTTAACGTTGGATAACGGTCACTGCCATCAGGGAGTTTAAATGCCCGTTCCGACGATTTTAAATTCCGTTTAACCCGCTGCAACGCCGTCACGAGTTCGGCAGTCTTCTCAAAGGCGTTTATTCCTTTATCCGGCTGCGCGCCGTGCGCGGCTTTGCCCTTGACCTCAATTTCTAACCAGAGCACACCGTTATGTCCGTTGCCGATGTTCATCTCCGAACCGCCTTCGCAGTTGACAACATAGTCCGCATTGACCAAACCTTCCTCAACGACGTATCCCGCCCCCAACTGCCCGCCGGTTTCTTCATCGCAGGTGAATGAGCACTCGACGTTGAATTTTGGTTTAACCCCAGTTTTTTGGACAGCCTCAATTGCAAACAGAAGCGCTGCGATAGCATCTTTCATATCGTCGGCACCGCGCCCGTAGAGCCACTCGCCATCAATCTCACCACTGAAAGGATCATCAAAACGCCAGTCTCCGGCAACGGGAACCACATCGTAGTGTGCGTTGAAATGCACCGTCTTTTCTGCGCCGACATCCCAACGCGCAATGAGGTTTAGTCGTGGATGGCTGTCTGCATTCGGGATAACCTGTTCCGCACGACGTTTTGGGACCTTGGCAACCCGTGTCTGCATCCCCAATGCTTTACATTTCGCCTCAAGTAGCCCAACAATCTCGGCATAATTTTCACCGGGTGGATTGACTGTAGGAATTCTGACAAGCTCCTGCAGCAACACACAGAGTGCGGTCTGATTGTCCTTGATATAGGTTTGAACAGACATTTTAGGTCTCCTCAATCGCCATTATTTGACAACTGCTTGATCTCCAGGTGACAAGTGCTCGACAGTTTCACCCGTTTCCGTGAAGGTGCGGGTCACGCTAACAGAGGCATACGTCCACAATATTTTCATAGGTGCATCGCTCTCATTCCAAAATCGGTGTGGAATGCCCGCGGGAACGAACGTCGTGTCAAAGGCTTTCATAGTGAAAACCTCGCCATCAACCTCACAGGAGGCTTCGCCTTCAAGGATCGTAACGGATTCATCGCAGTTGTGGTAGTGGCGTGCAATTGCGGCACCTGGGTCAAACATCGTCACGCCGTTGGTGAGTGAAGTGGAGTCGATCCATTTACCGGCTAACGGAACGGTCTTCACGCCGGTGCCTCGGTCAATAGGGTTCTGTTTCTCAAAATCAATGATGTGTGCTTTCATGCTCATCTTTCATCCGTCGCCTTTCGTTAAGATTTGCTTCAGTTTAGCACGAAGAGGGAAAAATTGCAAAAGATAAAGAGAAGATAGGGAGGCAGTGTAAAGTAAAGACAAATCGCGCTTTAATCGCACAATTTCTGCTAAACATTTTGTGGATAGTGAGCTTCAGGAAAAACTGCTGCAAATCCATCAATCGCCCGCTGTATCTCCGCTTCGGTGTGTGTCGCCATGACGGTAAGTCTTAGGCGACTCGTGTCCGGCGGCACAGCCGGCGGACGGATGGCTGGTGCGAATACGCCTTCAGCAAGCAGTACTTCTGCGACGCTTGTTGCCCGTTGCGGATTTCCTAACACAACCGGAAGAATCTGTGTTTCGCTCGGCAACAGCGTGTAACCTAAATCAATCAGTGCTATTTTGAGGCACTTCGCATGTGAGAACAGACGTTGCCGTAATTCGGGAGCAGAACGCATCACATCAAGCGCAGCATTCGCCGCCGCTAAGGTCGCAGGTGGTAGCCCTGTTGTGAAGATAAAGCCACGCGCCCTGTTAATAAGCAGTTCAATCAATGCGTGACTCCCCGCTATATACCCGCCGAGTGCCCCAACCGCCTTGCTGAACGTACCCATTTGAACAATGTCTGTTCTTTCCAGTCCAAAATGTGCAACGGTGCCGCTTCCATTTCCCCCTAACACGCCAAACCCATGTGCGTCGTCTACGAGCACCATTGCATCATGTTCTGCTGCAAGGTCACAAATATCGGGCAGGGGGGCAATATCGCCATCCATGCTGAACACACCATCTGTCACGATAAGCCGCCGCCGAAACGTAGTAGACTCCGATAACAAAACTGTGAGGTGTTCCATATCGCAGTGCCGATAAACTTTTTTGGTGGCACGACTGAGGCGGCATCCGTCTATGATGCTGGCGTGGTTAAGCGCATCACTTAAGATGAGATCGCCTTCACCTACAAGGACAGGGATAATACTCGTATTGGCAGCATAGCCGGAACTGAAAACAAGCGCGGCTTCGGTGCCTTTGACCTTCGCGAGATTGGTTTCCAGAGTCGTGTAGAGTTCGTTATTCCCCGAAATGAGACGGGAACCGCTTGCCCCTGTGCCAAAAATTTGTGTTGCTTCAACAGCAGCAGCGATAACCTTGGGATGCGTGCTTAACCCCAAATAGTTGTTTGAACCGAGCAACACAACGTCCCGTCCATCAAGATTGATTGTCCCGGTTGGGGCACTCATGACGGTGCGTAGGTGACGGCGTAAGCCTGCCTGCTCCAATGCTTCACGTTCTGCATCCAACCAGTTTTCTAATTTACCTTGTGGTTCGGTCAGGTGAGTCTTAGATGTCATCTTCCTTTCCGTAAATCTATAGGAAACGCCCAAGCAAAAACCCCTCCGCTTCGCGTACGGGCTGAGTTTTTGGTGCTATACCGTAGATATCCCTAAGTCAACGAAGTCGGAAATCGGAGTTCCTCCTACGAGCACCTACAGCGATGGGTTTACCCCATGAACTGTCTCAGGAAAATATGGCTTTGGCTTAAAGCACGCTGTCGCGTCTCCAATGTTTCCTCATAAGCCCGATCCTCTACCTCAACACAGACTGCCCCGTCATAACCGGTATCACTCAAAACGGAGAAGAAGCTGCCCCAATCGACATCGCCAAGTCCCGGTAACTTCGGGGTATGATACGACAGAGGTGTTGCGAGGATGCCTACCTCGTCAAGCTTCGCTTTGTCCAATCGCACATCTTTCGCATGCACGTGGAAGATGCGATCAGCAAAGGTCACGAGTGGTTTGAGGTAGTCTATTTGGAGCCATATACAATGGGATGGATCAAAGTTAAGCCCGAAGTTCGGCAAAGGGATCTCTTCAAACATCCGTTCCCAAACCGCGGGACAATAGGCGAGGTTTTGCCCAGCGGGCCATTCGTCTTCGGTGAAAAACATGGGACAATTCTCAATACCGATGCGGATACCATGGTCGGCGGCGAATTGGATGAGAGGCTCCCATACCTGCTTAAAGCGGTGCCAATTCTCATCTATCGTGCGCGTCTGGTCTCTGCCGATGAACGAGTTTACGATGCCTACCGACAAACGTTCCGCTGTTAGAATTAACTTCTTGAGGTGTTCGCTATAGATAGCTGCCTCTGTTTCATCAGGGGTCAGCGGGTTGGGGTAGTAGCCTAAGCCGCTGATTGTTATCCCCGCATCTGAGACACATTGCAGGATTCCATCCACTTCTGCATCGGAGAGCGTCGCTACGTCAACGTGGGTAACACCTGCATAACGCCGTTCCGCTTCTCCTTTGGGCCAGCACATCAATTCAACGCAATCGAAACCGGTGTCAGCAGCGAATTGGACGACTTCTGTCAATGATTGCTCCGGCAAAATTGCACTCACAAATCCGAGTTTCATACACAACCTCTTTTCGTTTTTGAACATTTTACTACAGAAAGCGGTAGCTCGCAAGTGCATAGTCAACTACCCAAGCCTAAAGACTTGGGGTTGTAACAGCGTCAAACAGCATGAGCTGCTTAGCGTGTTTAAAACCCGCGGTCTTTGTTGCTTCGTTTGTGTTTCTCGCTTCAGTGAGGGTGGCAACCCACCGCTCTCCACGAAAGGCAGCAGCTGCCTTAAAAAGTATGTTTCGTGCAGCGTTGTGGTCTCGGTCTAAAGCCATGCCACAAGACTGACACTTAAAAGTTCGTATCGCCAGCGAAAGTTTCTTTGGCGACTTCTGACCGCAGCAGGAGCAAGTTTGGGATGTATTCTTGGGATCAACTTGATGGAAGTGGAAACCGTCTCTTTCGGCTATGTTTCCACACCACTTAAAGAAGGTTGCCCAAGACGCATCGGAAATGCTCTTGCTGAGGTGTTTGTTCTTTACCATATTGGATACGCCTAAATCTTCTGCTACCAGCACATTGTTTGCTTTATGGTGGTAGAGTTTATAGACGAGTTTACCGATAAAGTCTTTGCGTTTGTTTGCTGTCCGTTCATGGTGTAGGGAAAGTTTGTGTTGTTGTTTCTTTCTACGGTTAGAACCTAACTTTTTACGCGATAGATCTTTAGAGTGTTTTCGTAGCAGTCCTTCAGCTTGACGATACCAACGAGGGTTATTTTCCTTTTCACCTTCGGAAGTCGTCAAATAGTGTGTTGTTCCAACATCAACAGCGATCGCATCTGTCGGTTCAACTTTCGGCGTATCAGGAAGTTCACAGGTAATATGAGCATACCACCCCGACGCTTTTTTGACGAGCGAAACTTCTTTCGGATCGCCTTGCAGCGGGCGGTGCATGTAGATTTTGACTTCGCCAAGTTTCGGCACTTTCAAGCGGTCATGTTTCCATGCTGTTTCTCGTATCGGGTTCTCGCGGACGCGTATCGTCTGTTTGTCAATCTCTTTTGTCTTTTTCCGAACGACTTTGGTATATTTGCGGAGACTCCAAGTCAGAGAACGCACACGCTTTTTGTAGCGAGGATACCCTTTTTTCGCAGCTCCGTTCTTACAACGCCTGCGGAAATTCACGAATGCCTTATCGTTTCTCCGTAGGGCGTGGTTCTGAAAATCTTGTGGCACTTCTCGGAAATCGTCATACTTCTCACGCGCTGCCTTTAGGAGTTGCTGCTGCTCATTCAGCGAAACAAAAGCACCTTCAGTCTCATACGCAACAAGCCTATCGTGGCGCGCAGAGTTCTGAAGGTCGCAAAGGTGGTCAAGCCACTTAAACAACGTTGTCCCCTGTGTCTGTGTCGGATACACAGGATATTTGAAAGTCAGTTTCATGGTATATCGTGTGTCGCGCGTTTCTCTCCTTGTTAGGGGGAGGCAAGCAGATAATCAAGCGATTACCCTAACAATGCTTGCCAACACGATACTATAATTATACCGTATTTTTAGTCTAAAAGTCAAATGTTTTTCAACGTTTTGGTCTAATTCACAAGGGCGGTTTTTCCTCCCAACGCTAAAGCATTGGGATTCCAAAACCGATAATTCTCTTGAGATTGCCCGGATTTGTTCAGAGAGTAGGGATTCAGAAACCCTCCTACAGAAGGACTGAATGATGCTGCCGAGAAAAACATTTGACAAAAATAGAAATCGCTCGTATAATTCTCGCGCGAACCATATACGTCAATTACAGATGGAGAGGGCACATGACACCCAAACAGCGATACCTTTTTGATCTAACGGGGTACATCCACCTCAAAAACGTCCTCAGTGATGAAGAATTGAAAAACGCCCAAGATGCGGTCGAGCGATGCGTCCAAACGCCGGAGGACGAACTTCCACCCGGTATTAGTTATGGCGGTGGGGGTTATTCTAACGGCTTTTCGTTCGACAAATCGCTTGAAGCACTCACACTTCATCCGAAAACATGGCCCATTGTGAAGGAACTTACCGATAATAAACCTCGTTTTAATCGAGGCAGCCTCGTTGCCAAGAGACCAGAGCACGATCAGGTTATTGGTAAGTTGCACTGTGCCCGTGAAGATTGTGGATGGCAGACACGCCGCCATGAGGTCAAGGACGGAAAAGTTCATTGCAACGACTTCGTCGTCTTCTTCTACTTCGCCGATGTCTATCCCGGCGACGGTGGTTTAGTTGTACTGCCGGGTTCCCACAAAGCAAACTTTGAACGTCCGGAAGGACTCTTTTTTCCGGATCCAGAGGATCCACCCGATGAACTTCATCCTGCGTTAGTGAATGTGACAGCACGCGCCGGCGACGCAATTGTCCTGTCCGAATTGCTGACACACGGGGTCCTCATCTGGAAACCGAAGGATCGATATCGAAGGTTCCTCATCTTGCGCTACAAAACACAGTTTTTCCAAGACGCCAGAGGACACAGGGATCCGTTCCCACCTGAAGTAATGAAGCGACTTTCCCCCGAAACCCTTGAACTGTCACAACCCGCATTTTATACGCACATCAAGGATATTGTCAAAAGTGAACATGTACAACTAACCTAAAAGGAACGAAAAATGACACCAGAACAACGTTATCTATTTGACGTTACAGGCTATTTGCACATCGAAGGTGCAGTCACAGGGGATGCACTCAAGGAAGCACAAGAGGCTGTCGATCAGTACATTCATACGCCTCTCGATGAACGTCCTGAAGGATTTACGACGCGCCCTCGCGATTTAGAACCCGGCAAAGGCGGGAGATACGAACACGGATTCGCTTTCGATCGGTCGCTTGAGGCGATGACGGTGCACCCCGCTATCTGGCCCCTTATCAAAGAGTTTACCTACGATAAACCCCGGTTTGTCACTGGCACCCTCACACTCGAACAACACAACCCAGACAGGCAACCGATGGGGACAAATCCGGCAGGCTTGCACTGCGCACGTGAGGGACGGAAATGGCTTACCCGCTACGAGGTCCAGAATAGCCAGATTTACTGTAACGATTTCGTGGCGTTCTTCTACTTGACGGACGTGCAGCCCGGCGACGGTGGGCTTATTGTTATCCCCGGTTCGCATAAGAGCAAATTCGACAGACCTGAAGATCTCTTGACCCCAGGACCCGATGGCATTGATCCCGAACAGGACGACGTTTTTACCAATCTCACACCAAAGGCGGGCGATTTTCTCGTTATCTCTGAACTCTTGACACACGGTGTTTTACGGTGGAAACCAAAAGATCGGGATAGACGCTTCCTAATTCTACGCTATCGTCCACAATACGATGGCAAGCAAAGTCTACCGGAGACAATTGTCAACCGTTTAACACCTGAAGTTCAGGAACTGGTGCAAACCGCGTCTTATGGACACACAAAAGAAATCGTCAAACAAGACGTTGTAGAGTTGACCGTTTAGCACAAACCTTTACAGCAGGAGTGAGCTCCTGATCTCAACACCGAAACGCAATGGAGGACCCAATGGGAACACAATATCGTGTTTGCATCGTTGGCTGTGGCAGAATGGGCGGTACAATTGATGAGGAAGTCCGTGCGACACCACACGGCGCGTTACCCTATTCGCACGCCGCAGGATATACTGCTTTTGATCGGACAGAACTTGTCGCCGCTGCAGATGTGGTTGAAGAGAAGGCACAATACGTCTGCAACAAATGGGAGATACCGAAGTACTACTTAGACTACCGCGAAATGATAGTCCAAGAGAAACCGGATATTGTCAGCATCGCTACACGTCCCGGTAACCATGCCGAGATTACGGAATTTGCTGCCGAAAACGGCGTGAAGGGCATCTATTGCGATAAACCGCTTTGTGCTTCTATGGAAGAGGCAGATGCGATGGTAGAGGTGTGCGAAAAATACAATGTCAAGTTCAACCTCGGCACGCAGCGGCGTTACACGCCGGGATACATCAAAATGCGTGAGATCCTCGAAAGTGGTGAACTTGGTGACAGACGTTCCATTATCGCTTATAGCGGCGGTTCTGCGCTTTGGGGATATACGCATGCAGCGGATATGCTCCTCTTCTTAGCAAGCGATTCTCCAATAGAATACGTGCAAGGCAACGTTGATGTTGACGACGCTGATTTTGAGGACAACCGCACGGAATCGGATCCCGGTATCGTAATGGGGTTTATCCGTTTTCAGAATGGCATCAACGGTATCAGTATCCCCGGCACGGCTTACGAATTTGAGGTGAATTGTAGCGAAGGCACAGTGCGTGCGCTCAACAATGGACTCGGTTTTTACCTCCGTAAACGGCAAGGACAGTTTAACGAGATTTTGGAAGCATCATTCCCACCCTACGAGCGGAAAAGCGGTACCGTGGGTTGCATTGAAGACATCGTTGATGCGATTGACACCGATACCGAGACACAAGGCAATATTCATCTTGCCCATCGAAGCACCGAGATGGTGTTCGCGATCGTTGATTCACAACGGCAACAGGGTAAACGGGTGTCAATGCCGATGGAAAACCGAGGGCTTTATCTCGGAAGGTGGTAAAACTATTATCTGAATCAGGATTTTAGGATTGCCAGGATAAAAGGAAGGTAGTACAAAACCGATGCTCAGAAAATTTTATGTTTTCATATACATTGTCGGCGCGGGTTGTCTGCTAACTTATGTTACAATGGTACCAAGAGGTGAGTCACAATCAGAAACCGCGCCTACGCGTCCAGCGAGTACACACTATGAACAACGTACACCCAGCCGAGACGGGATCGGCAAAATCTACATGGGACGCGAAATCTCTCGCGTAATGGGGCACCAAGGAGCGGAATGGTTGGAACGTCCTGAGCGTGAACGTGAAGAGATGCCGAACCGGCTTGTTGAGATGCTGAAACTCAAAGAGGGGGATGTTGTTGCGGATATCGGTATTGGCACAGGCTACATCGCTCGAAAAATCTCACCGAAAATCGGTGAGACAGGTATCATCTACGGCGTTGAAATTCAGCAGGAGATGCTTGACATCCTTGCTGAGAAGATGGCAGAAGAAGGTATCACCAATATCAAAGGCGTCTTAGGCACGATTACCGATCCGAAACTGCCGCCGAATTCAGTTGACCTCGCCATTATGGTAGATGTCTATCATGAGTTTTCCCATCCGTATGAGATGATGCAGAACATCTGTAGCGGTCTCAAAACGGGTGGCAGAGTCGTTTTTGTCGAATACCGTGCCGAAGACCCGCATGTTCCGATCAAACGACTGCACAAGATGAGTGAATTGCAGGTGATTAAGGAGGCAACACCGCATCCGCTTTCTTGGGTAGAGACACTCAAGGACCTACCGTGGCAGCACGTTATTATTTTTGAGAAAATTGCGACACAGTAGAACTTTTCTGTACAATCCAGCATCAGCAAGACTCTGATAATCAGAAGGTAGGAATATTTGACAAAAACGCAATCATATCGTAAAATATAGTAATATTGCTAAACCTTTTGGTTAACGAAGCGTCACAATTGCTAATTCTTATAGCAAGTTGCAGCTTGCAGTTTATAGGAAATCTGCACGCTGCTGCCTACAACGTTGAAAAGGGAGAGAATTCCAGTGAAGATCGCTAATAATACGATACCACTAACTGCCATGTTGGTGTGTTTCTGCCTTGCCGTGTTAGGATTATCCACGGTATTTGCAGAACATCACGAAACGGAACAAGCAAATATAGATTACAATCTCGACATCCGTCCGATTCTTGCGAATAATTGCTATGCCTGCCATGGACCGGATGCCAAGGCTCGACAGGCTAATCTGCGGCTTGATACGAAAGCGGGAGCGTTCTCTGAACCGAGTGGATATCCGGTAATCGTCCCGGGTGAACCCGAAGAGAGCGAACTCCATCTCCGTATCATATCCGATGATGACACCTACCGCATGCCACCCGCGGGCTTCAATAAGACGTTGACACCAGAACAGATTGAAGCCGTCACACAATGGATTCGCGAAGGGGCGAAATGGGAAGAGCATTGGGCATTTACTACACCCGTCAACCCGACACCGCCTGATGTGAAGAATGCAGATTGGGTCAGAAATCCCATTGATGCTTTTATCCTTTCACGCCTTGAAAAGGAAGGCTTACAACCCGCAAGCGAAGCCGATAAACGGACGCTCATCCGCCGACTAAGTTTCGATCTTACTGGCTTACCACCAACACGCGAAGAGATCCATCAATTCCTTGCAGACGATTCACCCGACGCTTACGAAAAAGTTATTGATGCTTTCATGGCAAAGCCCGAATACGGTGAGCATCTCGCACGCTTCTGGCTGGATGTCGCACGCTACGGCGATACGCACGGACTCCATTTAGATAATTACCGTGAAATGTGGCCCTACCGCGATTGGGTTATCGAGGCATTCACTAAAAATATGCCGTTTGATCAATTCACGACTGAGCAATTGGCAGGGGACCTCTTACCAGAACCGACGCTCGAACAAAAGATCGCCACTGGCTTTAACAGATGCCACGTCACGACAAGTGAAGGCGGTTCGATTGATGAGGAATACTACGTTCAGTACGCGATTGACAGAGCCGACACTACCTCTACCGTCTGGATGGGATTAACTGTCGGATGCGCACAGTGCCACGATCATAAATACGATCCAATCACGCAGAAAGAGTTCTATCAACTCTACGCCTACTTCAACAATATCACCGAAAACGCGATGGACGGCAACCGCAAGGATTCTCCCCCTGTCGTGAAGTTGCCGACCCCGGAACAGGAAGCAGAACTCGCAGCGTTTGATGAACAGATCGCCGAGTTGGATGCACAGACGAAAGCACCTATCCCTGAACTCGATGCGACGCAGATCGCGTGGGAAAATAGGATGCCGCGCTGGACAACGCTGAAACCGACTTCGCTCTACTCAAAAGGCGACGCGACGCTTGAAGTTTTGGAGGACAACTCCATATTAGTCAGTGGTAACAACCCTGAACAGGAGACCTACGAGGTCACTGTCGAAATACCACCCGGAAAATGGAGTGCCGTTCGTTTAGAAGGTCTTACGCACGAATCCCTGCCGAAAGGTGGGTTCGGTAGAAGTGATAACGGCAATGTTGTTCTGACAGATTTCTCGCTTTTCATCGCGCCATCCGCAGATAGCGATGCCTCTCCCACAGAAGAAAATACTGAAACACAGGTAGAAGGCGAAACGCCTACTGATGTTGACCCTGAAGCAGAAGCGGGAAGTGCGCCTGCCGCTGATACCGATACCGAGGCAGAAACGGAAGGTGAAACCACCGTTGACACGGAAGATGAAACTACCGTTGATGCGGATCCCGATGCACAAACAGAAACTGAAAGCGCATCAACAAGTGAGGCGAGCGCGGAAGGTGAGACTGAAAACGCCGATCCTAACGATCCATGGACACCTATCCAAATCGTGCAAGCGTGGGCTGACCACGAGCAAGCACTTGGAGAAAATAAACTTGAAGGTGTCGTTGCAAATGCGATTGACGATAAACCAGAAACCGGATGGGCACTCGACAGAAGGCGCGAAAATCGTCAAGCCATCTTCCTCGTCGCCGCACCCTTTGGAACAGAGGGTGGTAGGTTGAAAATTCGTCTCAAGCACGAATATGACTTACGGAGCAAGCAGCTCGGGCGGTTCCGCCTCGCCCTTACAGATGCTGCAACCATCTATCCGATCGGTTCCAAAATAACCGTAGGGAACTGGCACGCTGCCGGTCCATTCACTGCCGAACACGGCAACCTCGCTTTCTATCAGGTCTACGAACCTGAAACGAAAAACGTCAGCACAGGCGATACTTATGAGGTGAACGGTAAGACCATCAAATGGGAGCAGCAGACACACTGGGTTGACGAACAGGTACACAACGACATCGTCGGTGAAAACAGTGCGACCTATCTTTTCCGAAACATATCTTCTGTCACACAACAGAAGGCACTCTTGCACATCGGGAGCAACGACGCACTAAAGGTTTGGATGAACGGCACTGAACTCCTCGCCAAAAATGTCCAACGAGATGCCGCTGCTGACCAAGAGCAAGTTCAGGTACAACTCAAACCCGGTAACAATGCCCTGCTCCTGAAAGTCGTTAACTACTCAGGTCCTTCCGGTTTCTATTTCCGCATTGAAAGCGCGTCGCCGATGATCCCATCAAACATTGTCGATATCGCTGGCACATCTCGCGGTGAACGTGAGACCGCTCAGAAAGATCAAATCAGGGATTTCTATCGAAGGAATATCCCACTTAATAAGGCAGTCAATGAAGATGCCAAGCGTGCATTCGCGGATCTGAAAACACTATTCGCTGACTTATCGGAAGTCCAAGGAAAGCGGAATACACTTGATGGGTCACTCACGACTACGCTCGTGATGCAAGAGCGAGAGGAACCGAGAGGTGCTTACGTTTTAGCACGCGGTGAATATCAAAATCGAGAGGAACAGGTTTATCCGCAAACCCCGGCAATACTGCCAGAAATGCCAGAAGACGCAGCACCGGACCGCCTCGGTTTAGCGAAGTGGCTGCTCTCACCGGAACATCCGCTTACTGCGCGTGTCGCGATTAATCGATTCTGGCAAAATGTCTTCGGCATGGGTATTGTGAAAACATCAGAAGACTTCGGCACACAAGGCACGCCGCCAGTGCACCCGGAACTCCTTGATTGGCTCGCGACTGAATTTATCGCAGCCGACTGGGATATACAAACAATGCTGAAGCTGATGCTTACCTCGGCAACATATCGGCAGAGTTCACAGGTTACGCCTGAAAAATTGGAGCTCGATGCAGATAACGCTCTGCTCTCCCGCAGTCCAAGGTACCGGCTCGATGCCGAAATCGTGCGTGATAACGCGCTTGCCCTCAGCAATTTGTTGCATACCAAAGTTGGTGGTCCGAGCGTCAAACCGCCGCAACCTGATGGGCTCTGGAAAGCCGTCGGGTTCACCGGATCCAATACTGACACGTTTGTTAAAGATTCCGGTGCCGATAAGGTGTATCGCCGGAGTCTCTATACATTCTGGAAGCGCACTGCACCGCCGCCACAGATGAATATTCTGGACGCACCATCGCGTGAAGCCTGCACAATCCGTCGTGAACGTACCAATACACCGATGCAGGCGTTAATGCTGATGAACGATCCGCAGTTCTTTGAAGCGGCGCGCGCTTTTGCAGAACGCACCATTAAGGAGGGTGGCGAAACACCGGAAGCACGTCTCGCTTACATCTTTGAAATGGCAACTGCCCGCCTCCCGAAACCGAAGGAGGAGACACTGCTACTGAAGACGTTCCAAATCCACCATCAAGAATTTGAGGCGAACCCAGAAGCAGCCAAAGAATTAATTGCTGTCGGTGAATCACCGCCTGATGAAACCTTAGATGCAGTCGAAGTCGCTGCATGGACAATGATAGCAAACCTAATTCTCAATCTGGACGAAGTCCTGAACAAGGGTTAGAAAAGCACACTGCTTGCTCTTCTACACTTAGAAGTGCGGTTTGTAACCGCGCAAGGAGTTAGTTACACAATGGACCCAATTAAGGAATATCTGAAACTTGAAACCCGTCGCCAATTCTTCGGGAAATGTGCGTCCGGACTCGGTGGTGCAGCACTTGCTTCGCTGCTGCCGAACGTCGTCGCCAATGCGCTCGAAAGTCAAGCGAACCCGAGATTCGGAGGTCTACCAGAGTTACCACACTTTGCGCCGAAGGCGAAACGTGCTATCTACCTATTTATGTCCGGTGCACCGTCCCAATTGGATCTCTACGATTACAAACCGGATATGGGGAAATGGTTTGATACCGACCTCCCAGAATCTGTCCGGATGGGTCAACGTCTCACAACGATGACATCAGGACAGGATAAGTTCCCTATCGCTCCCTCTATATTTGAATTCAAGAAGTATGACAACGGTGGCGATGGTGTATGGATCAGTGAGTTGTTACCGCACACCGGAGCAATGGCGAAAGACCTTGCGATCATCAAGACGGTCCACACTGAGGCGATTAATCACGATCCGGCTATCACCTTCTTCTGTACTGGTGATGAAAGTCCCGGTAAACCGAGTCTCGGCGCGTGGCTTAGCTATGGACTCGGCAGTGAAAACAGGAACCTACCTGCTTTTATTGTAATGAACGCCACATGGAGCGGTCCGAAGGGTGCACAGGCACTCTATAACCGTCTCTGGGGCTCTGGTTTCCTCCCCTCAGAACACCAAGGCGTACTGTTGCGTAGCCAAGGCGATCCTGTTCTGTTCCTCTCGAATCCAGAAGGGGTTAACGAAAAAACAAGGAAACAGATGCTGGACACCCTCGTTGAACTCAACAAGGAACTCTACGAAGAGGTAGGCGATCCAGAAACACATGCTCGTATCTCTCAATACGAAATGGCATTCCGCATGCAGACGAGTGTTCCCGAACTTGCCGATCTGTCGGATGAACCCGAGCACGTCTTGGAAATGTACGGACCCGAGGTCAAAACTCCGGGCACATTCGCCAATTGCTGTATCCTCGCTCGTCGGATGATGGAGCGTGATGTTCGCCTCGCCCAGATATTCCATCGCGGCTGGGATCAACACGGTCAGCTGCCCACGAACATCCGCAATCAGGCGCGCGATATCGACCAACCCTCGGCTGGACTCGTTCAAGACTTGAAACAGCGCGGGATGCTGGACGAAACCTTAGTGGTTTGGGGTGGTGAATTCGGACGAACCGTCTATTGCCAAGGTACGCTTACGCCGGATAACTATGGACGCGATCACCATCCAAAATGCTTTACACGCTGGATGGCTGGCGGCGGTATTAAGGGTGGCGTTGTCCACGGCGAAACCGATGACTTCAGCTACAATATCGTCAAAGACCCTGTTCATGTTCGGGATATCAATGCCACGATCCTTCACCTACTCGGCATTGACCACGAACGGTTAACCTTTAAATTCCAAGGGCTTGACCATCGATTGACAGGCGTTGAAGAAAAAGCACGTCTTGTCACTGAACTCTTGGCATAATCCGAAACAGTATTTTGGCGCGCTTTCAGGCGCGCCTATTTGCTGAGAAATGGTAGATATGCTATCGGTGAGCTTGGAGATATTGCTTCCTAAGCACGCCAATTAAACGTTAGGAACTGGATGAAAAAACTAAAAGCAGTTGTTGTTGGTGCTGGCTGGTCGGCTGAAGGGCACACAAAAGCTTTCCAACATTACGGTGTTGAAGTCTTAGCTATCTGTGCTCGTAAACCGGATGTCGTGCAAAAAGTCGCCTCTCAATTAGGAGTCGCTGAGGCTTCAATCGATTGGCGTGAAAGCCTGTTGAAACACAAACCGGATATCGTTGCACTCACAACACCTGCAATTTTGCGGACCGAGGTTATCGAACTGGCGGTAGAACTCGGATGCCATATCATCAGTGAAAAACCTTTAGCACTCACCGCAGAGGAAGCAGGATATATCTACAACCTCATCAAAGACACAGGACTGAAACACGGCTTTGCTGCGACCCATCTATACGATCCAAGTGTCGCTTATGTCCGTCAATTGCTGACGCAGCAAAAAGTCATCAGCGACCTAAAGGAGATTGATATCGGATACAAGCGTCGGATGTCAAGGGCAACCTCTTCAAAGATGGTAAAACCGTGGAATTGGATGACCTCATTAGCGCACGGTGGGGGAGTGTTGAACAACGGACTCACGCATCGGCTCGGTATGCTGGAACGGATGACAGGTATGAAAGTTGTTTCTACTGTCGGTGAAGCCAGAACGTTTATCAGAGAAGCACCGGTCGTGCCAGAGATTCGCGATTTTCGGGTGTGGAGCCGTAAAGAACTCACGCCCGAAGAAGCATCCAAATTTGAATGGCGGATATGCGACGCTGAAAGTGATTTCTCGGCATTTTTTTGGATGGGGACCGATTCCGCGGCTCAGACAAAGTCTTCGCAAAAAATCTTGGTGACCATGCGGACACATCCGGGGGTGCCAGCGCATAGGCCTACCGGAGGCTGGTATTTCTATGGGACTGGCGGAACGCTCGTCGGAAGAGGTGGCCACATCCTATCTCCTCTAACAAAACACATTGGCGAAACAAGTGAGGAATTATCCGTTCCGCAAACTTTAACAGATGACCTACCCCGTATTGGGGACGACATCCAAAATAAATGGGTCGCGCTTGTTCGGGATTTTCTCGCGGATATCGAGAATCGGTCACACGAACCCTATCTGACTTTTCAAGATGGTTGGCGTTATCAAGTCGCTATCGATGCGATTCGGACAAGCAAAGGATGGACACAGATTCCTAACTAAACCTCACCACGGAAACGATACCCTAAATTATGAAATCTACTACAACCTTAGTTTACAAACGGCATCCGACACCTTCACCCCTCTGGAGGTACCATGCCTAAACTGGTTGTCAAGAACTTCATAAATATCCGTGAAGCAGAGATCGATATGGATAAAACCTTAGTGGTTTTTATTGGTGAGACAGCCAGTGGGAAAAGTGTCCTTGCGAAATTATTGTATTTCTTCCAAGAGTTAATCCGCGACTTTCGGCAACACATCAGACAAATTAATACACACCCCTCAGAATATTTGCAAACCCCCGGGCAAGAAATGTCCACGGTATTCCAGGCACAAATCGCCCGCAAATTCCGAGAGTTTTTTGGTGATGCCGAGGGGGTCTCAAAACCGGTTGCGAAAAGTCAGAAGACTACCGGACAAAAATCGACTGAGGAAAAAGAGGGAACCACAAAACCCTTTGAAATCACTTACCACTATACACGGGAAAGTGCTATCAGACTGACGTTAACCGATGAGAAAACGCTTCATATTGTGTTACCTGATGTTATGGAGGAAGTCGAAAGTCTCTGTTACAACTTGCTGGAGAAGTTGCAACAGATTGACACAAAACAATTCGATAGTGTTCCAACAGAAAACGATTCACCCGCAAAAACAGATACAACCTCAGAAGACGATCAAAACATCCAAAATACCGATCGATTCTATTATATTCTGAACATGGCGATCGGAATGAGTGACATCACTGAGAAATTAGCAGGTAAATATCGCGACAGTCTTTTTATTCCTGCAGATAGAAATATCGCAACCAACTATCCGGATGCCCTTAAAAGGATTTTTTACGGCGGTATAAAAAGCGATCTCCACACGCGCGCCGCAGCCCGTTCACGCGTGAATCTTCATCTCATCGCACGCTTTTTGGAAAAAAACGAGGAATTCCTTGATACTTTTAGTACACAGAACTTTCGGAACCTTTTTGACCAAAGAATTGAGGAGGAATCAGATGAAGTTGATAAACCTATGATGGAATTCCTACTGAAAAAAATTTCTTATATCTTAAACAGCAAATATGAAACGATCGGAGAGATTTCCCAATCAAGACTCTTTTCGCACCCAACCGGTGAGAACACAACTTTTTTAGAACATGCCTCGACAGGGCAGCAAAACGTTATCCGAATCCTACAAGATGTGTTCATGAGCATGCTTTACAATGAAATGATTTTTCGCGTGATTGAAGAACCGGAAGCACACTTGCATCCAAAAACACAGAAGCATCTCATGCACATCATCGCCCTGATGCGAAACCACATTGACAGCCAAATCATTCTGACAACCCATAGTCCGTATCTTTTGGCGGTCCTCAAAAACCTTTTAACCGCCGGACAACTGGCACAAAAGAATCCAGACGCTGCTGTTGAGATAGAAGCGCGTGTCTCAAAGTTATGTGGGCTAACACCGGACGATGTCGAAGTCTACCACCTCAAAGATGGGATAAGTCATCCGATTGTTCAACCTAAAAAAGAACCGGTTCTCGAAAATCCGCTTGCGGACCTTCTTACAGAATTTTAACTGTCCGCCACCTCACCCTACAAAATCAAGGTAAAAGAGACAGATGTACGAAAAGCATGGAGAAACAATCAAAGCACAAACCTTCCTTGACGCATTACAAAGCGACGCTGCATCAGTCACTTTCACAAATTGCACGATTGAAGGGGTTGTTGATTTCTTTTTTCGAGAATGGGAACGCGACGAAAACCACCGGATTCTGCTGAATAAGAAACTTTCTTGTATCGGGTGCACATTTAAAAACATCGTCAATTTCCGGACGGTCGTCTTCCAAGAAGAGGTGAATTTTCGGCGCTCCCTCTTTGAAGCAGATATTGACTTCGATGAAGCCATTTTACACGCCCCCTGCGCCTTCCGCGAAGCCATCTTTCAGAGGCGTGCTGATTTTCATAGCGCGATCTTCCACAAGAGTGCCAGCTTTTGGCGGGCAAGATTTCACAATGTCGCCGACTTCCATGGTGCCCACTTCAACGAAAACGCCGTTTTCCATGAGGCTAATTTTCTAATTGAAGTCAACTTTCGCCGCGCGCTGTTCCAAGGCATGCTCGATTGCACAGGCACATGGTTTCCTGAAACGTCAGCGTTCAATAACGCCACATTCTTCGGAACCGCTAACTTTACCGGTGCACAGTTTGTCTCTGTCGCTGCCTTCCGCGATGTTCAGTATATTCCAGACACGCTCTTGCATGCAGTGAAAGCGAAACTCAGTAGAAAACTGCATCGTCCCACTGCGTTCTATTTGGAGAGCCGTCATATAGACGAAGTCGCGAACCCATTTTTCAAACGGTATGTCGGCGATCAGCAGTTCATACGTGCGTTCAATCAGGCGAACCCTCTCTTGGCAAAATTATGGCGATGGAGTTCGGATTATGGACGGAGTCTGGGGCTTTGGGCACTCTGGTCGGTATTTTTTGCGATTCTGTTTACGCTTGCGTATATGCCGTTTCCGGAATGGTTGCCGGCATGGATTCAAGACTGGGCACCGCGTTTTCATCAAACGACGGGTTTCTATAGTGGCCGGACGTTAACCTTCTCGGACTGCTTCTATTTTAGTGTCGTAACGTTCACAACACTCGGTTTTGGGGATGTCGTCGCCGACAACGCTTCTGCACGCTTCCTTGTCGCACTGGAGGTAATTTTTGGATATGTGATGTTGGGTGGGTTGATTAGTATTTTCTCAAATAAACTGGCAAGTCGGAGTTAACAAACAACAAGGAATCGGTACATGCAAATTAGAACACGACCCATCTCTCGGCGCAGCTTGCGAGTCAAAACTTACTTTAGAAATATTTTAGGCATTCTGTTAATCAACTTCGCCTTCATATTTTTCAATGGTAGTGGCGAGGTAACCTCGCCCCTACATGCGATTGCACACGAATCTCGCTCATCCCCTCATGCGGACTATTTCGATTATATCACACTTTTCTCTCAGGGAAGAATCACCCGTTTCACAGAGATGCCGATTCGGGTGTACATCTCGCCTGTTTTAAGGGAGAGTCCGTATCTACCAGAAATCCGATACGCCATGCAGACATGGCAAACCGCCAGTGATGGCGCTGTTCGTTTTGAAGAAACTGAGACCCCTCAGAACGCAAACATCCGCGTCAGTTGGGGTTACACCGGTCTTCTCACCGATTTTCAAGACACCAGACTCGGCAGTGCAGAACTCACGCGCCTCAAAGAGACGACACAAACGGTTGGGCAAAATCAGCCTGTCTCCGCTTCCACACGCCCTTTCACAGTCGAGGTAATCCTCATGTTAGAAGGCGATGCAACTATCGGTGAACTATCGCAGGAAGAGATGCGCACTGTGTGTCTCCATGAGTTCGGACACGCAATCGGGTTATGGGGTCATAGCCCACACCCAGGGGACATCAGCTACTCGACAGCAATAGCACAACAGCCCTCCGCACGCGATATAGTCACTTTACGGAAACTTTATAGCACACCGCTTGATACACCACAACATGACATTGCCATAAATAAGTTAAAAGCTGAGATCGAAGAGAAACCCCACGCCGACGTAAAAAAACATCTCCGCTCACACTACCTCCTTGGAACCGTCTATTTCGACAAAGGTGATACAGCGTCAGCAATAGCGAGCTTCCAGACTTGCAGACATCTTGATACCAAGTTTCAACCCGCAGTAGAGAAGCTGATTCAAGCCTACCATGAAATAGGTGAAACCCACGAGGCAATCGCTCTCCTTGAGAAACGCGTCATTCAAAAATCGTCTCCAGCGGATTACAACACACTCGGTATCTTCTATTACGAGAAAAAGGATGTCGAGAAGGCGATACAGGCGTTTGAAAAAGCACTCCACATCGCCCCCTATCACAAAGCTGCGCGGCGAAATCTACATCAACTCCTCCGAGCAAAGGGATTTAGAGCCTTAGCATCAAAAGACTTTGAGACTGCTACCACCACCTTTGAAAGGGTGCTGCAGATGGAGCCTCTCGATGCTCCCACATACCAACTCATGGGCAACGGATATGCCCAAGTTGAGCAGTTTGAAAAGGCGATCAACTACTACCAGAAAGCAATCGATCTTAATCCTGTTGATGCGTTGACACAACAAAACCTCGCACAATGCTATAATAACTACGGCGTAGCCCTACGAAATCGTGAGAAATGGGACGAGGCGATTGATGCCTATCGTAACGCTTTGCGGTTGATGCCTACGCTTCACATCGCCCGAACAAACCTGAGTGATGCGTTCACCCGAAAGGCGAACGCGCATAACGAAGCAGGCGAACTCGACGAAGCCGTGGAGGCGTATCTCGAACTACAGAAACTCCACCCAGACGAAATGCGCATCCGTAATCTGCTTGGCGAGTTATATCTCAAAAAAGGCGACTATGCCAACGCGCTGTCGGCATTTCAGCACGTTTACAACGTCAATCCGAACGCTGATCACGCTTTGCATAATCTTATCGCTGCGTATCACCATTATGCGCGAAGCCTCAGCGATACGGAAGACTACACGACAGCGATCCAGCTGCTTGTGGAGGCACTTCGACTCGCGCCGACCGATCTGAATCTACGTTTGAGTCTCGCGAACGCCTATCAGGGTGCTGGAGACTATGAACGTGCTGCTGTCGAAGTGTCCCGTATTTTGGCACAAGAACCGGAAAATAGACAGGCTAAAGAAGAACAGATTAACTTGCAAATCCGACGCGGGAATGCGCTTATGCGGCAACGACAATACGCCGCCGCGCTCGCCGAATTCGAGGCAATCCCTGAATCCAAGCGCGACATTGAAATCTATAACACTATTGGTTATCTCTACCTCGTGGAAGGTGAACACGCGGAAGCCTTTGTTGGTTTTGAAACCGTCCTCCAGAAAGACCCGATTAATATGCCTGCCTTTCGGAATCTGTTGTCGTTAGAATCGCAGTTGATCCGCAAACGCGGAAATAAAATGAGAGAGAAAACCCTCGTCAAGGTTCGATGCCTTCTCGCTATCTCCTTGATGCATCGGAAACAACCGACCGCCGCTGTCGAAAAATATCAACTCGCGCTGAAATCAAAATCCGAAGAGATGGACACGCTCCTCATTGAAACCGGCAGACGACTCGCCAATCGGTTCCAGCAACACGGCGATACCGAAAACCGTGAGATGATCCTCGATTGGGTTGAAGAACGTAGAGGCAACTGATTTTAGCGTCTCAAAACCTTCTCTTGCTCACGTTAAAAAAAGAAAGGTCGGGCAGATATGCCCGACCCCAAGGTATATTCGCGGTTCTTCCGTCCGACGACTAATTACGACCGCCACCACCGCCACCACGACGGTTGCCGCGTTCACCACCACGCCAACGATTCTCGCGTTGCTGCTGTTCCATCTGACGTTTCTTCGTTAATTCGTTGAGTTTTTTCATCTGCTCTTCCGTCAAAACCTTTTTGAGACTCGTTTGGAACTCCTTGCCTACGGTTGTGGCAAATTCCCGCATCCCCGCCATAGCTGTCCGCATATCACCGGATGCCCGTACCTCTTTCATCTTTGCGGTAAACTTATCGCGAGCTGTTTGATAGACAGGACGCGCTTTTATGAGTGTCTCATCGTCCACTTGTATAGCAAACGTCAGGTCTATCCAAGAATTGTCAACGAAAGAGGCGAGGTTCATCATTCCCATACCACCCCTGTTGCCTCGATCACCGCCCTGACGATTTCCACGTTGACCTTGTTCGCTCCGATCTGGACGTTGTGCCGACGTTGCATGTTCAAAAACAAATACACCCACGATTGCGATAACTGCGATTGCGCCGATTGCAAAAAATTTCTGCTTCATTTTCATTTCTCCTATAAAAATTTTGGTTGTGTGAACATCTCCAACACTTTTTGAAAGACGCTCACAATTTGGTTTTGCCTCTTTAGTAAGATGTGTTCAGAAAAGGTTCGTTTTTTCTTTTTATTCACTAAAGGATGGAAATAAATATTTCAGAAGAGAATCGGGATTCGGAGATCAACTACAAGGAAATAGAACGTCTTTGACCCAAAGCTTTCGCCCTTTGACATCCACCAAATCTATATGTTATAATAAAGAGAAAGGGAGAGGCAGCATGGATTGGAAAAACGCACTATCGGAAATCATAACACACCCCAACTCACGGCTCCGGTTTAAGGAACCCCTCGCAAAACACACTTATTTCGGTATCGGTGGTGAAGCGACCGCTTACATCGAAATTAGTACCATAGCCGAACTATCAGCATTGGCACGTTTTCACCGGCAATGGGACATTCCAATTGCGATTATTGGACGCGGGTCAAATCTACTCGTGAGCGATACCGGCTTCAACGGTATCAGCGTCAGGTTAATCGGTGAGTTAGCGAAATCAGAGGTTGATGGTAATACTGTCTCAGTCGGTGCGGGACTTTCACTGCCGCGTCTCTCAAAAACGATGTCACGACAGGGCTTGAGCGGTGTGGAATTTGCGCTTGGTATTCCCGGCTCCGTCGGCGGTGCCTTGATTATGAACGCCGGTGCATGGGGAAGCAGTTTCGGAGATGTCATCACAAACGTCACAGTTATGGACGATACCGGTGAACTCGTCAACCTATCTCACGCCGAGGCAGCGTTTGAGTATCGACACAGCGGTTTAGATACCTATTTCTGTGTTACCGGTGCAACGCTCGAACTTGAATCGGGAGATGCTGAGACAATCACAGCGCGGATGCAAGCGTTCTATAAGCAGAAAGTCGAGACGCAACCTTTCGCCGAAGAAAATGCTGGGTGTATGTTCAAAAACCCACCCGGTGACTCCGCAGGACGGTTGATTGACATCAGCGGGTTGAAAGGTTATCGCATCGGTGGCGCAGAAGTATCCACGGTGCACGGGAATTTTATTCTCAACATCGACAATGCAACAGCGACAGATGTGTTGAACTTAGTCACGCATATCCAACAGCAGGTGCGTGAAAAGACCGGCATCTCGCTCCAGACAGAAGTCAAACGATTAGGGTTTGATGCTAAGGTCGAATAACCGTTCCATCCATCCGACGTACCGGTGCCCAACTGCCGTTGAGTGGGTCTTCCGGGAATGGGAATCGCGCCGCGAGTTCCTCGTCTAAATCAATACCGAGTCCCGGTGCCTCATTTACCCAAAAACAGCCATCTCGAATTTCAGGACAACCGGGAAAGACCTCTTTGGTATTCTCACCGAAGACGTGCTGCTCCTGAATACCGAAGTTATAGCACGCCAAATCCAGTGCGACATTCGCCGCATGCCCGACTGGAGAGACATCGCCTGGTCCGTGCCATGCGGTGCGTACGCCGAAGAATTCACAGAACGCAGCAAGTTTACGTGCCGGACTGATACCACCAATCTGTGAGATATGCACCCGGATAAAATCGATAAGTCGATCCTTGATGAGGTGGACGTACTCATTCGGATTATTGAACAATTCACCCATCGCAATCGGGATACTCGTCTGCTGGCGCATCAGTTGGAAATAGTCAACATCCTCTGGAGCAAACGGGTCTTCAAGAAAAAAGAGGTTATACGGCTCCAATCCTTTAGCAAGATTAATTGCTTGGATAGGTGGGATCCGCTCATGCACATCGTGGAGGAGTTCCACCTCATCGCCGAGGTGTGTCCGCAAATGATCGAAGAGTTTGATGATGGTATTGACATAAGGGGTCGGTTCAAAGGCAGGTGAACTCCGCTTTCCACCGCCTGCGCCGTAAGTTGAATAGCCGGGTATTGCCACTTGTGCGCGGACATAGCGATAGCCTTGCTCCATATAAGCGCGGATGCTCTCCTCTACCTCCTCAAAGGTGCCGCCGCCTGCATGTGCATAAAGCGTTGCAGCCTCACGACATTTACCGCCGAGCAGTTGATAGACAGGCATGTTGGCACGCTTGCCCATGATGTCCCACAAGGCGATGTCTACACCGCTGAGCGCATTGTTTAAGACGGGTCCATTTCGCCAATAGGAACTGACAAAACTGGTCTGGAAGATGTCCTCTATATTCGCTGGATCTTTCCCAATGAGGAAGGGCTTGAGATATTCATCGACTGCTGTCGCCACGGCAAGTGGACGCTGTGTAAACGTCGCACAACCGATGCCGTATAAGCCAGGTTCACTCGTTTCAATTTTAACAACAACGAGTCGGGTGCCATTCGGTGCTGTCAGAATCGTTTTTACATCAGTAATTTTCATGTTTTTAATTTTCCTTGCGGTTAAATAGCATGCGATTGCTAATAGATGTGCGTTTCTTAAATCCGTCCTCCATTTCATTTCGGACTACGCGATATTGGTTTTAATTCTTGTAACAGCGCGGCCGCTTCTTCTTGATAATTTCTGCCATGTTGAAAGTATATCAAACAGGATGCGCCGTGTCAAAGGAATTTACACAGCCCTATTTCTTTGTCAAAATTAGATTCTGATACGCGTCAACAACGGCAGAAAAATCTGGCGGGACTACAGTCGTCGCACTAAATTCCGTTACAATCGCAGGACCTACAATTTGATTCCCAGGACGCAATGCCTCGCGGCGATAGAAATTGGTTGGGAGCATCTCACCCTCAAATATGACAGGATTTTGAAGGGTAAACGCTTCAGAAGCATCAGCATCCGTAAGCGGCAACGCTTGGATGTGGGGCTTGTCTGTCTCTCCAGTGGCTGTCAGCCGAAGATTCACGACTTCAACCGGTGCATCAGTTCGAGCATAGCCAAATCGCTGACTGTGTGCAGCGTGAAATTTCTCAACAAGTGTCTCTATTTCGTTCGAGTGAACACGTTTCTCAGGAAAATAGGGGATATTTAACTCATAAGACTGCCCCTCATACCGCATATCAAGAGAACGATCAATCTTAAGTTGATCTGGCGTGAAACCTTCTACTTCCATTTCGTCTTCAGCACGCGTTAAGAGTTCGTCAAACCCCGCGCTTAACGCTTCAACAAGTCCTTCGCCACCGGTTTCAAACTGCCATAGCACCGTTTGTGAATAATCCTTGACGACATCTGCGAAAAGCATTCCATAAGCAGAGAGTAAACCGCCGTTCGGTGGGATTAGGATTGTCCCGATGCCGAGGTTCTCCGCTATAAACGCGGCGTGCAAACCACCAGCACCACCAAAGGAAACGAGTATGAAATCGCGCGTATCAAATCCGCGCTCCACAGAGATAACCTTGATCGCGCGTTCCATCGCTGCATTGGCAACTTTGAGAATACCGTCTGCAGCTTGCAGTGGTGGGATACCGAGACGCGCTGCGAACTTTTCAATGTGCACGCGTGGCTTATCGGTGTCAAGAGACATCGCACCGCCCAAAAACTGCGTTGCTGCGATACGTCCCAAATAGAGGTTCGCGTCGGTTACCGTGATGTCTTCGCCATTATTCCCATAGCAGATTGGACCCGGGGCTGCTCCTGCACTCTCCGGCCCGACACGTAGCGCACCGCCAGCATCCACGGTTGCGATGGAGCCGCCGCCTGCACCGACAGTGTGGATGTCAATGAGCGGCACCTTGATCGGAAGTCCACTAATCGTGCTTTCCGTCGTCAGTGATATGCCGTCATGACAGAGGCTCACATCCGTTGAAGTGCCGCCCATATCAAACGTAATGATCTGGTCGTATCCAGCAGTTTTGGCAATCTGATACGCACCGAGAACACCGCCAGCGGGACCAGAGAGAACAGTGCGGATACCAGCAGCCTTGCCTCTGTATAGCAAGTTTTCAGCTTGTAAACTACGCTGAAAAACCCTTGCAGAAACGCTGCCGCCGTTGGAAAGCATCAGACGGAATGATTTTGGGAATTGTTCTGATTCTATCAGTGTAGAGAGATGCCGTTCCAAAGTGGGACGGATGTACGCATTCGCAACAGTGGTACTGAAACGCGCATATTCTCGGTACTCAGGTAGGACTTCGTGTGAACACGAAATCGGTATCCCAAATTGCGCGAGGTGTTTCGCAACAATTTGTTCATTTTGTGGGTTGACATAAGCAAAGAGGAAACAGATCGCGATGGCATCAAGTTCCAATTCGGAGAGTTTGGACGCGAGCACGTCCAAATCAGTGGGTTTAATCTCGGTTTGGATTTCACCGGTGTGCAGCGTTCGTTCCGATACACCGAAACGTCTGTCGGCAGGAACGAGCGGTGCTGGACGTTCCACGAAGAAATCGTAGAGGCTTGGGCGTGCCTGTCTGCCTATTTCCAAGATGTCCTCAAAACCTTTCGTCGTGACGAGGGCAATACGCGCGCCTCTCCGCTCCAATAGTGCGTTTGTCGCTACCGTAGAACCGTGGACAATCTCCAATTGTTCAGCATCGGTATTATTGTGCAGGCGCAAGATTTCATCTACGCCTTGTATCACCGCGTAGGCAGGATTTTGGGGGGTCGAAAGGACTTTGTGCGTAAACAGGTCACCATCAATACGCATCACAATGTCTGTGAAAGTGCCACCCGTATCGACACCTATAATTTTTAGTAGAGGCGGGGGCACCTCGCCCCTACGGCTCTCAAGACGTTCGTTACGTTCATTCTCGGCTAAAAAGACTGTGTCGTGGTTGTCCATTGATTTTCTTTTGCTGGCTGCTGATGGCTGTTAGACAACCACATTTTGCGGTGTACCTTCCAGAAAGGCGATGATATTGTCCACGGCACCTTCGTTAAGGAGTTCAACACCCTCTGGTGTCATATCGGCACAATGCGGTGTTAGAATCACCTGCTCGCATTCCAAAAGCGGATGGTTCGCAGGGAGTGGCTCTTCGTCATAGACATCAATCGCAGCACCACCGAGATGCCCACTGCTCAAAGCGTCAATCAACGCCTCTGTATGAATTACACCACCGCGCGCGACGTTGATTAAGAGTGTGCCCTGTTTCATCAAACTGAGTTCACGTGCCCCGATGAGGTGTTGACTCTCCTCCGTCAGTCTAACATGCAAACTGACGACATCGGAAATCTGGAGCAGTTCATCCAGAGAAACAAACCGAACGCCCAACGCCTCTGCGCGTGCTTCTGAAGGGTTATACGTCCATGCGATCACATCCATTCCAATCGCACGTCCGAGGCGTGCCATCTCCGCACCGATATGTCCCGTGCCAACAATCCCTAAGGTTTTCCCTTGGAGGTAAACGTTATCCATACGGGGCCATCCACCTGCCTTCATAGACGCAGTAAGGAACGCCGCTCGTTTGGCAAGTGCAAACATCAGTCCAAATCCATGTTCCGCCACAACCGGAGCGGTACGTCCGGGTTGATTACAAACCGTAATTCCTCGCGTCTTTGCCTCATCAAGCGCAATCATATCAGTGCCGATGGAGCAGAGCGAGATTAACTTGAGTTTGGGAAGTTGACGTAAGATTTCGGCGGGCCATTTGACGATTCCGCGTGAATTGATGAGGATATCCGCATCTTCGGCACGGTGAATTTTCTCTTCAGGGGTTTCGGGTCGATCAGTGTAGAGAACAACCTCGCCATAAGGTTTCAGGCGTTCCAGATGCGGTGAGCCTTGGATTTGCGGTGGTAAATCACCGGGTACAACAATCTTGAGACGGTTCACAAGGTATTCCTTCCCTGAATCGCAGCCAAACTAAGACCGTTTATTTTTGGGAGGTTCAGGACGGGGTTCGTTAAATTCAATCCCTTTCGCTTCTGCCTCTCTACGGCGCTGCTCCCAGGCATCTTGCATCTCTTGATATGCCTCTTGATACGCCTCTTGATACGCCTCCGCTCTACCTTTTGAAATTAGTCTTTTGTCTCTCTTCAGAGATTCTCGCAGACGTATAAACATAATATCAATTCCCTCCTCAAATAGAATGAAAATTGTAGCGTTTGCTATGAAAGTTGGGCCATTTTTATAGACGGAGACAAGAGTCTCAACCCAACTTTTTCCCATCAGATTTTTCTGGTATAGCATGCCGATAATTAGATAACCAAGTGTGAGCATTGCAAAGGTTAGGACAGCCACTTCAGCACTACGAACAGTAAATAGCGATGTTCGTTGATTTTCTTCTGTGTTTTTGTCTTCCATAGGTACTCTATTTTAGCATAGAAACAACAGGCATTCCAGATAAATTTCTGAGGGCTGTAGTTAGACGCAACGGGCGGCGAAGCATTTCCGATACAGCACCACTATATCTTCAACCGTAGCCTGCCGCGGATTATTCGCCGGACTCCCGCTTGCAATGGCATCCGCTGCCATCTGTTCGATAACCTCTTCAAATTTTTCCATATCAATACCGATTTCACCGAGCCGCGGCATCTGAATATCGGTGACAAGTCGTTCCACAGCGGAAATCGCTGCGTCCGCTTGCTCCATTGGGGACAATCCATCAATCGGTTCACCCATCGCCCATGCAATATCAGCGAAACGCGTGGGGGCACCGACAACGCTAAATTCCATCACATCGCATAACAGCACCGAGTTTGACAGTCCATGGTGAATGTGGAAATAGGCACCGATTGGACGGGACATCCCGTGGACTAAAGCGACAGACGAATTGCTGAACGCCATCCCTGCGATAGACGCACCGATCATCATATCCGTGCGGGCAGGGACGTTTTCGCCATCCGCCCATGCCTGCCGTAACGAACCCGAAATCATTTCAATCGCTTTCAACGCGAATGCATCGGTTATCGGTTGGGCGCGCTTGGAGATGTACGCCTCTATTGCGTGCGTCAACGCGTCAACACCGACTGCTGCAGTCAAGTGCGGTGGCGTTGTGAGGGAAAGCAACGGATCTACCAAAGCGACATGTGCCAGTAGACAAGCACTACTGAGCATCATCTTGACATTTCGTTCAGTGTCGGTAATGACAGTAACCTTGGAGACCTCGCTGCCTGTCCCGCCTGTCGTCGGTATCGCAATCAAGGGGCCCCCCGGATTCGGAATCTTGTCTACACCCATGTAATCGGCAAAATCACCATCGTTCGTCAGTTTCATGGCGATGCCTTTTCCACAGTCAATCGCGCTGCCACCACCGATGCTCACAATCACATCGCAGGCTTCGTCAAGGTATTGTTTTAAGCCGTCCCGCACGTTCTGTAAAGTTGGATCGGGTGTTACATCGGAGAAGCAAGTGCTACTGACTCCAGTACTTTGTAAATTTCGCGCAATGTTATCAGCGTATCCGATTTCAGCGATCCCCGGATCGGTTACGATAAGTGCGTTCGTTGCACCGAGCTGCTTCGCCTGTTCACCGACGTTCTCGGATGCACCTGCACCTGTAATTATTGTGGGTGGGAGTGTTAGTGTCGTAGGCAATTTTCAACCTCTTGTATGTTTCAATTGTCTGAGTCAGGATTTTCAGGATTTTAAGATTTCCAAGATAAGAGGGTTTTAGGTATTACCCGCACCGTTCAGAAATTCCGCAATATTTTTACCGATAGTAGGTGGTGGAAGTGCCTCATTGTCGCGATGCAAAATTTCGACTAATGCCTGAAATGTCGAACACCTGTCAGCACCATCGCCATGCCGTAAGCGTCCGCGGTTTCAATCACAGGTGCATCGTTGACAGAACCACCAGGCTGAATAATCGCCGTGATGCCTGCCTCACCGGCAATCTCAACACCGTCGGGAAATGGGAAATAGGCATCCGAGGCTAACACCGCACCCTTCGCTTTCTCCCCTGCCTTACGGATCGCGATAATAGCGGCATCCACGCGGCTCATCTGTCCTGCCCCGATCCCGACGCTTTGCGTACCTTGTGCCAACAGGATGCAGTTGGACTTGACGTGCTTACACGCCTTCCACGCGAAAAGTAGGGATTCTATCTCCGCTTCCGTTGGTGCGCGGGAAGTCGCCACCTCTAAATCATCAGCACGCAAGTCGTGAACATCCGGGTCTTGAACCAGCACCCCGCCGGTAACATTACGAATCTGCAAGACAGGTTCCGTACCCGAAAGTGATCCAGCTTCAAGAATAGGTCTGCGTTTGACACGAGACAAGGCACGCAGTGCTTTCTCGGTATAACTCGGTGCGATAATCGCATCAATCTTCACGCCTGCGTTTGCGGCTTCGCGGATTATGTTCGCAGTCTGGATTGTTACCTTACGATTTAAACCCACAATCGAACCGAAAGCAGAGGTGCGGTCACATTCCAATGCGTTTGTGAAGGCATCTTGTAGGTTGCCAGCCGTCGCGAGTCCACACGGGTTGTTATGCTTTATGATAGTACATGTGGGGCTCTCGAAGTCTTTGACGATCTCTAAGGCGGCTTCTAAATCGAGCAGATTATTGAAGGAGAGAGGTTGTCCGCTTAATTGTTTCGCCCATGCCGCGCATGCCCCTGGATCGGTTTCAGTCTTATAGAAAGCGGCGCGCTGATGCGGATTTTCGCCATAGCGGAGTGTGCGTTCTTTCTTGAAATGAAGGGTTAGGTTATCTGTGAATGCGTCTGTTTCGGAGTCCTTTGCTTTATCAACCCCCCTAACCCCCCTTATCAGGGGGGAATCATTGTTGATGAAATAGGCGGCGATTGCGGTGTCATACTGTGCGGTATGCGTAAACGCTGTTTTTGCCAGTTCAAATCGTCTCTCCTCGGAAAGGCAACCATCATTAGCATCAAGGTCAGCGATAACTTGTGGGTATTGGTTCGCAGCTGTGAGGACAGCAACATGCCGATAATTTTTCGCTGCAGCGCGGATCATCGTTGGACCGCCGATGTCAATGTTCTCAATCGCTTCGGGGAGTGTTACATCGGGTTTAGCGACGGTTGCCTCAAACGGATATAGATTGCATATTACCATATCAATGGGGGTGATACCCTGCGCTTCCGTTTGGACACTGTGTTCCGCATTATCCCGTTCAGCGAGGAGTCCTCCATGAATTTTCGGATGGAGCGTCTTGACTCTACCATCCAGCATTTCAGGGAAGCCGGTGTAATCGGAAACATCAAGAATGTCGATTCCTGCGTCTCGGAGGTGCCGGGCGGTGCCGCCGGTGGAGAGAATTTCTACACCACGTTGGGCAAATGCAGTTGCTATTTCCAAAAGGTTCGTTTTGTCGTAGACGCTGATCAAAGCGCGCTCTATTTTTTTCATACTGCCTCATATTTTTCTGACGACGGGCGGGAATGGTTATACTTAATAGACTTTGCTCCGGTGTCCGATTTGATGAATAGTAATTTCTCTAACACGTTTATTAAAAGAATAAAGGACGCGGTAGTCGTTCATTTTCAAAGTAAATTTCCCTTTGTGTTTACCCTTCAGTGCCTTGTGCCGATGTCTATCGCAGTTCTCACAAAGCCAATTCACTTTACTCCGTATTCCGCGGGCTATTGTAGGATCCAAACGCCGTAAATCCGATTGAGCGCGTGAGTCTAATACTAATGTATACACTATTAATCTATCCCTAATTTCTTGAACACCTCATCTGCCGGAATTAGTTTCGCCTCTCCGGCTTCGTAATCGGCTATACGCCGATCCAACTCCTCAAGGAATTCCGGACGCATTTCCAACCCGTCATCTGGATCATAATGATACTCTTCCAATGCAAGTTCCAAGAGTTCGTAGGCGACGAAAAACTCTCGAAACGCAACATCTAATTCAGTAAGGGGAGCATTCTGCTCCAGCAACGCGAGGAAACCTTCGCGCACCGAGAAAAGTTCCAAACTCACGAGCATACGTAACAGTTTTCTATATTCGTCTGCTGGCAGCTCCGAGATTTTCTTCTCCGGCATCGGATCGCTGTTCATGTAAGCACCAGCGCGTCTGGACATCCGCTCTTGCAGGGTCGTCTTTCGGTTGGCGAGGATGTATTCACGTTGCCGCTTTAATTTTTTCGATAGTGATGTGTGCAGCGGCAGCCCCTCCAATGGGTCCTCCTCGTACGTTTCAAGAAAGAATGCAAGACTTTCATAACCACAATAGAATTCACGGAACTCTGTCTCAAGTTTCTGTCTGTTCTCAGCAGAAGAGGGGTCGTTGAGCAATGCCACGAGCCGCTCACGCGCAGCAAAAATCTGGTCATCCACGAGAATCTGCAACAGCTCAAGGGCTTCAATGGGATCCATCTCCATAATATTTTTCATCTTTTTTCTCCATTTTTTAAAAGTCAGACCACATATCGTGGGAATCCAAATCCATCGTTTGCGACGTGGCTTCGTGCTGGAATCTGTGAGCGGTCCGGGATGATTAAATCCATCTCTGAAGTGTTTTCAATAACAGTACCATCTCCGATACGGACACCTTCTCCGATGTAGATTTTACCGGGTGCCTCGGAGGCACCGCGGATAGTGCCGATCACAACGGAAGAACTAATTCGGCACCGGGGGGCCGTTTCAACAAACCCATATATCTCCGTGTTAGTACCAACAGTAGAGTGCTCAGCAATCTGAACAGGGCCAAGAAGACTCGTGTCTGTACCTATCTCAACGAAGTCCCCGATGACAGGGTGACGCTGCTTAACTTTAACACTCAAGCCACCAAGGGTACAAGGATAGATAACACACCCAGAACCGATAATACCTGTTTGACCGGTTGTTACGCCACGATGCGGGTGTTCCAAGAAATTGGCATCACCTATCTGTGTTTCAGGATGTAAGTCTGCTTGATAGTAGCGTCCACCGAGTTCCGAAATAGCACGCGGTAACAACGGAACAGGGACCCTTTGAATATTTGGACTCTCCTCAGGAGCATCACTTCGTGTTAAAGCGTGTGCGACATCGTGGTAAAAGAGAACGCGCCACCCCGGATATGTACTCCCTACTAATTGGAGTTGATAGTCCAAAACGGAGGCGAGATTTAGAGTGCCGAGGAAATCTTGGTACGGTTCAAAGGTGCGTTCCTGAATTGCGATGTCAATCTGTGCCCGAAAATCGATGGCTGCGAGTTTTTCACGGGAGATACCGTTGTGGAGGAGGTACGCATCCCAAACAGCAGGGTCTTTGAGAGAGGCGAAGCGATTCCAGAGTGCCCGACTCTTAAACCGCGGCAGTTCCCAGAGAAGTGAAAAAACGGTTTCAAGGGCAGCATCGAGATGCGTTTCGTCTGTGACAGCCAAAAAGGATTGTGCGACCATCGCATATAGTTGATCTGCGACCTCTTCAATCGCTTCTGAGAGTTCGCGTTTCTGGTGCTCAAGATGCGGCGCATTATGGGACCCGGGCGCAACACATTCTAACAAATTACCGAGCACAGTTTCAAGAATGTCCCGATTGACGAACCCGCGTCCGGAGCGTTGCGCCAAACCTTCTCGACTCATACCATCAATACGCAAAGCGTTCAATTCCGATTTGCTATAGATAGGACCGAGCCGTTTCAGCGTTTGGGTTAGCAACGGCTTTTTTCGGTGTTCATAAGAAGCATCAAAAAGTGTTGTTTCAGTCATTTTCAACTCTGGTTACTATCTGGCAAAAGCCTCCTGAGCGGCGGTGACACCCGCGCCAAGAGGGATGTCGTAACCAATTTCTGCTAAGCCCCGCTCAAACGCAGAGATGGCAACGATAACGTCATTCTCATTCATCCAACCGAGATGCGCAATTCGGACGATCTTTCCACTTAACTGACTCTGTCCACCGGCATAAGTTATACCGTATTTGTCGAGCATCAGTTTGAGAAACGCTTTTCCATCAATTTCTGTGGGGAGACGGATTGAGGTTAAGGTATTCGCCGGTGATACCGCAAAGAGAGGGAGTCCTAATGCCTTAACTGCGCTTCGGGTTGCAGTCGCCAGACGGCTATGACGCGCAATTGTATTGCGAATACCCTCTGCACAGATACGATCCAAGGCACATTGAAGTGCTGTAAGCAGTGTTACTGCGGGTGTGTAGGGGACAGATCCCTCTAATCCGCTCTCATAAGCCTTTCGGTAATCTAAGTAGTATTTCGGGAGGTCCGAATGTTCGATTGCGTTCCACGCGCGCTGATTGAGTGCAGCGAACGCCAAACCGGGCGGTGTCATCAACCCTTTCTGAGAGCAGGACACGACAACATCCACACCCCAATTGTCCATCTGTAAGTCATCCGCGCCGAGTGCGCTAACGGCATCAACAACGAGGAGCGTCGGACGAACTCGTGTTAGACCTGCCAATGCCTCAATGTCGTGTAAAGCCCCCGTCGAAGTCTCACAGAGCGTTGCGTAAACCGCTTTAACATCAGGATGCTCAGTCAAAAGCCTTCCCACCGTTTGTGGGTCAACAGAATTTCCATACGTTACGTCAATCGGTATAACTTCAACGCCGAAAGCGGTGCAGATTTCGCTCCACCGTTCCCCAAATTTACCACTTCGGATCACAACTACTTTGTCCCCACGAGAGAGTAGATTCGCAACCGCGCCTTCCATACCACCAGTTCCAGATGATGTTAAAAAGAGGACATCGTTCTCGGTTTGGAAAACGTGTTTGAGTTTTTCAAGAACGTCTTTAATGAGTGCTACAGTATCCGCGCTGCGGTGGTAATCAATCGGTTGCGCCATCGCCAATGACGCTTCAGGCGGAATCGGTGTGGGTCCGGGTGTAAAAAGCCATTTCTTTTTCATATTAGAATAGTAACCAGTTATCAGTTACCAGTTACTCGTAACTCGTAACTATTAAATTAGGCAGTGTTGACAGCGACGACCGTTTTACCTTCAACCTCTACAACAATCCATTCTTGGTCGAGGAGTTCACACAGGTTCATAACTGCGGCACGTTGCCCTGTGCTATCCATCGGTACCTCAATGGTAAGCGTAGCGAACTCTTCCCGCTGTATTTCGCCCTGTTTATCGAATTTCATTGGTGTAATCTGAATTTTTCTCAATCTTGCATCCATATTTTTCTCCTTTGTTAATATAATTTTAATTATACGTCGTCCATGAACGACACGAGATCAATGCACTCTCCACAGCGGCGAGAAGACTCCCAACCTGCCAAAATAGGGGCTAAAGAGAAGAGTCCATCGTGATAATCGCTTTGTAAAAAGCTCGCATCCCCGGATTGAACAGCATGGACAAAGATTTTATCCTGTTCCAACCACGGATCAAATTCCTCTGCCTGATAAAACACCTCGCCATTCACCACAATCCTATCGTACCCATAAATCTCAAGGCATCCGCCTTCATAGAAAATGACAAACCAAGGTTCATCCTTCGGGCTTGAACCCGCTGAGACAAAACTGAGTGTCATCGTCGCACCGTTCTCAAAGCAGTAATTGAAACTGGTAGAAAGCGGATTCGCATAAGCCGGGCGTTCACAATAAAACGCTTGGACTTTGGCAACGTTCAAACCTGTCATGAAGCGGGTGTAATCTGTTGCGTGAACGCCCCAATCAAGGGCGCGACCACCAGATTTATCCATATCTTCCCACCACGTTTTGGGTCCACCACTCGTTGAGGGTGGTAAGCCTCCAAAACTCTGGAATCGGACATGCACGATGGTCTTATCAGTCAAATACTGGCGCGCTTCTTGAAAAATTGGACGATACCGCTCTCGAAATCCAACGGTGCTGATAACGCCTGCTTGCTGAATGGCATTGTTGATTCGGTGTGCCACCTGCATCGTGAGTGCTTGCGGCTTTTCACTGAAGATATGGATACCTTTCTGTGCAGCAGTTGCTTCAACATCGGTTCGGACGTACGCCGGCATGATAGAGTATAGCACGTCAATTTTTTCGGTGTCAAGCATTTCGTGTGCATCTTGGTAGACGCTCGGAATCTTGAAATGTGTCGCCGTTTCTTGCGCTGTCTGTAAGTTGCTATCGCACGCTGCGACGATGTCAACCGACTTTGTTTCCAATAGGTTCGGCATTCGGGTTCGGTTCGCGAAATTCCCACATCCATAGAAAGCGACGCGAACGCGTGATGCTGTAGACACAATAAACGTTCTCCAAATTTTTTGAGATAAAGGTTTCTATTGCCCCTTGTTAATTCTGCCCGAAATTCGATGCGACCAGCACTAAATCTTGGATGTTCACCACGCCATCGCCATTCACATCCGCTGGATTCGCGCCAGTCTGTCCGAAATTCGATGCGACCAGCACTAAATCTTGGATGTTCACCACGTCATCACCGTTTACATCCTCTACAACTCGTAGCACAATAGGTGTGAATTCCCACAAGAGAATCGTGCCGTCAGTACTTCCACTGGCAAGCGTCCCACCATCGCGAGCGCGCGCGAGCGTATTAACACCCAATACATGTCCCGTGAGTGTTGCTTGGAGTTCTCCAGTCTCTGTATCCCACAACCGAATCGTATTGTCCCAACTTCCGCTCGCAAGCCGCTTACCATCTGGAAAGAACACAACCGACTTAATACGAAACTTATGCCCGATGAGGGTTGTGTAGGATTGCTCCGTCTGTATATTCCACAATCGGACTGTGTTATCTCGACTACCACTGGCAAGTGTGACACCATCCGGACTAAACGCAACAGAATCAACAGGGCGTGAATGCCCCCTCAAAGTTGCTTGGCGTTCTCTGCTTTCTACATCCCACAAATGAATTGTGTTGTCCTGACCGCCACTGGCAAGCGTGTGACTATCTGGACTGAACGTTACAGAATAGACGTTGGCACCAGTTCTGAAAGTCGCTTTGTGACCACTTGTATCCACATCCCACAATCGAACTGTGCTGTCCCAACTTCCACTCGCAAGTGCTTTACCGTCTCGGCTGAACACGATGGACTCAACACCAAATTTATGGCTTGTGATAGGTTCCTTAGGTTGGCGAGCGTGTACATCCCACAATCGGATTGCAGTATCCGGTTTCGCTCCGCCACTCGCAAGTGTTTCACCATCTGGACTGAACGCAACGGAAAAGACGCGTCCTCCATGTCCAGTGAGTGTATCTTGAAGCTGCCCCGTATGCGCGTCCCACAAACGAATTGCCTTGCCATCATCTACACTTGCGAAAATCCTTCCATTAGGAGCGAACGCAATATCATTAACCGGAAAAGTATGTCCGGTGAGCGTAGATTTGTGTTGGAAGATGGTATAATCCCAAAATTGAATTACTTGGTCATTACCTGAACTGGCAAGCGTTTGTCCATCTGAACGGAATGCAATAGACCTGACCGAATCCGTATGCTTTGTGCGGGTTGCTCTGTGTCCAAAAGTTTGTGCATCCCACAATCGAATTGTATTATCCGCACTCCCACTCGCAAGGGTGCGACCATCCGGACTGAACGCAACAGAGGTGACCGAACCCGTATGTTCGGTGATAGCTGCCTCGCGTTTAAAAGTTTGTGTATCCCACAATCGAATTGTATTATCCGCACTCCCACTCGCAAGGGTACGACCATCCGGACTGAACGCAACGGACACAACCGCTTGTGTGTGTCCAGCGAGGGTAGTAGACTGGAAACCATCTTCCGTACCACTCCATAACCGAATCTTGTTGTCTCCGCGGCCGCCACCACTGGCAAATGTTATACCATCCGGACTGAACGCAACGGAAGTGACCGCCCCACTATGTTCTCTGGCGACCGTTATACGTTCACCGGTATCCGTATCCCACCATCGAACCGTTTTGTCCAAACTGCCACTTGCCAGTAAGTTAATCTGTGGCGAAAACGCGATGGAAAGAACATCGTTCCTATGCTCTTCAAGCTTCAATTTCTGCTCGCCTGTATGCGGATTCCATAACTGAATTGTGTTATCCGAACTTCCACTCGCAAGCGTTTCGCCATCCGGAGAAAATGCAACGACCAAAACCGGTTCTGTATGTCCGATGAGCAAGTCAATCTCTTGATGGGTCTCCCCATCGTAAAGCCAGACACCGATGGAACTGGCAACCGCAAACAGATTGCCATCCGGAGAATACGCAATGTTTCCTGTTATTACACCTTTACCGAGACGTGCTCTGGCACCCTCGGGTAAATGCCATTGGGTATAATCCTGCGCGGAAACGCTCACATGAAACAGGATTGGAACAAGAAACAGCGTTAAAATCAAAAATCGTGTCAGTCTCATCAGGAAACTCCTCGCTCTAAAAAATCGCCTGATAGCATAATTTTACTCCCGCCACGGTGGCACCGTCCATGTGTTAAACCACTCCCATTTCCAAATAACCTGTTTCTCAGGCATTTTCACCTCATATTCTATACCTGCGGTGAAAGGAAGAAGGCACGACCTATTACCAACGATGGCACGCATCGACTCAATAAACGCCATTTCGTCGGTGACGTTTGGGGGCCAATGCCCTGCTGGTATCGGATCGGATTTCCGATCAGTCCGATAATGTGTCGGTATGATGAAGCGCGGCTGAATCAATTCCACCAATTCAATGAGACGCGGGGCGAGTCCTTCACCGAGACCGAGTTTCATGTGAATCAGGAAATCTACTTTACCTCGGAGGTTTGCTAACGCTGGGTAGGGTTCATGCAAATCACCGGTGTGTAAAATCGAGACATTCTTTGCGGTGTGCGTTATCAGATAGCCGTTTGTTGGGATATCTGGCGTCTGATTTTCGCCACTCTCAATTGTTTCGACCTGTATATCACCGAGATCAAGCGTGTTTGAACCTTGAAAGGCGCGCGACGTACCCTGATTTTCGTTGAGATGCTTGGGATAGAGCACCTGCACCTTATCAGCGGGGACATGCTTCGTAATAGGTAGGTCCCGCGCAAACGCAGCATCCCCATATTTTTCAGCAATGGGTTCTGCCGGTGTAATGCATCCGGGATTGACAAATAGTTTTTTGAAACGCTCGCCGCGACATAACTTCCGCAGGGTTACGGGATGGCAGTGGTCGAAGTGTTCGTGGGAAATAAAGATGTAATCGTATATTGGCTCGGCATCCGCTAAATTCTGATTGAACAGATACGGATCGAACGCAATATTGACATCACCGAAGCAAGCATCGAACGCGCCGCATCCCCACCATCTCAAAAATATGTTTTCCATAACGATTCAGTAGGGTTGACTAACTTTTAATTGTGGAATCATACGGAAGTGCCGTATGTTCCTTGTATAGAGCGTCAAATTACGCTCCAAAGCCGTTGCTGCAATAAGAGCATCCGCCATAATGAGCCCGTGACTTAGGTAAAGCGATTCTACAAGTTGATAAGCAATTTGTGAGCCAGTTGCTGTGACAGGTAGAACGGTGCAGTCTTGAAGGAATTTCTGTGTCTGAGTCAGCTCAACTTTGTCCCGACAACCAACAACTAATTCTATAGCAGATATGATGCTAATTTGAATTTCCAGTACCTGCTGTCTTACCAAAAAGGAAGTTGCATCTTTGTGTCCCTTTGTAGCATCAATAAGGATATCAGTATCAATTATTCCGTTCGTGTAAGTCGTTCCTTCCATTTTTCCCTCTGTTTTCGTACCCATGCGACACTGTCACGCATCTCCTCCCGATCTGCCCACATCCCAAAGAAAGGCTGGTTGGCAAAGTCTTCAGACTCATTAGAATCGGTGTTTTGAGCATCATCTTTGTTAACAGGAACTGGATCGACAGGCTCTATTTGTACGCGAACTTCAGTTCCCTCGGCCAACGAGAGAGGATTGGATAATATAATGTGCCCATTGATTACCTTACCTTCCTCTATTATTAAAGCCATTTTTTTCTCCATTCTGAATCTACTCCGCTTAAATTAGGTGTCCCCGCTAAAGAACCGTGATTACTTCATTAGCCACATTTTCCGAACACTGTGGGTATTACCTGCCCGGAACTGGTAAAAATAGATACCACTGGCGACGGTTTCCCCAACGCGGTTCTTGCCATCCCAATAAAGCACCTTTTCACCGTGAGGCTGATGTCCGAGGTTAAAGTCCCGAATTAGCTCACCATTTTGGGAATAGATCGAAATCTGAACATCAGTAGACTCGAAAAGCTGGTATGGAATCCAAGTTTCAGGATTAAACGGATTAGGATAGTTCTGAAAGACCTCTGCAGCTTTCACCTTTCCCCATATCGTGCTCTGTTTTCCAGTGGGTTCAACGGCTACCGTTACTGTTCCGCCCTCAACGAAAGTAAAGAGTGTTTTATTCCATCTCGGAAGTGAGAGGTCATGATAAGTGTCCACAGTGCCGGAGGGCCACTCTAAGGTGACAGAATCAATTTGATAAGCGGATGAGAGTCCGAATTCAAGTTCTAAACTATCGCCACCCAAGAAACCTGTACCGCAGATTAACTCTTGTGTCTGAACAAGGTTGTCGGTGACCACGGTGACTCTGGTGCCGATACCGTCGCGGTTGCTTTTTGTTCCGCGCAATCGAAACTTCGTCCAAGTCCTATCTGATTTTGTGTTCGGGTTGACATCGTTCTGAAGAAGGGTATTACTGGTGTTATTGACGACGTAAAAATCGACATCGCCATCGTTATCAAAATCACCAGCGGTTGCACCACGTGCGACAGCATCAACGGTGACATTGAGTGCGTCTGCGCGGTCAACAAATTGTCCGTTCTGGTTGTGATAGAGACGATTACGATTTGTTTTCTGTGAATTATCAACATCCCCATTGACAACGTATAAGTCGCGAAAACCGTCGTTATCGTAATCAACAAAACTGGCATACCACCCTACACCTTCGTTTGCGACACCAACAGCCTCAGCCACGTTTGTGAAGGTGCCATCACCGTTATTACGCCAGAGGAGATCGGCATCATAGTTCGTGATGAAAAAGTCTAAGTCAGCGTCGTTATCATAGTCTCCGACACAGAGTCCCATCGCGCCCGTCGGTTTCCCGTTGATTTGGGTTACGATGCCGGATTGTTCCGAAACATCCTGAAATGTTCCATCGCCTCTATTTCGATAGAGTTTATCGGGACCGTGATCATTCGCAACGAACAGGTCTGCCCAGGTGTCGTTGTCATAATCAAAAAAGATAGCACCCCAAGCGATGCCGTCATCGGCGACACCAGCGGCTTGCGTAACCTCTTCAAAGGTGCCGTTTCCTCGGTTTCGATAGAGAACGTTGGTTTTCGGAGCGGGATTCGGGTTTAAGAGGGAGGGTGCTCGTCCCCAATTCGCGATGTAAATGTCAAGCCAACCGTCGTGATCATAATCCGCGATTACGGGACCAGTGCCGTGTTTTTCGTCACCAACACCGGCTTGCCGTGTGACATCCGTGAAAGTGCCGTCTCTATTGTTGTGATAGAGATAATTGGGACCAGCGCACGTAACATAAAGGTCTCGCCAACCGTCGTTATTGTAGTCAAACCAGACGCATCCACGTCCCCTTGGTGTGTCTGCGACCCCTGCCTTGGCGGCTACGTCCGTGAATGTTCCATCGCCATTATTGTGGTAAAGCGCATTGGGTAAGCCGCCATCGCCAACAACGAAGATGTCGAGCCAGCAGCCATCGTTATCATAATCCACAGCAGCGGTACCGGGACCTAACCAAGCCCCGGATTCCGCGTCAACCGGAATTTCACGTTGATAGACATTTGCAGTGAGACTGACATCGGTGAAGGTTGACGCTGCTGCAGCAGAGACACCAAAAAGCATCAAAAAAACAATCAGACGATACTGCATAAACCTTGTCCATTCTTAATACTGGGTTTTTACTGCTGCCCACGTTGTTGTCGCTTTTCCACCGGGTTCAACAGGGAAAGGGTTCAGGTTATCATTGAAATATTCGTATTCAACCTCCAGACTCCCCGCGCCTGCCGCGACACCGGCATAAATCCCGAGCCACAAGGGCGGAGTCAGTTCAAATTCACCTTGTCCAATATCTTCCCAATCCTTATCTTCTGCTGCTTTATACCAAGCAGTGTATGTATCGCCCTCTTTTTTGAGTCGGAGGGACATTTCGATGTCACCCCAATCACCAAATCTCCATTGGATATCAGGCGGTCCCATCCCGGCTTGCTTAGTTTGATACTGGATGTGTCCTTTCGCTCCTGCATCTCTTGACCAGAATTTAATGGTTACCCAATTATCGTCCTTGGGGCTTTTCACGACCAGTCCATTAACGCCAGAACTGGTATCCCATTTGGCAAAGAAGTGAGTTTCGACATCAAACATATCTGTGTCGGTTTCCTGATACAGGAAATGCGACATATCGTTTGCCCAGAGGTTCCGGTTCGGTTCGCTGTCAATATACAAGAAATTTTCACGTGTTTCACCGACATCCCATTTCGGGGGTTCGTTTTGCCATTTCCAATTTGGATTCTGCAATTTGCCTTTTTCAAACGGGTCACCGAATGAATCTGCGGCGACCGCAACGCCTCCGAAAAGGAAAACGAGAAGACATACACTCATACTATATTTCAGAATTCTTTCAAATTTTGGCGTAACTTGCCAGCCAAAACTTGTTGTTAAAAGTCGGGTTTGCATAAATTTATCTAAAGTTGCGTTCAAAACCCAATCCTTTAGGTTTGGGATGTAGAACGGTTCATCTCCTTATATTTGAGGTTGAGTCGTTTCAAAAGAGTATAATCGTCTTTTTTCGCTTGTAGGACGACTTGTTTACTGCTATTGATTTCACTGAGGGTTAATTTACCTTTCTGGTATCCTGATACACGGAGTAATCCGTGTCTAACATGTTTGACGAGTGCGTTCTTGACGGTATGCAAACACCGCGTGCCACCGTATCTATTCCGTTTCCTGTCTTTCGCCTCTTGTTCGCGGTGCAGACACCTGCGTTTGATAGGGATAGGCGCTATACAGAATATATCGGTGTTATCAGGTATGCTTTTACCGCCAATCGTCCGATAAGCAAGACACCAACTATCAACACAATGTGCATCAAATGTTTCTGATAGTTTGTCAGACGACTTTTTGAGTCCAAGTCTATCCCGTATCTCTTTCGTTTCCCAGCCTTGAAGTGTGAGGAGTTCCCAACGCTTTTCAACTTCAGAATAGAACCACTGCTTACCGACTTCAAGGGGACTAAACGATTGATTCCATTTTTTCGCACGTTCTATGGTTCGTGCCTTAATATCTTCAACACAGACATGCGTAACAGGATAGAGTTTCGATAACCAGTCAAGAATACGAAGTTTCCACTCCCACCTCGCACGCGTGCCAGCAGGAATACGCGCTTTGTTCGCAAGTCGGTTCGGACGGTTCGGACGGTTCGGACATTTCCGTGAACGCCGACCTCTCCGCAACTCACGACGTTTCGCAACTTTTTTACCGACTTTATCATGTGCGTCAGCCTGCACATTCAAGTAAGTGTGTGATTCTGATTTGACAGTAAAACCCTCTTTCTTGCTACCGGGGTCTACACCTACGGCAATCTCTTGTGTTTCTCTATCAGAAGGTTCTTTGTTCAAACGGATACAATAGATACCATTATCCCAATAAGGTGTTGCCTCACCGCGTTTAATCAGTTTCCTCGCACGCGCAGCATGCATAGGCATAAGTTGCTGTCCGTCTTTTGTTTTTACAGGCACAAACATAAGTTTTGTAGTCTCCTTTTTACAGGGTATATGTTGCCCCTTCCAGATCGCAATATCCAAGTGGAATTAGACGAGGGGAGTATCCGAAACATTGAACTGGCTACCACGCCAAGATACTGCGATATATTACTGTAGAAAACCGTTTAACTTGTGGAGTGGACGCTTGGTGTGCGCTTCGCACAAGCCCAAGTCTTTAGGCTTGGGTAGTTGACTTGTAACCTCCTATCCTTAATTTTAAAATAGATTACCGAGATTGTCAAGATAAATTGGAGGGTAAGCCAGGGCCATTCAATTTTAAGAAATTATTGGATTTCACGTCTTTTTTCAAGGATCCGGTTCGTTTAGGAAACCGAACCTACCGGGCCTGGTGGGTGAAAATTCGAGCGAAAAATGGACAATTGAATGACCCTGGAGGGTAAGCAGGGAGAAACCGTTCAGAGAAAAACGGAAAGGAAGTGGAAAATCAAATATTATTGGCGTGTGCGGGCACGATATGATTTATAGTTTCGGGACATTTTAATCGCGCTTTATCCCAACCACCACATTCTCAGAAGACACGTCCGCCGGGATGACGACAAAAATCTTTCCAGATTCACAGTTTTCGCTCTGTTTTTTCAGATACTGCGATATTTCATTAGCATCAAGGAGAACCACACCATCGGCAGCAGCATCTGGTGTAGGTCCAAGTGGGGTACCAAACTTTCGCACCCATTTGAAGACGGTACTCGGTGAGACCGAGAACATCCGAGCGATTGTGCTTATAGAAATCCCCCGACAGTATAGGAAAACCGCTAAAGCTCTTTGCCATGGCGGTCTCCCACGAGAGGTAAGTCGCGTAAACTGAAAACCACAGGCTTTACACTTATAGCGTTGGCTTCCTCTGGCTTTCCCATTCTTGACAGCATCTTCCCGTTTGCAACGCGGACAGTTCATCACGAAGCACCTCTCCTTAACAAAATGTGATTAGGAAAAAGTATACCACAAAAATTATTACGATGCAACAAACTCAGTCTTAGGTTCGGGCTTCCTGAAATTTCGTCAGCGGTGTGCCGATGAGATAAATGGTTACACACTTTCAGATTCTACGCTAAGGAAACCTGCAGAAATTTTTTCTTGTTATTTTTTTCTGCATCTTATATTATATGTTTAGGTAGAGTTCATAAGCCAATATCAGAAAAAGAAGGCGAATTTCTTTCAAACAGAAGGTTGCAGATCCCCATTAGAACTTTAGCAGGAGCCGCTGTGCTCGCGACGCGTCCAGCGCGTAAAGGAGAATACAATTATGGCAGGGAAACTGAAAGTTGCAGCAGTTGGGTGCGGTGGCATTGGCCGCCTTCATCAACTGGGTTATCTTCAGCATCCGGGTGCGGAATTGGTAGCAGTGTGCGACATAGATACCGCTAAAGCAGAGGCACGTGCTAAAGAACTTGGCATAGCGAATTGGTACCCCTCCATCCAAGAGATGCTCGCGCATGAAGAATGCGACCTTGTAGACGTTGTAACTGCTGATTATCTGCACTTTGAACCTGTAATGGAATGTCTGGAAGCAGGCAAACACGTTATCTCCGAAAAACCTCTGTCCCTCTACATCAATGAAGCAGAAGAAATGGTCGCGAAGGCTGAAGAAAAGGGTGTATACCTCGCTATTGATTACAACCGCCGGTTCGCACCGGGGTATGTCCAAGCGCGGAAATGGTTCGACGCGGGGACTATCGGGCAAACTTATTACTTAGATATGAAATTATCTCAAGGTGGACCCGCCTCAACATGGAAGGGAGAATATTACCTTCTCTACGAACTCGAAACCCATGCGATCGATCTGCTCCGATGGTTCGGGGGTGAGATTGTTGCTGTTTGCGTCCAAATGGCGAAACCGCGGGAAAATGAAGTGCGCGAAGGCGAAGACGCATGTTATACCAGCATGGCCATCTCCTGCCGCTACGAAACCGAAGTGGTTGCTACGTTGATGGCGAGTTGGGATAGTGACTTCATCCATCCAATTGAGCGTCTTGAAATCTGCGGCTCTGATGGCGAAATCGTCGTTGATAATGTCCTGACACGCGCAACTTTAATGAAACGGGATAATCAGGTCGTTGAAGAATATCGTCCCTCTATTTTTAGAGCCGAACAACTTGCATTCGACGGAACATTTGCCTTACGGATGGCTGCTCTCGTCGATGACTTACTCGCCGACCGGTCACCCGCCCCAACAGGGAAAGATGGTTTGCAAGCGTTACGAATTACCGAAGCCATTGTAGAATCGTGGAAAGAAAAACGGGAAGTTGAGGTTAAAATCGACTAACAATGCGTAAACCGTTTCTCACGCAAATCGTTTCTATATGCAAGGAGGATAAAATCATGAAACGTCAAATGTCTTTTTTAAGAGAAATCCGCCAGACATTACTCGCGGGTTCTTCACATTCAACGGTGCGAGCGTGTGTTGCATTGCTCGCTTTCGCACTCCTTGCAATAAACTGTGGTCCGCCGCCGCAAGGACAGTTCCACGTCCCTGAAACAGCACTCGCCGCTGCTGAGAAGAATGTAACACAGCAAGCAAAACAGAACCAAGCAGTTAGTTTACCTACAAATGCTATCGCCCGTTTGGACAGGATGCCTTACCTTAGAAACGCTTTCAAAGAACCGCCGACGACCAGTAAAGGTGGACTCGATGATTTTTATGCCAGAACCCGCGGGAAAGTACAGCATGCCGCTATCATCTCCGGCGGATCGTTCGATGTTCTCAAGGCATTTGTTGCCAAAGGGTGGGCTCCCATTGTAAGGGTTCAGTTGGAAGGACGAAACCCAGAAATCTTGCCGTTGTCCGATTATAGCGATCAAGCAAGTGAGGTACACCTCCAAAATCCAATGAGTCGCACGAAGCGGCGGATTAGCTACAGTGACTTTGAGAAGTATTGGGAGAAGGATTCACGGGGTAAATGTGTCTTAATCACACCACAGCAACTCACCGAAGTAGATGTTCAGAACGTGCTGAGAAAATATTTACCCGCGGAGGCGTATCAGCAAATCAGTGTAAGAAGCCGTTAAGAGCCTCACCACACTACCAGAAAGAGAACCACATTGTGAAAGCAATTCCATTTACGGCTGTTACCATTAACGACCGATTTTGGAGCCCACGACAGAAAACGAATTCCGAGGCAACGATCCCACACGAATTGGCGCAGTGCCGAACAACCGGTAGAATTGATAACTTCGCTAAAGCCGCTGGCTTGATGTCCGGAGACTTTGAAGGTATTTTCTTCAACGATTCTGACGTTCATAAATGGGTAGAGGCGGCATCGTATACACTCTGGACACACCCGAATCCACAATGGGAAGCGGAACTGGATGAGGTCATCGCAAAGATCGCCGCGAGCCAACAGTCCGACGGTTATCTGAACTCCTATTTCACACTGGTTGAACCGACAAAGCGGTGGCAGAACCTCGGTATGATGCACGAACTGTATTGCGCCGGACACCTGTTTGAGGCAGCAGTTGCACACTACCAAGCCACAGGGAAACAGACGCTGTTAGACGTTGCATGCCGGTTTGCAGATCTGATCGACAACACCTTTGGACCCGACAAACGAGATGGGCTTCCAGGACATGAAGGTATCGAACTCGCGCTCGTGAAATTGGCGCGCTTGACAGGCGAAGCACGCTACATGTCGCTCGCGGAATACTTTGTGAGACGACGTGGGCATTCCCCATCAATTTTTGAGAAAGAATTAGAGAACCCCGACCTTCCGGGCGGGCTTGGCGCGTATCAGCACCACTTCACACGCGACGGAAAATTTGAAGGACATTACGCGCAAGCACATCTTCCGATACAGGAACAGACAGAATGCGTTGGGCATGCGGTGCGTGCGATGTATCTCTATAGTGGTGCCGCCGATATCGCTTATGAAACTGATGATACTTCTATCGTTAGTGCACTGGAGGCACTCTGGCGGAACGTAGAGAAGCGTTTATATATCACCGGCGGTGTGGGTCCCTCTGGACACAATGAAGGTTTCACGCAAGATTACGAACTGCCCAATTTTTCTGCCTACGCTGAAACGTGCGCTTCAATCGGACTCATATTTTGGGCGCATCGGATGTTCTTGCTGCGGGGTGAGTCCCGCTTTGTTGATGTCTTGGAGACGGCTCTTTACAACGGCGCGCTCGCTGGAATCTCGCTTGATGGCACCGGTTTCTTCTACCAGAATCCACTGGCGAGCCACGGGGATAGGCATCGACATGAATGGTTCGGATGCGCCTGTTGTCCGCCGAATATTGCTCGACTTCTCGCCTCCGTTGGAGAGTACATCTATACGCAATCCGGCGAAGGTTTATGGGTGAACCTGTATATCGGTGGGACAGCCAACGCAACTGTTGCTGGAAATATCCCAGTGAAAGTGACCCAAGAGACCGATTACCCGTGGTCGGGTGATGTGACACTGACGATCGCGCCAGAAGCACCGGTCTCTTTTGCTCTGAATTTACGGATTCCGGACTGGTGCGAGCAGTTCGAGGCGCGCGTCAATGGGGAAGTCTACAAACCACAAGTGAATTCCGACGGTTATCTTTCAATCGCGCGCGCATGGCACGCTGGCGACCGTGTAGAACTCCAGTTGACTATGCCTGTTACAAGCGTTCACGCGCATCCACTTGTGAGAGAAAATCTTGGACGTTCCGCTTTACGTCGGGGTCCGCTTGTCTACTGTTTTGAAGATATTGATAATCCTAATGAAGCTTTTCAGACGCTGTCCCTCACTAATGATGGTGGGTTGGAAACTACATTCAATAGCGAGTTACTGGGCGGCGTGACGCTCATCCGTGGGACAGGCAGCGTGCTGGATGATGCCGAGTGGGGAGACAACCTCTACTTAGACACAAAACCCAATGTGAAGCAGGTAGACGTTACCGCAATCCCGTATTATGCGTGGTGTAATCGTGGCACGGGCAAGATGGCTGTGTGGGTTCTGTAATCCACTTTTTTCTTTCGATGGGCGGATGTGAAAATCCGCCCATCTTTTTTGCATAAAATTCGCGCCTTATTTTTGGAAGTTACATCACGGCGAAACCGGAACCGAATGATATTGATATTGTCCTTATCTTTGATGACGATTTCAACACGGCAGCTTGTAGCGAGGAAGTGAAAAAACTTTTAAGCCACCAACACGCAGCAACCGAATTCGGTGCCAGTATTTTCTGGATACGTCCATCATTACTTTTTTTACAAACCTTAGATGAGTTTATTAAAGGCTGGCAGGTCAAACGTGACGGAACGCTCCGAGGCATTGTAGAGGTAGAAGCATGATTCACGATGATAAAGAACTCAAAACAAGTCAACAACGTATAGCCTACTTTCAAGATCTGCTCTTGCAATCGCGGGTTAAAGCCACCCCTGAAGAATTTTCCCTCGTTTCAAGTGGGTATCGGGCAGAAATAGAGAAAATGCAAGCAGAAGTCCTTGAGTATTTAACCCAATACGCTGGTGAACCCTCTGTGAGGTGTGATGGCAAACCTTAAGAAATAGGATTTGTTATCAAAATGGCGTTTTCCATCATTTTTACCCGTCAAAACCGGTTGCATATAGGTCTTCAAGTCATCCGAGCGTTTGAGCCACTTCTGGAGATGATTGGCGTATTTCTCTGGATTCTCTTTTGCCAACGATTGAAAGACCTCCCGCTTTTGGGCATCAAAACGGAGAAAGACCTCCCATGCATAGTCCGGGTTCTGAGAACGTTTTGCTTCAAAATCAGCATTGAACGCTCTGACAGCATCCGCAGTGCCCATCCCTCATTGACCGTCCGCCGTAACACCTACAAGTTTCTGAACCTCCTTGACCGCCTCTCTACCAACCAACGTAACGAAATCGGCATAAATCAGTTGGAGTGCAGGGTGGATGTCCCAGGCGTACCATCTGCGAAGCGTGTCATAATAGTAGCGTTTGATGATGGTAATATCGACTTTTGGGTCCTTTAGCGGATTGAGTTTTGGATTTCCAGCAAGCTCCCGAACATATCTGGGTAAGTGGCGGATATCGCCTTGTTTGCTGCGCCATATCTCCCATTTTTTCTGCGTGATACCAGCATAATTGTTAGCATCGTTAACACCCTCATCGTGTGCGATGATGAATACGAGCGCGTGATCGTGGTCAATCGGCACGCCGCGGTAACTTGTCAATATGGCGTACACCGTAAACAAGGAGCAAACCACGATAATGGGTTTAGTCATTTTTGTTCTTCCAATTTTTCTTATTAGGACTCAAGAGAGGCTTGAAGTATCCAAGGTAAAATCCGGTGCGGTTGGGAATGCAGATCGCGAGAAACACCCCAGCAAAAACACCCCCTTTATCCCCCTTTATCAAGGGGGCAGGTGAGTACACAGCAAAACCGCACCTACCGGACCTAGCGGAGATTATCGGTGAAATCGGCGTTCCAATTCATCGCGTCCCATCTCAACAATAATAGGACGGGAGTGCGGGCAATTGAAGGGGAGCTTCGCTTCGGATAATTCTTTGATGAGGTTCGTCATCTCTTTCATATCCAACGTATCCCCTGCCTTAACGGCTGACTTACATGCGAGCGTTACCAAGGCGTTGTCAATCGCTTCCGGCAGTTGCACATCGGTATGTGGCTCTTCAGGGAGTTTATCGAGCAGATCAGTGACAGTCTGCGAGGCGACGCGGGTTGGTAACGGTGATGGGATTGCCCGGATTAGAATAGTATTCCCCCCAAATTCCTCCAAATCAAAACCGAGTTTCTTGAAGATGTCGCCGTGGATCTTGAGGATCCCAAGCTGCTGCGGTGTGGCTTCCACAGTGACCGGCAGTAGCAATCCCTGTACAGGAATGCCATCGGTTTTTAAGTGGTTGACAAAACGCTCATAAAGCACTCGCTCGGCGGCAACGTGCTGGTCAATGAAGAAGATTTTATCTCCCGCCTCAGCGATAATATAAGTCTTAAAGAGGTTCGCCTTGAGTTGGACGTTCTCAAAGTCGAGTAGACTGAGATTCACACCTTCAGGAATCTGCTGTTGTGGGGGTTGCACGACGACTTCAGGGGGTATAGACGGAGCTTGCGCTTCCGAAGAAGTGTCAAGTGTCTCAGTCTCTTGTCCGCTGTCCACTGCCCTCTGTGTGGGAACAACTTGTTCGATGTCTGTTGTCTCCTGTGTCGGGACAGAAGGTGTTTGTCCGCGCTGTGTCTGTACGACCCGTTGCCCCCTTCCAGTAACGGGTGTGGAAACCCGTCGTGATAAACCGGCATCGCGGGTTTCAGCGTCCTCCTCGGATTGCGTCGGTTCAACGGACGTTTCGATTTTAGGGATATACTTCGTTTTATGGACGGCGTTGCGAATCATCCGGACGACACCACTATAAATCGTCCGCTCGTTCCGAAAGCGCACCTCGATTTTAGCAGGATGCACATTCACATCAACCGCTTCGGGGTCAAGCGTTAAGAAAAGCAGGGCAACGGGCTGCCGATCCTTAGCAATCATCGAATCAAGTGCCTCTGTCAACGCTGCTCCAATGATACGACTGCGAATAGGACGCTGATTGAGGAAAAAGAGTTGATACTCCCGGTTTGGCTTCGTGAATTCGGGTTTCCCGAGCAAACCGTAAATCTTCAGGTCAGGCAGTTCCTCTGTAAACTCGATGAGGTTTTCGGCAAATTCTCTGCCGTAGAGGAGACGGACCCGCTCAAGATATGAATCGCACGCGCGGACATCAAGAATTGATCTGCCGTTGTGCGTCAATGAAAAATGGATTTTCGGATGCGCCAGAGCAGCCCACGTTACCTGATTCGTGACATGATTCATCTCTGTGGTATCGGTTTTCAGAAACTTCAGGCGCGCGGGGACATTGTAAAAGAGGTTGTTAACAGACATGTGGGTGCCGGGAGAGCATCCGCTCTCTTGGACAGAACGAAAAACACCACCCTCAACGTCAACCTTTGTCCCTTCAAGCGCGTCAGCCGTACGGGTGAGGAGCTCAAATTGTGAGACCGAGGCGATACTTGCCAGTGCCTCGCCACGGAACCCAAAGGTTTGAATAGATTCAAGGTCTTCAATACGGTTCACTTTACTGGTTGCGTGGCGTTCTAAGGCGAGGAGCGCGTCCTCGCGTTCCATGCCGCCCCCATTATCGGAGACGCGGATGAGGCGTTTTCCGCCTGCACGGACCTCGACGCGGATAGAGGTGCTGCCTGCGTCCAGCGCGTTTTCGATGAGTTCCTTGACGACCGAGGCAGGACGCTCGACGACCTCGCCCGCGGCGATTTTATTGGCAACATCTGCAGAAAGTATTTTAATGTTTGGCATATTTTTAATTATTGGGTTTTCGCTCCGATTTTTTCGATGTCAAAATCGGGTTCTCGCTTAGATCGGCGTTCATTTGAAGAAATTACGTTTTCTCTATCTCTCACAATTCACCACTGGCGAGATTCTAACCCTATTCCATATTTATTGTGCGTTTTGATACAAGAAGCATTGGCACGAATGCGTCTGTGTGAAACTGGTTTCATCCGGATATTCGTCTTTACACATCGACATTACTTCCGGGCACCGCGGATGAAAATAACACCCAGTCGGACGATTGATTGGGGAAGGCACATCACCCTCCAACTGAATTTTTTCGACCCCTGTCTTCTCATCCATCTTCGGTACGGCGGAAAGGAGCGCACGCGTATAAGGATGCTTGGGCGAATCGAAAATTTCCTCTGTTGCGCCGCGCTCAACGATTCTACCGAGATACATCACCGCCACTTCATCCGCAAAATACTCGACAACGGAAAGATTGTGCGTAATAAAGAGATAGGTGAGATCAAAATCAGCTTGCAGCGATTTGAGGAGATTCAGTATTTGTGCTTGCACGGATACATCCAACGCACTGGTTGCTTCATCACAGACGATAAACTCTGGATCGACAGCAAGACATCGCGCGATACCGATGCGCTGCCTTTGACCGCCAGAGAACTCATGGGGGTAGCGGTTTACCATATCCGGCGATAAGCCGACGCGCTGCATCAGTTCTGCGACCCGATCATGGCGTTCATCGGCGGACTCACCGATGTTGTGTGCTTGCATTCCTTCCTGAATAATAGCCCCCACCATCATTCGAGGGTTGAGAGACGCATAAGGGTCCTGAAAGATAATCTGCATACGTTTCCGATAGGGATGCATAAGTTCCCGCGTCGCAGTCGCGATGTTAGTCCCGTCATAGATGAGGTCACCCTCAACAGGCACGCCTAATCGGAGGATGGCTTTGCCAAACGAGGTCTTGCCGGATCCTGATTCACCAACAAGTGCGAGTGTTTTGCCGCGTGGAATCTCAAGTGTAACATTGTCAACAGCATAAACATAACCGACGGTTCGTTTGAAGATGCCCTTCTGAATAGGGTAGTGAACACAGAGGTCCTTCACCTGAAGTTGCGGCTGCGCCGCTGTCGGTTGTGTCGAAGAATCCACATTTTTTGAGTCAATTTCTGTTTCGAGTTCAAGCCTTGCAGCCGAAGTCTTTATAGCGTTAAAAGGCGGTTCAGGATTGTAGAGGTGACAGGCGACGTTGTGCTCACCACCGTTAACAGCATGCAGCGTCGGGGCAATACTTTCGCACCCATCCATAACCTTTGGACAACGAGCAGCGAATCGACAGCCATCATTATACTCGGTGGCTTTCGGGACCCGCCCGGTAATTGTGTGCAACTGTGTTCCGCGTTTATCCCGTGCGGGGGTCGATTCAAGGAGTTTCACTGTGTATGGATGCTGTGGGGTTTCGTAGAGTTGCTCCCATGTCCCTATCTCAGCGATCTTTCCAGCGTACATAACAGCAACACGGTCAGCGATATTAGCAACAACCCCCAAGTCATGCGTAATCAGGAGAACCGCCATCTGCAACTCCTGCTGGAGTCGCTGGATGAGTTCAAGAATCTGTGCCTGTATGGTAACATCCAGTGCGGTTGTCGGTTCATCAGCGATGAGGAGCCCTGGGCGACAGGAGAGTGCCATCGCAATCATGACACGTTGTTTCATGCCACCCGACATTTGGTGCGGGTATTCATCGTAACGGGCAGCAGGTTCCGGAATACCGACGAGGTCGAGCATTTCAATCGCAGCATTCCTTGCAGCGGTACCGCGTAGGTTTTGGTGTTGTTGGATTGCCTCTGAAATCTGGTTGCCGATGGTGAAAACGGGGTTGAGACTCGTCATCGGTTCTTGGAACACCATGGCGATGTCGTTGCCCTGAATCTTCCGTTTCTCAACCTCAGACAAGCGTGTGATGTCTTGTCCTTTGTAATAGATAGCACCGTCTGCGATGAACCCAGCAGGTTGCGCGACGAGTTGAATCACGGAGAGGGCGGTGACGCTCTTACCACACCCCGACTCTCCGACGAGTGCAAAAATCTCGTTCGGTTTGATGTCGAAAGAGATACCATCAACCGCACGAGCAAGCCCTTCCGGCGTGCGGAAATAGGTTTTGAGGTTTTGGACACTGAGCAATGCATCGTTCATGAGATTACTATAGCATGGAAATTTGTGAAAGTCAAGGTAAATTCTCGTTTTTGGGTTGAATTTGCAATCAGAAACCTTCTCGTGCTAAAATAGGCACAATTGGTGCAAAATAGAAAACCAGAGGAGACACGATTATGGCAGTCCAGCGATTTTTGACAGTAGAGCAAAGCACTGAACAACTTCTGAAAGCAGTCCCACCCCTCCACTTCAATGGAGCGACAAAAACGGAATGGCAAGAGTGGCGAAAAAGATTCCGACGTAATCTCGTTAAAGACCTGGGTCCCTCGCCAGAAGCGATACCGTTGGAAGTTGAAACTTTGGAACAGACACAGTATGACGGCTACACACGGGAAAAGATTATCTTCAACCCGGATCCGTTTTCTTCAATACCAGCTTATGTCTTAATTCCAGATACTGCAAGCGCAGAAAATCCAGCACCTGCGGTCCTCTGTGCACACGGACACGGAGTTGGTAAAGATGGCGCGGTCGGTATTGTAGAGGATTATCAGAAACAATACGCCGTGGAATTAGCAAAGCGTGGATTTGTAACGCTTGCACCAGATTGGCGATGCTTCGGTGAACGGAAGGATCGGGATGAGTGGGCGCGCCGTCCGGGTCGTGACGGATGCAATGTTGCCTACCTCGCGCTTGGATACTTCGGCTATCAACTGCTGCAACTGAACGTCTCAGATGGGAAACGATGTTTGGATTACCTACAGTCGCGCCCTGAAGTCGATGGTCGTCGCTTGGGGTGCATGGGGTGTTCGTTCGGCGGCACGATGACGACATACATTTCAGCCTTAGATCAGCGGGTTAAGGCAGCGGTTATTGTCTGTTATCTCAGCACATTGACGGACGCATTGAATGATCGCGGGCGTGGGAATACGTGTGGTTCACAGTTCATGTTTGGACTGAGAAAAGCAGGCGACATCGCGGACGTGGCGGGATTGATTGCACCGCGATCCTGTATGGTGCAAATCGGTTCGGATGATATGTGTTTTATTGAGGCGGATGCCCTCAAAGCATTTAGGCAAGTAGAGAAAATCTACGCGGCATCAGGGCGAGGCGATCAGTTGGTTCTGGATCATTTTCAGGGCGAACACGAGATTGATTTGGAGGCGGGGATTACGTTCTTGGAGGAACGACTGTAAGCGTAAAGGGTAGGAAGAAAAACCTACCCAAACACCGATTCCCGCGTCTATACGTCGAAAACCCGCAAATAATTCTCCAGTGTTTCAACACGGCGGATACAGGTGAAATTATCACCATCAACAAGATATTCCGGTGGACGCATCTTCAGATTGTAGTTGGAACTCATCGCGTGGCAATAGGCACCCGCACCACAAACGACAAACCCCGCACCTCCATGAAAAATTAAGAAAGATCCATTTTTTCAACGCTGCTTTCAATTCCACAAGGAAGTTGACTCAGAATCAGTTTCTCCATGTCAACTTTGTGGCTTGCATTATCAATGTCAATCCCAACAAGTCTGCCCTCGGCATCATAATCAAGTAGGATGCCTTCGGAGATTTCTTGACTTTCTACGCTAGGCTGTTCGGACAAGTTGATATACAACGAGTCGGTCTCTGGATAATAGTTGAGTCTCATGGTTTGAACCCTCGATCTGGAAAAGCGTTATGAATCGTGATTTTATCTTCGAGCGTAATAACCCTTAGATAACGACCTCCGATTTCAGGAATTGCTGCCCAAAATCGGAATCTGTTGTGTTCCTGTGGTTCAACATGAACAGCATTTTCAACAACATAAACGCCCCATTCTTTTTTTAAATAAGGGCGTTTCTGCAGAACTTGCTGCTCAAAATAGTCTGTGAATTTGTACGCTGTCATTCCGTTATTAAATTAACGCATCCGCACGTCTATACGTCGAAAACACGCAGATAATCGTCCAGAGTCTCAACACGGCGGATACAGGTGAAGCTATCGCCGTCAACGAGATATTCAGGGGGACGCATCTTCAGATTGTAGTTGGAACTCATCGCGTGGCAATACGCGCCCGCATCACAAACGACAAGACCAGCACCTTCATGCGGTGTAGGAAGTGAACGCGCTTTGCCTAAGAAATCTGCGGATTCACAGACAGGCCCGACGACATCGTAAGTTTCAACTGCCCCATCAATCGGTTCAATAAACTGGATATGCTGATAGGTATCATAGAGGCTCGGTCGGATCAGTTCCGACATACTGCCATCGGTGACGATGAAATGCTTGTTTCCGTTAGTCTTTACACCCGTAACACGGTTGACAAACACGGAGGCATTACCGACAAGAGAACGCCCTGGTTCAATAATGAGCGTGATGTCCTCAGGCAGCAGGTCGCGGATGGAATCGATGAGGTCGGACGGTGTCGGAATCTCCTCGCCGGTGCGTTCATAGTCGATGCCCAATCCACCGCCGATATTGAGATAACGTGGAGAGAAGCCCTCGGCTTGAATCGCACCTATGAAAGCGAGCATAATTTCAGTCGCATCTCGGAAGATTTGGACCTTCTTAATTGTCGAACCCAGATGACAGTGAACACCAACCAAATTCAGGAGACTGTCTTTGCGGATTTCGTTTAAAAACCAATTAAGCAGCTCATTGCGGATACCAAACTTGGAATTTTTCATACCAGTGGAGACATACGGATGCACCTCTGGGTCTACATCTGGATTGATGCGGATAAGCACATTGGCAGGTATGTCAAGGTCTTTTGTTGTCTGCTGAATATGCGCTAAATCAAATTCGCTGTCGATGTTAATCAGTACACCGTGTTCAACGGCAAGACTGAGTTCCTCAAGCGTTTTTCCGTTTCCGTTTAGGATAGTTCGCTTCAGATCGAACCCTGCCGCGAGCGACATCCGCAACTCGTTCCCGCTGACGAGAACAGCACCACTGCCGAGCGCGCTGAGGCGTTTAAGGAGGGTAAGGTTGTTGTTGGCTTTAATCGCATAACCGATAATCGAGTCGAGTCCGTCAAGTGCTTTCTGATATGCGGTGTAGTTCGTCTCAAGTTGTGCGAGACTGTAGAGGTAAAATGGACTGTAGGGCACTTCTTCCTGAATGTCTTTAACTTTCAGCTCTTCGCAGTAGAGATACCCGTCCTTATATTGAAAACTCATTGGTGTGCTTCTGCCCTGCCTCCTTTGTCTTTATTAATTAGTCGTACGATTCATCACATGTTCGTTATCTGACTATTACCATGCATCTTCAATCCAGTCGTCCCCGTGGTCTGGATTATAGATGAGCCCTTTTCTGATATCTAAGCAGAGGTCCAATTGTTCTAAGACCATGTGTCCAACAAGGACGGGTGCATCGGCTGGCAGGTCGGTTATGGGGAGCGATCCTTCCCGCGCTAATATCGTAAACCGGACTTCTGAATAAATGGTACGGTTTACAATGCCAGCAGCGGTTCTCGCCCTCGCGTTCCCGAAGGGTCTCAAGCCAAGTTGTTCGATGATCGGTTTCGGTAAACAGAGCCGTGTTGCCCCCGTATCCACGAGGGCATCTTCAACAGTGACACGGCGGACCTCTTCGGGGGCGATAACGCCTCTGTTTGCCAAAGCCATATCTTCAAGATTTGCGAGTTCGATTTCTGTTGTATGTCTCATGTTCTTTCTCCTCAGAACTGCTGAATCAGGGAATATTTCAAAAGTATTATGTGGTCATGTTTTTTGTTTTCAATGTTCCTATTTAAAAAGATACCACACAACGCTTCCGAAATTCAAGTTTCCCACACAAATCTCTCAACCACAGTTCTGACTAATACTCGCGCTTGTGCCAGTCGTCTTCCCAGAGGTTGAACGAACCTTCGCGATACGGGTGTTCGGCGATAAGGTCCTCATTCAATTCCATACCGAGTCCAGGTCCATTTGGCAGACTAAAATAACCGTCAATGACTTCAGGACACCCGGTGGCAGCCTCTTTCACCCACGCTTCTGAGAAATCGTTGAAGTGTTCCTGAATTTTGAAGTTTGTGGTACACGTCGCGAAGTGCAAGGCAATCGCGGTAGAAACGGGTCCACCGACATTGTGCGGTGCTACCGTCATATAACACATATCTCCCATCGCTGCGATTTTCTTAGTCTCCAAAAAGCCGCCTGTTTGCGTAATATCGGGTTGCAGGATGTCCGCTGCTTGTAAGTTAATCAACTCACGATATTCATACTTATTGTGGAGCCGCTCACCTGTGGCAACAGGGAGGTTAATATGGTCAGATGCTTTTGCGAGGGCAGCGATATTATCGGGAGGCACGGGTTCTTCAACCCAACTCGGTTGGAATTTTTCCAATTCCGCGGCAATCTCAATCGCCATATACGGACTAAATCTACCGTGCATCTCAACGAGAATTTCGACATCCGGTCCGACAGCATCACGTACCGCTTCAACGAGTCCGACAGACTTCAACTTCTCCTCATACGAGAGTTCATAATAGCCAGCACCGAACGGATCAAACTTGAGCGCTCGGTAGCCTTTTTCAAGTACCCTTTTGGCAGCGGCATGAAACTCTTCAACTGTGCGCTCAACACGATACCAGCCGTTCGCATACGCTTTGATTTTATCACGACAGGCACCACCAAGTAAGCGATAGACCGGTTGATTCAGTGCTTTACCAATAATATCCCAGCACGCGATTTCAATAACGCTGATACCGGTTGCGACGATTTCACCAGCGCGACCGTAATCGTCCCGAAATAGGCGTTGGTAGAGGTCTTCCGTATCGAACGGATCGCTTCCGATGACATGCCGTTTCTTTGCCCCGTCAATATAGGCAACGAGTGCGTCGGTGCGGTTGTTCATCCGCACCTCACTGATACCAGTTAAGCCTTCATCGGTTTCAACTTTGACGAAGGTTAAATTACGCCAACTGGTCCCCATGACCAAGGTTTTGACATCTGTAATTTTCATGAATAGTTGTCGGTTGTTGGTTGTCAGTTATCGGTTACGTCAGAAATAGCTGTCAGTAGTCGTTTAAAAGCGTTTTCGTTTAACAAAAGCATCCCTTAACCAAAAACCGAGAACCAAAGACTGAGAACTATTAAGACACGAGTATCTCTGACAAAAATAACGACTTTCCTCCTTTTTTCCATTTAGGTTATCATCATCGGGAACCTCTTTAACCGACAACCGACAACTGATAACTGACAACCACTTTTAATTTCTCGCCTCTGCTTCAGAGACGCTGCGTTGTCCACTCCTTTGTGTGGGTGCCGGTTCAACTGTTGGTGCCTCCTCGCCTGCTTCCAACATCCGCCGAATGAGCCGTTCCTGCATCACCGCTGTCACAGGTTCATGCGACTGCAATCCAACAAGGTTCCGCAACTCGTAGGGGTCCGCTTGAAGGTCGTAGAGATATTGCTCAACATATCGATCGGATCCGGCATCGCTGCCGCCGCTTTTATTGGGGGCATCTACACCGTATTTCCAGCGTTGGGTGCGGACGGCACGCCCGACCTGTGCCTCACTAATTTGGACGAAAACCTCTTCTGGCCAGTCGTCTGTTTCCCCGCGTACCAGCGGCAGAATAGACCTCCCTTGCATTTCAGCGGGGACTTCCAAACCCGCGGCATCAAGGAGCGTCGGTGGGAGATCTACGAGACTGACGAGTTCCTGAATCTGCCCACCACCGATGAACTCAGCTCCGTGGAACGCCGTCGGTACACGGATGGAACTCTCGTGGCATGAGCGTTTGTATTCACCATTCCGTGTTTTGAAGTGACATCCGTGATCAGAAGTAAAGAGGATAATAGTATTATCAAGGAGGTGGAGACTCTTGAGTGCGTCTAAAAGTCTACCGAGTGCTTCATCCAGTCTTTTCACCATGCCGTAGTAGCCGCCTAAGTGCTGGTGCGTCGAGCCACCGAGCGCGGCAAGATCCGGTGGTATCCATTTCCCCGCGTACCGCTCTCGATACCCGTCTGGTGGCGGATAATCGTCCAGATGGTTTTGGTGATGCGGTTCAATGTATGACGTGAAGAGATAAAAGGGCTCGTTTTGATGCCGGTCAACATAACGAATTACCGCATCGGTGAGTGCGTCTACGCGATAACCAGGGAGATCAACAGGTTTATTGTCGTTATCGTAAAGTGTTGTCTGATACGCATCAGAAGTGAATTCGAGGACGTTGGATGCTAACCAGTAATCATACCCACCGCGGTGTTCTGCTGGCACAGGTCCTGGTCCAGTGCCGCCGCTATAGAGGTGCCACTTGCCGATGTACCCAGTGGCATAACCTGCTTCACCAAAGTGGTGTGCGAGGGTCTTGAGATTCGGCGATAAAGGGATGCCGTTTCGGAAGCACCCTGTACGCGTCGCATATAATCCCGTTTGTAAACATGAGCGAGCGGGCCCGCAGACAGGTTGACATGTAAAAGATCGGTGGACATGCGTTCCACGTTGTGCCATCCGATCGAAGTTGGGGGTCAGGTCGAGCGGATTGCCGTGTAGACCAGAAGTGTCCCACCGCTGCTGGTCGGTGAAAAAGACGATGACGTTCGGTTGATTTGAGTCTTGTGGCATATCTTTGCTTTCCTCTCTGTTCAAGTTTGGCTGCTCCCATTTTACGGGATTTTCGGATAGGTGTCAAGCGGAAAATTCGGATAATAAGAAGATAGGTGTTTGAAAATTGAAGCAAGGCATGTTATACTTTAAGTAGTGGATGTGCTTGAGTTAAGCACTCATAAATTTTTCCCAAGGAGGATTCAATGACAAATCTCTCTCTTGAAGGTTTCGTTAGAGATGTAAGATACACACCATGTCTTAGTCCTGATACACTCAACGCGCGCGATATAGCACAATTTGATGTAAACAAAGCACAAGCGTACGGACTGATTAATTTGGGAAGTTCCGAAAACAATCTTGCATTTTCAAAATGGGTTTCACCCAAACGAACACGCTCTTATCCCTTTGCCCGGATTTATAACACATATCATCTTAATACAAAAAAGGTCACGATTATTCCAATCATTAAAGACGAGGGCGCAGGTACACAGAACAATGATCGAATCAACTTCATCACGTTTTCATGGATGAATCTCTTAAACATCTACATTATCTTAGCGTGGTACGAAGATGCAGAGAAGAAACCGGGCACAACCGATCGAATTACCAATCAGATTCTAAATGCTGAAGGCGTGCGTAAAAAATTACGTGAGGTAAGTCAGTATCAGATGACTGCGTTACACTGGAACACAACCCATTTTGAGAAAGATTTTGAGTCGATTTATTTGAATGCTGTTAGCGGATATAAGAAAATATCTAAGGAGAAAAATGTCGCTGTCCACAGTCCCAAAAACCACCTACAAACTCTTGAAAAATTTAAGGTTGATGGTCGTTTCAGTCTAACATACTTCAAGGAGGCGAGTCTCCCGCGCTCGCTCGAGGCTGCTCATAGGGAATCTATAACGACGCATCTCTTAGAATCTCTCGGCGGGAATGCTAAAGGAACCTTCCGTATCTCAAATTACCTCGGCGGGATGTACTATCTAACCGCCGACGAAGTTTATTGGGAGAACGATCAATTAATCATACAAGAATCAAAGAATAGCAGCAAAGGAAAATTACCATCCGAAGATGACATAAAGGACGGTCTGTTCAAACTGATTCTTTTCGCGAATATGGAGGAAGTATCGGTTGATGAAAGAACAAACATCCAATTTATCACACGATTAAAACTAACGGGCGATCTCATTGGAAGTCTATTCTTACCATGTGCACCAGACGACATATTTGGCTTCTGTGCAGAAAACCGCTTGACCCAAACGCATCAAAAAAGAATCGCCCTACTCAATCAAGAAGCGAGTGAAAATAACAAATTACAGATATGGATAACAGGTCGTCATGGCTAAATTAGCAAAAAGCCCACTGCGGTACCCGGGTGGTAAATCAAGGGCTTTAAAACAGATTCTACCGCTTATTCCCGTGAATATAGCTGAATTCCGAGAACCTTTTGTCGGTGGCGGCTCTGTCTTTTTTGCAATCCGAAACCTCTTTCAAGACCGTATCAAATCCTATTGGATTAATGACCTCAACTACGATCTCTACTGTTTCTGGAAACAGACAAGAGACAATAGCCCAAATTTGGTTGAAGCCTTAACAGATACGCACGCGACAACTACAGACGGACGCGCCTTGTTTGAGGAATTGACAAAGGCGAAAGATTTATTGAATAAGAACCCTGATATGCTCTCTGAGTTTGAGCGTGCTGTGCGTTTCTTCGTCCTCAATCGCATTACCTTTTCCGGCGTTGTAGATTCTGGCGGATATTCGCAATCTGCTTACGAAAAACGTTTTACGGAGTCGTCCATTGAACGCGTCAAAAATATCTCACCCTATCTTTCCGGTGTCAAAATCACAAACGGAGATTATACCGATGCACTTTTTCAAGATGGCGACGATGTGTTGATCTTTCTGGACCCGCCCTATTGGAAAGCAACTGAGTCGAAACTATATGGAGTGAGAGGCGAACTGCATACCACCTTTGACCATGCACAATTCGCTGAGAATATGAGAAAGTGTCCTCACAAATGGCTTATCACTTATGATGATTCACCTACCATCAGAGAACTCTTCGATTTTGCTGAGACTCAGGAGTGGACATTGCAATACGGCATGAACAATTATCGGAAGAAAAGCGCAGCAAGAGGGAAAGAACTATTCATCAAAAATTACTGACAGACATCTCTATGGCATATCCTTCGCACATCGAAAACCAACGACGTTCAGACTATTATTCGGATAATCACTGATCCGTTCAGCATTGCGTATCGTGTGCGCAGCACGATACCACGCTCCACCGCGCAAAACGCGCCGTTCGCCGGTGTCAGGTCCCTTCGGGTTTCGGAGTGGACGCTCCGCACCTTGCACGTCGCTGTAGTAAGTTGCACTGTACCAATCCGAACACCACTCCCATACATTTCCCGCCATATCAAACAAACCGTAACCGTTGGGCGCAAATGTCCCAACAGGCGCAGTGAAAAGGTATCCATCGTTCACATCGGCACTCCGCCACTCAAATTCCGTTTGGCTGTCGGCAAAGTTGGCAGTCGTGTCATTCGGTTCAGCATTGCCCCAAGAGTAGCGTGTCCCTTCCAAACCACCGCGGGCTGCTTTTTCCCATTCCGCCTCCGTCGGTAACCGTTTACCTGCCCATCCACAGTAGGCAGCAGCATCAAACCATGTCACCGTTGTGACGGGTTGATCTGGATGGTTGAAATCCGGATCGTTCCACGGTTCGTAACCCTGCTTGAGAAGTTCGTAGACAGCAGTATAGCCGATCCCTCGTGGCGGAGGGTATCCAGTAACAGCAACGAACGTCCGATACTCGGCGTTTGTCACTTCATGCTGGTCGATGTAAAACGCATCAAGTTCCACCATGTGCACAGGTGCCTCATCAACATCTCCGGTGGTACTCCCCATCTGAAAGGTGCCTGCGGGAATTAGCACCATGCCTTCGGGCGTTTGTACCTTCTCCTCTTCGGAACAGGCAAAACACGCAAAAACAAGGGCGAAATGGAGCAAACACCACATCGGAAATCTTTGTTGCGCTCCACTGCGCCCTTTTTCTGTATTAGCAACTATTCTGATTTGAACCATAGATGTCAGGTTATCGTTCCGCCTTCATTTTGCCCCAGACGGTTGTTAACTTCCCGCGCGCTTCAACATCAAGTGCCTCATCAATGTTGCCGCTCGCCTCTTTAACCTGACCCTCATCCAAAGCAACTGAAAACACTGCAACATCATCAAGTAAACCGTTGTACCAATGGCCACTTCCACCTCGATGACCGAGCCGCAAATCTTGATCTCCAGCAACCAATTTGAGTCCATGAGGTGCTTCATTTATTAGATCGCCATCAATATAGATTTTGGCATCTTTGCCATCGTATGTACAGACACAGTGGGTCCATTTTTCAGGTTCGGTTGTACCGGCACCTGAATTCATCACCTTATGGGCACCTTCACCACCTGCTGAGAGTGTAAAATAGAAGTAACGGCTACCACGGTTAACAAAAAGTCCGTAGTTCTCCCATGGTCCACCTTGTGACCCGTTTGCCATTATACACAACCAGCCGTTGCCAGGCGCATCGTTCCAGTTAACCCAAGCGGAAATTGTAACTTCATCCGCAATCGAAAGCGATTTTGAATTCTTAATCAGTACGTGGTTATCTCCACCTTTGAATTCCATTGCGTCGCCGTACTTCCCTTTACCCTTCGCAACGGATGCCTTCATAATCGCGCCATCGTTCCCATTTTCTGAACCGTCCATTACTTTGTTGCCCTGAATGTCATCAAAAGACATATAAAGGGCAAGTTTATCAAGGGGCAGTTCTGCCCACGTCGCCACCGGTAATAGGCAACAGAGCAAGACGATTACGCTTATCGTTAATTTCATCTGTTACGCCTCCTTGTGTTGACTTATTCAGATTTTAGCAGATTTTCAGACAGATGTCAAGTAGGAAATTACGAAACCTCTGAACAATTTTCTAAGGGTTTTCGGTTTTCTACCCGTTTTAGGCGGGGTGAGGCAATCAGGAGATCACCCCCACAGAAGAACTGAATGAGTTTGCCTTCCTCAATTAATTCGCTTGACAACATGAGAATCGTTTGGTAAAATGTATGAAAGTATAATAACCGCTTTTCTGTTACTTTATTTACTAAAGAGCGGCACACATGAGATTTTGATAAAATTGTTAACAACGATAACAGACCTTAATCAAAGGGCTTCGTTATAATGCCCTCTGGAATAGAGGTCCCATGAAAAAGAGAGGATTTCTGTGCGTAATAAATTTTTGTTCCGCGTTTCCGCGTTAGTTTTAGCGATTTCATTGGTAGCACCTCTACTCGCAAGAGGCGAAGAGAGTGTATTGGATAGAGTCAAAAATAGAGGACGTTTAATCTGTGGTGTGAACAAAGAATTGCCCGGTTTCGGTTTCCTCAGTCAGGATGGTAAATGGAAAGGCTTCGACGTAGACTACGGCAGAGCGATTGCCGCTGCTGTTTTGGGTGACCCAGACAAAGTTGAGTTCCGTCCCTTAAAGGCTGCTGATCGGTTTCCCGCCCTTCAGACAGGTGAAATAGATGTTTTAATCCGCAACACCACTTGGACACTGACTCGTGATACCGACTTGGGTGCTGACTTCGCACCGCCAACCTTTTATGACGGTCAAGGATTTATGCTCCGCAAGGATCTCGGTATAACTTCGCTCAAGGAGTTGGCAGGTGCCACTATCGGTGTCACCGCTGGTAGCACGACTGAGTTAAACCTCGCCGATACCACCCGCGCCTTAAGGATCGAAGTTGAACCTATTGTTTTTGCAGAAACTGAGACGCTTTACCAGAGTTACGACCAGGGACGTTGCGATGCGGTGACAAGTGATAAGTCGCAATTAGTTTCCCGCCGCCAATCCTTAAAAAATCCAGACGACCATGTTATTCTTGACGTAACCATTTCAAAGGAACCGTTGGGTCCCGTTACCGTCCACGGAGATAACAAGTGGAATGATGTCGTGAGCTGGGTTGTTTATGCCACATTCTTTGCCGAAGAGCATGGCATTACGCAAGCCAACGTCAACACTTTTGAAACAGAGAACCCCGAAATCAAGCGTTTTTTGGGGACAGATGATGGTACGGGTATGGGTGGAAAACTCGGTCTGCCGAAAGACTGGGCGCGTCAAGTTATTGCTGCTGTCGGCAACTATGGCGAGCTTTTTGAACGCAACCTGACACCGTTAGGTCTACCGCGTGGGGTCAACAAACCGTGGACGCAGGGCGGCTTACTCTACGCGATACCGTTCCGTTAGATAGCGTCTGTACGTGTGGATCACACCAATGACAGGCTGCACTTTTTGTATTGCTGCAGAGTGAGGCACTGCGCCTTGCTACTGCAGCAAGTCTTGCAAAGCGTCAATTGAAGATATATAATAGAGTTCCTCGACTACACATAACATTGCTCCGGTATACCTGAAGCTATAGTATGTAAGGGGCATTTCCGAATGATGTTTCGACAGTAAAATATGGAAAATAATTCACTTACAACTGGATCGGGAAAAATCCCCTTTTGGCGAGATGTCCGAGTTCTACGGGTCTTGTTTCAGGGTATCTTCTTGCTCGGTGTGATTCTGTTGTTGGCTATTCTTTATAGGAACATGTTAGAGGGACTTCGTGGGCTTGGACTGACGTTGAATCTCAATTTCTTCCAAGATGAAGCCGGGTTTGACATTTCAGAGGGAGCAATCCCTTATGATCCTTCGGATACCTACTTGAAGGCGTTCTGGGTTGGGATCCTGAACACCCTTAGCGTCAGTATCATAGGGATCGTCTGTGCGACGCTTATCGGGCTCCTTTTCGGTATCGCTCGCCTGTCGAGCAACTGGTTAATCCGGACGGTAGCGGCTGCTTACGTGGAATGTTTCCGAAATATTCCGCTTCTTCTCCAGATTATATTTTGGTATACTGCCGTAGTCGCACAACTTCCGAATGTCAGGGAGAGTATTTCGCTTTTCGGGGGTGCGTTCATCAATAACCGAGGGATATATCTCCCTGCGCCTGAACCGACTTCAAGTCTGAAAATTTGGCTATGGTTTCTCGGTGCGGGTTTACTCCTTGCGGTGATTCTCTATATTGTGCGGTGGCGGCAACTTCAACAGTTAGATCGCCCCGGTTTCCGTGCGAAGTGGGCACTGCCTGCGTTCCTTATCGTTGCACTCTGTGGATGGTTTTTGACACCCGGTAGCCCCTTTACGCTGGATTTACCAGCACTTCAAGGCTTTAACTATCAAGGCGGCATGCGTTTTACACCAGAGTTCTCTTCCCTTCTCATTGGACTCTCCATATATACAAGCGCGTTTATCGCCGAAGTCGTGCGAAGCGGTATACAATCGGTGGTCAAGGGACAACGAGAAGCCGCGAAAGCCGTCGGTTTGAAGGAGGGGCAGACCTTACGCTTAGTTGTTCTACCTCAGGCCATCCCTATCATCGTGCCGCCGCTCACAAGTCAGTATTTGAACCTCGCGAAAAATTCAAGTCTGGCTACTGCGGTTGCTTTCCCCGATCTATTTCACGTAGGAGATACCATGATGAATCAGACCGGACAATCAATTCCGGTTTTTGCGATGATTATGGTAAGCTATCTGGTTATGAGTTTAACGACATCAGCAGCCATGAATTGGTACAACCGTTGGATTACTCGAATCGGACGATGACAGCAGAATGGTTTTCAATTTATTTCGTTCTCAGTACTCAGTTTTCAGTTAAGAGACTATGGAATAAACGGAAACCTCTTTTAATGATAACTCTCACTGCGAAGCAAACCGGTAACTGATAACCAAATTGGAAAGGGACATCACCCAGTGGAAGATCAAGAGCTCACACAAGAAATTAAACCACCCGCTAACACAAAAGGGGCAGCGCGATGGCTCAAGGACAACTTATTTAACACTTGGTACAACACGCTCTTGACCTGTTTGGCACTTGTGTTCCTATTCTTTGCTCTTAAAGGGTTTCTGACATGGGCGTTCACCGAAGCGGAATGGGATGTGATCCCAGCGAATTTTCGGCTCTTTATGGTCGGGTCTTATCCACAAGAACAGCTATGGCGCGTATGGAACGCGATTTATATCTTAAGTGTGCTCATGGGTTTGAGTGCTGGGCTCTGGGGTGGTTTGGTACTCCGATTTGCTGTTGCTCTCAGTGGTGTTTGGTTTATCAGCGCGCTTCTCCCCGTTGAACTCTCAACGCGGGGATGGTGTTTAGGTGCGATTGCTATGATAGCGGTTTCATTCTTCCTTGGACGCGGCAGAACAGGTTTGCGACCTTGGATTTTGGGAGGGTGGATACTCTCTTTCCCAGTAATCATGGTAGTGTTACGTGGGTTCGGGGAGAATGGCGTTCTGACAAGCAATTGGGGTGGACTGCTTCTCACGTTAATCTTAGCGGTCGTAGGTATCGTCGTCTCTTTCCCGCTTGGCGTATTTTTAGCACTCTGTCGCCAGAGCAACCTCCCCGCTATCCGATGGGTTTCAACAACTTACATTGAGACAGTTCGCGGGGTGCCGTTGATAACAATCCTATTCATGGGCAACGTCCTCATACCGATATTCATGCCGGGGCTTGATATTAACCAAGTTTTACGGATGATGATCGGTATAACCTTCTTTTCCGGTGCCTACATGGCAGAGAATGTGCGTGGCGGACTTCAAGGAATCCCCAGAGGACAACACGAAGCTGCACAAGCCGTAGGACTTAACTATGCGCAGACGACGTTATTTATCGTCTTACCGCAAGCACTCCGATCCGTCATCCCAGCGATTGTTGGACAATTCATCGCGTTGTTTAAGGACACATCTCTCGTCTCTATCATCGGACTCATTGATCTCTTGGGTGTTGCCAAAAGTGTCATCGCGAATCCGGACTGGCTCGGACTGCAAGCGGAGGTCTATCTGTTTGCCGCAGTTATCTATTTTGTTTTCTGTTATGCGATGTCCTATGCCAGCCAGGACATTGAAACAGACTTGGGCGTTGGAATACACTAAAACTTGTAGAGTAGGGGCGAGGTCCCCTCGCCCCTACAAGAATATCTAACAAGGAATCAAAAAATGGCAGCACAGGAAAACGCGTTGAACGATCCGATTATTATGTGCGAAGATGTCCATAAATGGTTCGACGATTTCCATGTCCTCAAAGGGATTACCACCTCGTTCCAAAAAGGCGAAAGGGCGGTGATATGCGGTCCCTCAGGGTCAGGCAAATCCACGTTTATTCGGACATTAAACCGACTGGAGGAGCATCAGCGCGGCACTATTACCATTGATGGGGTAGAACTCACCGACGATCTGCGCAATATCAATCTTATCCGTCAAGAAGTCGGTATGGTGTTTCAGCAATTCAACCTGTTTCCGCATCTAACAAACTTGGAGAATATAACCTTAGGTCCGATTCGGGTCAGGAAGCTGACAAAGAGTGAAGCAGAAGAGTTCGCTTTATCACTTCTGGAACGCGTGGATATTGCAGATCAGGCGTACAAGTACCCTGCTGAAATTTCGGGTGGACAACAGCAGCGCGTCGCAATTGCAAGAGCATTAGCAATGGAACCGAAGATTATGCTCTTTGATGAACCGACAAGTGCGCTTGACCCAGAAATGATTTCGGAAGTTTTAGATGTGATGCGTGAACTTGCACACTCCGGCATGACGATGCTCGTCGTTACCCACGAAATGGGGTTTGCCCGTGAAGTCGCCGATCGGGTACTTTTTTTTGATGAAGGGTTGATTGTAGAGGAGGCACCACCGGCAGATTTCTTTGATAACCCACAGCACGAACGCACGAAACTTTTCATCTCACAGACACTGCAACATTAGGGACATATTACAAATATGTCTGTTTAGCAGGCTGCTTGCAGAAGCGTAATTGGAATGGCTTCGGAAATTGAGGGTGTGTACGATGAAAGCAAAAGCACATCACTGACCGGCGGGCGTTGGAGAATATCTAAGACGATCTCTCGGAGGTCATCGGATAATTCGGTGAAGCCTGTGAGCGGAAAACTTCGGGGCCCCATGTCTGTCTTGTGGGCAAGTAAAGAGTACTCCAGAAAAGTCAGTCCAATAGCCTTACGCTCTTGTATGTTAAGCCGTAGCAAGATATGGGGAGTCAATTCAATGCCTGTTACGTGTTCACTGGAGGCAAACGAGATGTATAACGTATCGCTCATTTCATCGTAGTTAGAAACTGGTTGCGTCATAATTTTTTACCAAATCCTTTTCGCTTTTATTATACCATAGAAAACAAGTGAAAGCAAAATATGATTTTCAAAAGGTGAACGCGGCAAATTCTATAATTCAAAAACTGTTTTTCAATATCCTCAACACTCACGAAAAGATGTAGGACAAAAGATGCGGTTGAATAACAAAATAGCCATTGTCACAGGAGCGGGACGCGGTATCGGTAGAGCCGTAGCACTTCGGTTTGCCGAGGAAGGGGCGAAAGTCGTCGTTGATGATGTCAACGATGCCATCGGCACCGAAACCGTCGCTGCAATCACCGATGCAGGCGGCGATGCAACGTTTGTCAACGCCGATGTCTCCGATGCAGCGGATGCTGAAAGACTCATTACTGAAACCGTTGATACCTACGGAACAGTCGATATTTTGGTAAACAATGCCATCTGTTCGACAGCCGACGTGCTGAACAACAACTGGGAAGCAAACTTAGCGGTCGCGCTCCAAGGCACCAGCCACTGTTCTAATGCCGTTATCCCTATAATGCAGGAGGTTGGCGGCGGAAGCATTGTTAATATCGCTTCTGTCAATGGACTTATCGGGTTACAGGCGATCCATGCGTATTCTGCTGCGAAAGGTGGTGTTATCGCACTGACCCGCTCAATGGCAGTCGCACATGGCAAGGACAATATACGGATCAACTGCATTTGTCCCGGCACAATCCAAACCGAAGTCTGGGAACCGATGATCGAACGCAATCCTCAAATCTTGGACGAAATAACGCCGTGGTATCCATTAGGACGGATTGGGCAGCCGGTTGACATCGCGAACGCCGCACTCTTTCTCGCCTCCGATGAAGCCAGTTTTGCAACGGGCGCAGTCTTCGTCATTGATGGCGGGCTAACTGCAGGCAATCACCAATTCCCAATTTAACGGTTAGTAGGAAAGGAGGAAAACAGATGGCATTTACGGATTTCACATCAATTGCACAGGTACAGGAAACCTTCGACATCAAATATGTTGAAGAAGAATACATTCGATACGATGTTGATATTGAACCTTCCCCGGCGTTTTTGGAAGAGTTCACGTTTAGCCAGCAATATATTGATGTGTTTGCATCAGAAACATCCCGTTGTGAGAATGTTATCTATCCGATTCTCAGAGATGTTTACAAAAAATATGCTGACCTTTTTTCGCTGTGGAGCCATAAATCTATTGCTTACGATGTGCAACTTAGTGGTACCCCGGACTACCTCATTTCAACAAAATCAGCGTTGGGAAAAACGGTGCTTGGCACCCCTATCATTGTTGTTGTTGAGGCGAAACGAAACGACTTTATAGCAGGTTGGGGGCAGTGTTTGGCGGAACTCGTTGCCATCCAGCGGATCAATAATGACGCTTTGCAGCCTGTTTATGGTATTGTAACAGATGGTGAGATGTGGCAATTCGGCAAATTAGCTGAGGACCTATTTACGCGAAACACGTCTCCTCTCGCTATCGGCGAGTTGCGGAAAGTATTTGGGGCGATTGGGCATTTAATGCAAGCCAATTTACCCGAAACCGGAGAACCAAATACCCAAACAGCCTAAAAATCACGGACAGAAAGGATGTCCCCATGTCAAAAGAAAAATTTGATAAAAAGCTGATTAAACGACTTGAATCCAACCCCGACTTTGTTGATGAAGCAGAAGAATTCCACCGCGCAAAAGTCAGGGACAGTGCTTTGGAACTTAACAAAGCCCTTATCAAACCGACTCCTATACCAAATTCCGCAACAAGATTGGGTTAAATATTGATAATAAATATCTCCGTGAACAGGGCGAGGTATCACTCGTCTGACCCTATAAGGATTGCGTCTTGGAGGGCGGGCAAACGCGTGAATAAGAGAAACGCAAAGAGATTTTCTTCAACGAACTCCTTGCACAAGACGAAATCAACCGTATGTTCGATCCGCAGGTACTTACGAACTGGAAACGCCACGCCGCCGCAATTGAAGATTTTGATCAATGGAAAGAAATTGATACCGAACGTAAAAGTGAACTCATAATAGAGGATAAGAATTATCGCATTATCGGTTTATCCTTTTATCAGGAGAAAAACCAAAATCAATTCCGGGAAACTCTTGATGAAATATTAAAATTATGAACATTAAATTCAGGTGGAGAAATACAATGGTAACACAAGAACAGATCGACTTTTTTCAGGAAAACGGGTATGTGAAGTTTGGTAGAGTTTTAGACAGCGATGGCGTTGAAGCTATGCGTGCAGGGTTGGATGCTGTCATTGAACTGGAACTCAGCGAAGGTGACGACTCCTCACCGGAGTTCAAATATGGACATGACCGGCGTGAAGACAAACTCAATCGGGGTAGCGGTCACCCACGCGCGATTCATCAATACGTGAACATGTGGAAGCGGGAACCTCATTATGAGGCAGCGATTCACCATCCGCTTATCGCTGGAACGGCACGCGCACTGCTTGATACGCCTGAAGTCCGTCTCTGGCACGATCAGGTGATTTCCAAACCACCGCACGACAATGGGCATTTCGGATTTCACCACGATTTCTTCTTTTGGCCCCTCAGCCCGCCGAACATTGTCAGCTGTTGGCTCGCTCTCGACGATGCAACAGTCGATAGCGGTTGCATGCACGTTATGCCGAAGAGTCATAAAGACGAACGCTTCTCGGTTGCAGCAAGAGCGGCATTCAATGCGGAATCAGCAAAAGCGAATGAAGCAGGGCACGAACTGCCGCCAAACCCATGGACAGAGAGAGGAAAGTTGGACATCAGCCACGGCATCCCCGTGGAGTTGAAAGCCGGTGAGTGTATGTTCCATCACTGCCTTAATTGGCACGGCACACCACCAAATGTTACCGACCATCAACGTCGCGCATTTGTCATGATTTTCATGGCGCAGGATGTTTGCTATAACAACGCACAAGCACCCGGACATATCCTCGTTTCAACCATCAAAGTTGAGGATGGCGAACCTCTCGTCGGTGATGCATTCCCAGTAGCGTAACTGTGTCTCTGTTATACCGTTCGTAGTAGCGCAATTCATTGCGCATCCAAAAAGGTTTAATGACATGAAAGATTCAACGTTTATTACAAGAGTTATTCTGAAAAATTATAAGAGCATCGCAGCGTGTGATGTGCAGTTGCAACCCTTGACGTTCCTTGTAGGACGTAACGGCGCGGGCAAGAGCAACTTTCTTGATGCGTTGCGATTTGTTGCTGATGCCTTGAATTCATCGCTTGACCATGCCGTACGCGCTCGTGGAGGTATTAATGATGTGTGTAAACGATCTGACAGGCCTATAACCGCGCCAGACCATTTCAGCATTCGTCTTGAATTCGTTCTACCTGATGGTTCTACGGGATACTACTCCTTCCAAATCCAAACGCGTTTGACAAGGTACGTGGTACAAACAGAAGAATGTAAATTTCAGAATAAGAACCCTACTACCGCTGATACTTACTTCAATGTTGTTAACGGCAATGTGACAGACACAAGTGTAAAAGTTGCACCCGCAGCTGCACGGGATCGCCTCTACTTAGTAAACGCCTCAGGTTTGCCGGAATTTCGTCCTATCTATGATGCGTTCTCTCGGATGGGATTTTACAATCTCAACCCCGACATAATCCGAGACCTGCAAGATCCCGATTCCGGTGACATGTTGGTTCAAGACGGGAGCAATCTGACCAGTATCTTCAACGAACTTCCATCTGAAGTGAAGAGAGACATTCAGGAATATCTGCAAGTGGTAGTACCTGGTGTGCAAAGCGTACATGTCAAGAAGTTTGGACCAAAGGAAACATTATATTTTAGACAAGAAGTTGTAAGAGACAAACGCCGATTGCAATTTCTTGCAAACAACATGTCTGATGGAACACTCCGGGCATTAGGGATTCTCGTAGCACTATTTCAAGGAGATGGCGACGCTCAAAAACGCGTGATGCTTGTTGGAATTGAAGAACCCGAAACAGCACTTCATCCAGGAGCGGTAGCGGTACTGCTTGACGGTCTTCGGGATGCTGCCAACAGAACACAGGTTATCGTCACTACTCACAGTCCAGAGCTGCTTGATGACAAGCATTTGGATGTGGAATCAATTCTTGCAGTTGAAGCAGATGATGGTAATACAGTGATCGCCCCAGTGGATGAGGCAAGCAGATCTGTGGTGCAAGATCGACTGTTTACGGCCGGGGAACTTTTACGCAGTAATCAATTGCAACCGGATCCAGCAATTCTTCCTGCTGGAAAGGAAAAATAACTATCTCTGCCTGATTTTGATAAGCCGAAGTCTGGTAAAGCGAAGAGTAGAGGAAAACATAAATGACAGTCAAAATCGGTTGCATTGTTGAAGGGAAGAGCGAAGTAGAATCCGTACCGATTCTGATTCGCCGGGTCTTAGAGAACTGTTATCCTGAATTGGACGTTGGCATCCCACGCCCTATCCGTATTTCGAGAAGTAAGGTTGTTAAGGTAGGTGAACTTGAACGAGCAGTCGAATTAGCAGCTCGGAATATACGAAGGCAAGGGGCTATATTCATCATTCTTGACAGCGATGACGACTGCCCTGCACAGCTGGGGCCCGAGCTGCTTCATCGAGCATCACAAACTCGTAGCGATTTGCTAATTGCTGTTGTACTTGCAAAACATGAATTTGAGGCATGGTTCCTTGCGGCAGCAGCGTCGCTCGGTGGACAAAAAGGGTTAAATAACGATATCTACCCACCAAACGACCCGGAAGCAATTAGGGATGCTAAAGGGTGGCTAAGTCAGCAAATGGAAAGGAACAGAACGTATCGTGAAACGCGCGACCAACCTGCACTTGCTACACTTTTCGATATAGAACAAGCACGTCGCGCAGATTCATTCGACAAATGCTACCGCGACATCGTGCGCCTTCTTGATGAATTACGAAAAACAAGCGGTTTAACCAGTGAACAAACATAAGAACGAAATATAATCTACCGCCCATTCTATTGGTAAAACGGAGGACTCAATATGGAAAACAAACCAAATGTTATTTTTATTCTAACAGACGATCAGGGACCGTGGGCTGCGGGCTGCTGCGGCAATGACGAAGTACGGACACCCTACCTCGATCAGTTGGCTTCAGAAGGCACCCGCTTTCCCAATTTCTTCTGCACAAGTCCCGTCTGTTCGCCAGCACGTGCGAGTCTCATGACTGGACGCATTCCTTCAGCACACGGTGTACACGACTGGATCCGCGACGGAAATATGCCGCCTGATCCTGCACGATACCTCGATGGATTAACCTGTTATACCGATGTTTTAGCCGATAATAATTATACCGTCGGATTGAGCGGCAAATGGCACCTCGGCGATAGTTTAACACCGCAACACGGGTTCAGTCACTGGTTTACCTTGCTCACTGGCGGAAGTCAGTACAACGATGCGGATATGATTCGAGATGGACAGGTAGAAATGCAACCCGGTTACCTTACCGACGTAATCACCGATGACGCCTTGGAGTTTATTTCGGCGAACCAAGAGGGTCCATTCTACCTCAGCGTCAACTATAACGCACCGCATACACCGTTTACAGGACATCCGCAAGACATCGTTGACTCTTATGACGATTGCCCGTTCAAGACCTGCCCACAAGAAGCGTTACATCCATGGGCGGTACAGGGTGCAGCCGTTCACATGGGCAATCGTGAATCGTTAAAAGGCTATTTCGCAGCGATAACAGCACTCGATTTAAATGTCGGACGAATTCTGGAACGACTTACACAGTTGGGTATCCGTGAGAATACGCTCGTCGTTTTCAGCAGCGACAACGGCTATTCGTGTGGACATCACGGATTTTGGCATAAAGGTAACGGCACCTTCCCACTGAACATGTATGAAAACTCTGTCAAAGTTCCGTTCATCGTCAGCCACCCCGGCAGCATCCCGGAAGGACGCGTTAGCGAGGCGATGGTCAGCCAATACGATTTCATGCCAACACTTCTCGATTATCTCGGCTTATCCGATCCGAACGATGATATGTCTCCCGGCAGAAGCTTTGTCTCTGCGCTTTCTGGAGAGACAAACGACGCGAAAGAGGAAATCGTCGTCTTCGATGAATACGGTCCCGTCCGCATGATCCGTACACAAGAGTGGAAATACGTCCATAGATACCCTTACGGTCCACATGAGTTATACGATCTTGTAAACGATCCGGCGGAACGGAAAAACCTGATAGATGACAAGTCTCAGAATGCTCGCATAGATGACATGCGTCAACAGATGGGAGCTTGGTTTGAAAGATACGTCCTACCAGAATTAGATGGTGCGAGATGCTCCGTTACCGGTGGTGGGCAAGCAGCAAAAATTGAAGAAGGACAATGTGGTGAAGGTGCCTTTCATCCGCGATACGCTGCACCTCGACAGAATGTGTAACAGCATTTGCTAAAGGGAAGGAACGAAATGGCGAGAGCTTTTGCCCCCGGCAACATTTCGTGTGTTTTCAAGGTTATTCCGCACGCCGATGCTGCCCGTATGCACTCGCTCGGTATGGGTTTCACTGTTAAAGAAGGTGTAGAGGTCACCGTCTCCGAGCATCATGAGATGGAAGTGCTATTCAATGAACAGCGCATCAGCTTTCCGACGGTACGTGCTGTTGTCAGCAGATTAACCCAAAATAGTGGTATCGCAGGCATCCAAGTAGATATTACCTCTCCACTGCCCCTCGGTTGTGGTTTTGGACTCAGCGGTGCCGCAGCACTCGCAACGGCTTACGCACTCAATGAACTGCTTCAAACTCACAAAGATACTGAGGAACTCGCGATGATAGCACACATCGCAGAGGTTGAAAACCGCACTGGATTGGGTGATGTCTGTTCACAATACCATGGTGGTTGTCTCGTTAAGTTGAAGGAGGGTGCGCCGTTAGTTGCCGATAGGCTACCGATTGCCGAACAACCCATCTATTACCGCTACTTCGGACCGATCCAGACAAGCGAGGTGCTTGGAAACAGAGAACAGACTGCACGTATCAATCGTGCCGCCGATGTTGCCTTGAATGTTTTGCAAACGCTTACGAGTGCCGAATCAAGCCCTGAACTCTTTAATGCCTGTTTTGCGGTCTCAAAACGGTTTTCAGTCGAGAGCGGTTTACTCAGCGATGTACGGGTGATAGACACAATCGCACAGATTGAGGCAGAGGGAGGCGTTGCATCGATGATTATGTTAGGGAACGGCGTTTTTAGCACACATCCTTTTGAGGACGCGGTGGAGACAAAGCTCGTTCATAACCCAGCACGTCTCAAATAGTTGTCAGTTGTCGGTTTTCAGTTTTCAGTTATAGTAAAGCCCGAAAATAAGTGGACACTCTCAAGAACACAAAACACCTCTCCTTCGCTGGCGAGGATTGTATCCTCGCCCTTGTGTTGGTGTATAAGTAATTATGGGTTTTACTATAAAACTGATAACCATGTGGGTGATAATCCTATGAACCCTTTAATCGTGATACTTCTGATTCTCTCTACAGCATCTACTGCTTTTGGCGCGGTAGAAGTTGGGGATTTGAGATTCGGGTTCGGTGACGGTTACAAAATAGGAACATGGGCACCCTTAACCATTACTGTGCGGAATCAGGATGAACGCGCCGTATTTAGTGGCAATTTGGCTGTGGAAGTGCGAAACTTTTCTTCAGACACGCCCATTGAGCGTTACACGACTCCTCTGAGGCTCATCGGAGCCGAACCGAAACGGAAAAATCTCCATGTTTACTGTCCGAGAAATGCGACACAGCTTGTTATTCAAATTGTCCCAGCAACGTCTTCGGGAGACACGGCGTTAGACGACACACCGTTAGAAACAACACAGGATATGTTATTACCGACACCGCTCGCGCGTAAAGACTATTTCGTGTTGGCATTGGCACCGAGCGGTGACAAGTTAAAACGATTTATTGACAAAAAACAGTTAAAGGGTTCCGATGGTGCGAAGGCGCATGTAAGGTATCTTCCGACTTCGAGATCACTGCCGAACAGATGGATAGCCTACAGTGCGGTCGATGTGCTCGTTATTCGTGGAATCCGTTTGACAGAACGGCGTATCTCAAAAGCACAACAAGCAGCCATGCTTGATTGGGTCCAACGCGGTGGCACGCTTATTATCTCTGGTGGCAGTAATTTTAACTATCTGCGGGGTAGTTTTATAGAACCCTACCTCCCTGTTGAATTGAAGCGTGTGGAAATGGATACGCTCCCAACTGGTGTGCGAGAGCAGCTCGGTTTTCAGTCATCCGGTAGCAACGAAAACCCGTTTGAACGTATCCAGTTTGTTCCGAAAGTCGGGTGTGAAACGCTGATCGGCACAGAAGAGCAGCTCTACGTCGCAAAACGGAACTTCGGAGACGGGCAGATTCTCTGTCTTGCGTTTGATTACAACGTCCCTCCATTCTCGGAACAACAGATAGGTGAGATGTTCTGGCACGGATTACTGAGCAGATCCGGTAAATCACCAAAGCACCTCGCAGACCGATATGCACTCGCTCTTCAACATGAGGAAAAGATTTATAAAGAATTTCTGTCGAAAATGCCGACACAGGTGCCGCTCATCAAGCTGCTCTCTATAGTCTTACCGGTATATCTGCTTAGCTTTGGGGGTTGCTTATTCTATTTCAGCAAATCGAAGCAAAAGCCACGCACCTATTGGATAGGCGGGTGTCTTTTCGTTTTGCTTTCAGTGAGTACGATTGGCGTAGGAGGACATATCTTTCCTAATAATATAACGGCAGACCGGTTATCAATTCTATCAGTTTACGCTGAACGACAGCGCGCACACTTACAGAGTTATGTTTCTCTCAGAGCTACAAGACGTACCGAAACATCTTTTGAATTTGCCAATAGAACCCTCGTTCGTCAGCAAGAAGTCGGAAACTCCGGGAATCAGCCCTCTCACAAGATTGGGACATTCGTTCAAGATTCAGGTTCTCAACTACAGGATCTATCCGTGGAGCCGTGGCAACCTACGACCTATGTGGAAGAAACATTTTTGGACGCTCAAAGACTTCCACGCCTCCTTGAAAACGCTTGGTATGTTACGGGCAAAGAAATGATTTACTTAGGAAACGTCACACTCAATGCCAAGTCGGTTCCCGAATCTTCAACAGAAACTCTTCGGTTGCGAGTGACACCAAAAATGCTGCCTGATGAAGAACTGACCGGCACGCGAAAACAGTTTGCACAAATCTTACGGCAGGAGTATGTCTTACGATATTTGGATTTAGCAGCAAATGCCAATGCAAATCCTCCACCCTATTTTCTTGGATGGACTCCTCAAAGTTTTAACGATATAGTAGCAGATGGAAACGTTAGCACCAACGATGAAACTTTAGTAATCTTCCGACCTGGTGTTGGACCTTGAAAACCAAAGAAATCGTCAGCCATTCTTAGGGGCATTGGCTCAAAGTATATAGTCTGAAACGAAGTGGAAGGGTTTTGCTTGGGTGTTTCCTCAGATTTAAGAAAAGAACGTTAAGCCCAAAACCTCGTGCCTTAACCGCAAGGAATAATTAGAAAATGGATGTACTATCACTCGGCATTTACGTCGTTGATGTGTTAGGACGACCGATAGATCAGTTTCCCGAAAAAGGGAAATTAGCACTCTTTGAGGAACTCGAAATCCATACCGGCGGTTGTGCCAACAACACGGCTATCGCGCTCGCGCGCTTGGGCATCTCTGCTGGCGCAATGGGTAAAGTTGGTGGTGATGCTTTCGGCGACCTGATCTTGCAAACGCTCGCAGATAACGATGTTGACACAGTGGGTATGCAACAGGATGCAAACAGCAGCACCTCATTTACATTCGTAGCGGTTGCCTCCGATGGGGAACGGACCTTCTACCATTACATCGGCGCGAACGGTGAACTCTGTGAGATTGACCTCAATTGGGAAATCATCAAGCGCGCCAAGATTCTGCACATCGCCGGTGCGCTTGTCATGCCACGCTTTGATGGAGCACCGATGGCGAACGTCCTCCAAGGGGCAAAAGCATTGGGGATAACGACCTCACTTGACACAGCGTATGATGCCACTGGAAAGTGGATGGAGACACTCGAACCGTGTTTGCCTTATGTAGACATGTTTATGCCGAGTATTGTCGAAGCACAACACCTTACCGGTCTATCTGAGTATCAAGAAATCACCCAATTTTTGCGGAATAACTACGGTATCCACACCATCGTCATTAAAATGGGTGAAAACGGCAGTTACGCCTCTACGCCAGAAACCGAATACTTAGCACCAGCATACCCTGTAAATGCCGTTGACGCAACGGGCGCTGGGGACGCTTACGTCGCTGGTTTTCTCGCAGGGACCATCATGGATTGGGACCTGAAGGCGACAGCGGAATTGGCAGCCGCAACGGGCGCGGCTTGTGTCACTGCTATCGGCACAACCGCCGGCATCCAAAATCTTGAAGAGACATTGAAAATAGCCGTCAGTCATCGGCTACCGGTTATCAGTTAAAGAGGTGCTTTGTTTACCCAAAATCCTCTTTTAACCGACAACTGATAACTAAAAAAGGAACATTAAATGATCGTTCAAACAGAAAATCTATCCAAATGGTACGGCGAAGTCATGGGGGTAAACGACATATCCCTTACAATTCATCCCGGAATTACCGGTTTGTTGGGTCCAAATGGTGCCGGAAAAACGACTCTAATCAAACTCATGACGGGTCAACTTAAACCTAACCAAGGCGAAGTCAAAGTGCTGAACCAAACGGTATGGAACAACCCCGAACTGACGAGACAGGTCGGTTACTGTCCGGACATCGAATTGGCATATCAATTCATGAGTGGTCACGAGTTTATCACGTTTTTTGCGACATTGAGTGGATACGACGAAACAGAAGTGGAATCTCGGAGCCTACAAGTCCTCGAAACGGTGGATATGCTCCCAGCAAAAGATCGACCCATCGCCTCCTATAGCAAAGGAATGCGGCAGCGGATTAAGCTCGCGCAAGCATTAGTGCATGAGCCAGAACTCCTTTTCTTAGACGAACCTCTCACCGGATTAGACCCGAACGGAAGAAGGTACGTCCTCTCACTCCTGAAGGAACTTGCTGACAAAGGCATCAGCATCATCGTTTCCAGCCATATCCTCTACGAGATTGAGGCACTAACAGAGACAATTCTACTCATCCATCAAGGGCGAATCCTCGCGGAGGGGACTATCTCTGATATCCGCGAACTGATTGATGAACACCCGCACAAAGTCTATCTAAGTACAGATGAACCGCGCCGCTTAGCGCAAGTTTGTCTCCCTTTCGCAGATATTTTGAGCGTTACCTTTGTCGATAGCAGTGATATTCCCAGCGAACCACAGGAAGAAGAAGAATCAAGCGATATCATTATCGAAACTGCCAAGCCTGACGCTTTTTATGCGCGACTCCCTGAACTCCTCATAGAAAATGAGTTGAATGTCTCCCAACTCTATTCCCCCGACGACAATCTCTCTTCTGTGTTTAAATATCTTGTTGGCTAACCTCTCCGACAAATGGCGAGATGTTTTTATCTTGTACCTGTAGACCACAGTCAGCGTTTCCAAGAAAGTATGTAACGGTAATTGAGATTATGCTATCTTTTCGCGCACAATTGTATCTATAACAATAAGAAGGATTCCCTTTCTTACGTTAAGTGCATTGAACTCACAATAAACTCGGTTATCCTATTGATGTACCTCACACTAACAAAAGGATCCCCAAATGACAAAGTCTAAGCGGTTAGTCGCTTTTCTGGTCTTTCCTCTCCTGTTCCTATCAGGGGTTATCTTTGTCCTATTCGTAGGAGACATCGAAAACTCACAGAACAACCGATCAGGTTTTGCTGTTAATCCTACCGGACGTTTAACAGTTGATCTGCAGTTTGGTACAATTAATATAGAAACCACAGATGAGGATCATATCAATATCGCTTACACAAAGAAATGGAAAGCAAAGTTTCGGGAACTGCGACTAAAGTCTGGTGAATGGATTAAGGAATTGCCTAATGATTTTGAGATCACAACCAAATCTAACGACTCAGACACCCAATCAGATATTCGAGTTGAGGGAAAGTTTAAGCAATGGCAAGAACATTGGCAAGACGGATTGAAGTGGTTTACTGTTGACTTTCACGTGACAGTGCCGTCCCAGTATAACGTCACGCTCAAAACCGCATCTTCCGGAGATATCCACGTTGACAACTTGATGGGCACAGTAAGCGCAGAGGTCTTAGATGGCAGCCTACACCTCGGTGAGATCCAGGGCGAAGTGTGGGGAAAAACCGATGGGAGCGGAGATATTACACTCAACGGATGCCAAAGTCGCGTCAACCTGACAGCTGCTATCGGGAATATCCGAGCAGAAATGACAACACAACCAGAACACCCATGGATGCTGAGCACATCTGAAAGTGGAGAGATAGAGGTCGCGCTCAGCACCGATATCGCAGTTGAAATAGATGCCCAAACGCAAGGGAACATCTCAAGCGACTTTTCCATTCAACCTCACAGATACGTCAAAAATAGGTTAAAAGGAAAGGTTAACGGCGGCGGACCGATCCTGAAATTGCGTGCGGATGTCGGCGAAATCCGTTTGAGGAGAAAGTAACTCGTTTTTCCCAGAAAGTTTAAGACGATAAACAATGCGAACTGTTGCAATCCTCAGATTGACCCAATTTCACCAATGCCCCAATATCAGGTCCGCTATCCGCTAACGCTGCGAAACTCCCATCACAAATAGCGCGCCGAATTCCCCGCATTAGACTGAGATAAAAATGTAAATTGTGCAGCGTGTGCAGTTGTGAACCGAGAATCTCGTTCTCAATATGAAGATGTCGGAGATATGCCCGTGTAAAGTTCTGGCAGGTATAACAGGTGCATTCCGCATCCAATGGAGCAAAATCACGTTTGTATTTTGAGTTGCGTATACGGACGATGCCCGCTGTTGTGAACAGAGACCCGTTGCGTGCGTTCCGGGTCGGCATCACACAATCGAACATGTCAATCCCACAACGCACCGCGTAGACCAAATCTTCGGGAGTGCCGACACCCATCAGGTAGCGTGGTTTATCTTCTGGTAAGAGTGGCGCAACATAAGCGAGCGTCTCATACATCAAATCCTTTTCTTCACCGACACTTAAACCACCAATAGCATACCCCGGAAAACCGATGGATACTGTGGCATCCACGCTCGCCTGACGTAGATCACGTTCCATACCGCCTTGCACAATGCCAAAAAGCAACTGATCTGGATTCCGATGCGCCTCTTTACACCGTGCTGCCCACCGTAACGTCATTTCCATTGAATTCTTGAGATACGCGTAATCGTTGGGTAAGGCGGGACACTCGTCAAACGCCATGATAATGTCTGCACCGAGCGCATTTTGGATCTCAATTGAACGCTCAGGACTAATAAAGTGTTCCGTCCCGTCTATCGTAGAACGGAACGCCACGCCTTCCTCTGTGATCGTACGCAGGGGACCGAGACTAAAGACCTGAAACCCACCGCTATCCGTCAGAATAGGTTTATGCCAGCCCATAAACGAATGCAATCCACCTGTCTCTTGGACGATCTCATGCCCCGGGCGTAGGTAGAGATGATAGGTGTTCGCAAGAATAATTTCTGCTCGAATCTGGTCGGATAGGGTTTCGGGGGTGCACGCTTTCACCGTCCCGCGCGTGCCGACAGGCATAAATATCGGCGTATTTACAGTGCCGTGTGTCGTCTGGAGCTTACTGACTCTGGCTGCACTGTTTGGGTCTTGATGAATAAGGGTATAGGGGGACTGGGACATGCATGGTTATCAGTTATCGGTTTTCAGTTAAAAGAGGCTTTTGTTAAACAAAAACTTCTTACCGATAACTGATACCTATTCCTATGAAAGCTGATACGTCATTTAATGGATAATTTTCGCATTGAGGATAGGACTATCCTGTACAAATTCTTTACCATTGATCGTCGCTGAGCCTCGGAATTTGAACTGATACGTCTTATCTTCTAAAGAACTGAGTACCTGTAGCGGGACCTTGACCTCGGTCTCGTTCACCGGGATAGTAGCCGCTTCCGTGGTGAACCCTTCCGGTAAATCGAGCGGTGTCAACGTGATTTCATCTGTGAAACCACCTTGCCGGACGATTGTTAACGTCAATATCGCCTCTTTTGTAAGAGGAACGTCACTTTCCGTCGTCTCGGTGTCCGCTGTTGGATTCGCCGCAATTGCCACAGTGCCACCGTCTGCCAATGCTGCTGTGTTGCCTTTTGAGGCTGTCTTTGCGGGGAAAACAATGCTGAAGCGCAAAGGCTCAACTGTTACAATAAAGGGTGCCTCAACGATAGTTAGAGGGATAGCAGGGGTCGATTGTTTCACAGTCTCGCCACTGACAGTCGCCGTTCCAGTAACTGAAATATAATTTGTACCGGTTACCGGCAGGACAGAAAACTGCTCCCTGCGCTCAAAGGTCCCCGCTTTAACCGTAATCGTCGCCGCCGTTTCACCTTCAGCAATAGTCACAGCGGCTGCGGAAACGCGATTCGGGAGCCCCGATACCGAGAGCGCGATCGGACCAACGAAGCTGCCATGTCGGTTCGCTGTCACGTGAAGGTCAGCCGTTTTGTTGTGCACAGCACTTAAGCCGATTTCTGCAAGCGTCAGTGTGAACTCCGGTGCGTCCATCACAGTAAGTAGGATCGGGGACGGGTTGGCGACACGTTCTATCTGGCGATTGCCAACAGCACAAACACCGACGACGGAAAGCGGCAGCAGTCCAAGTGGTGCGTCCCACGGAGCCGTCACCGTGAGCAGTGCGCGATTTTGACCCACTCCAATAAGCGTCGGACTCACATCAAACGTTTTCGGGAGGTCTGGACAAAGCAGGCGAATTGGACCCTTGAACTGGTCGAGACGAACAACATCAACCTGCATTGTGACACTACCGCCTCTGCTGACGCGCGGGTTATCCATAGCGGACGGACGGTTTCGATTGTCAAGTGCTACTACACTGAGTTGGCAGTTTGGCTCTAACGGACGGATGTTTAGGCGGTACGGATAGGTCTCACCACCTTGATTGTTCAGATCCCGGATGGTGATAGAATACTTTCCGGCTTCCACAAAATTCCAGTCAATGCGTGCATCGGCACTGCTGGCATCGTCATTCACCATCAAGACCTGCTCTTTCTCACCGTCCCACGCCATTTCTTTCGAGGCTTCTTCTTCCATCGACTTTTTGGGACCGTAGAGCGTGAGCAGCGCGTCAAGGTTTGATGACAGTTTACGTGCCTCTACCTCGAAAACGAGGAGTTGCGGTTCCGCAATCTCAAATGAAAACCGATCCACATCGCCGGACTTGTCAATTTTCCCGTTGAGCGTTATTGGGGTGGTCACAGCAGTCGCTTTGTCTGCTGTATTGTTCGGCTCAATTTCTGCCATTTCCGCCCAATTTCCGATAGAGAAAGGACGGGCATTGGTTGCCAATCCAGAGGGTGTCTGTACCCGTAGAGATTGTTCGCCTGCCGGTGTTTCAGTCCCTATTGAAACCTGTATAGATGTTACTGTTTCAAGGTTCGCACCAGTGACGGTGATTGTATTCTCGGTGCCGCGTCGTCCACCGAGCGGGAAAATCGTCTCAAGATATGGCAGCTCACCGATACTCAACCGATAGTCATACCCATTTCCACCTTTGTAACGAATATCGCGAATGTGAAGCGTGTACTTCCCAGTTTCAAGTGCCGTGTAATCCAGAATGGAATCAAATCCATCGCCAAGTCCGCTATTGGCTACCTCAGCACCGTCAGCATCTTGAAGAACAAGGTAGGAATCCAGCAGTGAACCTATTCGCTGCGCTGTCACTTCGCAGATAAGCTGTGCATCTTTTTTCAACGCAAAGGTAAAACTATCTTTGTCGTCAATCGACGCAATTGTGCCATTCACGGTAACTGGCAGCGCGAGCCAGTCGGTTTCCATTGTAGGAGGGGTTTCCGACCCCGATTCCTCTACCTCCTCCTCCATTACTTCGCGCAGGTTTCCGACGACGAAACTCCGCGCGTTGGAAACACCATACGGAGTAACGATGCGTATCTGTTGGATACCTAATGGCGCGTCAGGGGCTATCGTTAGCGAAGCGACCAACTGCGCGTCAGTAGGAATACGTCCAGAAATACCTGCGCCATTGAAAAGAACAGCAGCTTGTCCGGTTTTCTCCTTAATTTCCCCGGTGATACCACTTCCACTGAACCACACCGCTGTTGCCGTGCCGAGATTTGTGCCTTTGAGCGTGACCTCCACATCTCGTCCTTGTTGACCGCCTTGTGGAAACACTGCTGTCAGGGTAGGTTGCACCTGCGCGTGCGCGAAACTCATCGTTAGGAGAAAGATGGCTATGACGAGAACAAACTGTTTTGTTAAGGGACGAGAAAGCGACGAATTAATCCATCTCTTCTGCCGAAATAACATGTTAGGCATTGTCGATCACCTTATGTCTTTAGTAGTGAAAAGCCTGCTCATCAGTAAGCATCTACCAATTCGATCAATTCGATCAAACTTTCTTGCTTTACATTGAGCAGGCTTAACTAAAATCGGTGTTGATTACGCTATATCAGCGACACCGCTGTAAAACTGTTTAGAAAATCCCGGCAATCGGCTCGCCTTTCACCAATTCGCGTGGCTGATCCAAATGGTTATACACGATGGTGTGCGGGTCAATACCGAGTGTATGATAAACTGTTGCGAGGATATCGCGTGGGTGCACGGGGTTCTCAAGCGGCGTTGAGCCTGTTGCATCGGACTTCCCGTAAACCTGTCCACCTTGGACACCTGCTCCAGCAATCAAGCCTGTATAGCAATAGGGCCAGTGATCGCGTCCATCAGGCGCGTTGCTGTTACCAGAGGTGCTAATACCCATCCGCGGTGAGCGTCCGAATTCACCGATCGCTAAGACCAGCGTGTCTTCCAACATACCGCGCTGATCCAAGTCTTCCAACAGTGAGGAGACCGCGCTGTCTAACTTCGGACAGTGAAGGTTCTTCAGCGGACCGAAGTTGGTTGCGTGTGTATCCCACGCTGTCGTATTCGGATCACCGTTCGCAACAGAGGGCCAGTTCACCTGTACGAAACGGGTACCTGCTTCCACCAAACGGCGAGCGAGAAGCGCGCTCTGTCCGAAGGTGTGTCTACCGTACTTATCTCTCATCTCATCTGGTTCTTGAGACAAATCGAATGCGTTGCGTGCCCGTTGCGATAGGATGAGATTGTATGCCTTTTCATAATACTCATTCAAGGCGTAGGAATCTGCCACCTTATCAATTTCGGGCATTCCAGCATTGATTGTTTCAAGAAGATTTTTACGCCGTTTCAAACGCACCGGTGGCACTTCTGGACGCAAACTCAAATCGTCGAGATTAATCTCCTGATTCGGGTCTTGGAAGAGGAAATACGGATCATAAGCTCTACCAAGGAAGCCTGCGTTTCCACCTTTACCGATGATATTGCTTTCCTGCATCGGACGCGGGAGTTGCACTGCCGCGAGCATCGGTTCATCAGGTGGACGGTAATTTGCGATATGCGATGCAGCATTCGGATGGTCGGCTGGTGACGGCGGATCAAGCTGTCCCGAAGGCGCGACCTTGTCTGGTGTTTCACCGGTTACCATTTGATACATCGCAGCGGTGTGGTTGAAAAGTCCCGCTGGTGTGTAACTTACGGAACGGATAAGGCAAGCCTTATCCATCTGTTGTGCCAAACGCGGCATTGTCTCAGATAACTGAATCCCCGACACGTTCGTCGGGATTGGATTAAATTCACCACGAATGTTTGATGGTGCTTCAGGTTTCGGATCCCAAATGTCAAGGTGGCTAGGACCGCCTTGCAAGAAAAGCAGGATGACCGAGTTGGCTTTTCCCCAGCCGTTGAGCGGCTTCGCGGGATCAACCGTTGTATTCGCGTTGGCTTGGAGTGACAATACCTGTGGCAAACTAATGCCGAGCATCGCCGCACCACCGACACGTAGAAATTCACGACGTGAGAACCCGTCACATAAGCGACCGGGTAGTTGTGGTAACGATAACATCTATTGTTTCCTCCGTTGTGGCTTTCAGCAATCAGCAGTCGTCAGTCCGTAGCACATGTGGCAGTTATGAACGCTTTCCTACCCCAAACCCGGAACTGACAACTGATAACTTCTTTAGCGATTGAATAAGAAAGCGGGACTGTTGATTAACGCCCACAACAAGTCTTGTGCGCCCTCTTCTTTAGATTCCGCATTCGCGAGGTGTTCAATCGCTACTGCATATTCGTTCTTCTCTGGTAACCGAGAAAACGTTGCGAGATACAGTTCTTCAACGAGAACCCGGTCATCTTGATTCGTTTTAATGAGTTGTGCGATACGTCCTTCTGGATCGATGAGTGCTTCTGCAACCGTCGGGCCATTAATGAGATTCATTGCATGTGCGAGGCTGACCTCGGTGGTACGTTCACATTCACACGAAGTTTCGCGTTCAGGTCTACCAAACAGTTTCAAAAATCCATCATCTTTAATCTTACTGTCTGGCAATTGCACCGCTCGGAAGTCTTTCGGGACCTCCTCAAATCGCGGTCGGCTCCCCGTTGCTATTCCGATAGCATCTAATAACTGCTCTGCCGTCAAACGTCTGGCAACCGCATGTGAAAAGTTAATTTTATCAGCCTTGTTCCACTTGTTCGTTTTGATGCTCTGCTGATAGGTTCGAGAACGAGTGATTGTCTTCATGACATGCTTCATGTCAAATCCACTGTCCACGAAATCCTTTGTCAACGCATCAAGCAATTCAGGGTTAGTAGGTGGATTACTCGTCCGGATATCGTCTACAGGTTCGATAATCCCACGCCCCATAAAGTAACTCCAGATACGGTTCACGCCTGCACGTGCAAACATCGGATTGTCTTCAGAGGTGAGCCAAGCTGCCAACATCTCACGTTTATCCTCAGTTTCGGATGCAATTTCTCCGAAGGGGACTGAGGGTTCAACAACCGCTAAGGTTCGTGGGTGTTTCACAGGTTCCGCGGTGTAATTGGCATAGACAACCTCATCACCGGGTAGCTGCCCCGGCTTGACCTTGACATCCGCGAAGAACGCACCAAATTCATAGTACTGGTTTTGCGTCCATTTTTCAAACGGATGATCGTGACATTTATTACACGAGAATCGGACACCTAAGAAAAGCTGCGTTGTATTTTCCACTGCAGCCGTATACTCACGGGAGACACGGAAATAGTTTGCGGCAGGATTTGTATAGGTACTTCCGGTCGCTGTAAGCAAATCCTGTACAAACTCATCATACGGACGATTCTGGGTGATGGATTGGTGAATCCACTGTTGGAAGAGCCATATCCCGCGTTCGCCGAGAAACTTACGGTTAGACTGCAACAGATCGCCCCACTTATGGGTCCAGTGATCAACAAACTCCGGTGTCTCAACGAGGGCATCAATAAGCTGCTCCCGTTTTGTCTTCGATGCGGTTTTGTCGGCAAGAAAGCTCCGAACCTGTGCAGGGGTCGGTGGAATACCTGTTAAATCGAAGTAGATACGCCGCACAAACTCTTCATCTGTACAGAGTTCAGAAGGCAGAACCTTCATCCGCTTCAGTTTATTGTGGACGTGCGTATCGATGTAGTTGTATTCAGGCGTTTTAACCCACTTGTAGCCACTCCTATCGCCCATAACAATGATGCCGTTTGTACTATAGGCACCCTCATAACGGGTGAGAATGGCGGTTTCGCCACGGCGTTCTGCCGTCACCACACCCTCGTCTGTGACTTTTGCGACTTCATTGACGCTACTTGTGAATTTCGCCTCACGGGTGACATCCCGTGTTGTTCCATCAGGATAGTGAGCAATAACTATCAGCTGCTGCTTCGTACCGGGCATCGCGAGTTCAGCGGAATCGGGTAAAACCTCTAATCTTTCCACACGCTTAGTGGTCTCAACGTCGGGAATAGCACCTTCCGCTATCCATTGACGGATGATTTCATAGTCTCGATTTCCTGGGACAATCACCTGGCCGCCTTTATGTGGTACCTCCGATGTCGGCTTTAGCAACATTAGACTCTGTTCAGGGAACGCTCGATTGAACCGCCGTCCGGCTATATCCTCAATCAAGAGTTCATAATCAAAATCAGGATCGTAGCCGCGGAGTGAAAGTTTGAACCCATTTTTGCCCTTTGCTGCACCGTGACACGTGCCATTGTTACATCCAACGTGGCTCAAGACCGGCATGACATCCCTAACAAAGCTGACAGGTGGTGCCTCAACGCTTTTGACAGTTACAGGCAGTTCGGTGCTTACACCTTTGACACTCACCGCAATTTTTGTTGTGCCAACTGTTACCGGGAAGATATAACCATCTTCATGCACCTTTACAAGCTGCGAAAGCGGTGTCAGCACAGCCCACGGTGTTACATCTACCCATGCGCCATCTTTTGTCTTACCTGACACGAGCACCCGTCTGCCGTCACGCGCGTGCTCCAATGTCAGCGACTCCGGATGAACCTTCAGTGCTTGCACCATCGGAACTTCTGCACTCGCAGGCTGCTCCATCTCACTTGATGCTGTCAGGTGGAACGTGAAACAGATGGAGAATGCAACAAGGAGTGTTGTTACAACGTTAAACCTGGGTTTCATCAAAAAACTCGGCGTGAAACCTCCGACCGTAGTTGACGGAGGAAATGCCGTCCTCCTTAAATCTTGTAGGGACGGGGTGTCCCCGTCCGATGCGTGGGCGAGAGAACCTCGCCCCTACAAATAATGAAAATCTTTGCCAAACGGAATTTCCGTTGGCACTGAATGTCATATCCTATGTCGTGAATTTTCCCAATGCGCGGGCGAGAGAACCTCACCCCTACAAACCGCGTTCGTTCTGTATTAATGATTTACGTAAGATCCCAGAGCAGGACAGTGTGGTCATCACTTCCGCTGGCGAGGACACTGCCATTCGCTGCATACGCGACACTCCGAACACTGCTCGTATGCCCCGTGAGTGTTCCTTTAGGCTCTCCTGTCTCGGCATCCCAGAAACGGATGGTGTTGTCATTCCCACCGCTTGCGACGGTTTTACCGTCAGGTGCGTAAGCGACGCTCCAGACATAGCCTGAATGCCCTGTGAGTGTCGTTATTAAACTTCTTTCATCTGTATTCCACAACCGAACCGTGCCATCAATACTTCCACTCGCGAGGATTTCTCCATCGGGCGAATAGGCAACTGAATCGACGATATGCGTATGTCCTTTGAGTGTGGCTCTGTGCTTTCCAGTAGCGGCATCCCACAAGACTATATCATCGTCTCCGGTTCCGGCGGCGAGCATTCGCCCATCAGGAGAATATCTAACACATCGGATAGAGTCTGCGCGCCCTTTGAGTGTGTCTTCCGCCTCTCCTGTGTTGGCATCCCACAACCGTACTGTACCATCAGTGCTTCCACTCGCGACGGTCGCCCCATCTGCGGAATAGGCGACACTCCTAACAGCGTCTGTATGTCCTGTAAGCGTCGCCGTCGGAGATCCACCGATCGCGTCCCACAGGACGACTGTATTGTCTATACTTCCACTGGCAATCGCACTGCCATCAGGCGAATAGGCGACACATCTGACGTATTCCCTATGCTCAACGAGGAGGTTCAGTCCCATTCCACTGTCCACATCGTAGACCCAAACGCCAATGTCACATGCGACAGCGAGCTGCGTACCATCCGATGAGAAGGCTATATCTCCAGTTAAATTGCCTTGGTCAAGACGTGCCCTCGCCCCTGCCGGCAAACCCGATTGTGTATCTTTCTGATCGTTCATAGTTTCTAATGAAAAATATCCTTCTTTGCGTAACTTGTAAAGTCAAAATTTAGTTGCTATAAAGTCCGAGTCATCAGGTTCACAGGAACTCATCTCGCGTTACTTCTGGTTTTTCAATTCTCCCCATACTACCGGCAGCTTATCACCTGGAGAAACATCCGCAAATTCCGATTCACTTGCTAACCAATTGATAACGTTTTCGGTAAGTTTCTCTATGTGATCAATACTCTTGTTATTTTTATGAAAATTCGGGAGCCGCCAGTTCATATTGAACACTTTTCCGTCCCCAGCTTCCCAATAACCGAACGCTGCAATCCTATCCGTGTAATTGGTACCACCCTCCCAAGCATGCGCAAGCGTCGTAAAATTCTTCCAAATCGTGTCGAAATAGTCCCCACTTACTGGATACCCAGTTGAATTGATCCGAATCCAATCCTCGACTTTTGGTGTCTTCCCGTCAACATTTTCGAGTCCATCTACTAACCCGAGTTCCAGCGTCTCTTTGAGGACGATAATACCGACATTACTTCCATCGTCTGCAACGGGTCCAAATTTTCGCGGTTGCGCGGCTTCTAATCCCAACGGCGTAGCATACCGGATAGCCGCGCCCGTCAGAAGCACTGCACCACCGCTTTCAGCGTAGTCCATGAACGCATCAATTTCTGCGTTGGACAATCCGCCCGGATCGGCATCGCCATCATGCCACCAGACCACACCGTACTGCTTGAATGTGTCGCTCTTCAAATCCGCTTTTGCGAGTTGTTTCGTTTTGAACGTCTTTTCAGCAAATTCCAATGCGGGTTTAGTAAAGTCCCCTTTGTCACCGAGATAAACAAATCCGACTTCTACCGCAGCATTACCAATAGTTATACCAAAAAAGAGAAGAAATGTCAAACAAATTACGATTTGGTAAAATTTGTTAGCCAAATCTTGCCATTTAAAAGTCCGTTCCATGGTTGCTCCTTACGCATTTACAATGCTTGTTCAAGAATACGGTTCAGTTCACATATCAGACTTTTCTCTCACAAAATAGTATCATGGAATAATGTTTTTGTCAAGTTTTGCCACGGAATTCGCTAAACTTACCCTTATAGGACTAAGTCTGTTCTGTTGTAACATTCGTGAAGTCGTTCGTTACCTATTTTCACGAAACTCGGTTCAATCTCAAACCCTATGAAATTTCGCTGGTGTCGTTTACATACCACAGGACAGGTCCCTACACCTGCAAAGGGATCCAAAACAAGATCCCCCGGTGATGAACTCGCTAACACAATTCTTTCAATTAACCTCTCCGGTTTCTGGATTGTATTGAGCGTTTCCCTGCTTACTAACTCCTTAGATTTGTAAGTCAGTTGTTTTATGTCACCCCAGACATCGCCCGGATTCTTCCCTTTCGGATTATATTTCGTTTTACCAAACTTACCGTTCGTTACGGATGGCACATTTTCACACCGATTCCGATGCTCTAATTCAACGAGTTGATTGACTCTGATAGCATCTAAGTTATAGCACTGTGGCTTCTTACCCTTGATGAAATAACAGATGATGTCGTAGTTGTTGGTGTAACTGATTCGTCCTTGTGCAAGTCTGCTCGGTTGATACCATACAATCTTTGAACGGAGGTTCAGAAATTGCCGGTAGTCTATAAAGTCGATGCAGTCAGGTTTCCCAAACAGATAGAGTGCGCCACCGTCCTTCAATTTTGGGGCGAAACTTTCGATAAGCGCAAGGTTAAATTCCTGAATTGAGGCAATCTCGTCCCACGACTCATCCGTCACACCATAAGGTCCATCACACACAATCAGATCCACTGAGGCATCCTCTACCTCTTTGATCAGTGTAAACGTGTCGCCGCAATAGATAGTGTTGTGCACAAGCATACTACAGTAAAATCCTTGCGAAATATAGAATAAAGACAAGGATATTATTGCGTCACCGCCGCAATAAGGTTTTACATCGGTCCCACTCGCCGTGGTCCTCTGTCCATAGCGAACATAGAGGCATCAAAACTCTGTTTCAGCAATTCCAATTTGATGTCTTGTTTCGCAGGAACATGCCAGAGATTGTCAAACTCGTCGGGGTCCTCGATTAAGTCGTAGAGTTCACCCTCCTCATGCCCGTGATAGACTACCAATTTGTAACGTTCATTCCGGTACATTGTTGCGAAAGAATGGTCTGGTAGATCAACAGCGTCATAATACTCACACCGGACGAAATCACGATGATGGTTTGCATCCGCTTCACCTCGGAGGATAGGCAGAAGTGATTTGCCGTGCATCCCTTCGGGCACCGTTAAACCTGCTACTTCCAAGAGTGTCGGTGCTTTATCGACGAGTTCAACAAGTGCGTCGCTTTTGAGACCACTCGCAAACTGTCCTCGCCACGAAAAAATCAGTGGCACTCTAACCAAGCCCTCGTAAAATCTGCAGCCCTTCTGGATTAGCCCGTGGTCGCCAAGTGTTTCTCCATGGTCGCTGGTGAAAATAATAACGGTGTTTTCGCGTTGTCCTGTTTCATCAAGTGTTTCAAGAATCCTGCCAAACTGCTCGTCAATCAGTTGAATCATCGCGTAATAGGCAGCTTTGAGTGTCTTGGCATCTCTCGCTCCGACTGCGTCGGCTTCTTGACGCGGTGTTTGGGGTAAGATCGGACTCCGAATGTCCAACTCGTTTGGTGTGCGCACTTTGGATTGAAAATCAACCGCTTGTAACCGGGTCTGTTGTTCTACATCACTGTCCCGGAAGAGCGGTGCTGGCATTTCCGCTGGATCAAACTGATCCCGGTGTGTCTGTGGTGGATTGAATGGCGGATGCGGATCGTAGATATTGACACTCGCGAGCCACGGACAGTCTCGCTTTTCACGAATGAATTCAATCGTCTTTTCTGCACACCATGTCGTCTGATGCAGCTCGGCTGGCACGCCTTCTGGATTCCGATTCAACTCGCCTAAAATATAGCCTTTCGTGCGAACCCAATCAGCATAGTCGTGTCCCTCTTCCCAATCGTCACGTGGCGCATGGCTGTATTGCCAGTAGCGATAACCGTCGTTTACACGCGGTTCCACTCGGCGGTAGGCACTCGCCAGATGAAGCTTGCCAATCAGTCCGCAGTCATAGCCTTCGTCTGCAAGGGTGCGTGTCACAAGCGGGTACGCCTCTGGAAAGAAATCGTTTCCGTTGCGAATCGCGTGTGTCGCGCTCGGATACATACCTGTAAGAAAACTCGCTCGACTCGGCGTACAGATAGGACTTTGACAGTAGGCATGCGTGAACGCGACCCCTTCCGAAACTAAGCCATCAACATAGGGTGTGGACACATACGGATTGCCCAATGCACCGATTGTGTCGTAACGCTGCTGATCTGTGCAAACCCAGAGGACATTGGGAGCCTTAACAGCCATACGTTATAGCCTCTTCACGTGTGCTATTTAACCTTCGCGCTAAACCCAGTCTCTTTAACGAGGTCTGCGAGATCAGTTGCAGAAGTGGTGTTTTTCCGAACTTTAATGACGGCTTGATCAGGTAAAGAAACCTCGACACTGATAACGTTTTGATGTTGTGTAAGTGCATCCTGCACTTTTGCGACACACGCACCTCACGTCATACCTGTCACTACCAAAGCGACATCTTCACTTCCCGCAGGCTCAATCGGGACAGACATAAAGGCGTTCAATAACTTACCAGAGGAAGCATCAAATATACGAATTTTTCCATCAAAGCCGCCTGTAGCGAGCTGTGTACCATTAGGATGGAATGAGACCGCGAAAACACCAACTGCATCGCCTTGCATGCTTGCTATACGTTTTCCGTCTTCCACGTTATAGATACGTGCTTCACCACCTGCGCTGCCAGTAGCAAACCGACTGCCGTCCGCTGAAAATGCGACACCTTCAATCGTACCTGACTGTGCTTCGTAAGCTTGAATGAGGTTAAAGTCCGTGTTACCAACGTCTCTTCGTATTTCACGGAAGATTTTGTAAAGTCTTGGAATCCGGTCTTCGCCAGCACTCAAAACTTGGTCTTTACTTGGATGTCGTGCGATCGTGTTGATCTCGCCGTAGCCCTTGTTGCTGGAGTTGATGTCGTCAACGAAAGAACCTGTATCTACCTCAACCAATTTGAGAGCAGTATCACGTCCACAACTCACAAAGTGCGAACCATCAACAGAAAAAATTGTGCCGAAAACCCAATCGCTGTGGTTGTCGAATTTAATCAGTTCTTTTTCATCTTCAACGGACAATACACGTACCGTCTGATCTGAGCATCCGAAAGCGACGCGACTTGCGTCTGGTGAGAAGGAGAGTCCGTACACGGTATCATAACTGGCACGCATCGCCTTGATGAGTGTATTCGTTTCGGTGTCCCAGAGTTGTACTTCGCCGAATTGCGCGGGGGAGCCACCGGCGACACCTAAGACTTTGCCATCTGTCGTGTACGTCAGCGATTCTATTCGATGTGATTTACCGACTAATCGCGCTTTAAGTTCAAAATTTACTGTGTCATACAACAAAACTTCGCGGAAACCTGATACTGTGAGTGTGCTGCCATCGGGTGAGTATGCCAGAGCAGTAACCACTGGAGGCACTGTGTAAGTCGGATAGTTCCCCTCACCCATATCATCGACTTCAACGGGGGTGTCGTCGCGCGCACCTTCAAGGATCCACCGTCGAAACATCTCGACCTCTTCAGCAGAGAGCGGTTCTTGGTTCTGCGGCATTGCCGGTTCATCACCAGAGATGAGTTCAATAAGGAGACTGTCATCCGGTTTCCCAGGAATGATTGACTCGCCTGCCATTCCGCCCCGCGTCAGATCAGCGTAGGTTGTTACAATCAGGTCGCCGTTCGGATCACCAGGGTGATGGCATCCTTGACAACTCCGTTTGAGAATCGGGACGATCTGTGAGTGGTAACTGACTGATGAATCTCCGCCGTGATTGTCTGCCGCTACAAGCGGGATCCACGCGGCAAGACAGAGCAGATACACCCCAAAATGAATCATAAATCTTGATAGCGATATTTTCATGTTCGTTGAAAATCCTCCGTCTCATGACACCATTTTTCCGTGGCTGTCGTAAGTTACGCCAAAAAGGTCCCTGTTGACACACTTTACTTAACAATTATACTATAATTTCATAGTAAAATTCAAGAAAAATTGCGTCAGAGCCAAGTACTTATTGGGAAAACTTGGAAAATGGAAGACAATTATGAACTTTACCGCAGGCTATTTTCCATTGACACGGTTTGAAATATAGGGTATACTTCTTTTGCCTAAAAAAGGCAATACACATTTATGAAACTCAACTACTACAATAAGGAGATTTTTCTTCAATGAAAACAGATTTAGGACGCACCAGACAGATTTCCCATATTGGAGGTCTCGTTTTAACGCTACTCATCATCTGCTTCACCGGAAGCATACAACTTGCAGATGCAGCGGATACGTACGAAATTGATACAGCACATTCAATGATACTTTTCCGAGCAAAACATAGTGGCGTTAGTTACAATTACGGCAGATTTAATGAATTTACCGGCAAACTCATGATCGATGAAACGGATATATCCAAGAGTATGGTAGAGTTTGAGGTAAAAACAGCGAGTGTTGATACTGCCAATGAAAAACGCGATCAGCATCTCAGAAGTTCCGACTTTTTTAGTGCAAAACAGTTTCCCGTTATTACCTTCAAAAGCACAAAGGTGAGTATGAAGGATGGGAAAGAAGACATGTTGGAAATCACAGGTGACCTTGAGTTGCTCGGTGTTAAGAAATCTATCACCGTGGATGTCGAAATTACCGGGAAAGCTAAAGGGAGACAGGGTGAACCCCTTATAGGATTTGAGAGCATATTTACGATTAAGCGGAGCGAATTTGGCATGACTTACGGCGCAGGTGCTGTCAGCGATGATATTCGCCTTATCGTTACGATTGAAGCGAAGGGAAAATAATCCGCCTCAATTTTCTGTTGGTGCGCTCTGCAAGCGCACCCATCTCCGCACAATAAACAACACAAATGGACATTCAGCGATGCTAATACTCAAGCAACTTTTCTTCGGTTTACTCCTACCGGCTGTTGTCACCGGCGGAATTCTTGTATTCGCGAGATCTTTGACTTCTAAGAAAGAGGGAGAAAACACCGGAAAGAAAACCGATATATCACGGGGATGGCTCATTGCGGGTGCATTGAGTGCTGGCTACATCGTTGGATATTTCGGTTTGGAGGGTTTCTCCACCCTACCTTTTCCGCCGCGTCAGGGAATCCATTGGCTTTGCTGTCTGGCTATCATCGGATTTATCGTTGGATGCTTTTGGCATTTTTCTTTTTCGGGACGTTTGATAGCACAGATAGTCCTGTCAATTGCTATACCGCGACTCCTTCTGAATTCAACATTTAAGTATACATGGGGACAACTTGAAGGGATTATCTGGTGGGTGTGCCTCGCCGCTGCGATATTTATTTTTTGGAATCTGGTACAACAGAGTTTCACCATCTTGCCGTCCGGTGCCTCTGTTCCGTTTGTCTACTTCGGGCTTTCTGGCGGTACTGCCTTGGTTCTCGCGCTTTCTGGGAGTTTACGGTTAGCGCAGCACAGCGGCATTCTGGTAGCACTTTTCGCGGTAAGTTGGATTATCACAATCGCGCTACAACGCGATGGCAATCGGCAAGTCTTTCCACCCAGTGTATCGCCGGCCGTGGCACTCCTACTTGCCGGCATCTGGATGAACGGTTATTTTTATGAAGAAGTCCCAGCGGTGAGTGCTATTTTGTTAGCAGTTTCGCTGCTCTTAGCACAGGTTGGGCAAATAGAGGCAATTCGGAGACGTGGCACACGACAGTCTGCCCTTATCCAAATAGCAGCGATTGCGTTGCCAGTTATTATCGCAATAGGTATTGCTGTCGCACGTTCGGGTCTTTTCGGTGAAAGCAGCGGGTATTAAAACCCGAACATAACGACTGGAAGCGTTGTCTAAATATGTAAGGTGCTTACTTATCAAATTTGCCCCATTTCGTGCAACTTCGGACAAGGCATGCCCGATTTTGTGCGATTCTTTATCAAATAACTCGCAATGATCCGTCCTATGCTGAATTTCTCAGAATGGCACAGAATTTGCTAAATAGTTGCATAGAAACATCTCACGGGAAAGGGATTCGTAAAGGATTTAATAACTTAAAGGATTTAATAACTTTTAGAAGAGAACAAACAATCGGAGGAAAAAATGAGTGTGCTACATAATCTGGATTTTGGTGTCCGTCGTACGCCAAAACTCGTTGTAAAAAGTCTTGTCATAGCGTTCTTGCTTGGCATCCCGTTCCTTTTTATTAACGGCTGCGTCAAGATGGAGGCAACTCGGAAAGCGGATTGGGAGACACACTTCACAGATCTCCATTTTGTCAACCACAGACAGGGATGGATTGTTGGAGATCAAGCTCTGATTATCCATACAACAGATGGCGGAAAAACGTGGAAACAACAAGAAGTTGATACGACAAGCCCAGGATTTCGTTTGCCGGATGCCTCCTTAGACTTTAAAGCGGTTTACTTTACCAACGCGAATTACGGATGGGCAGTCGGCGATGAAGGATTAGTCGCAGCAACCGACGATGGTGGTAGACACTGGACATTGCAAAAGAGCGGCACCTCCGCGATGCTTGTTGATGTTTTTTTCGCGAATTCAAAAGAGGGCTGGATTGTGGGGGAAGATTCGGATGTTCTCTACACCAAGAACGGTGGAAAAGCGTGGAAACGTTACGAATACGTCAGTGAATTCCCACTCAACGGGGTTTGGTTTGCCAACAAGTCAAAGGGATGGGTTGTCGGCACACACGATAGGATTTTCCATACCCAGAGTGGTGGTGAATCATGGCGAGAGCAGAGCAATCGCTTTGCAGGTGAACGTGATCGGATGATTAACGACAATAAAAAAGTCTTCTTCATCAACGAGAATGAAGGCTGGATTGTTGGCAGTGACGGCTCTATTTTCCACACAATGAACAGCGGTATCAACTGGCAGCGTCAAGATAGCCGTATCCCTCTGATTAATGGACACGTCCGAGATACCATCAATAATATCCATTTCACAGATGAAAACTACGGGATTGCCGTGGCAGATGTCGGTTTTATCACCCGTACCCAAGACGGTGGGGATAATTGGCAATTGATGGACAGCAGCACAGAGAACAATTTGACGGGCATCCAATTTACGACCCCCACAGAGGCATGGGCGGTTGGATGGTATGGTACTATCCTACACACGACGGATGCCGGAGCAACATGGGAAATGACCAGCGGCGTTACCGCGAATGATTTGCAAAACGTTCAGTTCACCGATGCCAACCGCGCAATCGCTGTCGGTAGACGAGGCACAATGGCAATGAGCAACGATGGTGGACAAACATGGAATGAAATTGACACAGACATCTGGGACGGCATCTGGAACATCTATTTCGCGACAGATAAGCACGGCTGGGCGGTTGGTGATCGCGGCTTGATCGTCCATACCAACGATGGCGGTGCGAATTGGGAACGGCAGCGCGGACCTTCCTCCTTTACACTCCGTGCTGTGCACTTTGTTAGCCCCGAAGTCGGTTGGATTGTTGGCGATCTCGGCAGCATTCTACATACGATTGACGGGGGCACAACATGGCTCCCACAAACCGCAACCGGTGATTTCCTATCGTTGATGCTAAAGGGTGTATTTTTCCTTGATGAAAAGAAAGGTTGGGCGATCGGATGGCCCGGCGTTTGCCTTGCAACAGAAGACGGTGGTTTGACATGGAACCAACAGACCACTGGCACCTTCAATGAACTCTATGCTGTTTATTTTGCAGATGAAAACACCGGATGGATCGTCGGTCAATTTGGTGAGATTCTACATACGAAAAACGGTGGAAAAAAATGGAACTTCCAGCGGAGCGGAACGCAAGCAAATTTGAATAAACTCTATTTTGCCGACACACAGCACGGATTAATCGTCGGTGATGACGGTATGATGCTCACCACCGTCAATGGTGGGAAAAAATGGGAAACGCAGGAGAGCGGCACCGACAATGACCTTTATGGACTCGCACTCTCTCCCGATGGAGTCGTCGCTGTTGGTAAGGGTGGAATTGCGATGCGTTATTCCATCGAAGAGGCTGAATTGCCAGCTAAATTACCGCCTGTCGCTGAAGAGCCGACAATTGTCACAGCTGAAGAAGAGACCTCTGTTGAACCTGTTACCTATCATTGGGATATTATCCGTCAAGCAACATGGCGGACCAACTTTTCGGATACGCACTTCGTAGATGCGCAAAACGGATGGGCAGTCGGTTCAGGTGGCGTAATCGCGCATACCACAGATGGCGGCAAAACGTGGTTACCCCAGCACAGCGGGGTTGATGAAGATTTACGCCAAGTAGAATTTTCTGACGAAAAACATGGACGAGTTCTCGGTTCCGGTATCCTACTTCAGACCGAAAATGGTGGTGAAACGTGGCAGCCGATTCTTCAAGCAACTAAGCAGAATCTGCCACGTGTTAGCACAATGCACTTCCTAAATGCCCAAGAGGGATGGCTCGGTGCGAGGATCGGTCAAACCTTACACACAACCGATGGTGGTAAAACCTGGAAAGTTCAGAAAACCGGAACGACAACAGCGAACATAACCGATCTCCACTTTATCAATAGTCAAAAAGGGTGGGCAGTAACGCCGCAACGTCGAGATGGCGGGTTTATCCTCCACACCGTTGACGGTGGTGATTATTGGAAGATTCAGGCGAAAACCAATCAAGCCGGTATTGCCATCCATTTTGCTGACGAAAATCACGGTTGGGTGATTCTCGGCAACGGGAATTCCTTATTGACTGAAGATGGTGGTGAAACATGGAAATTACAAACCACGGCACAGAGCACACGCGGCTTACAACGTATCACCTTCCGTTCTCACACCAACGCGTGGGGACTCGGTGGTGGTGGTGTATATATTACCGAAAATCAGGGGTTGACTTGGAAAGCAGTTTCTGTCGCTACGGGTGATGATAACGATAACATGTTTGCAAACATGTTTGCCATGCGAGAAACCGATCCGGAGATGCTCGAAGAATCTGAATTAGAATCGGAAGAAGCGGACGATGTGGAAGAAGAGGTCTCGGAGGGACCGACGTTAACATACGACGAAACACCGGAGGAAATTCAAAATCAGCTCCGAACACAGAGACAACGTCCGGGACGCTTCGCACCTGAAGGCGAGGTCCCACCGAACACTGAACGGACGGCACCGGCACCAAGACAGCAACGACCGCCGCCACCACCGGAACCTCAAAGACGCCGTAGGCGCGGGGCACGCCGAATCGCCAGTGTGTACTTCTTAGATGCAGAACGCGCATGGGCTGTTGGGAGTGCTGGTAGTATCTATCACACTGCAGATGGCGGAGAGACGTGGGAACGGCAGCTCGGTGAACAGCAACGCAATGACTTCCGAGAAGTGCTCTTCTATGATGATAAAAACGGTTGGATAGGCGGTGACGGTGGGGTCCTATTGGAAACCCAAGATGGTGGACAGACATGGGAGACACTCGAAAGCCAAACGCGGCAACGCCTCATCGGTGTCCACTTCGCCAGCCTCGAACCCGAAAAATGGGGTTGGGCAATGCAACGCGACGGAACTGTCCTTTATACCACAGACGGTAGCATTTGGACAGCCGGAGACACACCGGAACGTCCGCCGTTCATGGAAGGCGATGCACCGGGTACATTCTCACTGAACGACGTTGCTTTTGGCAAATTTTCTGAAGGCTGGGCAGTGGGTCAATTCGGCGACATCATCCACAATAAAGACGGCGGTCCAACATGGACACCCCAGCGCACCACCGCGAACGACAGACTTACGAGTATAGATATGAAATTCGCACCCCTCGGTTGGGCAGTCGGACAAAGTGGTGTCACCCAACGGACTATCAACGGCGGTGAGTATTGGCGGATGCACGAAACCAAGACAAACTATGATCTTAACTCAGTTTCATTTATCACTAAACGGAAGGGCTGGGCAGCTGGCGAGGCAGGCATCGTCCTGCGGACAATCGATGGTGGATTTACATGGGAACCTACATTGACCGGTGTCCCCAAGGAACTTCACGGCATCGTTGCAATCTCCGAACAGGAGGTCTACGCGGTCGGTGAAGAGGGGACGATCGTTCGCTCAACCGATGGCGGTGAAACATGGGAACAGGAACACACCGATATCGACAACAACCTTTACGTTATTACCCGTTCCAAAGACGGCAAAGCCTTGTGGGTTGTTGGGCAGTGGGGGGTCGTGTTGCGTCGGAAATTGGAAACCCCCGTGCGAATGTCAATGCGTTAACATGGAGGCACTCATGTCATCTATTGCAGCACGAACTTACCTAACGCCCGAAGAATACCTCGCTTTTGAACGCAAGGCGACAACGAAACATGAGTACTTCGCAGGAGAGATAGTCGCAATGTCCGGGGCAAGCAATGCACATAATCTCATCACTGGAGATGTCTTTGCTGAACTCCACAATCAATTGAAAGGCGGGAAATGTTTGGTCTATATGGGTGATATGCGCGTGAAAACTGGCCCCACAACTTCTTACTTCTACCCTGATATTACCGTTGTCTGTGATAAACCTCGCTTTGAGGATTACACCTTTGATACACTCCTTAACCCGATTGTCGTGATAGAGGTGCTTTCTCCATCAACCGAAGCTTATGATAAAGGTGAGAAATTTGCGCGTTATCAGCAGCTTGCCTCGCTGCAAGAATACATCCTTGTTTCCCAAGATCAGGTCCGGGTACAACATTATTTGCGTAGGGAAACACAGTGGTTGCAAACCGAATTTCAGGAACTTGACAATATAATGCCTCTCAACTCAATTGAATGCGAGTTACGTTTGCGAGACATCTATAGCCGCGTTGATCTGAGCGATTGAAAGAATTCCATATTAAAGAGAGAACACAGATGAGATCAAAATCCAGTAAAGCCTTACTTGTTTCAGTCCTACTACACCTCGGTGTTGGAGTGCTCGGACTCTTCTACTGGTTCGGTACGAACCCACAGCGAGATACCGCCAGTATCAACGCCATATTCATCACGGAAGAAAAACCGAAGGTCAGACGCATACCACGACGCAAACGTGTCCAAGCCACGCAGAAAAGGACCCGCGATGTCAGTCAACCACGACTGAAAATCCTCACGAGCAACCAACCTGCCAGCACTCGGGGTGTTGTCTCGGCAGCGGAACCTGCGCCCTTCCAGCCCTTCGACACCGACAATTTGGGTGAACCCGTTGGACCCACGACGACAAATGTTGAATTTGACAACATCCCACAGGTCGAAAGAAAGGTCATCGATCGTCCTTTCAGAAAGCAGAAGAAAACCGAAACTCGGCACAAGAGTCGGTTAGTGAAGTTCATTGAAGCACAAGAAGGACCGCAACGTATCGTCTACTGTGTTGATTTGTCCACCAGCATGCAAAACCTTCCGCCGCGCAAACTCAAGCGGATTATAGATCTCATGCGGGATTCACTCACCTTCCTTGAACGCCACGATAGTTTCAACATCGTGGCGTTCAGCGCGGAACTCATTGTCTATCAAGAAGACTTTGTTCCCGTAACAGAGCAGACAGTTGCTTCATCGTCAAACTACCTCGCCGACATCCAGTCCCAAATCCACACAGACGGGACGGACCACGATATGCTAACGACGTTGACGGAAATCTCCAAAACCTCACCTACCATTGTTGTCCTTTTTAGCGATGGCATTCCGACCTCAATTGAGGGACCGGATCTCACACTTGTTGGCGAACACGCTGCGGGCAACGGACGGATCTTCGCTATGGGAACCGGGATGGCACCCAATTTCCCCGGTGCCGTGATGTTGAAACGTCTCGCCACTGTGAGTGAGGGAGACCTGTGGCTCGTTGATAGAGCCAGGATCAGATAAGGGGAAACTGCATGCAGCAATCCAGTCTCACGCGTGCAGAAGAGATAGCCGAAGGTCTCTATCCACACCAAATAGAAGGTATTGCTTTTCTGCTCGGTCGCCGTCGGGCACTCCTCGCTGACGATATGGGACTCGGTAAGACCCGACAATCCGTCATCGCGATGGTTGAAGCAGAAGCCGAAGGTCCTTACCTTGTGATCTGTCCCGCTTCTGTCAAACGGAATTGGGCACGTGAAATCCAACTTGTTCTCCCAGATGCCGAACCTATCATTGTCGGACCTGCCCCGCTCCCTTCGACCAATTTCCAAGACTGGGTTATCATCAATTACGAGATTCTCGGCAAGCATCTGGAAGGGCTGCTTGCGTTTGATTGGAAGGGTGTTGTCTTTGACGAGGCGCACTACCTAAAAAACCATCAGAGTCAACGCAGTCGGAACGCCGCTAAATTGGTGAAGGCAATTCAGGATGAACCGATCGTCCATGCGTTAACCGGCACCCCGATGACAAACCGCCCTCGCGACCTTTTCCCAATTTTGCGATTGGTGAACCATCCGCTTGGCAAAAGTTTCCTCAGTTTCGCTAAACGTTATTGTGATGCCTATCAGGGAGATTTCGGGGTGGTTGCGGACGGCGCAAGCAACATTGAGGAACTAACCGTTCAGCTCCACGGTGTAATGCTACGACGCACCAAAAACGAAGTGTTAGACCTGCCACCCAAGGTGCGCACGTGGTTGGACATCGAATTACACCCATACGCAATTCAGCACTTCAATAACGCCGTCCGCGAATTCTTAACGAAATTCGATGCCCCGGAACCCATTGAGGCAGTTGAAGATGAACCAGAGAATACAGAGCGGCGGCGAGCCGTCGGTAGATTAACCACGGCACGCCGAAAACTCGCTTTTGCAAAGTGCCGCCAGACGATCAAGTTCGTCGAAAACGCACTGGAGCAGGGAGAGAAGGTTATTCTCTTCACTACATTCCTCAACACATTGGAGCGTTTCCACAAGCATTTCGGAGATCAAGCCGTTTACGTCTTTGGCGAAGTTCCGGCAGAGGAACGGCAGAATCGGGTCGATCAATTTCAGAACGATGAAAACGTCAGACTCTTCATCGCCAACATGCACGTTGCTGGTGTGGGCATCAATCTAACTGCCGGACGACAGATTGTCTTCAACGATTTAGATTGGGTGCCAGCGAACCATTGGCAAGCAGAGGATCGCGCCTATCGCATTGGGCAGACGGGGACTGTTAACGTTACCTATATGATTGCACGCGGCACAGTCGATGAGTTTGTCAAAACGGTGTTGGAAACGAAAGCAGCGTTGATGGATGCCCTCGTTGAAGGCACGTTGCTGATAGCTGACGAGGATGGCGAAGTGCAAGCCGATGTCCTCAGCGAACTCAAGCGGATGATGAACGCTCTCTCTGTACATGCCGATGAGGTCGAAGAAACGCAGTTACTCAATGTCCTTCAAAAAGCGAGTGATGCCTATCTTGAAGAGAATGCATCCCACCTCCGAGAAGCGACGCGTGCACAGCTGCGTCCATATTCCGAAGAAGCCATCCGCACTTTAGCGCAAGTTCTCACCGGTCCCGAGCGGGCTGTCTACCACGTTGAGAGTTCATCACAGAAGGGCAAATTTTACACATTGGAGGTTGTCGGTGTCGATGTAACATGCGATTGTCCGGGTTTTACGCACCGCGGCAGCTGCCGACACGTCCGTCCTCTGAAATCCGCCCTCGCCTCAGAGAAACCGTTGCCGAAAGGATATAAGAAAGTCTCATCGGATTAGTTTGGATTGCTCGGTTTCGCTATGAACGATTCGCCAAATCTGCCCCATTTCGTGCAATTGGATATAAGGTATGCCCTGTTTCGTGCAGTGTTTGCTGGATATTTCGCAGAAAATCCAATGGATTGGATATTATTGAAATAGGCATGAAATTTGCTATGTTTTCAAAGCAGGGTCGCGAGCTGGTGCTCGTCCTACAACAAGATGTCGGGATCGGAGATTCCCGTATAAGAGCACTTGACATATTTTGGAAACCTTGTTAGCATATTTAGAATTAATACTTGCCAAGGAGAGAAAAGATGAAGAAGTTCATAATCGCAGAAATTTGCGTTGTAGTTGCGCTCATTGTTGGGTTTTGGTTAGGGCGCATTACGGGTAACGACACGAGTCACGAAAACTATTATGACAACGCCGACAAAGCATGGGCGGCAGCACAAGCAATTGACAATCCACCGATAACACTTGATGAACCCGAAAAAAACCGTTTACGCAAAGTCCGAGCCGCATACCGTAAAGTTTTCGACAAATATCCTGAGAGCCTATGGGCAGACGATGCGCTCTACCAACTCGCTTCACGTATTCCACGTACCGATGAGGAGGCTTTCGCGCTCTTTCGTCGACTCATCAGCAATTATCCAGACAGTGAATGGGCAGATGATTCAATGTACGCCATTGCCTTCGCCTCTTATCAGATCGCTGAGCAGATAAAAAAGACGAACACACTTGAATCCGTGGATGCCTATTATGACCGCGCACTTGCACTTTACCATCAATTAGTTGCGACATATCCGGGCAGTCAATTGACGGATCAAGCGCAGTTTAACATAGCGATGTGCCACTATGGGAAAGATGAATTGAATCTTGCACTCGCACAGTTTGATGCGCTTAGAGAACCATTCAGCGATAGTCCGCTGCTCTATCAGATTCTATACGTTACCGGCGAAATTTATCTCAAGAAGCAGGAGTTTGAAAACGCACGAGTGGAATTCACAAACGTCGTCGATTCGGGAGATCCAGACCTCTCACCATTAGCAAATTTTGGCATCGCACAGGCTTATTTTGCGGAGGGGAAATTTCAGGAAGCAATTGATGAATACCAGAAAGTTATAGATCTCCATCCAGATGCCAAAGTCGGGCAGGACGCTTACTTCTACATGGGATGGGCGTATGAACGACTCGGCAAGTATGATGAAGCCATTGCTCGACTTGAGGAAGGTATCGATCTATATCCGCGCAACGAAAATGCAGCGAACTCGCAAGTCTACATTGGGCAAATTGCCTATTACAATAACGATATGGCAAGCGCAGTTGACGCATACCAAAAGGTTGCGGATAACAGCACTTACGATTACGATACTCGACGGGCAGCACAATATTCGGTTGGCAAAATCCATGAAGAGAGTGGCGATACAGACCTCGCAGTAGAGGCGTATCAGAAACTGATCGCAGAATTCCCAGAACCCCATAAAGAAGCGACCCATCAGTCAAACAATATCAACGAGAATTACATTCAAAACCTAAGAGGTATGGGATTGTAACGCCTGTTCGAGGTCAGCGATAATATCGTCGGTATCCTCTAACCCGACAGAGATTCTAACCAAACCATCTGTAACGCCGATCTGCTGACGGATTTCTGCTGGAACGTGTGAATGGGTTGTTGACGCAGGATGGCAGATGAGGGTCCGCACATCTCCTAAACTGACAGCGAGTGAACAGAGCTGGAGACGATCAACGAGGTGCTCGCCTGCGGTGCGTCCACCCTTCAGTTCCAATGTTATCATGCCGCCGAACGCTTCCATCTGGTGTTCGGCAAGTTCATGTTGCGGGTGGCTCGGCAAACCAGGATAGCGAACCCACGCTATCGCAGGATGTGTTTCGAGAAAGGCTGCGATGCGTGCCGCGTTTTCACAGTGTCGTGTGAACCGCAGCGGCAGTGTGGTGAGTCCATGCAGCGTCAGCCATGCATTGAACGGACTGATGACCGCACCGAAATTACGCAACGCCCCCTCCTTAGCGCGCGTAACGAATTCCTTCTCCCCGATAATCGCGCCAGCGATGACCGCACCGGTCCCACTCAAATATTTCGTCATACTATGGACGACCACATCAATACCGAGGGCAATCGGTTGCTGACCGCACGGTGTCGCGAAGGTATTGTCAATAATTGAGGTTAATCCGTGTGCTTTTGCAATCTCGGCTGATGCCCGCAAGTCTATCAGTTTTAGGAGCGGATTCGTCGGGCTTTCAAGGTAAAGCACCTTGGTATCATCTCTGATCGCACGTTCAATTTGTGCGGTGTCTGTGGCATCAACGAACGTTGTCTCAATTCCGAATCGCTGGAGTTCCTCATTGAGGATTTGGAACGTAGCGGAATAGAGATTTTCCATCGCGACGACATGTCCACCCTCAGCTAAGGCAGTGAGCAAGGCAGTACTGACGGCTCCCATCCCGGATGCAGTCGCGAGTGCATCCTCGCCTGCCTCAAGCACGGCAAGTTTCTTTTCCAATACCTCTTGGGTCGGATTGCCCCAGCGGGTATAGACATAGCCGCTCTCTTCGTCTCGGAAGGCTTCGGCGCATTCGGCAGCCGTTGTGAAACGGAACGTACTGTTCTGATAGATAGGCGGCAGCAGCGGGATTCCACTCTTTTCGGTTGTGGACGTTCGCGCTTCGCCTGCATGAATGGCTTGCGTATTTTTACCTAAATTTCTTTGAGATGTCATTTTCGCCTAAAAACTCCTATCGGTATTTCCCTGGTGTACTTTTAAGTCTCGCGATGTACCGATGTTGCGGGATTTACTTCAATTTTTCAACGGGGTAACCTTCCAATGCTAACAATTGACGTTTCCGTTCCACTCCACCGCCGTAGCCCCCTAAGCCACCATTACTCCTAATAACACGATGGCACGGAATGAGAATTGATACCGGATTCGCCCCGACTGCGTTTCCAATAGAACGCGCGGATTTTGGTCTCCCGATCTGATCGGCGATCCATTGATACGTCCGTACTTCTCCATAAGGAATCTGCCGAATGACGTTCCAGACTTGCTGCTGGAATTCTGTAGTATATGCTAATTGTACCGATATCTCGATAAAATCAATCGGTCCGCCAGCAAAATAGAGGTCCAACAATTTAATCGTTCTGGTGAGAACAGGGAGATTTGGGGGGAAAGTAGGTCCAGACAAAGGTGCTTCTTCACTAAAGGACGTACGCAAAATTTGGTTCCCCTCCGCGATGATGTCTATCCATCCTATAGGGGACTCATAGCCGAAACTGGGGATGCCGAAGGCATTTCTTAACCGCCTCAAGCCTTGCTCACCGCCTAATGCCTCAGAGAGGCGTTCTAAAGGATTCAATTTTTTCATTTCACGTCTCCTAAAATTTTCTTAAAAGTTACTTGACTTCATAAGTGTTACTACGGTATGCTATATCGCAAACCATGGCTATATTTGAAACATCCGATCAACTCTATAGTTACATCAGCGAACTATTTGAAGAAATCGCCACGCTACCGGAAGCGAAAGAAGCACTGAAATCACTGACGTTGAACGTTCAATTCAACTACAGCGCGCCCGATTGCGAGATGACGCTAACGGCAGCAGATGGCGAATATTCTATCGCCCGCGGTACCTGTGACGAGACCACCCCCGACGTTGAACTGACGATGACAGGCGATATCGCCTACAAATTCTGGACAGGCGAACTCAACGTCATGGGCGCGATAACGACGCGCCAGATCGGTGTCGTTGGTTCCCTCGGCAAGGTGATGCGACTCGCTCCGCTCATCAAGACAGCAGTCCGTCACAACCGTGAGCGAGAAGTCGGTTCCAATTCCTAAGATTCAAGGAGGCTTCAATGGCAGACAATCTATTAGAATCAGTTGAACCTTACGTTACGCAGCTACGAGAAGAAGGCTGGTGCGTCTTAGAGAACGCGATTCCAGCCGACGTAGTTGATGAGGTTCGCGAAGAGGTCGAAACCTCGGAAGCAGACTACAATGAATTCAGAAAAGAGCACGGCGTATGGGAACGCAACGTTATCAGTTTCATGCCGAAATTCGCCGTGCATCTCGCAAATGAGCGACTCCTCGCCACCCTTCAGCAGCTACTGGGACCACAAGTGCGTATCTCGCAGACCGAATATAAGATCCGTCCCCCGCACTACGAATTGGTCCGTGCATATCACTCCGATTTCCCTTACGATCTGAACCAGAAGTGGCACATCACACAACCGTTTCCGACCGCTGTCATCGGCATTACCACCCTCTGGATGCTTTCGGAGTTTACGACGGAAAACGGCGGCACCTGGATCGTTCCTAAGAGTCATGTAGATCTCCGAAACCCCAGAGGCAAAGAAGATAACATTGGAGACCGAAACCCACTTGACGGCGAAATGCAGGCGATAGGAAGCGCAGGTAGCGTGCTCATCATGGACAGCCGGATTTGGCATTCCAACGCAGAAAATCCGAGCGATGGCAAACGGACTGCGGTCGTTGTCAGATACGCCCCGTGGTGGCTGAATTTAGAACTCTTTGGTGCCAACACCGCTACAATTCCCGGAGAGACATTTGATCAGTTACCGGACGATGTCAAATTGCTCTATGAGCACCGCGCAGAAAATCGGGAACCGACTGTTTGGATTTAAAGACAGTAGACAAAGTAGCAGGCATACTCCGTATGCCGTAAAAAAGTAGTAGGCACACGCCGTGTGCCGTAAAAAAAGGAAATCTCCCATGTCAACAACACTTGTACACATCGGCGTTCGCACGACCGATTTAGAAAAAAGCATCCGTTTCTGGCGCGATGCGCTTGGGCTGCGTGTCTTCTCAACGATGAACGGCTGCTACGATCTCACGGATGGCTATCACAACTTCCGCGTGTTTCAACACGGGGGTCCCGACCGTCCGAAACATGTCGGCGGGATGTTAGATTACCTCCACATCGGCGTTCGCGTCCCAAATTTGCGAGAAGCGGCACAAAGGTGTGAGGACCTCGGCTTTGAAATCACCTGGGAAGGCTTAGACGGAAGTACACCTTACGATCCAAATTCGGACGAACTCCCCTCAGTCGCTTTCAAGGTGGAAGACCCGGACGGTATTGTCGTTGACATCACCGAACAAGACGATCAGTGGCCCGGTGTGGACATTGACAGCAAAAATTGAGTCGGTAATTTGCAGCAACATCAGTAGGCGCGGTTCCGTGCCGCGCCACCGACACACTTACTCATCGCCACCGCCCAATAGTCCCAACCGGAACAGATAGTAGAGCAGTGTGAGCAGAGCCGTTACCGCTGCGGCGAGATACGTTAAAAACGCCGCGTTAAGCACCTTGCTGGCATGTCGATTTTCTTCTGGTGAGAGCATCCCGGCTTCATCCATTGCGACCTTGGCACGTTTGCTTGCATCCCATTCAACGGGAAGTGTTATCAAGGAAAAAACAACGCCTACCGCAAAAAGTCCTACACCGAGCAGTAGGAAAGGTTGAATAAAGAAACCTACCATTATCAGGATATACGAAAACATCGAACTAAAATTCGTCGCGGGGACAAGGGCGGTACGCAGATTTAGCATGGCATAGCCGTGTGCGTCCTGCATCGCATGTCCCGCTTCGTGGCAGGCAACCCCTATTGCGGAAAGCGATTGACTTGAATAAACATCGTCAGACAACCTGAGTGCCTTTTTGCTTGGATCATAGTGGTCACTTAACCATCCACCTGAACGTTCAATCCGCACACCGCTAACACCGTGCCTCTTTAGCATCAGATCGGCGGCTTGTGCCCCCGTCAGTCCGCTACGTGACCCGACTTTTGAATATTTTGAGAACGTCGATTTTGTGCGAAACGTCGCGTAAAGGGACAGGGCAAATCCCGGTGCGAGAAATACGAAGTAGAGTGGATCAAAGAAACCCAAAAACATGATTGACACCTCCGAGTTAATGTATTTTTATTGCTAAAACAATTTGTATCTATTAGGTTAAGAAATTATACAGGATATCTCCACTAAATTCAAATCATTTTCAAGTGAGGAGAAACGGATGCTTAAAATACTTGATACCCACCAACACCTCTGGGATACCTCTAATTTAGAATATCCTTGGTTAGAAGGATTCGACCTACTGTGGAAACGATATACAGCGGAAGATTATCGTGGAGCGATTGGAGATCTTAATGTTCTCAGATCGGTCCATGTTGAAGGGGATCCAGCTGAAGCGGATGTGGTTAAGGAGGTTGAGTGGTTAACACAGATCTCGGAAGAAGATGGCATGATAGGTGCAATCGCAGCGGCGGCACCACTTGAAAAACCGAACGCCGAGGTGATTCTTGAGCAGCTCACAGGGTTCGGGCTTGTCGTCGGGGTACGTCGGATGGCGTGGCATCATCCCGATCCGCAGTTCTACGCGAGTCCTGAACTGATTAATGGCGTGAAATTGCTAAAGAAGTTCGATCTCTCTTTTGAACTCTGTGCGAATCACGCACAGCTTCCTGCGGCGATTGAACTTGTTAAAGCGACACCGGACGTACGGCACGCCCTCAACCACTGTGGGGGACCCGACATAAAAGGTGGTCAATTTGAGCCGTGGGCAACGCATGTCCGTGAACTCGCTGCCTTTGAGAATGTCCATTGCAAAATATCAGGGATTGTGACAACAGCGAGCGAGAATTGGACGCGTGCGGAACTGAAGCCGTATATCCAGCATCTGGTAGAGGTATTCGGTTACGATCGGGTCATGTTTGGCAGTGATTGGCCCGTGTGTACCTTAGCTGCGACATATCAGGAGTGGGTCGCGGCACTCTCATGGGCTGTTGAGGACGCATCGGATGCCGAGAAGCATAAATTCTTTTATGAAAATGCCTCGGAATTTTATTCAATATAGGATGGGGGTGTGTAAAGTTTTTGGCACAAGTTCAGAGATTCCCGCTCAAATCAGTCTTGCAGGTGCCGCTATCGTTCAGTGTACCGCAAACTTTCCAGTTTGCAACTCCAGGTGCCCCCGCACAAACTAAAAGTTTATGCTACATGAACCCCGCAAATCCTGATCCTGACAAGCTGCTGCCAAAATATTTACACATCCTTGCCTACCAAGCGTCGTCCTCCGGCCTCCGCAGTGGGTTCTCAAAAGGTTTTTATGATTTAACTTGACACGTTTAGGCGAAAAGTAGTATCTTTTTTGCACCCAATACCTTAAGTGAACGTAACGTTTGCCTTTCTGTTAAGTTCACGAAAGCAGGTACAAACATGGCTGTAGACATAGAAAAAATTCTTAAACGAATTGATGGTGATGAATTCAACGTTAATCTGGATGAGGTTGATTTTAATAATTACATTATACCGGAAGTGCAACCCTCTTTATTTGGTTCAGAGGCAGTGCAACCCTCTTTATCATCTAGTCCAGAGCCAGAGGAAGAAGAAGAATTGCCTGAAGGTGAACACCGTCATTTTGTATATGCATGGAGATGGCATGGTGATGAGAGATTCGCAAAAATTGGTCGAACACGTAATGGTTTGAAGGGTGTGGAGAAGCGGATGGTTACAACCTATCACCCTACAGATAACCCAGTTCGACTTGGTGTCAGGAAGTGCACTGATATAGAAGAATCTCACAAAACTGAGCAATATATCCTAAATGGGCTTAGGCGGACGCGCTCTGATCGTGAATGGGTAGAAATTGACGAGGCGTTTAGTGAAATGATTGAAAAATCGTTTTATGACCCCGATTGAAATATTTTCACTCGACATTCTCATAATTCTCGTAGTCGCCATTCCTCTCACACTGACTCCCAGTCTGTTCGTCGTAACAGAGTCTCGGCAAATCTGTCATCTGCTCACAGGCTTATGGGCGCAAAAGGATTGACCACTCCTGAAAATCCTCGAATCTTGTAAATCCTGCTTCAGACACAGATATAAACAGGTTTCCGCCCCTACGGGGCTAAAGAGCAGTCAGTATAAGACCTACTTCTTCAATCCGCGCAATCCGCGTAATCCCTGATAATCCTCGATTCAGGGAAAAGAAACCGTACCTACCGTAAATAGCAGTCAGCGGTCAACCATCAACAAGAACACTTTGTGGCAGCTATGTCCATTTTGCATGCCATATACCGACAACCGAGTGCTGAAAACCGAGAGCCATGTTATTGAAGCGTAATCAATACCGGTTCAACCCCTTGTGTCTCCTGAATGTGCTGCTTGAGGCTGTCTGCCTCCTCCCGTGCTGCAAACTCCCCAATCGTTACCCGGTGCACTGTTCTTGTGTCAACCACAGCTGTATAGATTTGTACCTTCTCGTCTGGATTCATACGCTGCAGATTTGCCGCCATCATTTCGGCATTATCGGGTTGCGCAAAAGAGCCAACCATCAATGTGAGTCGTGCTGCTGATACTGTCGCCGATTGACTACCAGCACCGAGTTGCAGCTGCGCTTCTTGTATGCTTTGATTCCCCGCGATGTCCTGAACGTGCAGCTTGCAAATGTACGTAGCAGCTGGCTGTGCCTGAACCTTGTTCAAAAAGACTTCGGCGGGCGGCGAACCGTTTCCTTCCATCTGTTCGACGAGCACATTTTCCGTATCGAACAGTTCAAGTTTCCAATGCGCAAGCGGATTGAGGTCCCATGCCTTCACAGCGACGGTCGCGGGTATTTTCCCAGAAATCTCTAACGTCGTCGGAATAAGGTCAATCGTGAGATCCTTGATATCTTTCAGGTACGGCGTGCCCTGTGCGTCAACAACGTGGAGTTGCACCTCATAGTCGCCATCGGGGACTAAATTGCCAGTATCCGCAATCCCATCCCAGACAATACCCGTTGCTGGAATATCGGTTCCAGATTTTTTCCAAACACTTTCGGTATACGCATCAGTGATGTTCAACTGCCACTGTAGGGGTGCAATGCTATCTTCAAAACTCAGGCGAAATGTGGTGCTATCCGAAACACCATCGCCATTCGGCGAAATCGCGTGCTCGGAGAGATTTAATTCTCCGTTAATGGTTTCAGGGTCCACTATGAGTGCTTCCGGCATTAAAATCGGCGCAGCATCAGCGGTATCCGATGCCTCAGTGCGCGTCGCTACCGATACCGGGGCTGTGCCGTTTCCACCCCAGCGCAATGTTGCAGAAATCCAATGAATGCCCCGTTCCAATTCACTACCACTGACATAAGCATAATCAAGCTGTCCTGCTGAGTTTCGGAAACTGACACCCCGCGCTAACTCGCCATTCCAGAATCTTTCAGAAGCAGTTAAAGCGGTATAACCGAGTCGCAGCCCGACGTGCCCATCAATGAACCAGTGTTCGGCACCCATGTGTAATCGGAACCGTTCTCCGCCAACAGCATCGTTCGATCCTCGGACAGCAAAATCGGCAGAAAAAAGCGTATCATCACCCAATTCATAACTTGTGCCGAAACGTGCGGCTAAAGGCGCGCTCTCAAGAAGCACACCGTTCTCTCGAATACCGCTGCTCAATTCGGAGAAATTCACGCCCACTGTCAGTTCATCACCCCATCGTTCCAATGGATAGGCGAATTGCATCCCCAAATCCACACTCCATAAGAAATTCGTTCTGATAGGTGTGTTATTCTGATAGTAGCGGAGGTTAGCACCCGCCGATGCCCTCTGTCCGAGTGCACGCCCGTATCCTAAAAGGACGATCTGTGTAGACTCCGTCGTGTCATTTTTCCAACCATCGAGCCAGGTCGCTAAGGAAATATTTCCCAGATTCCTATCCGTCAAACCGAAGGTATGAGGATTCGCGGCGACCGAAAACGCCTGATCGCGACTTGACACATTCCCGGGAAGCGGCATCCCACCCATATTGACTTCCACACCATCCATAAATCCTAACGAAGATGGATTCCATAGAAAACCGTTGGTCGCGGATGGACCGGCGGTGAAAGCACTTCCCATACCAACTGCGCGGGCACTTGCACCGACAAAAACATCCCGCTGGCTTATACCGGAATCCGCAGCGGAAGCGGAAAAGGATACAACCACCAACATCATTCCGAAAATACAGGCTGTTTGTACGATTCGCAGCAGCAAGCGTTGTCTACTATGTCGAATAAAATTAAATTGCATCGGATACACCCCATTGCTGTTTTTTTGCTTAATGATATATTTACCTACGATGCTTAACGTTGAATTTATGAAAATGGGTACAGATGGAGAGGGAAGACCTTCTTCTATAGATATGGAGGTTTGATGAATCTAAAGAACAGAAGAGGCAAGGATCGGTTGGAAAGAGCGACTTTGAGGCTTTTCTCTATTCTGCTGGTTGGGTGGCATATCTGAGAATTCCATCTGCATCTGTGAACCGTAAATAGAGTCCCCAGGACCAGCCGTTATCGACTTTCTGGCACAAAACCGTATTCCATCCCGCTTTCAGTTGACATGGAACCGCATTTGCATCTGCTGTTGCGCCAGCGTCAATATTCTTCCGGTGGATTTCAGTTCCGTTTAACCAAACAGCGATCTCGTCATCGCTCCCGATCAACATCATAGAATCAGTTACTTTCGCCGCGTGGACATACACCAAGGCGTACCCAGCAGTCATTGGCGTAGGACTCAAGTCTCTGCGCAAATCAAGGTAGCCATCTGTTCTGGTAGTTGCTTCTCGCCAATGGACGGCTTTGCCATCAATACCCGTGTAAGTCTTCTTCAGGTCTAATTGACCTTGGGTGCGCAGCAGCTCATTAACTGTGTTAACATCTGTCTTGGGAAACGGACCTAAAACCATGTAACGCTTGACATAAGGGGAGGCATTTAACACCTGATAGGAATCAACACCGATTTTATAGCCTGTGGCTTCGGATGATTTCCCGACAGGACTAAGCGTTATCCGGTTTTCACCAGCATTCAACGGAGCAGTTCCAAATGAAACCAGCGTCCCCGCTATCGGCTCAGAAGAATAGCAATCGTAGGGTGTACCGACTGCAGTGCCGTTGACGGACAATTGGACCTGTCCATATTCCTGCCCACGCGTTAAAACGGCACGAATCTCATAAACATCTCTATAACGGACTTCAACTGGAACGGTTAAAGACGCAGTCTCTCCAACACCCTCTGGTGTGAAAGCGATATGGCTTCCACCGATAGCAATGCCCGCCGTACGATAATCTTCTATCTGAACCGTTACGCCGTGCGTCGCTGTCTTAGGTAGTAGATCAATTGCTGATCGGGTATCCTTTGGTGGTAATGCCCATTCCCTCTCATACCAAAACTGTGGGAGATGATAGATGTCCCGAGCTTCGTTTGTTAAGATAAGATCGTCGCCATCAAAGCAGACCGCCTCGCCATAAAACCTGTGTGGCAAGGACCACGGCGTGTCTTGAATCATTTGTGCTAAATTACCCGCTGCGCCGTGATAAACCCAGAGCGCATCGTAAGTGCAAACAGCAAGCCGCGTCCCGTCTTCTGAGACTCCCGCGCCTGTAATGAATTTCGCTTCAACGAATTCGCCAACCCTTTCTAACACCTGCTTTGTATCGGCTTTCAGGGCTGGGAACCGGTAAAGCACTGCACGCTCTCTTTCTTTCGAGACGATATAAGGAATGTCTTCAACAATAAAGAGCCCTTCCGCATCCACATTTTCGTTTGGGTACCGATACGGATAACTCGCTATGACCTTTGCCTCCGTTTCAGTGAAAGGGTTCGGTTCCGCGATAACAACGACTTTCAGATCGAATCGCAGTCTGCTGTTATTCCCAATTTCGCCAATCCAGAGTTGATTTTTGTCGTCAATACCGAGTGCCTCCCAATCGAAGTTCCCAGAACCCTTTATTGCGACCTCTTGGATCAATTCACCATTGAGTTTTGTGGCGTAAAGTGTCGCCGGGTTGCCAGAGTCGTTGAGGGTCCAATAGACACCTTCAAACTGCCGACTCGTGACAATGCCGGAACTCTCCCGGATATTGGGATGTGTATATTGTCCTATAGGTTGCCAAGGGGGAGTGTCAGGTGCTGCTGCAGCGGTGGAAAGTCCGATGCCAAGCATAAAAATCAGTAGATGGGATAACAGCTTCATCAAGTCTTCTCCTTCAAGATATTTTACCACTCTTCTGAAAATAAATCAAGATAAAGAAATTAGTACAACAGCGGAATAACCTCTAAAAAATCCAGCTTTTTCATTTTTTGTCCATAATGCACGTTTTCTGATCGAGTTTTCGTCTTTAGTAATAGAGAGCATAAACGAACCATGTGTACGTTTGTATATTCTGAAAATTTTAAATGGAAAAAATGCAACTGTTTTACAACTTGTTTGTAGTAACAACAACTGACAAATTTTTTACTATCTTTTTTACCTGAACGAAACTCTATATAAGCAAAAGAACGAAAGCACTCTCTTTATTTTTCTGTTTGGAGTAAAATATGTCCGTTGCAACCCATACAGCTACCATAGAAACCTATTCGGCGATCAGTCAGATGGAAGAATTAGATCTTGCAGAGGAACGTGAGATCGTTTTGCGCTGTCAAAATGGCGATGCCGACGCGATGGGAACCCTTATGATCCGTTATCAACATTGGGTTTACAACATCGCTTACGGTATGCTCAGTCACCATCAAGATGCGCGAGATATCGGACAGGATGCGTTTCTTTCTGCATGGGAAAACATCGGAAAATTTCAATTCCGTTCCCGATTTTCCACATGGCTCCACCGGATTGTCAAAAACAAGTGCCTCAATCAGATGGATCAGTATCAACGTAGGAAAACTGAGCCAATGGAGATTGAGGAAAAATGCAAAGACTGAAGGGTTCTGAGAATGCATCTTCTATCTCTCCATTCTTTCAAATTGAGTTCATTTGGTTTCAACACCCTTTTTCAAAATAATGCACCCTTTTGACATCTAAGATACGTCACTTAAATCAACGGATGTAAAATTTTAGCAAAAGTGCCATTTGCAAATTCAAATGCAAGTCCCATTCTAATAAGGAGAGAAAAAAATGCGTTTCCTAATGATTAATCTACTCCTCGTCTGTTTGCTCCTCTTCGGCATCGGTTACCTTGCTTTCGGCTATGATGAGACTGTCGTGCCTGCTGAACAGCGCGATCATCATACAGAGGAGAGGCCCTGGGGAGCGTCTTTTGAAACACTCCATAAACGCCTCAAAACGGACGTAGACTTGGATTTGAATTAAAAAGAAGGTTTTTTAGTTTGAACATTTCGACAGTGAGGACGCTGCTGTTGCTGGATTGTCAGCTTAGCTTCCGAAGTTCAATAGAAGGTCCACAGGGAACTGGTTTTTTACCGGTTCCCTTTTTTGTTGCCTGACACTCACAAACACCTCCTAAAAAATTCAGATTTTTTTCATTTTTTTTGTCAAAATGCAAGATTTCTGCCCAAAATTTCGTCTTTAATAATAAAGGGTATAAACTGCTCTACATTGTTTAATTGCATAAAACTTGATTTATGATTAAACTTTTTGGCGAAGGCATACACGATTCTGTTCATTAGGGGGAAATTTCGTGGAAAAAGAAGGCGATGTTCAACTGATCCGCAAAATTTTATCGGGCGACGACGCTGCGTTTGGTATTTTGGTCGAGAAGTACCAAAAAAGCATTCATACCCTTGTATGGCGGAAGATCGGCGATTATCACTATGCTGAAGAGATTATGCAAGATGTCTTTCTTAAGGCATACAAAAAACTTCCGACCCTCAAGAATCCCAATCAATTTGCCGGGTGGCTCCATGTCACCGCAAATCGGCTTTGCATTGATTGGATACGAAAGCAAACGCGGATACGGAAGCAACAGCCCACCATGCAATCACTGGGGGGTACACGGTTGGAAGAAATCGAGGAATCCTCTTATACACACCATATGTCAGAACAGCGAATGACAGAGAGAACAGAGTATTGCCGTGATCTTGTCGAACAGCTTTTAGAAAAACTGCCAGAAAATGAACGCACGGTTGTGACACTCTACTATCTTGACGAAATGCCGACGAAAGAGATCGGCAAATTTTTGGGCGTGCCGGTAAACACAATTGCGAGTCGGCTCCACCGGGCGCGCAAACGTTTACAAACAAATCCGGAACTCTTGGATCAAGAATTCTTTGGTCATTTACCGTTATCAGATAATCTGGAGGAGAATATTATGAATCAATTAGAGCAACTTCACAGCAAATTCGATGCATTCATGGAAAAAGTGAAATCTGATCCTGCATCAAGGGAGGATATTCTTAAGGAAGCAGCCGATGAGATTGAAGATGCACTTAAGGGTGAAATTACGCCTGAATTGGTGCGTCTTGTGGTTGATAAGATATACCCGTATATGGGCAGTCTCGGCATGGAAAGACGGCTCCCGCTACTCCGTAAGTATATGGATGACACCCCAGATGATACGGAGCGTTCCTGGGCACATGACAGGTTAGTCAAAAGCCTCGCTTTTCTTCGGAGAAATCGAGAAGCTATTCAGGAACAGACGCGTCTTTACCGTTGGGCATGCAAGCACTCAGAAAAATATGTGTTGCGGATTGTTTCTAATCCGAACACTGCTGGATGTTGGAAAGCGGAAGGCCGTATTGAGGACTGGATTCAACTTTACAATGAGGCATCTGAACGTTTAGAGAACCCTAAAGTGAGTCAGTACAGTCGTTGCGATTTCCTGCAATTCGGATCAGATATCTTAATAAGGAACGGTAGGTTAGATGCGGCACTTCTTGAGATAGAAAAGTTGGAACGTGCCAATGGTAAACCGGGTTGGCGGACTTATTTTAGATTCTGGTTGGCGATAAGAGAGAATCGACTTCGGGTGTATAGCAAACAGGAAGATTGGGATCGTTTCGATCAAGTCTTGGTGGATACAAGGACGTTTATCGAAGGGGAGGTTGAAAAACGGGATGCCGGTTATCCCGTAAATATCTACGAGCTTGTTTGTACTGCTCACAATATCGGTTGTTGTTTGGTATGGGCAAAGAAGTATGATGAAGCGAAACGTTTGCTACAACTCGCCATTGATTTGGGAAACTACAACGATTATAATCACTTCATGCTTGCTGTGAGCATCTGGGCATCTGAGAAAAACCGAGAGAAGACTTTACACCATTTGAAGGTCGCTCAGGGCGAGTATGTGGTTAGTTCCTATAATTACCTGGATAGCTACTATCCGGAATTTCTTGAGACTCCCGAATTTTCAGATGTAAAGGATGATCCGGAGTTTCTGAAGGTTCTGGGGCAGAAGTAAGATGACAATAATTCAGGTGATTATAGTAAAGCCTGAAAGTATATAGACATCTGAAATTCCACTTCATAGGTTTCATCCCAACAGAAGGAAGACCTCATGTTAACAGTGCTTATCCGCCGAGAACTCCTCGACAATCTGATGACGTTCCGTTTCGCCGCAGCCGTTCTCATTATGTTGTTGCTCGTCGTTGCCAATACCTTTGTGCTTATCAAGGATTATGAGCGACGGTTGGAAGCTTACAACACTGTTCTCAAAACAGAGCATCAGCGATCGCGGGACATGAAAACCTATTCGAGCGGAAGATATAGTGTTGCCCGCCCCCCAAATCCGTTGAGTATTTTCAATGTCGGGTTGGATAAACGGCTGGGCAACGAGAGTCAGATATCTCACGGTTTTGTGCCGACGCTATGGGATACTGGGACGTATAAATTGACAAATCCACTTCTCAACCTCTTCACTTCGATTGACATTGTTTTTATCTTTGAGGTCGTTCTGAGTCTCATAGCACTGATTTTCGCCTACGATGCCATTGCGGGGGAACGTGAGCGCGGCACATTGCGTTTGGTCGTAACGCATCCGGTGCGTCGCGGTCAAATCCTGCTTGCGAAATATATCAGTGCGATGCTCTGCTTGCTTGTACCGTTGCTGATGAGTCTGCTCCTCGCGGTAATTTTGTTGACAACATCCACTGCTATTTCTCTAAGTATTGGTGATTTCCTCCGTATCGGCGGGATTATCTTGAGTTCAATTGTCTACCTGTCGGTATTCTACCTCATCGGCATGCTAATCTCAACAGTAACCCGCAGAACCGGTACCGCGCTGATGCTTGCTATGTTTGTCTGGGGGTTTTGGGTGTTGGTGTATCCAAACGCGGTTCTCGCCGCGATTGCACCGCCTCAGTCTTCTCAACCCCGCATGGTATCCGCTTACGAGGAAATTAAACAGATATGGGAGACATTCGACAGAGAGCGAAAGCAGTTCCTTGCGAATGATGCCGTTCCAGGAGAAGATCCGCATCTTGGTATGGTAGGCGCAGATCCGAATTTCAACCAGATATGGGGATCAGGTTACCACTACGAATACTTTCATAAAGATTCATCAACACTTAGGTATGACTACCACGCTGTTTCAAACATTGAGGAACTTCACGAAGCATCCAAACCTCAAGTACCACACGCACAGGATTATTACCGCTTCCTCGGACCGCAGGTCGTTAACACGGCAGAACGCGCGTGGCTTGTCCGAAAACAGGCACTCGAAACTATCTTCGTTCAACCAGCGATAGTTGATCGCCTCCTTTTGAGGGGTTCGCCAGTCGGGATGTACGACGCGGCGACGCAAGCGTGGGCAGGGACAGACCTGCGCGGACTCAGAGATTTTTTTGAAGCGGCGCGAAGGTATCGACGTACCTTAATTGATTATTACTATGACAAGAACGCTTTCGGATCTCAACAATGGTTTTCGGCAGATAAAGGCGCGGTAGATTGGGATAGTTTGCCTCAGTTTTCTTTTCAGAGAAGCGATATCCAAATAAATGCAGCGCGTGCTTTCCCAGATATTTGTCTACTGCTGACAATCAACCTCGTCCTATTCATCGGGATATTTCTGGTTTTCCAAAGAAGTGAAGTGTAGAATGGCTATCGGAGACCGTCAGCAGTCATTTAAAGAAAGAGGTATTGATGGACCTAAACTATTTCCTAACTGACTGCTCAGAATTTATGCAGAAACCCCAAATGCGACATGCATTGCTGTAAGCCCAACCATCGGGCGGGCTGGATATACGGAAAGAATCGTGTTTCTAAAGAAGGACTGAACGAACCGCAAGGAAAATTAAAAAGTGTGGCATATTGCGAAACGAGAAATTTACGACAATCTGAATAGTCTCCGATTTGCGTTGACAACCATATTGCTTCTCGGCTTGATGCTGATCAATGCGATTGTGCATCTCCAAGAACACCCTGTGCGGATGCAGAAATATCACGATGCCGTCACAGAATCGTTGAATCGCTTAAGATCTCGAACAAACTTGTATAATATTGCACAAGGGGGTCCCGGATACCTTTACAAAAAACCGTCATCTCTCCATTTCTGTGCAGATGGCGGTGAGGAATTTTTAGCAGATAATATCCACGGCGGATTTTACGCTTGGGCCACCGATGGCTTAGCAGGTTTCTGGCAATTAGATTATATGCCTGCGACTCTCAATTCAAAAAATATTCGTCCAGACACTATCAAAATAGATTGGGGGTTTGTAATCGGGTACGTCTTGAGTCTCATCGCGATTCTATTCACCTTTGATTCAATTTCTGGCGAACGAGAGCACGGTACACTACGTCTAACGTTGGCAAACTCGATCCCGCGTCATACCGTGTTGATTGGTAAATTTTTAGGCGCGTTGGTCAGTATTAGTGTCCCATTTACGCTGGCGATTTTGATGAACCTGTTGGTAATTTCCACCTCCAGCGAGGTTCAACTTGGTCCCGGTGCGTGGAGCCGTTTAGGTATTATTTTTTCAGTTGCGATCCTGTACCTGTGTCTGTTTCTTGCGTTAGGTTTGTTGGTGTCGTCGCGTGTACGGCAGAGTGCAGCCAGTCTTGTGATACTTCTATTGATGTGGGTCACCTTCGTGGTTTTTATGCCGAGCACTGTCGCCTCTATTGCAAGCGGATTTTCAGCATCGATGACTTATGATCAATTCGACCAACGCGCCAGACAACTCGTAAATGAACTTAGGGGCGAATACGACACTCGTTTGGAAGGCACGCGTGAGGATGCAGCAAAAAAAATGGAGTTAGCGGGTGAATATGTCATCAAAGACGTAACAGAGCGGGAACGTTTGAGCCAAGAATACTTAACGCAGCAGCATGCCCAAATTCAACTGGCGCGTTCTGTCACTCGCATCTCACCGGTCGTGCTTGTCCAGCATCTTCTTGAGGTTTTCGCTGGAACTGGGTTTGAACGGCACCAACAATTTGTGGAGAACGTGCAGCGTTACGCCCGTGAATACCGAGGATTTGTCTCGGATATGGATAGAGCAGATCCCGATAGTCTCCATATCATTGGGACGTATGAGGGTATGTCGAAAAAGCCCATCAGCCCAGAATCAATTCCGACGTTTGAAGATACGCTCAGTCTTAGCCGTGATTTCAACGCTGCAGCGATAGATTTGCTGTTGCTAATGCTATTTTTCGTTGTTTTTCTCTCCGGGGCATTCCTTGCCTTTGTACGCGTTGAAATTTAGAATATGGCTGTGTTCGCCATCTTCCCAGCGGAAACCCCTAAGCAAAAACACTTCCATACTTTCAACCTTCCAACTCATCTCAGGATCAAAAGCATAAATTTAATATTCAAACTTGCTTAAACCCCCGAAATTCCCTTATCAGTCAGACTTACGAACACGCTGCGTAAATCCTAAAAAATTCAGTTTTTTCATCTTTTTTCACCCAATGCACGTTTTTTGATCAAACTTTCGTCTTTAAATTATAGAACGTGCGAACCGCATCAGACCGTTTAATTTTACAAAACCCGAATTTCATTAACCATTTTGGCGAACATAGACACGATCCAATCCGTTCATTAGGGGGAAGCTCCATGGAAAGAGAAGACGACGTTCAACTGATCCGCAAGATTTTATCAGGCGACGACGCTGCGTTTGGTATCTTGGTCGAAAAGTACCAAAAGAGCATCCATGCCCTTGCATGGCGAAAGATCAACGATTTCCACTATGCGGAAGAGATCATGCAAGACACCTTCCTTAAGGCATACAAAAAACTTCCGACTCTCAAGAATCCAAATCAATTCGCTGGGTGGCTTCATGTCACCGCAAATCGGCTTTGCATCGATTGGTTACGAAAGCAACAGCGGAAGCAAGCACAAAAACTTGTGATGCAATCGCTGGAGGATACACGTCCAGAAGAAATCGAGGAATCCTCCTACACACATCATATATCGGAACAGCGGATGACAGAGAGCACCGAACGTTACCATGGACTTGTCCAAAAACTTTTGGAAAAACTGCCCGAGAATGAACGCGCAGTTGTAACACTCTACTATCTCGACGAAATGTCAACGAAAGAGATTGGCAAATTCATGGGAGTGTCGGTGAATACAATCACGAGCCGACTCCAACGCGCGCGAAAGCGTTTACAAACAGACCAAGAACTCTTAGGGCACGAATTCTTTGGTCATTTACAACTATCAGATAATCTGAAGGAGAATATTATGAGTCAATTAGAGCAACTTCGCAGCAAGTTCGATGCATTCATGGAGAAAGTGAAATCTGATCCCGCATCAAGAGGCGATATTCTTACAGAAGCCTGTAACGAGATTGAAGATGCACTTAAGGGGGAGATCACGCCCGAATTGGTGCATCTCGCTGCCGATGAGATATACCCCTATATGGGCAAACTTGGCATGGAAAAACGGATACCTCTACTCCGTAAGTATATGGAGAACGCACCAGATGATACGGAGCGTTTCTGGTCGCATGAGGGGTTAGTCTATAGTCTCGCTTCTCTTGAAAGAAATCAAGAAGCTATTGAGGAACACGCTCGGCTTTACCGTTGGACGTACCAGCACTTGCCAGATAAATATGTGTTGGAGGCTGCCTCCAACTCGAAGGTGGCTGGATGTTGGACGGCGGAAGATCGTATTGATGGTTGGATTCAACTTTATAATGAAGCCTCTGAACGCTTAGAGAACCCTGAAGTGAGTTATTTCAGCCGTTGTGAGTTCATGCAAACCGGAATAGATATACTACAAGGCAACGACAGGTTCGATGAAGCACTCCTTGAAATAGAAAAGTTGGAACGTGCTAACAACGAACCCGATTCAGAGCATTATTTTCAATTCTGGTTGATTGCGAAAGAAAATCGACTTCTCATGTACGGTAAACAGGGAGATTGGGATCGTTTCGATCAAATTTTTATGGAAGTGAGTGCATATCTGGAAGGAGAGTTGAAAAAACGGGACGCGGGTCAACCTGTAAATCTCAGCAACCTTATGTGGCTAGCTCACGATATCGGTTGTTGTCTGTTGTGGTCGAAGAAGTATAACGAGGCGAGACGTTTCCTACAAATCGCCATTGATTTGGAAGATAACAACGATTATGGTCATTTCCAACTTGCCGTAAGTATCTGGGTTTCTGAGAAGGACAGAGAAAAGACTTTACATCATTTAAAGGCCGCTCAGGACTACTATGTGAGAATTCCTTATAATCAGGATACATACTACCCGACTTTCCTTGAGACACCCGAATTTTCAGATGTAAAGGATGATGAAGCGTTTCTGAAGGTTCTCGGACAGAAGTAGGGCAACACGAATTCAAGTGGTTGATAACGTCTGAAGACCTATCGGATTTCGATTACATCGGTGGGGCTTTTGGGATTTGATACAGGAGAAGGTGCGGCAATGAAACTTGGTGATGCTATCATAGCGGGTGTGAAACCCCTCGCGGAAAATAAACTCCGGGCAGGATTGTCCATTCTCGGCATCTTCATTGGAATTGCAGGTGTGCTGTGCATGATCGCTATCGGTGATGGTGCGAAACGTATCATCGCCGAAGATATCGAAAAACTTGGTGGGGCAAATCAGTTCACAATCTTTACACTCCCATCCAGTTTCAAACGTCAACGGCTCGTCCGACCTCCTACTGAGCGATATACCTTTGAAGACGCTTCTACGATTGAGGCAGAATGCCCCGAGGTACTATACGTTTTGCCCAATTATGAAGATTTTGAAATCTTGGTTACCAACCGAAATGGGAATCAAACGAGGGTCCTTTTAGAAGCTGCGACTGCAGACTATGCACTCGGCATGGGTTGGGAGTTACAAGACGGCAGATTTCTCACCGAAAACGATATAGAAACCGCAGCACAAGTCTGTGTCTTGGGGGCAGACGCCGCTATGGAACTGTTCGGAGAAGCGTCTCCACTCGGGCAAGAGGTAAAGGTCCGCCATCATTGGCCACAAAAGACAGTACGGATGCGTGTTGTAGGGGTGATGAAACCGAAGGGCCGTAGCCTCACCTGGTCCTATTCCTTGGATGATGCCTTATGTATCCCACTGACAACATATCAACAACGGCTTACAGGCAAGCGCGACATTGAGTACTTGATTGTCTTTTTTCAAAAGGGGGCTGATATTAACAGTATCAGTGCTTCTGTTAAGGATATCGTGCGTAAAAGACACCCGAGACTGGATAGCTTTATCGAGGCTTATATCCCGAAACTGACCTTCAAGCGGCTGGATCATATTCAAAAGGTGATAAAGATCGCCTTGGGCAGTATTGCGGGTTTCTCACTGTTCGTCAGTGGCATCGGCATCATGAATATCTGCCTCGTCTCTGTCGGTGAAAAGACGCGAGAAATAGGTTTACGGAAATCGGTGGGTGCGAAATGGATTCACATTTTTTGCCAATTTTTGACGGAATCAATCTGCCTCTGTTTGTGCGGTGCGGTGCTCGGCATCGCGGGAGGTTGGGGTGCGGCACACGGAATGGCATGGCTTGCGGTGCGGATTGTGCCAGTCGTGGAGGCGTGGCCAGTTGTGTTATCCGTGCCATGGATACTGACTTCTGTTATTTTCTCAATTGTCATGGGCGTGGGTTTCGGTACCTATCCTGCGATGCGGGCGGCGCAGCTTTCACCCGCTGACGCGCTCCACACCGAGAATTAACATTTACAAAGGGATGGAACCTGTAACCCATCAATCTTCTGGCATATAAATGATTGTAGGTTTTACAATAACATGGAACAACACAAAGAACCTGATATCCAACTTGAACAGTGGAATCCTCCCGTAAAAGAATGGGGTCCAGTATACAAAGCGATTTTCCGCGCCTTCAGCATGATATGGCGCGCAGGAAAAGTTGAGACAGTAGTCCTGTTTTTCTTAATGCTCATCCAAGGTGTGTTACCGGTCTTCATCCTTTACCTAAGCAAGGATGCTATTAATATGGTCATCGCCATCGCTGATACGAACGATCAGAGTTTTTGGGACGCGGCTCCACTCTTGCTTGCATTAGCACTCGCTACAGTCGTCATGCAAATAATGGAACCGATTTTCCTTCTGGTGAAAAGCGTCCTTGGTGATAAGATGCGTCGGTATGTGGCACTCCTCGTTATGGAAACTGCTAACCAACATCCAGGCATCGCACACTTTGAAGATCCAAAACTGCATGACCAACTCCAACGGGTTCGGCATGTCGAAGGAAGTAGTGCCGATTTAGTTATCTACGCTTTTCAGGCAGGAAGTGATTTTTGGGCGTTGATTTCCGTAGCCATCTTCCTATCCCTGTTTCATCCACTGGCACCCCTCCTTCTAATGCTTTGTGCACTACCCTACGCCTTGGCACACTATAAATACGCAAACCTCTTTGGAATCGCGCTTCAATTTCAAGCACCCGAAGCCCGAAAACTCGATTACTTCAGAAATCAGTTCCTCTCTCACGATACCGCTAAAGATGTGCGTATTTTTGGGCTACACGATTTCTTTTTCGGAAAGTATCGGCGCATCTTTACTCGGATTCTCGGTGTCCTCTGGTCTGTCCGAAAGCGTGAGTTTCGTACGCTTTCACTTTATGCCTTATTAGGCGGTGCTGCTGTGTGTGCCGTTTATGTCACCCTTTTTCGACAGACGATCGGTGGCGAGTTAAGTGTCGGTGAACTCACCGCTTACGCGGGTGCTGTCCTTGTCATCTGGACGAGCATGAGCACTTCCCTCTTCAACTTCGCCTTTATGCACCACACCGGAAGTTTTTTAACCCACCTTTATGACTTTTTAAAAAGAAAGCCGATCATTAAAATGGTCCCCAAAGAATTCGCCAAACCGGCACCCCGTCCCTTTCAAAAAGGCATTGAATTGAGAAACGTCTCCTTTACTTACCCCAACACAGACCGAAAGATTTTGGACGGGATATCCTTGAACATTTACCCTGGGGAAACCGTTGCCATTGTTGGAAAAAACGGTGCCGGAAAAACAACCTTAGTCAAATTAATCACACGAATGTATGACCCGAGTGACGGAGACATTCATCTCGATAATACTCCTATCCACCACTATGATTTGGACGATTTACGTTCACAAATGAGTGTCGTCGATCAGGGGTTTCTCAAATATCAACTCAGCGTACAGGAAAATATCGGACTCGGCAATGTTGACCGACTTTCTGAATTAGACGACATCAAAGCAGCGGCTGAAAAAGCAGGTGCCGATTTTATTAACCAACTTCCAAACGGATATGAAACTGTCCTCTCGCGTCAGTTTGAAGACGGCACAGAACTCTCAGGTGGACAATGGCAAAAAATCGCGCTCGCTCGCGCCCTCACCCGCAACGCACAGCTCCTCATCTTGGATGAACCCACCGCAGCCCTTGATGTCCGCAGTGAGCACGACATCTATACCCGATTTCAGGAATTAACAAAAGAGAAAACAACCGTCCTGATTTCTCATCGCATGTCAACTGTTCGTATGGCAGAACGAATCCTTGTCCTTGATGACGGAAAAGTGATCGAAGAAGGGACTCACGAGAAATTGATGAAGGACAACGGGTTATATGCCCGACTCTACACCCTCCAGGCGGAACATTACGATGTTTAAAAAACTACTTTCTTGGCAAACACTGGTCGTCGATACTGTGAAAATGAGTCTGAAGGTCCTTGCCTTCGCTTGGCAGACTTCAGCCAAACGCACCTCTTTACTTTTGGTGTTTCTTGTTATTTCCAGCAGCCTTCCCGCGACTTCCGCGTTGCTGCTCAATCACCTCGTCAATGATGTCGTAGCGATCGTAAAGACTGGAACCCCACTGGAGATGGTAACCATCCTTCTGGGTATCGGTTGTATCCTCTGTAACATCCTCCCCTTCGTTATGAATCCAGCAGCAGAGGTTGTCCGCTCTACGCTTTCAGACCTGCTCATTGCCGATATAGACGAGCAGGTCATGAAAAAAGCATCGCAACTCACCGGACTATCATACTTTGATGAAAGCGAATTTTACGATAAACTCCGCTTCCTCAGAGAAAACTCAACGCTCCTTGAAGGCATGCTCTGGGTGCTGTCATTCACGATTAGCAACGGCATTACGCTCATCTCCCTCTTAAGTTTGACGATAACCATCAGCCCCTTCATCCCAATTGCGATGGTTCTTGTTGCTTTACCCCACCTCTTCGCAGAATATCGCCATCACCAATACGCCTTTGATACCCGTTGGGAGCAGTTGCCAGAATCCCGTCAATTGGGATACTTCCACGGACTCCTTTTTAATATTGAGTCCGTAAAAGAGATAAAACTCTTTAATCTGGGTGCCTACTTTACCAACCGGTATCGCGAACTTTTTGACACGCTTTTCAAACGATTCCTATCTGTGAGAATCTCACACACCAAAATTACTTTGCTTTTTACACTTTTACACGGCATCGGACTCACACTTCTCTACATCTACGTTGTGCTGATCGCGTTTCAAGGGAAGATTACCGTCGGCGAGGTAGCAATGTATTTTTCGATTGTGAGTGGCTTGCAAGCGACGTTCTGGGACTTAACTCTGAAAGTTGGGAATCTGACCGGTTCCACAATAGAATTTCATACGTTATCGTCCTTCTTCGAGCTGGCACCTACCCTGAAAACCACCGAGGCACCTCAGGCGTTTTCTCACATTAACCGATCCGTTGAGTTTCGGAACGTCTCTTTCCGGTATCCGGGACGTGAGAACACCATATTCAATGATATCTCCTTCTCAATAAAAACTGGAGAGACGCTCGCCATCGTTGGTGAAAATGGTGCTGGCAAAACTACGCTTATAAAACTCCTCTGCCGTTTTTATGACCCAACATCGGGGCAGATATTCATTGATGATGTCCCCTTACATCAGTATCACCTTGAGAGTTTACGCCAGAAAATTGCCCCAGTCTTTCAGGATTTCTCACACTTTTTCCTGAGCGCGGGGGAAAACATCGGTATCGGAAATGTAGAGCAGGTCCACAACGAAGCAGCGGTAATTCAGGCAGCAGCGCAAGGTCAAGCAGATACCGTCGTTTCGCAACTGTCTGACGGCTACGAGACCTTACTCGGACGGCATTTTGATGGCGGTACCGATTTATCCGGTGGGGAGTGGCAGAAAATCGCCATCTCGCGTGCCTTTATGAGAGACGCACAAATTTTAATCTTGGATGAGCCTACAGCTGCACTCGATGCAGAATCCGAATACGCCCTCTTCCAACGCTTCAAAACGCTTACACAGGGCGTGACAACGTTGTTAATCTCCCACCGCTTCTCGACAGTCCGTATGGCAGATAGGATTCTGGTCATTGACGAAGGGAAAATTCTTGAGGAAGGCACCCATGAACAACTGATGAACAAAGGCGGTAGGTATGCAACACTCTATCGAATGCAGTCAGAAAAATATCAATAACAAGATTTGCGGACCTTCCACGGAGTCAGATGGAAGAACAAAAATAGAACGGCTCTGGGATTCACTACAAAAATTGTGGACAAACCCGATATTTTGTGGTATCATTAAGTACATATATCATAAAAGATGTTCAAAGACCCGATTATCGGGAACATGTTCTTAACAAGGAGTATGAGTTTTGCATCGACAATCTGCAAAGAAACACGCACGTGCGGATAACAAGAAACGGATACGCAACCGACACCGCAAAGTGACACTGCGGACAGTGCTGAAACAAACAGAAACCGCGCTTGAGGCAGGCAACATTGAGACAGCACAAGAATTGTGCCAGACCATGACAAGTCTCTTGGACAGAGCTGCCGGCAAAGGTGTTATCAAAAAAGGGACAGCGAATCGTCAAAAGTCCCGACTTGCCCGTAAACTGAATGCCCTCACTGCAGAAGCAGCGTAATTTTGACGCTCTATTGGATGACTTGGTGCTAACAAAGGGAGTTCGCGAGGAACCGGAACCGTGAATGGCGAAACCTCGCGTTATCGTGAATTATGAACGCACGCACAGTCGCCTTAGAGTGCTTACTCACCCTTTCGCACAGCAGTGCCCCCATAGCATCTGTCGTTGACAAGGCATTTGCACGCTACCCTATCGAAGGACGCGAACGCCGATTGGTAAACGGACTTGTCTACGGCGTTACCCGATGGCAAAAGCAGCTGGACTGGGTGCTGGATCAATTTATCAATCCTCGATTTCAATTAGACGCGCGGCATCGCAATATCTTGCGACTTGGCGCGTTTCAACTGTTACATCTCGATGGGATACCTGCACACGCAGCGATCTTTGAAACCGTCCAACTCGCTACCCCCCATCCACGCAAATCCTCCAATAGACGGAAAGCAGCCGGATTCATCAACGCAGTACTCCGTTCTGTGCAACGCAACGGCACAACATTCACCTATCCATCGCTCAATGAAAACCCGACCGAACACATTGCGTTTTCGTTGTCCTATCCGACGTGGTTGGTGGAGCGATGGCTTCAGACGCGTGGTGTTTCGTGGACGTTGGCATTCTGTCGCGCGAGCAATCAGATCGCGCCACTTTCGCTCCGCGTGAATACCCTCCTGACACAACGTGAAGAAGTTTGTCAATCGTTAGAGATGAGCGGTATTGCCGCCACCGCCTCCAAAATCGCGCCCGACGGAATAACGCTCGAAAACCGTGCCATCACCGCTTTTGATACTACCAACGAACAGACGTTAAAGGATATTCTCAACCGAGAGAACATCTATGTCCAAGACGAGAGCGCGATGTTAGTGGCACCGCTGCTTTCACCGGAGACATCGGAATTCATAGTGGATTTATGTGCTGCACCGGGTGGCAAAACGACACACCTCGCGCATCTCATGCGTAATGCGGGAAAAATTATCGCTGTGGATGTGTCGGAGAAAAAATTAGCACGCTTGCAAGAGAACTGCCGACGTGTTGGTGCACGCAACGTAGAAACCCGAATGATGGACGCGACAAAAGCCGATCTCGGTTTTGTCGAAATCGCAGATGCCGTGCTTATCGACGCGCCGTGCTCAGGGTTCGGAACCCTTCGGCGACATCCTGATATCCGGTGGAACAAGACTTCCAAACAGGTTCAGGCTCTCAGTGATATGCAATACAGCCTGTTGAAGAATGCAGCACAACACATCAAACCTGGTGGCATCTTAGTCTACAGCACCTGCAGCGTAGAACCGATAGAAAACGAGAACGTCATCGAACGATTCTTAGCAGATTTCCCGATGTATCAAGTAGAAAATGCCCGAAGCTTTCTGCCCGATGTCCCATCAAATGTAATAACACCAGAAGGCTTTGTTCAGACATTTCCACATGAACACGGCGTTGATGGCACGTTCGCGGCACGCCTCCGACGGATTTCGGCGAAATGATCGATTTTAAACTGTACGCCATTACAGACAGACACCAATGCGCACCTACCCCGTTAGTGGATGTCGTCTCAGAACTGTTAGATGCCGGCGTCACCGCTATTCAATTGCGTGAAAAGGACTTAGACGATACCGAGTTGCTTCAATTGGCACAACCGATCGCTGAGTTGTGCAGGAATTACGAGGCGAAACTTTTCATCAACACATCCGATAAAGTGCTTCAGCGGAGCACCATGTCTATAGAGGGTGCGGCAGGGGTTCATCTCCCAGCAGATGCAGAGTCTGCAAGGATAGTGAAGGCACAAGCGGAAGACAATTTGTGTGTCGGTTGTTCAGTGCACAGTCTTAATGCAGCAGAAAAAAGGGAAACAGAGGGTGCTGATTTCGTTACTTATAGTCCGATTTATCCCACAGCGAGTAAACCCGGATACGGTCCCGCGGTCGGTATAGAGGGACTCGCGAAGGTGGTAGAAAATGTTAGACTACCTGTCTTTGCGTTAGGTGGGGTTACACCAGCACGGGTTACGGAATGTTTAGCTGCGGGGGCTTTCGGTGTCGCTGTAATGTCAGGCGTTATGGTTTCCACAAACGCTAAAAAACAGGCGAGACGCTATCTCGATACTTTGCGTTAAGCACGCTTACATACGAAAAAATAATGAAACAGATTTTAACGATTGCAGGTTCAGATTCAGGTGGTGGAGCTGGCATACAAGCAGATATCAAGGCGATTTCCGCAAATGGCGGTTTTGCTATGTCGGCGATTACCTCTGTTACGGCACAGAACACGGTGGCAGTAACCGACGCATTCGATTTACCTATTTCGCTGATTGAAGCGCAATTGGACGCAGTCTTCACAGATTTTGAGGTAGCCAGCGTTAAAACGGGAATGCTCTCCTCGTCGGCAATTGTTGAAGCAGTCGCTGGAAAGTTGAGAGAATATACACCGCCTGCCATCGTCATCGATCCAGTGATGATTTCCAAAAGCAAATTCCCACTGTTGAAAGACGAGGCGATTGATAGCCTCAAAACGTCGTTGATTCCACTTGCGACGGTGATTACACCTAACGTCTATGAGGCGGAGTTGCTCGCACAACAGGACATCCGAAACACAGATGAGGCAAAAAGTGCTGCAAAAACCATCGCTGAATTCGGTTGTCACGCTGTTCTCGTCAAGGGTGGACATCTTATCGGAAATAACGCAATTGATGTGCTCTATTGCAACGGTGAGTGGACTTTCTTTGAGGCAGAACGGATTGAAACAGAAAATACACACGGCACGGGCTGCACCTACTCGGCGGCGATTGCGACCCAACTCGCGCACGGTAAAGATTTAATTGATGCTGTGAATACGGCAAAGGCGTATATTACGGGTGCGATCCAGCACGCCTTGGACATAGGACATGGACACGGACCGACGAACCATTTTTTCCAGACGTAGGGGAAACCGGGTAACCCAGCCCCTACAACGGTTGTCGTCCCTCAAATCCGTCTTCAATTTCATGCCAATAGCGGATCTGCTTTTCACCCATCCGCCAACAGAGATAGACCTCCCTACCGTCGCGGAGGTGCGGGAAGTCAACTAATCCTGGATCAAGCCCTTTCAGATGACACCCACGTTGCTCAATCTGTTCCAGAACTTCCCGAAAGCTTGCAGTTGCTTTGAGGAGTGCGAGTGTGTGTTTACTACCACCGTTAGAGGAAACCACCTCTAAGGCTGGTGTAATTTCTGCATGAAGCCCTGCGAGTAGGTTTCTTATGGCTCTTAACTGTGAAATCTCATCAACTAATTGGGGAATACATTCGTTGGCTTCTTCGAGCGTAAAATATCGTTTTTCCTGCATCTTGCGTTTCCTTTCTTCTATCGTTTCTCTAAATTTACACGATTTTATGTAAAATGTCAATTTATTAGTTTTCAGTTAAGGCGGGTTTTGATAGTTGAAAATCCTCTTTAAAACTGTTAACATATCTGAAAAACTAACGCACTGAAAAAAAATTGCGCGCCTATCAGAAACCCAAAACCCAAAACTGAAGACTGATAACTCATAAAAAATGGAAAATGAAACGAAATCCACAGCGCAACAGAATCAGAACGTCACCCGTGCAGCCGGAGTTGTCAGCATTGCTGTGATGGTGTCCCGATTATTGGGTCTCGCTCGCGAAACGGCGATAGGTTACTACTTCCCTTCAAAAACCAGTGCCGACCCTTTCTACCTTGCCTTCCGTATACCGAACTTTCTACGCGATATGTTCGGGGAAGGCATCTTAAGTAAGGCGTTCATTACGACATTCCTCGCGACAGAAGCTGAAGATGGTGAAGAGGCAGCGTGGAATCTTACGAACCGCATCTTTAGTCTGGCATTCCTTGTTTTAATAGGTATCATAGTACTCGGTATCATTCTCGCACCCGTTGTCGTCGATGTATTGGCACGAGATAATTTCGACAGGAATTTAGACAATGTGGAACACTTCGGATTTGATAGCAAGATTGAACTGGCAGTCTATCTTACGCAGTTGATGTTTCCGTATCTACTGTTTGTATCATTCGCGGCAATTGCCATGGGATTATTGAACAGCAAAGGACGGTTCGGTATTCCAGCATGCGCGTCCACCTTCTTTAACGTGAGCTCCGTTGCTGTCGGCATAGGCGGCTACTATTTGTTTCCACTAATAGAGATTCACCCTGTAACAGGCATGGCTATCGGTGTAATTGTCGGGGGCATCGCCCAATTCCTGATTCAGGTGCCGTCTATGTATCGCGTCGGCTATCGGTACCGTCCATTATTGAGTCTGCGAGATCCGAGAGTGCTTCAAGTCCTTCATCTCATTGGACCCGCCGTATTAGGGGTCGCAGCGGTGCAGGTGAATCTACTGACGAATACGTTCTTTATTACCTCAGATTCCGGATGGTTGACGTGGATTACCAGAGCGTATCGCGTTATGCATCTCCCGATCGGGATATTCGGTGTCGCGATTTCAACGGTGGCACTGCCACAACTCGCGAAACTCGTAGCAGCAGGAGAAACAGAGAATTTTCGGAACGCGCTCTCATACTCCCTCCGTTTAATGCTTGTTTTGACAATTCCCGCTGGAATCGGACTCATGGTTCTGTCAGAACCGATTTGTCGTTTGCTTTACGAATGGGGTGCAACTCTCGAAGAGGACACAATCGAAACGGCAGGACTCCTATTCGTCTATGCGTTTGGTCTGTGCGGGTTTTCAATGCTCAAGATTGTGACAGACGGGTTTTACGCCTACAAAGATATTCGCGCTCCTGTTATTGTCAGTATATGTGCCGTTGTACTCAACATCTGCCTCAACTATCTGTTTATCTATCGCGAATTCTTCTTGGACCCACGTGCTGTGGTATTCTCAACGGTTCTGACCGTAACGCTAAATTGTGTCGTTTTACTCTTATTGCTCCGCCGCAAGGTTGGAAGATTAGGGTTGCGATCAGTCGTCCCACTAACGCTCAAAACCTTGACTGCTTCAGCAGTGATGGGGTTTGTCTGCTGGTTGACAAACGGCGTTATTGAAGCTGATTGGCTCGGCACGGTAGGCATTATTCCACGCATCGTCGCGGTATTTGCCCCAATCGGATTGAGTCTGCTGATACTTGCGGGAATGTACAAGCTTCTGAAAGTCTCGGAATTCGACGATATTTTGAATATATTCAAACAGCCTCTCTGAGGATTTTAAGGAAAACTCGCAAATTTTACAATCTTTGTAGTATCAAGTACATAGCCCGTAACATAGTGGAGGGCGGATTTAAGAAAAGGACGCTAAAGTCCAAACCAACGACTTTAACCGCAAGGAATAATTAAAAATGCTAACGAAACGAATAATCCCATGTTTAGACGTGCGTGCCGGAAAAGTCACGAAAGGCATCGCTTTTCAAGGCAATGTCGATGTCGGCGACCCGGTTGAAATGGCACGGTTTTATTATGAAGGCGGTGCCGATGAACTCGTCTTTTACGACATCACGGCGAGCAATGAACGCCGCGATATTATGATTGATGTCGTCTCTGCTGTTGCCGCTGAAATCTTTATCCCTTTTTCTGTCGGCGGTGGGTTGCGAACGCTTGATGATATGCGTCGTGCCCTTCTCGCGGGCGCAGAGAAGGTGAGTATAGATTCCGGTGCCGTGCGGAACCCTGAAATCATAGCAGAAGGCGCACGGGCATTTGGCAGTCAGTGCGTCGTGTTGAGCATGCAAGTAAAGCAAGTTCCCAAAAGTGAACAGATTCCAAGCGGTTATGAAATTTACATAGACGGTGGGAGAACACCCGTCGGTTGGGATGCACTGGAGTGGTCAGCGCGAGGTGTTGACCTCGGCGCAGGTGAAATTGTCGTCAATAGCATCGATGCAGATGGCACGAAAGCCGGATATGAACTCGAATTGACAGGTGCGATCGCTGAACTGGTGCCGGTGCCAGTAATCGCCTCCGGTGGGGCAGGAAACCCACAGCATCTACGAGATGTCTTTGTCGAAAGCAATGCCGATGCCGCGATTGTCGCCTCTATCACACACTACGGCGAATTCACCATTGAGAGCATCAAAACCTATCTGACGGATGAAGGTGTGAGCGTCCGGGATACATGGTAAATAGTTATCGGTCATCGGTTATCGGTTTTCAGTTAAAGAGGTTGCTGTGGCCTGAACAATAAACTGAACTGCCACAGTATATTAACTGATAACTGAAAGCGAAGCGAACTGACAACTGATAACTATCAAAATGGAGGAAAGATGAAACCCAAATTGCCTGATTCAAGAAATGAAAACATTTTAATCCACGTTAACGGTGAACTCCTACCGCGTGAAGATGCGAAGATCTCTGTCTTCGATAGCCTCGTCCAAGGCGGGGACGGTGTATGGGAAGGCTTGCGTGTCTATAACGGAAAAATCTTCGCGCTGGATGAGCACCTTGATCGGCTCATAGATTCTGCGCACGCCATGGCATTCGCAAACATTCCGACGCGCGATGAAGTGAAAAAAGCAATCTTTGAGACGCTTGAAGTCAACAGTATGCGAGACGGTGTTCATATCCGCTTGACACTCAGTCGAGGAAAAAAAGTCACCTCCAGCATGGACGCACGTGTTAATCAGTACGGCACTACCCTGATTGTACTCGCGGAGTGGAAGCCACCCATCTACGCCAAGAGCGGTATCCGATTAATCACTTCAGCGATCCGGCGGAATCCGCCGCAGTGTGTTGACTCCAAGATTCACCACAACAACCTAATCAATAACATCCTTGCCAAAATTGAAGCAAACGTCGCTGGCGTGGACGATGCGGTTATGCTCGATATCCACGGATACGTTTCAGAGACAAACGCGACAAATATCTTTGCCATAAAGCGTGGGCATGTGTTGACACCACACGCCGATAGCTGCCTACCGGGGATTACACGGGGCATGGTCATCCGAATCGCTCGCGAGGCGAGTATCCCACTAACGGAACGGAACGTTTCATTGACTGAAGTCTACACCGCGGACGAGGTCTTCACGACAGGTACTGTCGGTGAATTGAGTCCTGTTTTAGAGGTTGACGGCAGAAAAATTGGCGACGAAGGCATCGGTCCCGTAACGACTCGGCTACAAGCACTTTACGCCGAGCGGACGACTAACGAAGGTGAACCTTTACCATAGGTGTAGTTTAGCAATTTAAGGTCGTTCGTTGTTTGAAAGTGGCAAAAAGTGCATCCAAGAATGCTTATAATTGAATTACACAACGGAGGAAAACCAGTGATAGATCTCAATAACGTTCTGAATAATTCAGCATTCTTAGAAGTACATGCACATTGGGCACCGATTGCCGATACAACTTACAATCTACACAGAAAATCACCAGAAAACATTGAACTCTTCGACCTGTCGCCACATGAGGCTACCAGGGAATACATGGGTGAAGCTTTCAATGCTTTTCTCCCCGTGTCAACTGTAGCGGTAGGTGATGTTTGGGAACTCAATCTGGATAGCGTGATTCCATTTCTTTCGCAGTTCCACCCGGGTGCTACAGGGAAGTTACGCCACGGACAGAAAGGGGCTTTTGCCTGTTTACGCGCACTTTCGCCGGATTACGCCGACATCACGTTCCGAATTCATGCGGAGTTCACCTTGGCGACCCGCCGCAAACCCGGATGGAAACCGGGCACCCATGAGCATTTGATAGACGAAGTCCGCTTTATCCCATCGCAATTTACAGGGCAATTACTCATTGATTTGAAGACAGGCGTTATTTGCGACTTTTCGCTTGCACTTCCGCCACGCAATAGCAATGTGGATATCAATGACTTTGGGTATGCTGATATGGTTTTCGTGCCACGCATGGAACTTCATACTATGCCAACAGAAGCACGTGATGACATCAAGTGGGAAAGCACCATCACACCCGAAGAAGCACGTAAGGCGTTGGAATTAAAGTTCTATAAATTCGCTGAAATTAACTGGGTGCCAATCGAAGAAGCAGTCGCAGAATCGGAAACGACACAGCGTCCGATTCATGTGATCATTGCCTGGGGTCCTTTAGACGACGAATCCTGCTGAGCGAACGGTAAAAACTTGAGAGCGGGTCCGCTCTCGAATTCAGAAGTGATACAAACACTCAACGAGAAGTTCATAAACACTTGGGTAACGCTTCGCGAATTGCCAGAACTGATAGAAGGAGCAAAAGGGGAACGCGTTAGCCTTTTCGCGAGGTCCACCAAAGATTATTACGTCTATCCAGTAGATATTCAGGTCCTGAGTCCCGAAGCCGTCGTTATCATGCACCAACCAGAGAGCAAATTTCCTGACCAAAATCGGGCGCAAGGATATCTAATGTTGTTAGAATATACATTAGCAGAGAAGCCTTTATTGGAATCAGACGATCTCAGCAGTCTGCGTAAGCAGTTGATGGAAGTTTCAAACACCTTCCGCACGCCCAGAGCCGGCTATCAGGATTATACACCCATTGAGATTGATACAACGCCCTTTGAACACGGTGGAACCCTTATCATTGATATAGAGGTAGGTGAGGGTGAAGCAACAGGTTCGTTCGATCTGTATGACGCTGACGTTGAACTGCCGACAGAGGGGTTTCCGCATGATGCACTGGCTTCAGTATGGGACATTCCGCCCAGGGTCACCGGGCAAATCATTTACCGATTCAAGCATGGACAGCGGTTTAAGTTAGGAGCAACAGGTAACTGGTTCTGTAAGGAAGGGAGTACCAATACTTTTATCGCACGCGTTTCTGTTGTGCCAGCGGAAACAGAAGAAGGAGAAGCATCGTAATAAAATCGCCATGGAATATATTAACCCAAGTTGCTACTTATAAGATTTTGGGCATGCAGAGACGGTTTTTCAGTGAAAATGATTGAGCCTCTACGGGATTTTGTAGCGTAAACTTTTAGTTTGCGCATTCACAGGCACAATCTAAAAGATTATGCTACGAAAGTGGCAACTTAGGTTATATTAGTAGGATCAAACGTAAAAAAGAAATCAATCTGTGGTAGAGTCGAATTCCTTTAAACTCTTAAGTCAAACTTACGTCAAATAAGTTATCATTTCTTTAAAATTGATGGCTCGGTTTTTCGCCCGCTCAAAACGTTCTGAAGCGTCATTTTTGAACGGAGAAAACTATGCGATATTATTTTTATCGTTCCTATTTCCTTGCCACCGTTTTTCTGTGCCTGCTGACCTTTCTCAATAGTGGTCATGCGAACAATCTGAGTGACGCGGAAAAGGTTGAGTTCTTCAATTCCCAAGTAAAGCCTATTCTCCAACAGAACTGTTTCCAATGCCATGGTAGCGGATCTGAAGTGGAGGGCGGACTCCAACTGACGAGTCGAGAAAAGATTCTCGAAGGCGGAAATTACGGTGCTGCGGTATCACTTGAAAGTCCTGTTGATAGTTTCCTCCTTGAGATGGTCGGCTACCGTCAAGAAACAGCACAAATGCCACCAGACGGCAGGTTGGATGATGCCTCTCTTGACATTCTTGCCAAGTGGATCGACATAGGGCTTCCCTATCCCGTTCAAGATACCAACGTTCAACCTGAATCTAAAACTTCATCGGATTATTGGGCATATCGCCCGCTTAAACGATCACAAGTGCCATCGGTACAAGCAGCCGATTGGGTCAGCAACCCAATCGACGCGTTTATTCTCGCAAGACTGGAGGCACACGGTTTAACGCCCGCCGCATCCGCCAGCAAACTAACGCTTATTCGCCGGGTATACTACGACCTCACAGGATTACCCCCTTCACCAGAAGCAGTCGAAGCGTTCTTGAACGACACATCCCCAGACGCTTATGAGAAACGCATTGATAAACTCCTGAAGTCGCCACGATATGGTGAGAAGTGGGGACGACACTGGCTCGACCTTGTTCGGTACGCAGAGACCAACGGCTATGAAAACGATTCGGACAAGCCGTACGTGTGGCGATACCGCGATTACGTTATCAACGCCTTCAACAAAGACAAACCGTATGATGAATTCATCAAAGAACAGCTGGCAGGTGATGAACTTGATACCGTAACCACAGAGACTATCATTGCGACTGGGTATCACCGACTTGGTGTTTGGGACGATAGCCCTGCTGATCGGAAACTCGCGCGGTATGATTATCTTGATGATATTGTTTCAACAACAGGGCAGGTGCTGCTCGGTATGACAATCGGTTGCGCCCGATGCCACGACCATAAAATCGACCCGATTTCAACGCGGGATTACTACAGCCTGCTCGCATTTTTCCATGATATTACGCCCAACAACCGAGGACCGCTCACCGACATCGGTACGCCTGAGCAGCAGGCAGTGCGAGATAAACGACTCGCTGAAAAACGACTCGCTGAACAAGAAGCGCAAGATAAATTTTTCGAGATACAAGAAATTATCAAAATTGAACTCGCTAAAAATATTTCAGAGGCGATAGTGCCTGATGCGCCAGTGTCTCCGATGCGTGATCTGACATATCGCTTCTACCGCGACATCTTTGAGCAGTTTCCTGATAATTTCGATGCCTTGGAACCTGCCGCCGAAGGCAGACTGTTTAGCAATCTATTCTCACTCACACCTGCCAGTAGAAAAAAAGACATCGGCTTGGTTTTTGAAGGAACGTTACCGGTACCGGAAGAGGCGACTTATACATTCCATATTAATCTGCAAGGCACCTGTAGATTAATTCTCAATGGTTATAAAGTCGCTGAATTGATCGGGGCGCGAGATGTAGAAGTTGCACTCACAAATGGTGAGGTGTCGATTCGCCTTGAATACTTCAACAAAGATGTAGATAAACCGCAGCTGGAAGTTTCATGGTCTGGTACGAACTTTGAGAAACAGCCACTCTCAACAAACGCTACAATTAATTTTAATGAGTTACTAAAAACACATGCGGAACTGATTGAAACGAACGAATCGTTGAAGGCGTTAGTGGATCAACAGAAGGAGTTGAAAAAACAGCGAGATCAGCGGCGGCGACAGCGCGTGCCTTACGATCATCAAGCTTTAGCGGTTTCAGAGGGAAAGCAGACACCGACACACATCTTGCGACGCGGGAACCCGCACCTTGTCGGACGCGAGGTTAAACCGGCATTTCCTGAAGTGTTGAATCCCCCTACTGTGGAGGTGCCACCTGTTCCAGAGGACGCAAAGCCGTCTGGGAAACGGCGTATCCTCGCGGAGTGGGTGACGAATGCTGACAACCCATTGACAGCACGCGTAATGGTCAATCGCATCTGGCAACACCACTTCGGACGAGGGATTGTCCGATCAACGAACGATTTTGGACAACTTGGCACATCGCCGACACATCCGGAACTCCTCGACTGGCTGGCATCTGAATTCATCGCGACGGGTTGGCGGTTAAAAGCGATGCACAAACTGATAATGACCTCAAACGCATATCGGATGTCAGCACAGAGCAATTCGAGATGTGTTCAACAGGACGCAAACAACGACCTCTTTTGGCGATTCGATATGCGTCGCTTGACTGCAGAAGAGATCCGGGATACAGTACTCTGGATCACTGGAAAATTGAACTTCAAAATGGGAGGACCGAGTATTTTCCCTGAACTACCGAAAGAAGTGTTGGCGACTTCCTCAAGACCGAGGAGTGTTTGGGGGCAATCACCACCGGAGGAAGCAAACCGCCGAAGCGTTTATGTAAAGGTGAAACGCTCGTTGCTCGTCCCAATTCTGAACCAATTCGATCAAGCAAACACCGATTCGACCTGCCCAGTCCGTTTTTCGACAACGGTGCCGACACAATCGCTGACTATGCTCAACGGGAAATTTATCAACGACCAAGCACTCGCTTTCGCCAATAGGATGCGGTGGGAAGGCGGTGTGACAGTCGAAGACCGTGTGCGATTTGGACTTCGGCTTGTGCTGTGCCGTGAACCGGAGTCCTCCGAAGTGCAACAAGCATTGACCTTCATGCAAGAACTTCAACAACACGAAGGCGTGAGTTCAGAGGTTGCACTGGACCGATTTGCGTTATTGGCGTTAAATCTAAATGAATTTATCTTTTTGGATTGATACAACCCGTTTTCGTTTCTACACAATAGAAACACTAAAATTGGAGATACGGTAATGGACAATCTATCTAAGACCAAGAGAAAAACAAATTCAAAAGGGGATTTCTGTGGTCAAACCCGCCGAGAATTTATCGGTAACATCGCGGGTGGGTTCGCATCGCTTGCGCTGACGGGACTCTTATCCGCAGACGGCTTTCTCGATGCACAAGCCGTCGCGGCAGACGGTGTAACGCCCTATCTCAATCCACTTACGCCGAAACCGACGCACTTCACGCCGAAGGCAAAGCGCGTGATTTTCCTGTTCATGTATGGCGGTCCAAGCCACGTGGATACCTTCGACTACAAACCAACGCTGTCCAAACTCAACGACAAGACCGTTCAGGTCAAAACGAAAGGACGGGGCGGTGATAGGTCGGAGGGACGTATCGTCAGTCCAAAGTGGGATTTCAAACAGTATGGCGAATCGGGGCAATGGGTGTCAGGGCTTTTCCCGCACGTTGCAACCTGCGTTGATGACATCGCCTTTATCAAGTCAATGACTGCAGACTCACCACTGCACGGTTCAGCGATGCTGATGATGAACGCAGGTCGTGTGTTAAGCGGTCATCCGTCACTTGGGTCTTGGGTGAATTACGGGCTTGGCAGTGAAAACGAAAATCTTCCGGGATACGTTGTAATGCTTGACCGGACGGGGGGTCCCATCAGCGGCGCGAAGAATTGGAGTAGTGGATATATGCCCGCCGTTTATCAGGGCACGGTTTTCCGATCGGAAGGCGCACCGATTCTGAATCTGGAGCGTCCGAGTGATGTGAGTGAAAACGAACAGCGTAGACTCCTCGACTATTTGCGCCAATTCAATGCAACCCATCTCTCCAAACGCACCGATAATACCGATCTCGCCGCTCGCATTTCGAGTTATGAACTGGCATACAAGATGCAGTCTACCGCGCCGGAAGCGGTCGATTTGGATAGCGAGCCAGAGCACATCAAAGCACTTTACGGGGTCAACGAAAAAGAGACAGAGGAGTTTGGCACGAAATGCCTTTTGGCGAGGCGATTGGTTGAGCGTGGGGTCCGGTTCATTCAGATTTACTCCGGCGGTGCCCATGGTGACGATAATTGGGACGCACACAACGACATCGAGAAAAACCACAACAAGCACGCCAAAGCGACTGATAAACCGATTGCCGGGCTGCTGAAAGACCTCAAACAACGCGGGCTACTCGATGAAACACTCGTTGTCTGGGGTGGTGAGTTCGGTCGCCAACCGACGGCAGAGTACGCCAAGGGGACAGGTCGTGACCACAACTCCTACGGCTTCACGATGTGGATGGCAGGTGGCGGAATCAAAGGGGGTATCAGCGTTGGTGAGACCGATGAACTCGGTAGCGCGGCAGTCACAGATCCCTTTCATGTCAGGCATCTGCACGCAACGATTCTCCATCAACTCGGAATTGACCCGAATCGACTCACTTACTTTCACAGCGGATTAGATCAAAAACTCGTCGGCGTTGAAGGCGCAGAACCAATTTGGCAGGTCATGAGTTAATTGTTAGAATCTAATTCTTTGCGTTGTTTTCTATGTTTTTGAAAAATGATATTGAATCCTCTATAATAATATGTTATTATAGAATAGAGATTAGTAAAGATTGGCATAGTAAAATGGGTGCAGTTTATTCAAACTCACCTACTTAACGCGAAACTCACGTCCAAGTGAGATTCATTTTTCTAAGAGGTTGAACGGTATGAAAATTATATTGGTATTAGCAGGATTTGTGTTGATGATAGCCTTTTGCGTTATCGGCACAAGCGACATAGCACAGGCGGAGGAAGTCTTGGGAACAGGAACAGATTCCCTGCTCGGAGGAGACCTAACCGACCCAGAAGACGATGGTGAACCTGAAGCAGATAAAGGTTACAACGCCACTTTCACAGCCAACGATGAACCCGGATTCGCGGGCGGTGAATTTGCGTTTAACGTCTTCGATAACCGCCTTGGTCCCAGCAATGACAAATGGTGCTGCGGACGTGGGGGCGGCATTCCGAAAGAAGGTCTACACGTGACAGCTGAGTTTGAGGAGCAGTACGCATTGACACACTTCACCATGTCTTCAGCGAACGATGTTCCTCCGAGGGACCCTACAGTGTGGGAGGTTCAGGGGTCTAACGACGGCAAGAAGTTTACGACCATCTTTGCTCACGACGGGAAAAGCTTTTGGGATCAGCGACTGCAAGTCGTCCTTTTTGAGGCAGGAGAAGATTACGACGTTCAAAAAGTCGGGTATAAGTTTTTTCGGCATGTTACTTTTGACACCGCATCGAACCCGGCTGGGGCGTACTTTCAAATTGGCGAAATTGAGTTCTTCGGCGATGATAGTTTTCCCGTAGACCCCAGAGCCAAGCTCGCCACTACATGGGGAAGCATCAAAAAGGGCCGATAAGGGCAAATATCAGACATTTTCTAAATCGGAAACCTGAATCCAGTAATAGCTTGGTTTGGGTTTCCGTTTTTCATATCCGCAATGAAACCACAGGTGCGGTGCTACGAACCCTGAAAAACATTAGCAACTTGCTAATGTGCCGTATTGCTCGGCTGACACCTGTCTATGGGAAAATGGAAGAACAGAAGGGTGAAAAAAAGAGCCTTTAATTAGTTTACTAATATTCCTTGTAAACAACGGTCTGCGATTTTTTCAAGTTGGCGGCATACGCAAAACAGGCGCGAATGTCCGTTTCAGTTAAATAAGGAAAATCATCAAGGATTTCTGCCACCGTCATACCAGATGCAAGATATTCAAAGATATCGTAAACGGTGATCCGCATGCCCCGAATGCAGGGCTGCCCACTGCGTTTCCCTGGTTCAACAGTAATAATGCCTGTATAGTCGTTCATCGCTGTTCCCTTGTTAGTAAGTTTCAATTTTACTTGCTCTAAAGTATACACGAAAAATTTTGAAAAAGCAAGAGATTCAGTTTTTCCTATCAGAGGCATTCAATTGTCGAGTATTGGGTTTTGAATGATTTTGAGTGCTTCAGTGGGACGTGCGGCGAAAAATCGGAATGCCTGTGCTATTTTTGTATACCCTGATATGCGGAGCAGCGTTAGCACAGTATTACGCAGG